>CAMEJD010000005.1 GCA_945919375.1 uncultured Clostridia bacterium
CTAAACAATTAACCTTTACTATTCTTGTACAATATTTAATTTTTATGGTTCTTGCCGTCAGGATTCTTCCTAACAGCATAAGAATACTAACATAATAAGATTATAAAGTCAACAACTTTTTTAAGAAAATTCAACATTTTTTGACTTTTTTATCCCAATCCGCAAACACCCCGCATAGTGTTAATTATTTACCCCAATTTTACTGACATTCCCTAGCATTTTAGCATATTAAATGCATTTATCAGTCCATTATCCTTTATGTCTGATGTGACCATTTTTACACTTTTTTTAATATCTTCACAGGCATTCCCCATGGCAATAGAGATATCGGCAGTTGTCAGCATTGGCAAATCGTTTTGTGAATCTCCAATCGCAACAATAGTATAGTTTTTAAAGTGTTCTTTGAAATATTTTACGACATTTGCCTTTGATGATTTTTTATGGCTAATATCTGTATAGTTTTGTGGCATTTCAAAAAAGTTAAGTTCACAAAAATTTTTCTGTGCACTTTTGTCAACATATCCATTTGTTAAAATTTGTTGAATCTTGCCTTTTTCTAAATCGTTTTCATATTCTTCTTTTGAGCATTCTTCTGCAAAAAACTTTTTTGCAATGCCCGTTGGCTTGTTGTATGATTTTTGTGCTATGGCAGTTTTGTATGACCAATATATGTTATTATCATCCAAATAGGTTGCCAATTTTTTTACTGTATCCTTTGACAAGTATTCAAGACTTTGCAAAATATTAAGTGTCTTTGAATCAAATATATAGTCACCCATAAGAACGGCATAATAATCAAAGATTTCTACATCTTTTATGCTGGTTACGTCATTAAGGACTCGCCCTGTGGCGATAACAAACTTGTGTCCTTTTGATTTTAGAAATTTGATTTCTTCCACAATTTTTGAGTTTATCATCTTTGTTCCGTCTTTAACAAGCGTTCCATCTACATCAATTAAAAAAATGTATTTTTTGTTTTGTGATTTATCCATAATAGAAAATATTGCACTTATTTTTTAATTTAGTCAAGTGAATATAAAAAAAATACCACAACTTGTGGTATTTGTGAGATTATTTCTTATTACCATCTTCATTTGGGTCAAAGAAATCAAATGCTTTCATAATTTCATCCAAATCATCTTTTGGGTTAATTGCTTCTTTTAGGTCAAAGCCCGATTCATTAACTTCTGGTATTGCTCCAACTTTTGATGTTATTATATTTGCATATGCGTTATTTTCTATTGAGTCGTCTTCCAAAAACTTGTCAGCAAGGTCTTCTCCGTCAGTTGTTTTTTCATTTAATGACGTATTGCAAATTGGTTTGATTAGTGACGCTTTGTCTTCAATTCTATTCAACTCGGTTTGAGATGTTAGCATATCCTTTGAAAGTTGTTTTCTTTCCACTTTAACAGTTTTTATTGGTTCGTCTTTTGGGTATGTATTAAGTTTTTTAAGCAATAGTCTTATGGTATCATTATCGGTTTTTACAGGAGAAGTGATTGAACAAAGTTTAAAATCGTCTTTTAAGGTGTTTTTTATGTCGTCTTTAAACTTTGTTAAAAGTTGTTGCACATTTTCAACTTGCTCAATTTGTGGATATTTGTCAACTATTTCATCAAGCAACTTTTCCCATTTTGAATATAGCAAATTAAGTTGTTGAATTTTTAGCTTGTAAACATTGTTTGAACTTTTTTCAATTTGCTTTGCCTTTTCAACCGCAGCAGTCAATGCGATTGAAATACTTTCGTTTTTCTCTTTTATTTCTTTCTTTTGACCTTGATAAAACTTTAACTCATTTTCAAGTTTTTGATTTTTTTGTTCCAAGTCCTCCACTTTTGTCAGCAAATCTTTTATATACAACTCAACTTCTTTTTTATTGTATCCGTTTTTTGCCACAGAAAAGTTAATCATTTATTACTCCTTGTATTTATAAATATCCTTTTGGAAATATTTGCTATTATAAATATAGCAAGACTCAACTCAATAAGCAAGAATTCCTGCAAAGATATATACAATAATTTATATACAACTAATAATAACACTTCCAAAAGACAAATCACAAACACTTTTAAGTGAAATTTTTGACGAAAAAAGGCAAATACAAAAAAAGATGCAAGACCAACTATCATTATATATGTTGGATAATATACATTTAGATTTAGGTTATAATAATTCACCAATACACCAAAGATACCACATAATAGTAACAAAACACCAACATATAATCTTGAATCAATCTTGAAAAAATATGACCTTAAAAAACAAGGCACTGACAAAAATATCAGTGCCAAAGAAAACCATATATTTTGCAGTTTTGCAAAAACAAGTAAGAGCAAATACAAAGCAAGCAAAATTATATTAGTCAACTTTATTATTTGGGTTACTTTCAACACTTTTATCCTTTTTTGATTTAGTGTTGATAATAATTAGTAAAATTATACCCAAAATCATAAGTCCAAGGCTTAATAGTTGCGAAACTTTCATTCCCCAAATGTATAAACTATCGCCCCTAAATTGTTCAATAATACATCTAACAAAGCCATATAAGCATAAGTACATACACAGGATTGAGCCATTTTCTTGTTTGTGTTTTAATATAAAATACAGCAAAATCGCAAAAATAATAAAATTGCATATACTCTCATAAAAGAAAGTTGAATAATGCCATACGCCATTTATTTGAACTGAAAGCGGGAACCACATTGCACTTTGATTTGTAACTTCAATACCATAACAACAACCACCAAAATAACACCCAATTCGCCCTATTGCCTGACCTAAAATTAGCCCAACAACTGCCAAATCTGCAATTTTTAGGAAGTTCTTTTTATGTATTACACAATACAAAACAACCCCCAAGCATCCACCAATTACACCACCATATATTGCCATTCCACCATTCCAAATTTCAAAAATTTCCCAAAATGTGAATGAATGGTCGGAAAAGATAACATAGTATAACCTTGCACCAATAATTGCAAATGGTATTGCATATAGTGCAACAAGGTAAATATCTTCTGGTTTCATTCCCCTTTTGTTTGCAATTTTGCACACAACAAAAACGGCAAGCAACATTCCTATTGCAATAAGCAAGCCATACATACTAAATCTTAAACCAAAAATATAAAAATTATTTTGTACCAAACTCATAGCAACATTATATTACATATTCAAAATTTGTCAAATAGTTTATTACAAACACAAAAAAAAGAGTTTTGAATTATCAAAACTCTTTTTTGTTTTTAAAGTTCCTTTTCATCTTCTACATTTGTATTCTCTTTTTCTTTTGGAGTATAAAGATAAGTTTTGTGCGCATATGCTTTTGATGATGATTTATATTCTTCTGGATTAGAAACATAACCCTTGATTAAATCAATTCTATTGTCAAGGTCTTGTTCGTTTTCAATTCTTAATTCGGAACTATCTGCAACCTTACTTTCTTTTCCAAATTGTTTTCTCTTTAAAATAATTGGGAAATTTTTAGTTGAAATATTACCCTTTTCAAGTTCTCTTTTTGCTTCTTTTAATAGAATCAATTCACATTGTTCCATATTCTTTGCCGAGTTTGACCTTGCAAATGTTTTTTGAATTCCGTCTTTAAAGTTTAGTGAAACCGAATATCCATAACTATTTCTATCTTTGTCAGAAACTCTGTTTTTTATGGATTCATTTGATTCAATAAATTTTTCAAATTCATTTTTGGCTGAGTTTGTCAAACAAGAAATTTGGTTTCTTGAATCTTGAATTTTTGCATCCTTTTCACCTGTTATAACAGACTTGTAAGAATATCTGCTTGATATTTGTGCAATTTCGGAACTATTCAAAGTTTTGTCAATTTTGTTGATTCTTTTTTCAAGTGCTTCTGCCTGTCTTGTTTTTCCCTGATTTATAAGCAAAGCACGTCTACCTTCAAGCATTCTCTTTTGTTCAAAAAGCCTTTGTGGATTACCTTTTGAATAACCCTCATCATTTAATGGCCCCATCATATTATTTGTGACCATAACTTCATTTGACTTTGTAATTGTGTTTGCAAGTTGTTTTGTGTTTACCTTTAAAGATCCCTTCTCAAGTTTGCTTTCAAGAATTTTGGCAGTTGCTTCTGTTTGTTGTTTTAACATTTTGTGTCTTATTCTTGCACTTACACTGCAAATTGTTCCAGTTGTTGTAAATAACCCGATTGCGGCCATACCACCCAACAGTGCAGCATCAAAGAATGTTGTTGTTGCTGCAAGTGTTGCAAAGCATAAAGCGAAAGCACCACAAGCCAATGTCGCAGTTAATGCAATGGCTAACAAAATTTTTGTTCTTTTACGCATAAATTTTTGCCTCCATATTGTTTATTTCGTATATATTATAATATTCTAGGCAAGTAATGTCAATACCCCTTTTACAAAAATTATTGTATCATATTGCCCTGTTTCCACATTTTATCAAGGTTAAATTTTTGCCTTATTTCCTTTGTGAAAATGTGAATAATTATATCTTTGAAATCAAGGACAATCCACTCTGCCTTATACAAACCATCTGTGTGAAAACACTCATAGTTTTTTTTGAATTCATCTTTAAACAAAAGTGCCAATTTCCTTGACGAAATTGCATCTTTGCTAGTTGCAACAATAATTTTTTTTGCATAATTACACCTGTCTTGAGTGTCATATATCTCAACATTTTTTGCATCATTTTCTTGCAAAAAATTTACCATTTGTTGTGCAACATTATTATAATCCATATATTTCTCCAATTATTTGCATTTAGTATAACAATTTTATACATAATAGTCAAATATATGTTTGCAATATATATTTTTGTTAATAATTATGCTATGAAAAGATTTAATTTATATAATATCATTGATATTTTTTTTAAAACAATTTTAATATTTTTGCTAACATTTGTTTGGATAAGATATTTTGTAAAAAACCTTGTTCTTGCCATTTTTTTATCAATTTTTATTACAATTTTAATTGAGATATTTTCCCACTTTGTAAAATTAAAAATAAACACCCAAAAACAAGCGTCAATAAATGAAAAAAACAAGATAGAAGAAATAACGAACTCTTTAATTTATTCACCAACTAATAAAGTTATTAACTACTTTTTTAATTTGGCAAAATCCAAACATAATGCAACAAAAAAAACAAAATATATTGAAGTTAATTATAAAAATTGCAATATTATTTTGTATCCTATTTTTAAACTTGATGAACTTTCGCCACAAAATATCATTGATATTTATAACTCAATAAAAACAAAAAACGTGAAAAGAATAATTGTTTGTGCAAACACATATAGCATCAAAGCAAGAAATATTATATCAAGTCTTGACAAAGAAATTGTACTTTTGGATAGCAAACAAACATATTTTGAACTAATTAAAAAATACGGAATTTATCCAGAAATTATTGAGTTTAAATCAAGGGGTAAACACACTTTTTCGGAACTTGTATCTTACGCTCTTAACAAAAAAAGAACCAAAGGTTATTTTTATTCTTCACTTTTGATTCTTTTTTGCAGTTTTTTTGTGCCTTATAGTTTGTATTATATAATAATGTCAAGCATTTTGCTTGTGCTTGCATTTGCATCATTTTCAAATCCAACATATAATAAACCAAAAAATATAAAACTATTAGACATCTAACTTTATATGTTCAACATCATTGCGAGATGACCTTCTGTAGATTACAAAAATTTTGCCAATAACTTGGACAACTTCACAATTTGTTTTTTCTTGCACAAGTGTTGCCACTTGCTTTGAATTTAATTCACAATTGTTAAGCACTCTAATTTTTACAAGTTCTCTTTTTTCAAGCATATCTTCAATTTGTTTTATTGATTCATCTTTTATTACATCTTTTCCAACTTGCATAATTGGTGTCAAAACACTTGCTCTTTTTCTTAAATTTGCTCTTTGCTTTGTTGTTATCATATCCTACTCCTCATAATCGAATGTTATATCTTTTATTATAACAGTGTCGCCATCTTTCATTCCTTTTTCTTTTAACTTGTCAATAATTCCAAACTTTTTGAGTGCATTTTGAAAATATGCAAAACTTTGTGGGTCAGAAAGCACAATTCCTCTTGTCATATTGTCAATAAGTCCACCTTTAACTTCATATGTTGCATTATCGATTTTCACAATTTCAAAAGTCTGTTTATCCTTTGTGTCAAAATTATCAAGTTCAATTTCAATTGGTGCTGGCTTTGGTGTCTTTTCCAATGTTTGCCAAACGCTTGCTTCAAGTTCATCAAGCCCCTCATGAATTATTGAACAAAGCGGAATTGCCTTTTGCCCCGTTTTTTCATTAAACTCTTTAATTTTTTTATTCAATGTTTCTTTATCTAACATATCAATTTTTGTTAGTGCAACAATTTGTGGAACTTTTGCAAGTTTTTCACTATATTTTTTTAACTCCGAATTGATATGAAAATAATCTTCAACTGCATTTCTGCCTTCACTTTCAGAAATATCAACCAAATGTACAAGAACTCTAACTCTTTCTATATGCTTTAAAAAGTAATGCCCAAGTCCTGCACCCTCGCTTGCACCGTCAATAAGTCCAGGAATATCTGCAACAACAAAACTATTACCTTTGTATGAACAAACACCGAGATTTGGATATATTGTTGTAAAATGATAGTTTGCGATTTTGGGAGTTGCATTTGTGATTACAGAAAGCAATGTACTTTTCCCAACGTTTGGATATCCAATAAGTCCAACATCGGCAATGCTCTTTAATTCCAAAATAACTTGACGTTCTTTTACTTCTTCCCCAGTCTGTGAAAATCTTGGAGCTTGTCTTGTTGGGGTTTTAAAGTATTCATTACCATGCCCACCAAGTCCACCTTTAAGAGCAACAAACCTATCCCCGTTATTTGTCAAATCTGCAATAACTTTTTCTGTTTCGGCATCAAGAATAACAGTTCCGCAAGGCACTTCAATTATAACATCTTTTCCATCTGCACCTTTCCTGTGTTGCTTTTCGCCACCAAGGCCATCAGTTGCAACAAACTTCTTTTTAAAGGAAAAACCATATAATGTGTTTATTCCTTCATTGGCAACAAAAACAATATCGCCACCTTTACCACCATCGCCACCATCGGGGCCACCATACATAGTCAATTTACTGCGATAAAAAGAAACAGCACCTCTGCCACCATTTCCCGCTTTTATTGTAATTTTTACTCTATCTAAAAACATTTTTTTCCCTTTTAATTTTTATTTTATATGTAGAGATTTCTTCAAAGCACCACTTTGAAGTGGAATCCCAAGTATCAAATTGAATGAGTTTTCTCCAAAGTAAGACATTGGAGTGTGCAAAATAACATTTTATAACTTACTTTTATAGTATTTGCAAATATCTTTGATTTCACACTGCTCACAATTAGGTTTTTGTGCTTTGCAATGATACCTTCCAAAAAGTACTAATCTATGATGTATCCTTGGCATATCGTTTTTTAGCAGTTTTTCCAATTTTACTGAGCATTTGCTTGGGTCTTTTTCATCAACCAACCCAACTCTGTTTGCAATTCTCAACACATGGGTATCAACAGCAATAACATCTGCATTATACAAATCTCCACAAACTACTTTTGCCGTTTTCATTCCAACACCAGGAAGTTTCATCATATCTTCTATATTTGTTGGAACTTTTCCATTGTATTTGTTTACAATTTCAATGCTTGCATTTTTTATATTTTTTGCCTTGTTATGATAAAAACCACAAGACTTAATAAGATTTTCTATATCTCTTATGTCTGCACTTGCAAAATCATAAACAGTTGGGAACTTTTCGAATAATTTTGGTGTTACCATATTTACTCTTTTATCTGTGCATTGTGCCGACAAAATTACTGATACTAAAAACTGAAAAGGGTCATTATATTCAAGTTCACATTTTGCATTTGGAAATAACTTTTCAAGGTACAAAATAAACCTTTCTTTGTCTTCATTTTTCATAACTATATAAAGTTACCACATTTTTGCAAAAAAGTCAAAGAGTATTAGGAGTTCATATTTTTAATAAGTATTACTTTAAAGTGAAATTATACAATAATAAAATCCACATTTAATCATTACAAAAGCAATCCCAACTTTTTATAAGAAGTTGAGATTGCAACAAAATTATCAAATATCAATATTAACTATAAAAGCCAAGACTCACAAGTATCGCCTTGTCAACTTGACGCATTTTTGCCAAATCTAACGTACAAACTTTTTCATTAAGTCTTCGTTTGTCAATTGTCCGTATCTGTTCCAAAAGAATAACACTATCTTTTGGCAAGTTATATTGGTGTGCAGGAAGTTCAATATGTGTTGGAATTTTTGCTTTAGTTAGTTGGCTTGTTATTGCAGACACAATAATAGTTGGCGAATATTTGTTACCTACATTATTTTGGATAACCAAAACAGGTCTAAGTCCCCCTTGTTCACTACCAACAACGGGACTTAAATCGGCATAATATATATCTCCTCTTACTATTTGTCTGTTTTCTTGCACGATATTATCCTTTCATATCCTAATAAATCAAGAAGGTCAGCATTTTCAAATTCGCTATCAAGGTCAATCTTTGAAAATATTTCCCCCTTCACTTTCATATTATGCAAATGTGGGTTGTTTTCGTTAAGAATGGTTGAAACATTTTTGCCTTGACTTTCAAACTTTTGTATGCTCTCTTTTAGTTCTTGATTATATTTTTCAAAATCAATCATTTAATTATCTCCATTTTGTTTTTTATAATACTTTTGTTTTTTGTCGAAAAATAATTCTTTATTTTTATTAGTATTTATTTTTAGAATATTAAAAAAAATAAAATATATACAAAAAATTCCTTCCAAAAGGAAAGAATTATTTTATTTATTTTGCTATTTATTTTTCTAATACGTCTTCATTATCAAATGCATCTATCAAAATATCATATTTATTTTTTATTGAATTTATCTTTTTAATAAATTCTTTATCATTTTTATATATATTATATTTATTTTTAAAATTATTTTTGAATACATTTTCTAACAAAAATTCCCTATTTTTTAGCGACCAATAAAGATGCAATAAAAACGTTTTTTCATTATGTAAATCTTTTTGAGAATATTTTTTGTATACTTGTGGTTTAAAAGCCTTGTAATAATAGTCTTTGTTGTAAATCTGTTTTGAAGTTGTATCCAAAACAAAATTACCAACTTCTACCCAAGAGTGTTTAAATGGCTCAAGATATTCATCTCTAACACTCGATTCCAATGTTTTTAGTTCGCCAACACTTAATATTGAATTTGGTGTGCATTTTGCAAGAAGCAAAGCATAAAAATGACAACAACCAATCGTGTTTGCATTTTTAAGATATTCACCAAAAGCATAATCGTCAAGTGTTAAATTATTATATTTTTGATAAAACGCGTCATCAAAATTTTTGGCTTGTTTTTTTCTTATTGCCCTATTTGAAATTTTGTCAAAATAATAACCTGTTTGATAATCTTTAATCATATATATTTATTATATCATCAATTGTATTTTAGTCAATATAAAGTTTTGACAATGCCCCATTCACCTGTTCATAGGTGAAACCTTTTGAGAGTAAATGTCTGTATAGTTTTTGTTTGATTTTTTCGTCAAAAGGTTTATTTTTGAGATATTTTTTTGCAAGATTAACTATATCTTCTTGGTCTGGTTCATACTCACTCAAAACTTCATTTATTACGCTATCTTTTACACCTTTTTGCCTTAGTGCTGATTTCAAATACATCACACCTTTTGTATTTTGCTTACTTTTTATAAATGCTTCAGCATAGTATTTATCGTTGATATAACCATAATCTTCAAGCAAGTCAAGTGCATCGTTTATACTCTTTGGCAAAAAACCTTTTTGCTTTAGGTAGTTAAACACTTGCCACCTTGATTTAAGACATTTTGAAACATAACTTATTGCCATATTTTTGCAAGTAAGATTTTCACTTTCTGCTCTTATTTCATCAAACTTTGTTTGAGATAGGCTTGTACCTATTTTTAGTTTATTTTTTACAATGGTTTCTGCTTCAAGCAAGCAAACATATTCATCTTCAACAAAAGTTTTGTATAGTTCGCTTTTCCCACGCCTAACAAGATTAGTTATTTGCATTTTCGCCTCCCAAAACTGTGCTGGCACTTTTTGTATAAATTCTAACAAGTCCACCCGCACCAAGTTTTACTCCACCAAAATATCTTACAACAAAAACTGCAATATTTGTTAGATTTTTCTTTTCAATCACATTCAGTATTGGCCTGCCGGCTGTTCCACTAGGTTCGCCATCATCGCAAAATTTTACAAGTTCCTGCCCATTTGTAATTTTGTAGGCATAACATATATGTGTTGCTTTTTTGTGGTCTTTTTTCAAATCTTTGAGTATTTTTTCAACATCACAAATGCCTTCTATTTGGTATGCAAAAGAATAGAACTTTGACTTTTTTTCAATCAACTCAATTTGATTTAAAAGTTTCATTATTTAACTATTACCTTTACAAAATTTTTCTTGCCTTTTTTGAGCATAATATACCCATTTTTTAGGTCATTTGAATTTATTATTTTGTTTGCATCTATAACTTTTTCATCATTGACAATTATTCCACCTTGCAAACACATTCTTCTTACTTCGCCCTTTGATGAAAGCAATTTTGCATTAACGAACAAATCTGTGACAAGAATTCCACTCTCTATTGTATTTTTATCTATTTCATAAGTTGGAACATTATCCAAATCGCCCTGACCTTTGAACAATGCCTTTGTTGCTTCTTCTGCAAGTTTTGCATCTTCTTCTCCACGAACAAATTTTGTTATTTCATACGACAAAACCTTTTTTGCATTTACAATATCTTCACTAATTAACCTATCAACTTCTTTCATATCGATATCTGTAAATAATGCAAACATCATTCTAACGCAAGCATCTGGAGTTTGGTACACGCCTTGATAAAAATCGTATGCTGAAATTTTGTCCCTATCTATCCAAATTGCACCTTTTTCAGTTTTTCCCATTTTTTTGCCTTCTGGGGTTAAAAGTAATGGATTTGTTGCACCTACCAAGTTAATGTTTGTGTTATTTTGGAAATTTAATTTTCTTTGGAGTTCAACACCTGCTGCAATATTCCCCCATTGGTCGCCACCACCATATTGCAAAGTGCAACCATATTCACGATTAAGATGAATAAAATCATATGCTTGCATTGGCATATATCCAAGTTCAAAAAGGGTCAATCCACCTTCTTTTATTCTGTTATCATAAATTTCGTTTGAAAGCATTTTGTTGATATTAAAATGCATTCCAATATCACGCATAAAATCAATGTATGAAATGTTTTTGAACCAATCATAGTTATTTACGATTATTGCTGGGTTATCGCCATCAAAGTCCAAAAAGATTTTTAAGGAATTTTTTATTTTTTCAATATTATTTGCGATAGTTTCTTTGTCCAAAAGTTTACGCATTTCATTTTTACCTGAGGGGTCACCTATGCATGCAGTCGCCCCACCCATTAGTAAAATAACCTTATGTCCTGCTTTTTGAAATCTTCTTAATATGCAATAAGGAACACAATGCCCAATATGCAAACTATCTGCCGTTGGATCACTGCCTTCATACAAAGTGATAGGCTTGCCATTTTCCAACATTTCTTTTAGTGCTTTTTCATCTGTACATTGATACAAAAGTCCCCTTTCTTTTAATGTTTGATACAATTTTGTGTCTATCATAATTCTCTCCTAAAAAAACAAAATAAGCACATTCGTATAAGGACGAATGTGCTTTCGTGGTACCACCTTACTTCGCTAAATAAATAGCCTTGTTATATTTTTTTACGCAAAATATAGCGATTAACTCCAATTGTGTAATTCAACTTTGTGCTTTGAGAACTTTTCAGCAACCAGTTCTTCTCTTTTTACCTACACAAAATCTACTTTGCAATTTTCATCATTAACAAAGTTATTAAACACCAAATAAAAGATTTTGTCAACACAATATAAAAAATTGATAAATTTATGCAAAAATATTTTGGTTAAAATGATAAAAAATTATATACTAGTAAAGAAAAGGAGAAACTATGGAACATACAGAACAACTGCACTGCCTTAATAGTCGTGGTGCATCGCCAATCCCCGAAGAAGGCGGATGGATTCAAGCAAAAGAAATAAAAGACATCAGTGGGTTTACACATGGATGTGGAACTTGTGCCCCACAGCAAGGTGCTTGCAAACTTACAATAAATGTAAAGAATGGAATAATAAAAGAAGCACTTGTTGAAACGGTTGGTTGCACAGGTATGACGCACTCGGCAGCAATGGCAAGTGAAATTTTGGTCGGGAAAACCATTTTGGAAGCACTTAACACTGACCTAGTTTGCGATGCGATAAATGTTGCAATGAAACAAGCATTTATGCAACTTGTTTACGGACGAAGTCAGTCCGCTTTTAGTGAAGGTGGTCTAAGTGAAGGGAGTGCACTTGAGGACCTTGGGAAAAACTTATCAAGTGCAGTTTCAACTTGTTATGCAAATTCAAAAGTAGGGCCAAGATATATGAATCTGGCGGAAGGATATATCACAAAACTTGGTCTTGATGAAAATAGTGAAATAATTGGCTATGAATATGTGAACATTGGAAACTTTATGCAACTACTCTCAAATGGCGATAGTTATGCTGTTGCAATGGAAAAGTCGAAAAAAGTTTATGGCAGATTTAACGAAGCAGTAAAAGTTATTGACCCAAGAAAGGAGTAACATATGGAAATAACAGAAAATGTAACAAAAAAAATGGAAAGCATAAACCTTGCTTTAAAGAAATTTGGAATAAAAGATTTAACCGAAGCAAGACAAATTTGTGATGCACACAACATTGATGTTGAAAGCATTGTAAAAGGTGTTCAACCAATATGTTTTGATGATGCTGTTTTCGCATATGAACTTGGTTGTGCCATTGCAATTAAGAATAATGCCAAAAATGCAGAAGATGCTGCAAGATATATTGGACAAGGATTACAAGCATTTTGTCTTTTTGGAAGTGTTAGTGATGAGCGTCAAATTGGCATTGGCCATGGGAATCTTGCCGCAATGCTATTAAGCGAAGATACAAAATGTTTTTGCTTTTTGGCAGGTCACGAAAGTTTTGCAGCCGCAGAAGGGGCAATGGGAATTGCAAGAACTGCAAACAAAGTAAGAAAAACCCCATTAAAAGTTATATTAAATGGACTTGGAAAAGATGCTGCATATATTATTGCAAGAATAAATGGCTTCACCTATGTTTCTACAGAATATGATTACAAAACTCATACATTAAAAGTTTTGGGAGAAAAATCTTTTTCTTCTGGTGAAAAGAAAAATGTTAAAGTTTATGGGGCTTATGATGTTTTGGAAGGTGTTGAAATTATGAAACTTGAAAACGTTGATGTATCAATTACTGGTAACTCCACTAACCCTGTTCGTTTCCAACACCCTGTTGCAGGGACTTACAAAAAATGGTGCTATGACCACGGTAAAAAATATTTTTCCGTTGCAAGTGGTGGTGGAACAGGAAGAACACTCCATCCAGACAATGTTGGGGCGGGTCCTGCAAGTTATGGACTTACAGACACAATGGGGAGAATGCACTGCGATGCACAATTCGCTGGTTCAAGTTCTGTTCCTGCACATGTTGAAATGATGGGATTTATTGGAATGGGCAACAACCCTATTGTTGGAGCAACTGTTGCTTGCGCTTGCAAAGTTAGTGAAGCATTAAATAGTTAAAAGGATAAATATGACAAATAAAGAATTGATAGAAAAAGCAATAAATGCAAAAACACTTGCCTACACCCCATATTCAAAATTTAATGTTGGAGCTTGCGTTCTTGCTGAAAGTAACAAAACATATATTGGTGCAAACATAGAAAATTCAACTTTTGGCGCAACAATTTGTGCCGAAAGGAATGCAATAATGAGTGCGATTTTGGGTGGTGAAAGAAAATTAACAAAAATTGCAATTTGTTCAAGTTCAAATGACTACACCTACCCTTGTGGAATTTGTAGACAAACAATGGCAGAATTCGCCGATGACAATTTTGAAATTATTGTAGCGAAATCGGTTGATGATTACAAAATTTACAAACTTGGCGAATTATTGCCATATAGTTTTAGAGGTAATGACATAAAATGAGAGCAGTTGTTGAAAAAGTAAAAAGAGCAACACTTTATAGTGAAGGCGAAAAGTTTAGCGAAATAAAAGAGGGGTTAATTGTTCTATTTGGGGTAAGTGACACAGATAGTATTGATATGGTTGAGCATTTTGCAAATAAAATACTAAAATTGCGAATTTTTCGCGACGAAAATGACAAAATGAATAAAAATGTTATGGATATTGGTGGCGAAATTTTGCTCGTCAGCAACTTCACATTATATGGAAGAACACAAAACACAAATAGACCAGATTTTACTCATGCAGCAAACCCCGAAATTGCAGAAAAAATATATTTGGCATTAAGAGATGAACTTTCAAAAAGTATTTCAACAAAAACCGGAGTGTTTAGGACTCATATGGATATTGATATGATTGCCGATGGCCCCGGGACATTCTTGTTGGAAGAAAATAATAACTAATTTTAAATACAAAAAAAGACTTTGAATTAATTTCAAAGTCTTTTTGTTATTAGTCTACAACAGGTGTATTTTTAAGATAAGGATATCCATCATTTGCATTTGAGTCAAATACCCAAATTGATTGATCAAATTTTGCATCATTCTTAAATTTTTCGTAATCACCTTTTTGTCCGTTTGCTTCTTCGTTTGAACAATCTATCCAACCATTTTTTATTGCATCAAAGAATGTACCTTTGACATTTGCATCTTCATAGTTAATAATGATTGAGTTTGTGAGTGTTCCTGTTTTTGGATATAGATTGAACAATGGTCCAAATACCTTTTCAAACTCTGCTCTAAATTCTTCGTTTGATTCAGCATTCTTTTTGCCAAGTCCATCAGCATAAGAAACATTTACAAAGCAATGGTTTACACTGCTACCTTCTGGCAATGTATAACATATACCATTTGCAACTGCGTCACTTGTCATTCCTGTAACTTTTCCCATTACATAACAATTTGTAATGCTTGAATTATTGTAGTTTACAATTCCTGAAACGATTGTTCCTTTTATGTCGCCAACTGCGTAACATTGGTCAATATAACCAGAGTTGATTTCGCAAATACCACTTGCATTATAACCTTCAACTGTTCCACGGAAGAAACTTGTTTTTATGCTACCACTTGTTGAATAAGCAACAACTCCTGCCATATGTGAATTTTTGTTTGTGTATGGAACTTTTAATGTTGAAATTGCATAACTTCTTTCAACCTTTGCTCCGTCAGTAAGTTTTGATGTTACACCACCAGCATAAATTGTTCCACGGAAATCAATATCTAATGTTGCACCAAGGTTGTGTGCATCTAATATTTCTCCATTGTTTACACCACTAATTCCACCAATTTGTGCTGTTGCATCAATATTTTGTGATGTTGCAATAATTTTGTATGAGTCTACAACTGCATTTGAAATTGTTTTATTGTTAATAGCACTGAAAATTCCCATCGTTACTGTTGTGCTTTCTGTCTTTAATGTATTTACATTTGCTGAATTAACATTAACTTTTGCATTTGTTACAAAACCATTATTTGTTGCTACAACAACTGCAATATTATCTGTGTTTGAACTTCCATAAACTTCACAATTTTGAACTTGGATATTATCCAAAGTTGCATTATCTAGAAGTGCTGTTGCAACAAGTGCAACATTTTTTGCGGTTGAATTTACTGTTATATCTTTGTATATAATATTATTAACTTTTGTATTTACCCCTGAAATATATCCAAAGAAACTTGAATTATCTCCAGAGAGTTTTCCATTTCTTATTGTGATTGTAACACCTTCATCACAAATAAGTGAACTAGTCATTGGTCTTGACATAACCGGAGCAATTGTTTGCCATTCATTTCCTTCAAGGTCAAGATCTATGCTTGATTTTATTTCATACACAACACCAGAAGAAGGATTTTGTCTTATTGCTTCAATAATTCTTAATAAATCCTCTTTTGTATTGATAGGTTCGCCAGGGATATATTCATTTATTGCTTCAGGTTGTGCTGTATCAATATTTATTTCATTGATAACTGTGTCATCTTGTGTTGTCCAAATTGTATCAAAATTCCAACCAACAAAAGTTTCCTTTTGTTTAAGGTCAAGAATATCTCTTTTGAAAACTTTTGTTAAGTCAAGTGTTGTTGAAGAATTGCCAACAACTTCTGTTATATCATCTGTGCAAGCATAGTAACAAGATTTGATAATATTTGAATAACCACCAATATTTCTATCAATGTTTTTACCAATCAATGCTCCAAGAACTGTTGATGAATTATCCTTTGAAATATGTTCAACAATTGCAAGTGTGTTCTTTACAACAGAGAAAGTATATTTGTCCGTACTTATTGCATCTTCAAGATTTCCTGCAACTGAACCAAAGAATAATGAGTTTGACATTGTTGTATAACTTGAAATTATTGCTTTTGAGTTCATTACAACACTTCCTGCCATATAACCAGCAATACCACCAAAATTACCATTTGTGCTTGCTGTTACTTGAGCTGTTGTTAATTCAACATAACCAAAAGATACAAACTTGTTGTCTGTGCTATTGTTAGTCATATAGCCAACAACACCACCATTGTTTGAGTTTTCTTTTGTGTTTGTAAGTTTAAAGTTGTTAACTTTGCAAAGTCTTATAATGCCTTTGCTTTGTCCGGCAATTGCCCCTGCATTATCAAATTCGCCACTAATTTCTGCATTATTTAAAATCAAGTTATTTACAACTGCAGATGAATCAATTGCACCAAACAAGCCTGCATTTGTGGCACTTGTGATTTTCATATTTGAAATTGACTTAAAGTTCCCATCAAAAGTTCCTGTGAAAGGTTTTGACAAAGAAACACCAATTGGTTCCCAATTTTCATATGAAGACAAATCCAAGTCGTTAATCAAAATATATGATGAATTAAGAGTGTATTTTTCATCTTTGCCAATTTTTGCAAGTTCAATTTCATTTTTGATTGTAAATGGATACATAAGAGAACCATCACCAACATGAATATCAAATCTAAATGGCCCAAAGTTTTTGTTTGAAGGGATAATTTCAACTGTTGTTGTTCCCCCACCAACGCCTGTGAATAACTTTGTTTCTTCGTTATACACTGCAATTTTTTCATTGAGCACCTTTATTTCAAGTTTTGTTGAACTGTAAGGTTTTGTCCATTTTATAGGCAATTCACATGTTTCATCTTTATTGATGTAAACACTTTCATTTTCTGCAAGTGTCATAGATATTGTTTCATTGTTTCTAACAAAATAATAAGTTGTGTAGCCAATGAACAAGATACCAACTAACACTACAACATACATTAAAAACTTCTTCATATATCGCTCCTAAATTTTTACATCTAATTATATATCATATAATTTTTACTGTCAATACTCAAAAATAAATAAAAATAGTTTCAAAACAAGTTTTATGGAGAAAAACCACTCCTTGTTTTGAAACTATTTGCAAATTCTGTTAAATTTTAAGATAGTTTTACAATATCTTTATTTTTAACAAGACGATTGTCAACATCTTTGCTTGCAACAATTATACCTTCCTTTGATGCCCCAGTTGTTCCCAAATTTGACAAATCATAATTTGGTCTTGAAACATTAACTTTGCATCCGGATGATTGTGTAAATTTTACACTATATCTATTATATGAAGTATTATTGAAGTAATTTTGAATGTTAGATTGAGTCATAACACCACCAATAATATCAAAATCCCAAACGATATAATCATCGCCACTCTTGCCATAGACTGTAACTTTTACTTTGTATGTTGCATCAATATTGATGTTTTCAAGATTGATTTGTGTGAATGCGACTTTGTCAGTTTGAACTTCACCACTCACACAACCAATAACTGAACCAACATAAACTTGTGCAACTTCTATATTTTCAACAGTAACTGATGCCGGTTTATTTATTTCAATAATCGAATTATTATCTTTTTCGCCAACAACACAATTTTTGATATTTACCATTGTTTCTTTTAAAGTATCTAATTCAACTTTTCCAACAAGCCCACCTGCAATAATTATTGATGTAACATTACCAACAAAACTTGAGTTTATGATTGTTCCGTTTTGTGAGATTTTTCCAACAAGCCCACCTGCAATATTATTCTTCTTTGAATTTTTGTAAGAGTTAATATTGTATCTAACATCACAATTGTAAATTGTACCGCTTGGCAAATTGCCTTCACTTACGTCAGTATTGTTGTAATATTCACCTTTTAAAAGTCCACAAAGTCCGCCAAGTGCTTGTGCAGATATATTTGCATTTTTGAAAATATCATAATATTTTTCATCAAACTTGCCATTATCACCAAAATATTCTTCCATATCTTGGTATTTATCCAAGTTAATATCAACATAGTTTACAACACCACGAATTTCGCCTGCCAAGATGCCACCATACACGCTTGCATACACAAAACAACTCTTGCTTGCGAGTGGATTCATTGTAATATATGAAACTTGTGCATTTGTTCCAATTCCACCAAACATCAAACCACTTACCATACCAATGGCGGCACAGTTATTTGTGCTTGCGTTTTGGACAAAACCAAAACCGCCAACATAACCTATTACGGTTCCTGAATACGAAACAGTTGATATATTTGATGTTATTTCGTTGAATAATATCGTGCTTTGTGCATTTTCGGTTGTCCAATCTTCTTGTTTGCAAACATTTGTTGCGTTTACTGAAACAGAAGATTTTACATTTTTGATTTCATAATCGTTTAATGTTCTTCCAAACAATCCACCAACAATATTTTTGCCAATTACAACAAGTGTTTGATTTTGAGCGACCTCTCCGCTTACTTCAACATTGTAAACATCGGCCTTGAACAACAACCCACAAACTGCACCAACAACACGAACATTTGGCATATTGATATATATTGGCTCAAATATTACATTTTGGAATAGAGTATCTTTCCCTTGATATCCTATTTGACTAAAGTATCCTGCACTGAATAGTGATTCGGTTGTGTTTAGTGCATAACCCGATATTTTTAACCCGTTTCCGTCAAATTTACCTGCAAAAATGACTTTATACAATGAACTTGTTACAACATCTTCTGCAGAATAATCAATATCTTTTGCAAGTCTTATTGACTTTGTGTATATATTTTTTGAAAGTTTTGCACTGTTATAAATTTCGCTTTCCAACTCTTTTGCTGAATAGATAAGTATTGGATTTGTTAAAGTACCTTCCGCATCACAACCATCAATGTTATATACATAATCAATTTCGCCTGTTTCTTCATTTAACTTGCTATCGTCTTCTGACAATTGATAATGTGAATAAGCTAATTCATTTGCCGAAACAAGTTGAGGTCTATATGAAACAAAGTTAATTGCGTTTTCGCTACCCTGTTTTTTAAACTCATCAACGGCAATATTTTCTATGGTATTTACTTTTCTTAACAAATAGTAATAATCACTAACACCAATTTTTTCCCCAATTTTAATGTATCTACCATTTTGAGTTTTTAGTAAATCTTTTGTTGTGTCATTATTTGCATAGAACCAAACGCCATGATTTACTTTGCTTGCACCATTAAATACAAATGTTGAGAACAATTCTTCGTTTGTAATTATTCTATTTTCAGCATCCACAATTTTATTTAAAGCAAACTCTAGTAATGATGTTTTTCTCAAAACATCGCCATCAAGCCCATCATTTGACTTATTTACATTAACATTAAAGTTATCATCATTCAAATAATAGCAATGTTTTATTTCTGCCAAGTTTGTTATAAAGAATGGATAGTTTTGTGTATCATTGTCGCCGAGTCTTGATGTTGTGTAAACATTTTCAATCAAACCTTCATTTATGCAAACAAAACCAGAGTTTTGAGATGAAGAAATAATTGGAATATTTGCATAACAATTATTTATTTCTCCTTTGTTATTATAAACAAAAGTAGATGCGATTGATGATGCTCTTACCAAATATTGAGAGTCATCACAATACATTTTCTTGTTCCCGCTTACATATTTTCCTTCAACATAACTGTTAATGATTTTTGAATTATTTGTTTTTACAAAACCTGCTGTTGAATTTTTTACATCTGGACTTGTGTTTCTTATGTAACTTTCTTTTACATAACAACTTGCAATATGTCCGTCATTATCTCCAACAAAACCAGAAAGGTTACCACCTTCACTTTCTATTCTTATTTGAACACGAGAATTTGTTATATAACCTTCATTTTTTGCGACAAATGCTGAAATATTTGAAGATGCTGTGATATCAACTGACGCATAGTTATTTACCCTTAACAAACTTGTTGAGTTCCCTGCAATTACTTCGCAGTTTGTGATGACACCTTTGTTTGAACTTGCAAAAAGTCCAAAATCAAAAGATTGAACATCAGCATTCTCAAAAGTAAAGTTAATTTCTTTGTATGAATCAATTTTTACTGTCAAATTCTTTATAATGGTATTTTCGCCAACTTCGCCAAACACACCAAAACTTTCAGCATTATTTATTATATAGTTGTATCTAAATATCAAACAATAACCATTTCCATCAAGTTCTCTAATATTTGTTGAGATTGGAGTGAAATCTGTTTCAATTATTATGTCATTTAGCAATCTATATTTGCAATCTTCTTTCATATTAAGCAATTCATTATAGGTTTTTATTGGCAAATAGTTCTTTGATGAAATACTTTGATTTATGTTAACACCAACTTGTGTGTATGTCATTGATGAAACATCCTCTTCGTCAATAGTTACTTTTATATATCCGTTTCTGTATGTAATTGTTTTTACAAGTATACGGAAACTGAATACATTTTCGCCAACGTGCTTTGGTGTTACTGAATAGCCATCAATACTCATATACTCATCGTTATAAGTTTTTGTATCTCCTGTATTGAATAGTCTTTTATATTCACCACCAATTCTATCTGCTTGATATTCAAAGTAGGCATTATTTACTATATCTTGCTTTAACTTTTTAACTGCATTTGACGCGCTATTCGCATTTTCAAGTCTTATTTTGTCTGCAATTAAAACTCTTATATCTTTGATTGTGTTCTTAACATTAAGTTCAAGCGGGGATGTGTCTATAAGATTTGAAATATCCAAATCGTTTCCGCTATTTATTATATCCAAAACATATTCAACAATCACAAAATCAATTGTGCCAAAAGAACTTTGTACCCTTTGACCATTAACAATTCTTTCGCCATAATATGAAACACTTGCCTTTGCACCTTCGTCATTTTCGCCATTGCCATATGTTACAAACTCCGAAACTTTCATTTGATAACTGTCGCCATCTCTTATTATTGAAAGGTATGGAGAGTTTGAAACAATCTTAATTTCGTCAAAATTGTATCCAACTGATTTTACATCAAGTCCATATGTATAACCACGAGCAATGTATTTTACATTATTTCGAATCTCACTATCTCTGTCTTTTAATGTTACTGTTATTGATTTGTTAATATCTATAACATAAGATTGATTATATGTTTCAAACACTTTTTCATCATTGCTGTTATAGAAGTTTATATCAATATCAACAACTTCACCTTCAATTACATTTGTGTACAATGTGTATAATAGAGTAATATCGCCATCTTTTAATGCATTTTTGTAAATTCTTATACCATTTGATGTGTAATAACTGTCTGTTGACACAACTTTTTGGTTTTCTTTTTCACTGTTTGTAAGCAAAGAGAACATAAGAATTTTTCCTGTTTGCATATTATTTGCAGAATTTGTTATTTCAACATAATCAAAATCTGCATAGAAAGGTGCAACATCAATACGAAGTATGTTTACACCACCTGCGGCAACACTATCAGATTCTTGCATTGCATAACTTGTGTTAAAGTATTCTTTTCCTGTTAGTTCATCAACTATTTTGATATTTTTGTTTGTAATATCGTTATAATTTTTTACAACAATATTATTGATTGGTTGAGAAATATATAAAACTTCAACATTTTTATAAAGACTATTTGTGCTATTTACAAATTTAAATCTATATTTCCCAATTTTTATATTTGATGTTTTCATCGAAACATTGTAAGTTTGTTTGTATAATTCATTTTCTTTTGTTTCGGTTATGGATATTTCAAAATATTCATCATTTTTGATTTTTTCCATAAATTCGCCATCAATGTAATAAATTTCCAAACTAATTTTATCAAGGTCTGATAATGATTTATATGTTAAGTTAATGTCAACATTGTCAATTGGAGCAAGCGTCATATTTGTTTTGTCCACACTTAAATCATAAATTCCCAAAGTAAAATTATATTTTGCTACAAATGAAGGTGTCAATTTTTGGTCAACTTCCATATTCCCGTAATTGAATAATGAAGTTATCTCATTATTTTCTTCTTTCACTGGAACAAATTGCCCAATTCTTGAATCAAAATATCTAAAATCGCCGTTCCCTAAATCATAATAAATATAGAAATAAAGTTTTTGTATGTCTACTGATTTTTCAGTACCTTTCCCTGTTAGGTAAATTACATTATTTTTTGTTTGAGAAATTGTTAAATAATCTTCACTATCTTGCAAAACTTTAATTTTTACATCAGTGTTTTCAACAAGTGTGAGCCCAATATTTCTTAACAAACTTGATGACTTTGGATATAGAGCAATAGTACTTCTGTTCAAAATTTGCAAATCCATATCTTTTGTAATTAAGCCCTCAACTTTGTTTGAATTTGTGTATATATTGAGTGAAGTATCACTGCTAATGTAATTTGTGACAACAACTTTAAGTTCCATGTTATCTTTTATATTTAACTTATTTTGAAGTGCCAATGTTACATTTCCAGTTTTGTGCAAAATCAATTTTCCAGTTGCTTCAACCGAAATTATTGAAGTATCCTTTGATTCAATTGTATATTCAAGAAGTGAATCATTAAACAAATCGTTTGGCAAATAGCATTCGTTCAATTGATTTATTATTTCGCTAATAACTTTGTTGCCTTGCCCGTCTTTTCCAAGGTCATAGTACATCAAAATTATTGTATTGTTTGGATAGTTGTTTGAATTATAAAAGTTTTTGAAAATTAACGATTTTTCACCTGCTTGTGCAAATGATTGGCCATTATATTGACTTCCGTCAAAACACAATATATCTCCATAATATTGAGTGAGTGATTCCGTTTTGGTTGAAACAAGAGTTCTATCAATATATGTTTTTGTTATTGTGCTTGTTGTTTTGTCTTTGATATTTATCATATCATCGCCATTGCAAATTGCATTATAATTTACACCGTTGTAACTTAATATCATTGTTGCTTCCAAATCGGTTTTCATATTGTCTAATGCTTGAACTTTGCAATTTGTTATTTGGGTGTCTGTTGTGCATTCAAGATATCCAACAAGTCCACCAATGTTTTCATAGCCGGCAACAAATAGTCTTGAAATACAATTTATATATTTGCCACCTTTTGCATAACCAACAAGTCCACCAACATTATTTGGCCTGTATGTTTGTTGACCTGTTTGTCTATGAATATTTCCCCTAACTAAAACATTTTTAATTGTTCCGTTTTCATTATAACCGGCAATCCCACCAATACAAGATTTACTTTCTTTGTTATTTTGTGTAAGTGGAACTACTACATTCATATTTATTGCAACTGTTGTGCCATAGTCGTTATATCTATAGATAATATCATCTTTTGTATCAAACAAAATTGAATCTTTTTGGCCGTTGCCCTTGTTGTATCCAACTATGCCACCAAAATAGTACCTGCCTTGTATGTCTGATAATTCCAATTGATATGTGTAATCGTCTGGCATAGAAACAATCAATGTTGATTCGCATGGGAGCGAAATTTTTATTGTTCCTTCATTATATCCACAAAAACCACCAACAAAATTTTCAACATTTCCATTTAATTTTACAAGTGACAATTTTGTTTTTTCATCACCTTGCAATATTGCATTAACATTTGTTATATTGTCTGATTTATTTAATCCGGCAATAAGTCCAACATAACTTGATGTATTTGAATCCTCTTGGACATCAATTTTCCCACTTATAACAATGTTTTCCAAATAAGCACCGGCATTTATTATGCTAAAGAGCCCATAATATTTTGCATTGCCTTCGTTTTTTATATTACTTGGTTTTTTTACTACAAAATTTTGAATTCTTGCACCACTTTCTCCGGTAATACCACCATTTAATACGCCAAGTGGTTCAATTTCTTCACCATTTGCATCAATTATCCCACTAACAATATAGTATTTTTCCAAATCTATATTCTTTAATTCTTGCCAAGTTGAAATATGTAATGGTGCATCTTTTGTTAAACCATTCCCAATAACGACTTCGATTTCCAAACTATATTCATATTCACTGTTAGAAAGGTAACTTGAATAAGGAACAATACAAATTTTTCCACTTCCACCCTTTCCACCAGAATATTTTAATGTAATTTTTTCTGAGTTATAAACAAAGGACAAACTTGATAAATCCGAACCTTGGTTTGGAATTGCTTGAACAGTGTAATTTAAGTTTGTTGCATTTTCTGGCACAACATATGGATATATATCATATTCATTATTTGTTGCGTCAAGATATATCTTTTGAGTGTAGTTTTTAACCCAAATATCTGTAACTTTTACATATGTTTTTATGTTAATTTGAACACTTGACGACCAAACTTGTCCATATTTGTTTATTGATGCTGTAATCAAAAACTTTAAATTATCGCAGTCTTGACTATCTTCACAACTGAATTTTTGCGTTTGTGGATAGAATTTTCCAAACACAATACTTCCGCCAATTTCGGTTAATTCGTAATAGTAAATATTTGTTAAGTCTGTTGTTTTTTGCCCATCTTGTGTATAACCTTCACTCTCAACAGAAAAACTCCAATTTATTTCTTTTATTATTTCTTCATCTTTTTTGCCACTTGATGTTATTGCATTTGCCTTAAAAGATGCATTTGCCATTAACTTGTCAATATATGGCGTGTCATTGTAAATATCAACAATATTTTTATATTTATCGTCTTTTCTTCCGTCATTTTTGCCAAGCAAAGAGAATGAACTTAATGGTTCAAAGCATTTTATTGTAAAATCGTAAGTTTTTTCATCGTCCAACTTTTGTTCTACCAAACAAAAATCTTCAATGGTATGATAAGTCAAACTTACGGATATATTTACAAGTTTTGCAGAAGTGTCATTTGTTTTTACCGTTTTATTGTTAATTATCTCAACAATTGATGTATCATCACTTGTAAATTTAACACTGTACATATCGCTGTCAACACTACTTGGTTTTACCATATATGCAATATCAAACTTAACTCCGCTTCCTGCAACATCAATGTTTTTTATGGTGTCAACATTTGTTCCTTTAACTTTTTTGTATTCAATCTCGGCAATTCTTTTGCTTGTGTTTGAAGAAACATAAACCATAAAATCGTTTATATTTAATTCTTCTTTGACAACAACAGTCAATCTTGTTTTTATTCCATTTGACAATGTGAGAGTGTACAATGTTTTTCCAACATTAACTGCTTCTATTTGAATTTGCTTATCATTTTCTTGAACTTGAGTCAATTTTGAATAACCTAAACTTTCGGCATCGCAACTAATCAATATGTTGCCAATATATGCATCAGGTTCTTCAACAATTAACCCATCAAAGAGTTGTGTTTCTCCCTTTTTGATGTAAATTGTGTCATTTTTGTATTTTTCATCAACTTTGAATGCTTTTGCTCCCTTTTGTATTGTTATTTCCATATAGTTTGAAACTATGTTTTTGGAAAGAGGCGATTCCACTTCAAATGTGATTTTTATACTTTTATATTTTTCATCTAACACTCTTACACCATTAATTGAGAGTGTCCCACTTGCGTCTGTTAGGGCATTGTTATCATCATTTAACTCATAATTGCCATATTTTACGCTGATATATGGCTTTAAAGCTTTATAAGTTGTAGGTGTTTCTTGTCCTAAATCATCAACAAGTGCAAATTTTACGCTGATTGGAGAAAACTCTGCATTTATGGGGTCCAAGGAAAAAAGAACTTCTTGTGTATTTTCACTTGGATTGTTATCGAACAAATTAAAACTGAGTTTTCCAGAATTTCCATTTAATTTAATATTTTTTGGAATTAACTTTATGTCAACTTTATAACATAAATCAACATAGTACTTTGAATAACCTTTGTGACTTATTCTCACAATCAATTCGTCATAACTTTCGGTTCTTCCGTCTTGATATTGCAAGTTTAAGTTTATTGAATTCTCCACATCCGAATTTATTTCTTTGTCTATAATCAAATTGCCATTTTTGCTTAAAAATTCATATTCGTAGCCATATTCAGGATTATAAACAAATTGCAATTTTTTGATATATTCATTTTCATCATTCGGAATAAGTGTAATAACTCCCGGTATTTCGTCTATTGTAGAGTTCACATATTCATATTTTGCAAGTTCCCTATTATAGACCGACATTGTTGTATATTCCAAACTATTTAAGTTTATTTCATCCAACACTATAACATCAAACTCAACACTTAAATTTTCGTTGTACACACTTTGTGCAACAACATTAAGTAGGTCTGGTGTGTTTTCGTCAGTTGGATATAGTCCATTTTCAACATTTTCACCATTTATCTTAAAGTTAAGTTTTGTTTGCAATGTTGAACTTGGTTCAAAGTTGAACAAATCTTCACTTATTGAGAAATTTTGTCCCCTAAGCACATACATAAATGAATTATCTTTTAGTGCAAATGAACGAATATCTTCATATACTTTTACTGGTACCTGAATTTTTGAGTTATTTTCCAAAAGTGTGATAGTTAATGTTGTGTTTCCACTTGCCAATCCTATGACTTGGATTTTAAACACACCATCTTCTATCTCTTCTGTTTTTTCAACCCTTGCTATTTCACTATCAAAACTATAATCAAAGTGAATATTTGATTTAAAATAGTTTTCTATTTCAATTTGATAGTCTTTTGTTTCTCCCAAGCCAAGTTCAATACTTTGGCTGGAAAAATGGAGCAAAAACCTGTCAAAGTTTTCACCGCACCCATATAGCGTTATAACAAAAGCTAACGCAAAAATGATACTAAATAATTTTATAAATCTTTTCATTTTTTTCTCCATTTTTCCATTCCGTTAAGTATTTTAAATTTCAGGTCTTGTGATGTCTATTCCAAATATATTTTCGCCACCAACTGTAATGTAGTATGCCCAAGACTCTGTTTGGTGCTTATCTTCAATAAAGTATTCTGATTGAAATATTGAAGTATCGGTTTCTACAACTGTTATTGCATCATAGATATTCTTTTGAGCAGTTTTAATTTTGTAGATATATTTTGGGTTCTTAATCTCTGGTTTTGAAGCATTATCGTTATAAACTTCCATTTTTAATATGTCAGTTATTGTTATATCGCTAGATGAACCTTGAACGCTTCTTACAATTTGTGTAATTTTTGTTGTTTGTTTAACTTGTTCATAAAGGATATATACATCATTTTCCGAGTTACCCTTTCCTACTGCTCTGTTTGTTGCAACAATATCATCATTTTCGTCGGTTATGTTTTTGATGTAAATATAATTACCATTGCTATCTACAACATCTTTTCCGTTTCCATCTTTAAGTTTTTCATAACCATCATCTGTAAGATTTTTAAGTGTGACATTTTTGCTCTTTTCAACATACTTGGAACCTTCAATGTTTAATCCCGGTTTTGTATCAAGTGAAGATTGTGAAAGGCTGCTTTTTATTTCGCCAACTTGAACCATCAAATTTTGCTTTATTGAATATTCGTGGTCGTTTGTTTTGTATGTTACATCAACTGAAATATAATCAAATGTTCCAGTAACCCCACCAAATATTTCATATGTTTTTTCTGTTATTGATATCCCACTATTTGACACCTTACTACTGAGTCTATATCCACCATTAAGCAAGTAGTATTCATTGGTGCTTGTTTTTATTGCATATCTAATGCCCGAGGATTTTTCAATTGGAATCAAAGTTTCCAATGTAACATCTTTACTTTCTATTTCAATCTTTTGATAATTTGTTATATCAAAAATTGTTGAATCTTGATATTTGTATGTCTCATAGTTTACTTTGATTGAACTGTCGTATTTTGTTGTCAAAGACGATTCCTCATAACCAATAAATTCTTTTCCACTTTCAATATCAATCTTGATTTTACTTGTTCCATAGTCTACTTCAACCCATTGAACATCACCAGATTTTGATTTTGTTACATTGTTTATAGCAAGTCCACTTGTAATATTATTTTTTTCGTATATTGGATTAGCGTTTTTGTATATTTTCAAGTTGTCGTTTATTGCATAAACATATATATTTTCAACAATAGTCAATTGGATCTTTTCCAAATTTGATGAGAATTTTTGTATCTCGCTACTACTCAATGCATTATTCACATTTAATGAATAATATGGATTAGGAACATTATTGTTTTGGGTTATAAATGTATTTGAACTAAATTCTTTTCCATCAAATTGAGTGATTAAAATTGCTTGCATATCTCTTGCAACTTGCAAAACATCTGTAAATAACGAATTTTTTGAAATGCTGATTATGTTTGATGTGTAGTCTTCTTTTACATAAAAATCAAATTGTTTGTAAACTACTGACACTAACTTTTTGTTTTCGTCAATAATAAAATTCTTTATCTTTGCATCACTATCTTTGTTTGTGAATGTATACAAATTGTTGTTGTAAGTTACATCATATTGTCCAAGCAATGTGTATTCTTGCTCATTGCCTTCAAATTTATAGAATATTGTGTTACCACTAACTCTATAAGACAATTTTCCAATTGTAGTATATGAACTCTTGTAAATTACTTCGTGTGAGCCATTTTCCACTTTTTCTATAAGGCTTATTTCATTATTGTCGTATTCATAAGTGAATGTAATTGTTGTTTTTACATTTGGATGAACAGTATTGTCTGTGTAAGAAACAACTATAACTTTTGAGTTGTCCTTTTCGGTTACACTGTAATCATTTATTGAATACTTGCCTGATTCACGACCATCTTCTCCTCTTTGATAGTAAATATCATAATTGTTGTAATTTGATATTGGGTTACTGTCTGTTTTCTCATCAGAGTTCAGTATATTTTTTGTTAATGTTAACTTTATACCAAATTGTCCAATTGTAAAAGTATAGATTGCCGAGAATTCTTTTGTAACAACTTCTTTCATTATCTCATTCTTGACATTTACAAAATAGTAAATATCTTTTTGAACATATGAATTTACAATTTCACAAGTGTCTGCTTCTTTGCATTCATTTAGTGGAAGCAAGTTGTTTTCGCAGTTTGTAGCATTTACTGGAACAAACAATTCATTTCTTTCAAGACTATTGCGAGTTTCGTTATCGTTATCATCAAAAGCAAGGTTATAAGTTGTTGTTCCCATGTAATATGTTATTGAATCTTTTATCAAATAAACATAGTCAACAACTTTATATCCGCTATTGCCATCGGAATCTCTCTTTCGTTGAGAAATAATTGCAATTCTTACACGACTTCCAGAATCCATATTGAATTCTTTGCTCATATATGTTTTGAAACTTGTTTCATTTTTAACTGTTTGTTCATGTTTTGGTAATATATTGTATGCCATGGTCTTGTTGCCTATATCATATCTCATGTCAAAATGTTCATATGTTACATCACCAAAGCAATCTTGCATTGTTTCTTGCAACTCATAAACAATCTTGTTTGAATCGTCAGTTGAATAAATGTATGGGATTTCTCTTATAATTGATTCACTTGATATTGTAACATTTTCATCTTTTACCATGGTTTTGTCAAATGAGATTGTTGCTTTGAACCTATTATCTTCAACGGCAAATTCGATTGTCTTGTAAGTATATTGTGTTGATTCTTTCATCTCACTTGATACCATTGTTGAATCAGTTATTGAGAAACTACATTTTATTTGATTGTTTAATTCGTCAAGATATGCAAATTTGTTTTTAAAAGCTGTTGTTGTGTCAACACCTTCATATCCACAACTTACAAATGGGGTTTCATATTCATAATTGTCATCTTCGAATTTTGAATTATCATCATCTTCTTTTGGAAGTTTTGATTCATCAACTTTAAACAAATGCCTATCAACAGATTTTGGTAAGTAGGATTCATATCTATCAGTTATTGGATATGCTTGCGTTTTATAGTTTTCATAGATATCAATATCGGTTATATAACCGTTATATGCGATTAAAGAAATGCCAACATTTTTATCCATTGAGAATTCTCCATCTTTTGATGGTTCACCCTTTAACTCAACTTTGTAAAGAACTTCTGTGAATTCATAACGATCTTCACCTTGTTTCTTGCTATTTATGGTACTCTCAAATGATAATCTATCCATATGAATTACATTAACTAGGTATGCTTTGTGATAATTATATGAAGTGTATTGTTCTCCATTAACATACGCATTACTGTTTGTCCCAGAGAATGATTCTGAACTATATTCATATGCATCCACTTTAATATATCCAGAAAGAACCGTTTGCTTGCTGATACCCAATTTTGTTGAAGATCTTTGATAAGTTTCTTCGTAATATAAATTTGTGTTATTTAGTATACTTGAATCTGATAAGAGTTTTTTGCTGTCAACATTATTCGCTTTTTGTGGAACACGATTGTATGTGAATTTGGCAAGCGATAGTGATTTTGTATTTACTTTTATACTTGATGAAAGTGTGCCAACAATTCCATTATTATTTCTATTCCCAATAATGTCATCTGCATATGCTTTGTTTGCATAACTTGAGCCACCAATACCGGAATATATAAGCATTCTTTGGTAATATTTCCCACTGTCGTCTATGCTTGTTTCTTGCTTTCCAACATAAACATTTTCAACATCTTTGAATTTTGAATTTGTGTCTACAAATCCAACAAAACCGCCTGCGTAAGTTGTTGCATTTTTATTTGATGTTTGAGCATAAATGCCTTTTAGGGCTATGCTTACTGTTGACATTAGTTCAACATTTCCATTTTGGTAACCAAATGCTCCACCAACATAAATGTTTTCTTGATTACTTTCGGCATCAATTACACTCTTTTTGTAATTTCCGATGGTCACATTTGAAATTTCGGCGATATTGCCCAAGTTTGAACCAACAAGTCCACCAAATATGTTATTGAACGAATATCTTGCACTTATTTGCATGTCGTTTATTTCAGAGTCTTGCACTGTAAGTGAACCTACATTTGTCCCAACAAAACCACCAATACCAAGATGTCCCGAATTTGCGTTAATTAAATCTTTGTATTCATAGCCATTTAGGTCAATATTCAATTTTGCAATATTAGAATTTATGATTGTTACATCACCTTTGTTGTAACCAACAAGTCCACCTATTGAATTTGGATATTTGCCTGATTTTGTATTACCTTTTGTATCAATCTTGTAATCTTGTAGGCTATAAGTTACATTAACATTGTCTATAATTACTTTTCCGCCGTCTTGGACATTTCCAACAAGTCCGCCGACATTTTTATTGTTATCAAGCGAAATATTTTTGTTGTTTGATGTATATGAGAATTTAAGATTCTCAATTTCAACATCTCCGGCATAATCAATTAGTGATGGAATAGCAATTTCAGTAAATTGCATTTGTGTTAAACTATACTGGCCTGCTCCAACAATTTTTCCATTGAATGGATATTCTTCAGTTCCTAGTGCATATTGAGCACCAACAACTTTTGCATTCACATTGATTATGAATCTTCTTTCAGTTCTATTGATTGATTTGATTGATGTTAATTTTATGGTCGTTTGTGCATCTTGTTGATTTTCTATATAACCTGTTTTATCAATATTGTTAATCAATTCTACTGCCTTGTTGTATAGTTCATATGGTTGAACATTTGTGTTTTCGTTATCAATTGTAATGATCACATCTTTTCCGCTAACTTTAACATTTTCAAGCAAGTCCTTTATATCTGCTTTCTTGATTTCGTTTGTAAGTTTCCATTCGTCATTTACCTTTTCCCAATCGCCTTGAGTTCCAAAAGCATTTTCAATTTCACTATCGGATGCTGCCGTTGTTAGTTTGCTGATAGTATTCTTGTCATTATATACAACATTGAATGCTTCAAAAACATTTTGTTCTTTACCTTCTTCATTAGTGTATGTACTATTATCAAACAAGCCGTAATAATTTTTGCCAGCAACTTCAATTCCTTTATACATTTGATATTTTGACATTGTGTTTGTCAATTTCCCACCATTTGCAGGGAATCCGATTGGGTCAAAGTATACATCATAAACATTTAAAGAATCTGAGTTATAGTAATCCTTCCCGCCATAACTTAATGTGTTTAGTGTATAATTTTTGTTTTGTGATATTTCTTTTAGTTTGTCAGGTGTAATTGCTCCTGAATCTACCGGCTGTGCCCAACCAATTGGGAATACCCAATCATCTATTGTAATCAATTGTGGAACAATATTTGCTGCAACATCTATTGCATTTGGTACAACTAAAGCAATATTTGTCCCAATTACTCCAACTTTTCCTGCTGTTATCAATGAAATAACTTTCTTTAATATTGCTGTTCCTGCTTTGCTTAATACACTTATCCCCAATGTTTCAAACTCTGAAGTTAAATTAAAATTGTAGCCTGTTACATAAGTTTTTACAGACGAAACATTTACTCCACTGTTGTTATATTGATTTCCAATATAATATAAATCTTTATTATTTAAATATTCATAACCATTGCCGGCAAAATATCTTTCGTATAATGGGAAACTGAAAGCCATTGCTAACGAAGTTGCGGCAATGCCTGCAATAAGACATGTAGCCATAATTGGCTTAGATATTGATTGAACTGGAATTATCGCCGCCAAATCATGCGCAGTGTCTAATCCTGTTATTACAGCAGCAGTGATACTAATTCTTGTTGCAAATCTCCAAATTTCTGCATCATATACCGAATGTATATTCATTGAGTCCATTCCACCATGGATATCTTGAGATAAATTCAAACTGTTTTCAATACTATTGTATGAATTTGCAATACCTGCAGAGTATGCTTTTTGTTGTATTCTTGTATATAACAATTTACTATATGAATCAAACCATTCACCCTTTTTATAGTAGTTGTAATATTCTTGGAATTTGTTACTATTTACATAAGTTTTAATCCCAAATTGAGATTTTGTTCTTGTGAAACCATTATTTCTGTTAAGTTCGCCATCAATGCTTTCTTTAATATTGTCTTCATTAAATTTGGCATCATCAGTGAAAACATCGTATGAACCACTATCATTTTTAACCGCATAACCAATTACATTTTCATTTGTGTCATCACGCTTTATGTATGCACCGGTATCTGGGTCTTTTTTATAACCATCTGTTTCTAGTTGACTTTCTGACATTGTTGTTTCCTTTTCAACTTCATAAGTCAAGAATGAACGATAGTAGTATGCTGCTTGTGAGTTTACAGAAGCAAGGTTCTTACAATTCTTAATTGTTCCACCATATCCACTTATCCCACCTGCATAGGTTTCCAAAAACTCAACATGGTTACCTGCAACAATGCTTACTTCGTTGGTATAGCAATTTGAAATTTCTCCACTTTCCGATTTTCCAACAATCCCACCAGCATATAATGTTTGGTCAGCATTGTTGTTTTTGATATTATCAAAAATATGTAAATCACATCCAACAAATGCATCATAAATTTTCCCACCTTTTTGTTGTCCAACAATTCCGCCAACGATATATGTTTTCCCAGTGAGAGCAGAGCCTTCGGCAAATTGAATAGAGATTTGTGAAAGTCCGTTACCTTTTTCAGAACTTCCACTAATAAATGAGATTGCAGAAACTCTACCACTATTTAGTACGCCAACTGCACCACCAAATATCCAGTTTATGTTTGGTTTCAATTCAATATTTGCATCACCATCTCCATTACTTTTCAATTGTATTGTACAATTAAGTATTCCATTTGGAGTGGTATTTGCATCTTCTTTCACATTGCATTCGCCAACAATCAAACCAAGACAATAAGGTCTATCATTTTCTATGCCATTAACTGAACCTAAGGAGCTTGACAATGTTTTAACATTGATAACCATTGTAACATTTGTTATCTTTGTTTTTTCTGAAATTGAGTTTGCAAGCAATCCTAAACTTGATATTGAGGTAACGTTATTAACAATAACATTATCAAATATAACATTATTTATTGTAGAATTTTGAATATTGCTAAATATTCCACCTTTATTACATGTCATATTGGCAATAACAAATTGTTCGTTGATATTCTTTTGATAATAATCGAATTTTCTGCCATCAAGATTTACATTGCTGATATCTTTTGAAGTCCAGTTTAACAAATTCTTCCTTCCTGATGATATGTATTCTCCATCCATATTATTGTCCAAAACAAAGTATGCTAATGTTGTGTATTGAGCATTTTCTGGTAATTGTTTTAATTTGCCCAAGTTTGGTACTCTGTATGGATTAGTTTCTTCTCCAGTTCCTGTTGCAAACTTCATATAGTCAATATTTTTATAAGAAACATTTGAGAATGAACCATATCCAAAAGCATAATTTTTGTCAATTGCAAAATCTCCATAATATGAATCTACGCTATCATTTGTATTCGCATATGAAACCGCCATACTATCTGTTGGCTTTCCTAAAGAATTATTGTCATCTGATATATTTGCCTCAATTGCAAATTTATCATAGTATGAATTTGTTGTTTCATTTTCATCAAAAGCAAATCTTTTGTCCTTTAAAGTTATGGTTTTAAGTTTTCCTTCATCAGAAATCTTTGCAATTGTGTATGAACCATAAACTTTGCCAGGAGCAAACGCATAAACAAGACCATTATTATCCTCGTCTTCTTTCTTTGTACTATTGTCAACCGTCCCTGTTGCAAAAGATGTAACGATATAGCCATCATTGTTTCTTGCAAAGCCAGCAAGTGTAATATTGGCAGATTCTTTTTCGGATGATGAACTTACGCCCTTGTATGTTGATGAAACATCAAGATACGTGAAACAATTTTTGATTAGGCCGTCATTTGTATCAACAAAACCAGCGGCATAACCTTTTGAAGTTACATAACCTCGATTGATACTTTCGGCAAGTGTAGTACCATTTCTATTACCTGCATTGCAAGAATAAATTATTCCTTGATTTTTGTATGCAAATCCAGATGCAGATGGTATACCATTTGCCCCTGTTGAGATTGATGTTATATTGTTTATAAGAGAAGTTGTAACAATGCCCGAAACAAAACTATCTGAATCAATTGTTCCAAATGGCGCCATATTTTTTGTTTGACCTTTACTGCTGTCAAGTTTAAGTATTGCACCATCTCCAACAATTGCTGAATTCTTTAATGTTATTGGTGTTGTTTCTGATAATTCAATTATATCAGTTCCCAAATAAATATATTGTTTGCTAACTTCAATTTCTTTTGTTTTTGCACTTGGCAATCTTGTTGCATAGTTGACTTTTGTCCCCTCAATAAAGTATTCGCTGTCTTTAACTTTTGGATTTAACTTGCCTTTGATTGAATTATTAAGTAAATCTGCAAGTTTCATGTTTTCTGTTGCACTTGTATGTTCATCTGTGCAAAGTGTGTACACATTTGAATATTTGTTTTGAACTGACTTATCGTCAACAATACCTTCTCCTATAATTGCATTGATTGAAGTTCCGTCTTTTCCTATCCTGTTGTCTGCTTTGTTATATAAAGTGCTTATTGAATAGTTGTTTGAAATTGTATGATTTGCAACTTCGCTTTCTATCTTCCCTACTATTCCTCCATAAACAAATGATTGATACATATCATATTTTATTGATACATTATCATTGTTTGTTGTTTGTTCATAATTTGGATAGATACTTCCTGCTGAAATATTGTTTGAAACAACACTTGCATCTTTGCCAAGTTCATCTTGCATATACGCAATAAGCCCAGAAGTATATAGAACAACCAAGTTCTTTTCATTGTTTTTGCTATCAACTCTCATATCTCCTGTTGTGTAACAATTAAATACTTTTGAGTTCTTTACAAAACCAAATGCACCACCCAAGTTAATATCATATGAATATTCAGTCTTTTGTGGTAATGTCAAGTCAATGTCGCCATATACTCTTGATACTGATGCTTGGTCATTTTCGCTTTCTTGTTTGCTTGTTGCATTTACAATTGAATTGTCAAGATAACCCGCAATTCCACCAATATACAACTTTTGACCTTGTGTTTTGTTGTTTGCAAGTTTTAAAGATAAGTTTGCATAAACTTTTACATCAAAAACTTGTCCGTTTTCAAGTTTTCCAACAACAAAACCAATATTATTTGTTTTGCTTATGTTATTTATTGTTATTGAACCTTTGTTTGTTGATTTGTTACCATCTTTTTGTTCATAGTTACCAATTACAATATTTCTAAACGAAGATTCAACACTTTCGCCAACAACTCCACCAAAATTATTATTTTGGAAGGTTATGCCACCAATTTCAATGCTTGGTATGAAACTAACATTTGTAAAAGAACATTTTCTACTTTCACCAGCAACGCCACCTATTCTTGAATCTTGAATTGATGGAATAATTAACTCTGGCAAAACAACTTCCTTTTTCCCATCCAAGTTTGTATTTGAGTTTGCTACACTTACTTCGGCATATTCAACACCACCCAAGAAAGCACCAATGCTGATATTCTTAAATATTGGGTTTGTTTTGCCTTCACCCAAGATTACTTGGTTATCTCTTTTGTTTGTTATTTCAATGCTTATTGATTTTGAATCGTTGTTCAATATGGATTGAACATTACCTATTACCAAACCAATATAAGATTTGTTTGAATCGTTGCCAAGATATTCATTTGCAAAATTGATTTTTGAGTTATTTACACTAACATTTATCAAAGAATTTGAGTCATATGACAACTTCCCTTCACCAAACAACAAACCAGTATTTATTTTGTTTGGACTGCTCTTTATGTTGATTTGGCAAGATTCGAATGTAATGTTATTAAATTTGCATGAACCTTTTGCCACAGCACACAATACACCAACATTAAGGTTTCCGGTATTATATTCTTCAATATTTATACCACTAAATGTCAAACTGTTGAATGATGTGTTATTTGCAGTTCTAACCAAAACAGAAGTACTATTCAAACTGCTTGATTGTTTTATACCGTCACTATATTTTACAACAAAGTTACTTAAAGTTGCACCTAGTGTTGTTTCAAACAATGCTCTTGTTTGGTCGGTTTTGTAAATAAATCCGTATGTTGATTCTGGGTCTTCACCGCCACGAAGTACATTTGAGAATCCAACAATTGGAGCAATGTATCTTGTGATTCCAATATAGTGTTCTTTGCCGATGTGAACATTTTCTGGTGAGTTATCAGGTTCAATTATGTATGTAACTTTTCCCGATGACACACTTGTTCTTAACTTTTCTAGATCTCTTTGGTTTTTAATTTTTATTGTTTTGTCAAAATATCCAAATACCATATGTGGATAAAGTTCGTCAGTATCTCTTTGCCAAGAATTTGCATCCCAGTTGTTTGCAAAGAAGATATAGTCAAAGTATTCACCAAATTCATAACCTTCGGCATACTTTGTATTTACGTCTGCTTGGGTTTCTTTTATTCCTTCCCAAGCATTTGCAGACGTTGGGTCATTTGCAAAACCATAATTTTGGTCTAGCCTATATGAATCAGAAATTCTTGATTTTGATGTGCTACTTCCGTCTTTTTCATTATTGATTATTGGGTCAATGCCGTTTTTGTTTGAGTCAAATATCCAAGATCCCCACAAATTCAAAGCATTCACTCTTTCCAAAATTGTAGTTTTTGCTGTATCAGTGTTCAAATCTCTACCAACAACACCTGCTGTATATTCTTTTGCTCTAACATCACCGGTTGCATAAACTTCGGTTAGTTTTGTTGCATCGTCATCACCAGAAAGAATATTAACAATACCAATAATTCCGCCGGCAACTGATGAATTTGTATTTACAACATTCAATTTTGAATATGATTTTTCAATTTTTCCACTTTCTTGCAAGCCAACAAGTCCACCAACTGCAATTGGGTTATAATTGCTGTTATAGAACAAATCTTTGTTCCCTAATTCAATTGTTGAATTTTCATAATTATGAATGCCATTTTCTTCTGTGTAATAACTTAAACTATTCTTTTCAATCAATTCTTGCAAGGTTAAGTTGTTTTCTATGTCAAAGATATTTACATTATCATTTTCTGACTTAACTTGTCTTAAATACCCTTTATTAATACCAGCAATTCCACCTGCAAAACCATTATATGAATAAAGTCCTTGTTTTGAGTAATCTAAAATAGATTTTGAATATGGCATAAATTGTATGTCTTGCATTGTTGTTTGTGGTCCAATATATCCCGAGATACCACCAACAGTTCCACCGGTTACTACCATATTCCCAACGTTTTTAAGTGCAACACCAGTTGCATTTGAAATTACTGTCACTTCTGTGAACTTGTAATTATCTTTTGTTTGGGCTGTATAATAATCTATAACACCGGCAATGCCACCTGCATATGATATGGTTGAATTGTCACCAAATCTCAAATATTTATTAAATGTATCAATTTCACCAATAGTTTTAATTGAAGTTGTGTAATAAGCAGATGTAACATTGATATTTTCAACTGTGTCGTTAAATAAGTGAGATTCACCTTTAACCAAACCAACAAGTCCACCAACAATGTTTTTACCTCTAATTGTAACATTGTCCGCTTTATTTAATGCGCTAATATTTACATTGATAATTTTTGAATCAATAATTTGACCTGCAATTGTTCCAACATTTTCAATATTTTTTGCTTCAATACCAAATATTTCTTTTTCGTTGTTTTGGTCACCAACAACAACATTAAGGTTGATAACAAGTGCACCACCTTCCAACCTGCTGAACAATCCAAAACTATCTAAAGATTTATTGTTACCTGAATCAGTTAATGCAAAATTGCTTATTGTAAAGCCATTGCCATCAAGTTTTCCAGTTGCTCTTGTGTTATAACTTCCACTAAGAGTTTTTACTGATGATGTTAAATCATATTTTTCCGAACCTGTTGCCAAGTCATGTAAATCAATATTATCTATTAACCTATAATTACCAAATGCAATTGTTTTTGTTGAGTCGTCAACAAATCTATCAACACTCTTGTTTGCAGTTCCAGAAAATGCTTCGTTGAAATCTTTTGCATTTCTAATAAGAATTGGATTGTTTATTGAACCATATGCAAAATTATCTACATATGCTGTTTTTGGTTTTGAAAGGTTTTCACTTTCTTTGCTTGTGTATCTTAACGAAACCGCAATATCATTTGCACTAACAAGGTCAGGACCTTGAGTTGTCATTTTCCAAATTCCATCATTATATGTTGTCGCAAAGTTAAAACCATAGAAGTATTCTTCAATAATTACAGATGACACAGATGTTGCACTTTCGCCATATGCTTTTTGGAATGAGATTGAGTCACTTTCCAAAGCAACTTGGTCATAATAATAGCTGTTTGTGATTGAATCTTTGTCACTAATGTAATTCCCAAGTTCGTCAACACCAGAGAAATTCATTTGTGTTGTTGTTGAACTGATAATTCTTGAAAGCGACAATGCGTTTTTGACTTTCCCACCTTGTGTATTTGAGTAAACAAAACCGGCACTTGACCTTCCTGGGTTATTTTGAAGGTTTGTTAAGTTGATATTTGAGTAACAATCACTAACATTACCTTTGTTTTGATATACAAAACCTGAAGCAATCCCAGATGTTTCAATTCCAAATCTTGTTGCATGAATATCTGTTTCCAAGGCTTTTACACCTTTTGAATAACTCATACTGATTGTGCCATTATTGTTGATAACAAAACCAGAAGTTATTGTTGTGTAATTTATTTGAGAATTGTTTATGATTCTTACGTTAGAAGCAAAACTGCTTGTTATACTACCATTATTTTCATATACAAATCCCGCAATTTCGCCAAAAGAGTTAATTGTAAATACAGGCAAATCATAGTTTGAAGAATTGCCACCATAAGAATATCTATATTTGATATCTTTCACACTTCCCGACTTGTCAACTTTATAAACATCAAGTTTTGTTCCGCCAACTCTACTATTTGTTATAGTCCCATTGTTATACATAACAAAACCGGCTGTTTTTGCTGTAACTTTTGTGGTTGAATCTGTTGAGATAAGAATTCCTGTTGATTGTTGTCTTATGTCGGCACTAACATCAAAATAGTTTACAACTTCACTATTTGTAATTATACCATTATTGTTAATTGCCATTGGTGCAACATTGATTTCGCTTGTTTGTGAACTATCAATGTTTATTGTACCAATATTGTAAATATTCAAGCGAATATTTTTTAATAATGTATTAGTTTCTACATTTTCAAATAATGTAAAGTTTGTTACACCTTGTGCAAAACTTACAATAGAGATTGTGTAACCATTTCCATCCAAACTTGCAATACTTGCTGTTGATGCAATTGGTGTATACTCATACAATCTTATATCTCTCATCAAGATGTAATGCTCTTCACTTTCGGCATTGAATTTTTCCAAGAATTCATCTGCGGTGAAGATTTGAACAGGTTCATCATCATTTAATTCTGCTTTGATTTCAATTGTAAAGTAATATTTATAAATAGTTCTGTTGCCGTCTGGCATTTGAACTGGTAATTCAAGCAACATTTTTTGTGAACCAATTGTTTTTCCAATATAGTGCAATACGGCATCAGTTCCTTCGCCAACTTCACTAAATTCAACAATATTATTTTCAATATATTTGTTTGTTGTTGAATTATAGATTGGAGTTTTTGTATCACCATTAACATAATATAAGTTTGACCTTAATACTTTTGCTTTTGATGAATTGCCAAGGGTTTTGTTTACGCCGAATCCGTTTTGACTGTTAGAATAGCAATAATTGTTTGAAATAAAGTATTCAAATTGTTTTTGACCATATTTTGTATACTTACCTGCAAAATCAAAGTCAAGTTCGTGTTCAAAGTATATATCGCCAAAGGCTTTGTCTTTGCTATTGCTATTTTTTATTGCTGTGTTTTCAATATCAAAATCAAAAGGAATAATATAAATTAACATTTGTGAAGTCAAAGTTTCTTCAATTCCGTTGATAACTCTTGATGTTTCAACTATCATTGTTACATCTTTGAAACTTGTTTCACTTAGTGTTACTGTAAATGTTCCCTTTTCATATGTTGCATCAATATCTTGCCAGTCATTATTAAATAATATTGTTCCAAACCCTGTGTCAACTTCTTTACCATCAACAACAGCTGAAAGTTTGTAATTATTTTTTAATGTTTGTGATTTATCTTTTATAACTTGAACTGTTAATGTATCACCCAAAAGTGCAAAATATGTTCCACTTTCTCCGTCTATGCTAAGTCCCGGAGTTACAGGCGGATTTACTAATAATGAATACACTTGTGTATATACTATAATGTTATCTTTATTATATACATTTATATATATATCAAATATTGTGTTTGTTTTGATATCTGAAGATGCAAGGGCACGAACATAGAATCTTGAAATATCATTATTAAGATTTGAATTCTTTTTGAAGATTTTTACACCATTTTCAATAAATTCAAAATTCATAAGTTTGTCTACAAAGTATGCAGATGAGTCACCTTCTTCGTCACCCTTTCTCATACTTAACAATGCTAATTTTTGACCATTAACTGGTTGGCTTGTCACTGTGATATATTCAAAATTAGCATATGAAGGATAAATCATAACATCCAGCAAACTTGGTTTTGTTGTTGATATTGTGTTTGTTGGATAATAGTTATATCTTTCACCCCCAACAACTTTTGAAGTTTCTCTATATGAATAGTTATTTATATCAATTCTAATGATTTCTTGGTCAATTACAACAATTTTTAAATCTACATAAACTGATGAATAAATATTCCCCGCATAAAATCTAACAATATAGTATGCCGAATCAATTAAACTTAATTTTTCTTTGTTTAGTTCAATTGACAAATCGTAATATGTTGTTTCATTGTTTGTATGGCAAGAATAAACATATGCATTAAATAATCCTAGTTCATTTGATTTGTTTAACATCAAACTTGAACTATCTTGACTGAATATTTTTATTCCATTTTCATCAAATATTTCACAAGCAAGTTGTTCATCTTGAACATCCGAGTTGATATTTACTTGGAATTCCAAGGAATCGCTTGCAGACATATTTACTTCTTTTACGGAAATTGCAATGCTGTTTGGACCTTGCAAAGGTTTTAAAGTTAATGTTTTTAGTGTGTTATTTTTGAGAATTTTTGCAAAATTATCATTAAGACCATTAAGTCTTAAGTAAATTGACATATTCAAATCATCATCGCTATTTAATGAGATTAAGTGTGTTCCAATTTTATTTCCAACGACGTTATTAAGTTTTGTTTCATCGTCTTTATTTTCAAAAACAACATCAAAATCACTTGTTTGCAATGAGAATTTTGTTTGATTTAGGACAATATTTTCATCAAGTGAAGTAATAAATTTTTGAGTTGTCCCCTTCTTTAACCCAATTGTATATCCACTTGGCAATGTATAATCATTGTAAGAAATTGTAAAGTTGTTAGTATTGTAGATAACCTTTATGTTTATTGTAACAGGGTCAATGCTTCTATCATATTTTGAACTAATAGTCAAAACAGCATCCCCTATGTTGTTTACTTGAAGCGTTCCATTTGTTAAAGTCAAAATATTTGAATTTGATTCAATATTAAGACCATAAATACCTGAAATACCAAACAAATCTAACAAACTAATTGTATTTTTTTGTAATAATGCTTTATTTTCTCTTTCGGTCAGTGTTTGAACTGTTTTATTTACAAAAAGAATTGCATTATTTTCATCTTGTTTAAATGAAAGGTTTGTTCTTTGGATTTGCAAACCTGAGAGTTCACTTGCAGTAATTGGAATAATTCTCTTTACGTCTCTCAAATATGGATAACCAAAGTTTTGTTGCAAGTCACCATTATTTAACCAAGTTTCAGAATTGCCAAATTTTACACCATTATATATATAGTTAAAATCTGTGGCTGTTCCCGTTAAGGTTTGTCCATTTTGTTTTGTCATATAAAAAGTAAATTCATAAGAATCATTATTTTTGTAAGTTATGTAACAATCTTTGATTACTTTTTTATCATCTACATTTTGTGAAAGTTCGCCAAAAATGTTTTGTGCAACGCCCAAATTTGCAAAACTTTCTGTAATTTTTGCATTTATACTACTAATTTTCCCAACAAGTCCAATAATGTTTGCATCGTTTGCAATTGCATTATTTTTGCCAAAGTTATATGCATATGACTTTGTTATTGTGCCTTTTTCGGCAATTTCTCCAACAAAACCAGCATACACTTGACCTTGCATAGACATTTGGTTGGCGCCATCCTTTAGGTCATAGAAGATTACTTTGCAATTTTCAATAATACCTGTATTTTTTCCAGCAATTCCACCAACAACCGACAAATTATTACTGCCAAGAACTGAACCTTGGAAAGTTACATTTGATATTGTGCCATTGTTTTGACCAACAACACCACCAACATATTCACTATCATTTTGAACAAATGAGTAATTTTCTTGAGAGTAAGAATCAATTGTAACATTATCAATTTTACCATTGTTTACATTTGCAATTGAACCTGCACCATTTGTTACACTGCATACGACATCAAAATCTGCAACAACTGCATCCTCACCAATTTCACCAAATATATGAGAATTTAGTGTTAATGTTGCTTTAAAGTTTGAATGTGAGAGTTGTCCATAAAGTCCACCATTAAACTTTTCGAATAATTCTGTGTCAACAGTAAGGTTAGATATTGCTGTATAGTGCAAATCTCTGTTTGTAATTTGACTTGCATCAGTAATTCTTACAGAAGTTTCTCTTGATTTTCCATCTGCAACTGTTAAATATATTCTGGCAATTGGTGTATTTTCTCTATAGTATGTGTTACCATTTTTGTCCAATAAAATTGCATCAGTTGGAACAATTACAATAGTACCCTTGCCACCATATTCGCCAGTTACACTAACAAGACCATCATTTGAAATTGTTATAATATCATTTCTTGTCCCATTTTCTGGGTAGAAAATATATGAGACATCTTTAACAAGTGCATTTTCAGGAAGCACATCATTTATAATTTTAAAGTTATTATCGTTATACTCATTTGATATAGATTTTGCTGACAAATATAAATTGTATTCGTTATTTGTTACATCAACATTCGTTGGAATGATTTGTTCTACTCTTTGTGCTTGTTGAATTACAAAATTGATTTCTTTTACATAGTGTGTCAAATTTCCACCAATATCATTTGCAAAAATATACATTTGAATCAAATTGCTACTATCTTCAATTCTAAAGTTTGCAGTAACAACATAACTATTACCCAATTTTTCTATAACAAGTTGTGTATCATTATATTGTGGTGAAAAATATTCATAAGGGTTATTTTCATCAACAACTATTCCACTTTCATAATCAGGAGATTCAGCAAAATAAACTCTATCATATGTTGCTGGAGAATTTGCATCGTTTATCTTTACTGTGAATGTGTATTTTGAAAGTGCTTTATTTCTTTCGCCGACTTCATTGTAGGCATAAAGTTCAATAACACGGTCACTTATTGTCAATGATTGCACTGGGTTATAAACTTCAACAAGGAAGTATTTATCTATTTCACAAGGTACCAATTCATAATTTTCATTAAGCATTGAGCCAACAAAAGTTGCTTTTACCCAAACTTTTCCAAGTTTTAATGTTGTAAGGTAATCATTTGACCTTAAAACTTCTGTGCTTAGTATATCTGATGATTGCGACATATTAAGTTCTTGAAAATTTAGCCCGTTGAATTTAACATAGTCACTATTTTCGTCATAAACATCGTCATTTACCGAAAGTTCTCTATCAAAGAATTCAAACAAAACATTTGAAGTCATATTTGATGTAAATTTAAGTGGGACCATACGCCCATTTTTTATTGCGATATAACTCAAATTGCCATCTTGGTTGTATGACAATTTCCCAACAGCAGATGAAACATAATTCATTAAATCAACATCAATGCCAACATTTGTCAATCTTTCAATAACTTTGATATTTGCTTTGATTTGTTGACCGGACTCAAACTTAAATATCAATATTCCTTCGCCTACTGAATTTTTTGTTGCCGTTACATGAACTTTGTAAATTGCTCTATCGTCTTCTTTTGACTCCAATTGAACATTGCCAACACTAAATACCCCGTCACCACTAATTAGAACTGACAAATTTTCAATTTCAATACTTGCAGGAGAAACCGCAAAGAATATATCCCTTTCATTTAGCAATTGTTCTTCTTGTTCTTCATTTTGTGTAGGTTTGTTTTCAAAGTAGAATGTTTTTTCACTTTCAATTGTGTCACCAGTAACAAAACCAAAACCTCTTACACCTTCTTTTAGGTTGAAATTGATTGTTTTTGTGACAACATTTTCATTTTCGTCATTATTATTTGATATTGTCAAAGGAATGATTTTGTTTTCTTGACTTACTTTTGCAATAAGATAAAAAACCTTTCCACTTGCAAATTCAAACTTACCGTTAACAAATTGTCCGTTAAGTTCTGTTCCGTTTTCATCCATAATTGACATATATGCCAAATCTTGTGCATCAACAGAAAGAACAAAGTTTGAATTAACCGCTGTGAATGGGATTGCATCAAATCTTACTTTTAGACCTCTTGAATTGGAATAACTCGTGTACAAATTGAATTGGTCATTTGTCACATTAACATCATTAACACTTACTTGGATTCCGGTTATTTCGTCATAAGCAGTAAGAGTTATAACTCCAACATTGTTACCTTGGTCATCAACTTTATCTTTTGTACTTGACTTGATTTCTGGGAAATCTGCATAAGATAATTCAAACCAAACCTTGTCCGTTATTGTTCCTATTTTTTGAGTTTGCAAAAAACCGAACTTAAAGGAATATTCATAAACTTGATTTTGTGTGTCATTTAAAACAAATTGTTCATCAACATTAAGTCCCATATCTCCATATGCATATACCGGTTTTACATTGATGAGTTTGTTTGAAACTGCATAAGGTACAACAACTTTTAAAAGCAATTGATTTTTTCTTGGGTTATTTCTTGGAATATTGTATTCAAGTTTTGCATCAACATTATTATCTTCTTTGATTTCAACCAAAGAAATATCAATTGACTTAACAACTTCAAAATGCAGAGTTGTTTTCACACTTTCATTATAAACGGAAATAACCTCGACATCAATTCCTGTGGGAATAACATCAAGGTTTGGTTCAACGACCAAATAGTTATTAGCAATACTAACACCATCAATCTCGGAAGCGAGGGCATACTTTATTCCGGTTTGACTTGTTGCTTCTGGGAGCAATTCAACAAGGTCATTTGACAATTTGTAAATACCACCGCTTATTTTGTTGTATTCAAAATAATATGTATCTTTTTTGGAAACTATGGAAGAAATTGGAGAGGATGCCGAAACTCTAAAAGTTTTTGATACTTTTGCGCCTTTAACCAATACATCTACATTAAAACATTGATGAAGGGCTTTTACAGTTATTTCTGTAATTCCATCACCTTTGTATTTTGATGTAACGACAATATCCGAACTATCGTAATCAATAACAACTTCCTTTGTCTTTGCATCAGTTACAACTGCTTGCAAAGTGTCAGTGTCATCATTTTTGCCAAGGGTTATTTCGACATTAGTTTTGCTTAACTCAAGTTTCATATTATTATCATTTTCACAACCTGAAAGAACTGTGCCACCAAGCACAAGTAAAGCAAGACTAAATAATAAAATCCATTTTTTAAATTTTCGCATAGCTGTCTCCTCCATAGTATTTTTATCAAACTATTGAAAAATATTATAATATTATTATAATATCTTAATGCAAGTATATATTTTAATCAATTGCAAGTCAACTATTTTATGTCGAAATTTAAACAAAATTATTTTTTTTACATTTTTTTATTGTCAGAATATTAAAATAAATTCAATATTTAATTAAAATAAATAATTGAAAAAAAATAAACATATTTTAACAAGTTAAAATATGAATATTAGGAAAAATTATTTTTTAATTATTTTTTAATTTTAAATATTTTTGTTTTGTTGACTGTCCACCTCGAATATGTTTTTCGGAAAAATTTTTATCCAATATTATTTGTATTTTTTCAAACAATTGATAATTTATTTTTTTTAATTTTTTATGTATGTCATTATGCACTGTGCTTTTTGAATAATTAAATACCTTTGCAGTTTGTCTTATTGTTGCATTATTGTCCAAAATATAAGTTGCAAAATTTAACACTCTATCATAATTTTTCACTCCACACCCCCATACAAAAACATATGAAAGTCCTGCAAAAATTATGACTACTTTTGTCGAAATTTGACAGTTTTATATATAAAAAAATCCCCATAAAATTATGAGAATTTTTTATATTTTTATTAAGCAATTAAAAACCGTCAACAATATAAAACCAAGAAAATGTGATTATTTTCTTGCGTCAATATAATCAACAATTGATTTAATTGTGTTAAGATTTACTGCATCTTCATCTGGAATTTGAATACCAAATTCATCTTCAACAGTCATAAGCATTTCAACTGTATCCAAAGAGTCTGCTCCCAAATCTTCAATCAAACGAGAATCTTCGGTTATTTTGCTTTCATCAATAGAAAGTTGTTCTGCAATCAATTTTTTAACTTTATCAAATGTCATAACGTCCTCCACTATGCATATAATACCAAATTTTATACTGCATTGTAAAGTATTTTTTTGTCAATATCCAGCAAAGAAAAAATGTTATCTTGCCTAGATAACATTTTTCTTTCTTACTTGTTTTCCAATGACAAATAGTTTGCCGGGTCAACTTTTTGATTATCTTTGTAAAGTTCAAAGTGTAAGTGATTCCCTGCTTTTGATTCATTTGCACTGCTTTGTGATATTGTTCCAATTTTTGTACCTTTTGTTACTTTATCAGTTGCCTGCACACATACATTTTCGGCAAGAGAGCAGTATTTACTAACAAACCCGTTGCTATGCTTTATTGTAATACATGTGCCATCTTCGTAATTTGTTTCAACCTTTGCAATCACACCATCAAGCACTGCAAACACATCAAGATTGTCTTGACTTGTTGAGATTAAGTCAACACCTTTGTGACTTTCCCATTGTTTTAGTGTTTCATTGTACATAAGTTCTGTGTCACTATACCATTTTAAAACACTTGGCGAAGAAATTGGTAATCCAAAAACGACAGGCTGTGTGTCTGTTGGGACATTTGCTTCTTGACTTGGCTTTTTGGCTGATGTAAACACAACGCTTAATGTTATGCCTAAAATTAAAACAAAAGCAAGCGCATAATACCCATATCTTTTTACAATGCTAGTAAATTTTCCTTTTTCGTTATTTTCCATTTTTACCTCCACAATGGTTATTGACAAATTTTTTGGTATTATACATAAAAGTTAAAAAATTTTTAGTGTAATAATTTTTAGTAACTTCCAAGTAGCAATGGGAATCCAATATATACTTTGTTGTCACTTAAATACCCTTGCACGTTTGTCTTTTTACCATCAATATTAAGTGAGCAATCAAAGTAGTTTGTGTATCCAATAAAATCACATCTTGTTTTTGCGGTGGTTTTTATCTTGAGATTTTTTATCACGTTTTCAAAAGTATTGTCATCTCCGCTAAAGATAAATGTTACACCGGCGATATCTTTGCAATCTTTTTTTATTTTTTTGTATTGCGAGTAATCACAAAAAATAATTGCACCCATTCCATTTTTAACAAAATCATAATTTGACAAATGCTCGTAATTTTGATTAGAAACAAAAACTTGCACACTCAAATTATCTTCTTTTGAAAAATCATATTCCTTTTTAAACAATGATATGCTAACCAAAAAACTACACAACAAACACAACACAATAAATTTTTTCATATATAATTTATTGACTCAACGTATCTTTTTAAACATTTCAAAATTATAATTTATGCAAAAAATAAAGCAAAAAACTGACTTTTTCAGATTTTTTGCTTTATTTTTATATGTTTTTTAATTTTTGCTTATTATTTTATTAGAATTTGTTAAAGTATCCAAGTCCACCCATTAGCATCACAACATAATTATTTTCGGTGATGAATGGAAATACATTTATTGCAGTAAAGACATTGCTTATTTGTGGAGAGTTAAAAACAAAAACATTGTCGTAACTTTTTATGATATCTAACATTTTGTTTTGTTCACTCAACCTTTTATTGCATTGAAAATAAAATTCTTCTTTTAGATTATTTAGTCTTACAAGTAAGTCTTTTTTGTTCACAATTTTATTAAAAAATGATAAATTGTTAATTTTTTTATAAAAAATCGAATATTTGCTTATGTTTTTTACCAATTTTTCTATATCTGGAATTTCTAATCTCTTAATTTCTTTTTGCTTAAAAAAGTTTGAATACATACAAAGCAAGACATTTGATGATAATAAATAGCATTCTCCCCCATACAAAAACTCGCCATTATCTTTAAGCACTTTTTGCATTATTGAATACAAGTTAAATACAGCATTTTTAAACAAATCAATTTTACTGCATTCATAACCTAAATCAATCAAAATATCCATCAGTTTTAATTTTTCATCAACATCCATACTCATAATATCTTTTAATTCTTTTGTTAATTTTTCTATTATGCTTTCAATTGGCGAAAAATCATAATGCGTTCCTTCCAATATATTCTCTATGTTACAAGTTGCAACATATTCTTCAAACGCCAAAACAAAATAAACACCCTGTTTCACAAATTTTTTGGGGCACGTCTTTATAACAACCTCACTAATAAATACCTTTTCTGGATATTTACACAAAAAACTTCTTGCACTATCATATGGATTTATGCAGATATTGGAAAAATAACCTATTCCGCTTGGCATAGATGGACAAACGATATATGGTACTTCAAATATATTTGCAAAGTATTTTGTTGTCATTGTCGCTCTTACTCCGCCAAATACTATGTATAAGTCAAAACTTTCGTCAGAAACAAGATTTGTTATTAACTTTAGTTCATTTTCAGAAAAATTGTTTTTTGCTATAAAGTGTTTAAAACTACATTTTGCAAAAGAAATTGCATTCATAATTTCAGTCAAATTAGAGTTCACCAAACTTTTTGTTGAAATAAGTAATACTTTTTTCCCATAATAGTTTTGTCCCAAATATTGAGCAAGTTCCAAATATGCGTTTTTTCTATACACAATTCTACTATAATACTCGTTTTCCATTTTTACCTCGACAAAAGTTTAGCATACAATAAAATTTATTTATGTAGCGAATTTTGATATATTTTTGTTTATTTTGGAAAATTTGAAGCAAACTATCTTTATGAAAAAAACGATTTTAACATTGTGTATATTTATTTTAATCTCTCCATTATTTTATGGTTTTTGGGCAGATAATTACACTCAAACAACAACGGTTGAACACCTGTTCACCCATTGTTTAATAGCCTATCCGGAACTTGCATTCAAAAAAGAAAACCCTATGAGAGAAAACTATAATATTGATTGCATAACAAGTTTTGAGTTTAAAAATATACTTGAAAGTTTATATAAAAACAACTATATTTTGGTGGATATAAATGACACATTTAAAAGTGAAAATGGCATAGTTAAAAAAACTGCATTAAAAATACCAAAAGGCAAAAAAGCTTTGGTTTTGTCATTTGATGATGTAAACTATGACCACAAAAAAATGGGACTTGGAATGGTCGACAAGATTATTCTTGACAAAAACAACAATTTTGCAACACAAACAATAGTGAATGGCAAAACCGACATCTCATACGATAGAGAATTTGTTTGTATATTAGAAAATTTTGTAAGAAAACACCCGGATTTTTCACACAATAATGCAAAAGGCACAATTAACCTAACAGGATATGATGGAATACTTGGATATCGCACTCAATCAAAAAACACAACAAATAGACAAAGTGAAATTAAAGACGCTAAACAAGTTGTTAAAAGACTTAAAGAATGTGGGTGGAATTTTGCTTCACATAGTTATGGACACTACCATATGAATAAAATTACAAACAAACAATTTGAAGAAGAACTTTTTTTATGGAAGAATGAAGTAGAACCACTTGTTGGCAAAACAAAAATATATGTTTATCCTTATGGAGAATGGAGTGTTTATGATGAAAATGGCATAACATACAAGCATAAACTATTGACAGATTATGGTTTTGAATTGTTTTGCGGTGTAGGAATGAAAACGTTTTATTCATATTTGCCTACAAAATTAAGTCAAAAAGTGCTATTTATGGATAGAAAATGCGTTGACGGATCAACTCTTAGAAAAGATGATATAAATTTGCATCCATTTTTTAAGCCTAAAAGTATTTACGATTATTTATTTAGACCAAGTTCATTTATAAATTCAACAGAAACAATAAGATAATACAACATATTACTTTTTAGTGGAATATTCTTGTCTAATTCAATTTTTTCACAAAGTCCTATTGTTTGGTTCTTATAAATTGTTGAATTATAGACATAATAATCGCCAACAGTCAGCCAATTATCAAACCCAATAATTTTAAGTCTATTATCCAAAAAATTAACTTTCACACGCAAAATTTTGTTATTTGTGTCAATATCTGGCAATTTTAACTGTATTTTTTGATTTATCACATCTCCCGGGAGCAAAGTGCCATCAACACAAAACGACTGACTATACACTCCCAAATCATTTATATTAAAGGTGTATTCATCACCCAAATTTAGATAAGCATTCTTTTCTTGATTTATAATAAACCCACCCATAATATTATATATAATGCTTGCAACAAGCATTATAGACAAAACGACAACGGCAAATATAAGATTTTTTGTTTTTGTATCCATTTTTTTCATAAAATTATTATTAACATAAAAAAAACATCTAAACTTATTTAGATGCTTTTATTGTTTTTGTAGATTTTCTCGTTTTCTTTTGCTTTTTATAATTTTTTATTTGCTCTTCCTTGAATAAAATGCTTTCCGCCTCAAGTTCCCATTTTCGTTGTGTCCATTTAAATTTTTTATTTCCATGAACATAGTCATATATAACTATTGTTATTCCTTGGAGAATATATAGGTAGTATGTCATAAATCGCCATACAAGTAAGCCCCAAAACACAGTTCCTTCTGGGAATATTGAACCAAAGACAACAGTGAATGAGATTTCATTCATTCCTGACCCACCCGGAAGTGGAATAATACTTGAGCCCAACTCAATAATAACTGAGAATACCAATATATTTAGCCACAAACCATAATTTGTGCCACCGAACATAAGATAAATTAGATATGGCATTGTATAGTTTAACACAAATATTGCAATTGAAATAAGAATTGCAAACAAGAAACGCCATATATTTTTGGCATATGTTTTCATTGTATTTTGATAGTTACTAACAACACCATTTACTTTTTCAAAAGTTTTATCATAATGTTTTATTAGGTGAATCTTTTTTAGGAATTTTAGAATTTTTACAACAAGACTATTGCCTATTCTTTTGCTCATTGACAACAAAAGACAAATTGATGTTATAAGAAAGTTTGCTGCGAAGCCAATAAGTCCAACAACAAGGACAACACTGACATCCATTACATTTTCAACAACAATAACACCAACACCAAATAATCCAACAATCATCCATGCAATTTGTGAAACAACATATCTTGCCATTGTAACAGAAATTGACGTTCCGGCACTTACACCTCTATGATTAAGATAGAATATTTGAGCAGGTTCACCACCGCTTGACATTGGGGTAATGTTATCATAATACTTTCCCGTTGCACACATTTTATAACATAAATATGGTCTTGACCTACTGCCTGACTGCTTTAAAAAGTAGTTTGTCCTAAAAGTGTCAAGTATCATAATAATCACGAACACAAGTACAATTATTGGTGCAAAATACCATCTAAAATTTAGTATATCGGTTATTGGTGTAATCTTTTCTTGAGTTAGTTGATATGTTAAGATAGCAGCAACAACAACTATATTTATGACAAAGAAAATAACATTCCAAATTTTTTTCTTTTTTGTTTTTTGTTTGCTTACTGCCTGTTCAGCTTGTTCAATTTGTTCCAACTCTTTTTGTTTTTCATCCTCAACAGACTGAGTTGAACCAACTTCCATAGTTTGTGTTATATCAAGTTCCAACTGTTTGTTTTTGCATTTTTTGTATGAAAAAGGCTTTGTCGACTTTGCGACCTTAAGTTTTTTATTTTTGCCCTTTAACACAAACTTTTCCATTTTCATCTAGTTTAGCAAACATTTTGTTAATTGTAAAGACTATTTAAAATTAAAATTCAAATCCAGCATTTTATTTTATTATCTTACAACAAAAAATATTGCAAGCATATCCGCTTGCAATATTTATTTGCTTTTATAGGTTATCTAATACCGATTTATGTTTTTCAATTTTTAAATCTTTCTTTAATACATTAAGATTCATATTTTCAAAAATTGAATAGTTATCATTTGACAACGTTTCAAACACTTTATCAAACACCGTTTTGTTGTTTAGCACACTCAACTTTGCACTTGTTAATTTTTCAATATCACTCAAATCTAATTTGAAATTTTCCAAACTATTAACAGTGAATAAGTTTTCAATTTTGCCACCATAGAATATAATATGAACACCATATTCAGAAGCAACTAAATCGGATATTGCACCAAACTCACCTTTGTTATTAAGTTCTCTTGATGCAGTATTAAAACTTTCCACCATTTTGCTTGTTTTTGTTCCGATTACATACATATATTCAGCATTTTGAACACCTGTATCTTCGCCATACTTGTATAAGTAATCTCTAAATATTTGTGCTTTTTTATCATTTGTTGTTGCATTATTTAATTCCATTTGCAAATCTTTTAGCAAATCATTTACATAAACTTTTTCGCCATCAATAATTTTTCCGTCATTATCTCTCACTTTTGCAACACAATCATTGATAAGTTCGCTTTTTCTTTGTTTCTTTACCTTATCCGAAAGATAAGCATCTTTGTCTATATTTGCATACTCTGTTTTTTGTTCGTCAGTAAATTTTATTAACAAATTTGACACAAAGAAATAGTTGTCGTCTGGAACATAATATACATCTTTAAAACTTTCTAGCATCGCTTTGTCATATGCTGATGCATCACTTTCATATTTGTACTTTGATTCAAGAACAAGAGATGTGTACTTATCCAAAACTTGTCTTACTGAAATTGTTGAATAGTTTTTATCACTCTTGTAAAAATCTTCTAGTTTTGTGATATATTTGTTATCTTCTGAATTCTTTAACAATTTTTCGGCATATCTTTTTAGGATACTTGCATTATCTGTTGAAAGATTTCTGCCTTCTTCATTTTTCTTTAAAACATACATTAGTCTTCTATATGCTTCTTTCATAACTTTTGAATTATTGTCTGTGCCTGTTGGGTTTGCATAATTATTGAATGCATTTATCACTTGGTCAAGAGATGAAAAATGTGTTGATGATTTTTTGTTTTGACTTATAAGTTTAATTCTGTATTCTTCATTTTCATACACAACTTCAGCCTTTGGCTCATATGGTGTGTATTTTACAACATTGCTGTTATCTTCACTTTTTGCGTTTTCTGTTGTTATTTTCCATTCAGTTTTTACTGCAGTTACATAACTTGAAATGCTTGATTCTAATGATGTGTAAACTTCGTCATAAACATCTTCCATATCGTCATCAATGGAAACAGTCTTTTTTGCATGGTTAAGCAAAACATATCTTGAAATGAGAACATCCAAAGTTTTGTTTACTGCCTCTTCTTGAGTTGAACCATTTTGAGTTAAACTTGAACCATAACTGTTATAAGCATTGATAAATGCTTCTGTTGTTATTTCTTCTTTTGTTTTGTCGGTATATGTTATTGTGCAAACTGACTTATTGAGATATGCGTCAACATCTCTTGGGAATAAATCACAACCGGTAAGCACAAATGCTGTTACCATAAATAAACATAATAGTAAGCCTGTGAGTTTCTTTTTCACGATAATTCTCCATTTTTATAATTTTACTAATGTATTATATATTAACACCCCAAAAAAATCAATCAAAAATCAATCATTTATACAATCATTTAAAAATTTTATTACATAGTCCAATCTTTCCACAACACTCATCCTAGACAAATTCATTTCAATTATTGGCACATCTTCAAATTTTAATACCATTACATCCTTTCTATCATGCAACACATTAGCAACTTCTTTCGATACAATTTCTTGCTTTGGATACAGATAAATTTTTGAAACTGTTGGCGATAAGAGTATTCTTTTTGCGTCTAGTTTTGCACCAAGGTTTTTGATTAACGCAATTTTAAGTAAATTACATAACTCGCTTGGGACTTCACCAAATGCTTGGCTTAAATGATTTTTTACATCAACCATTTCTTTTATTGAATCAATTTTGCTTATTTGGTCATAGTATTTGATTTTGTCCTGCTCATCACTTATATAATCTTCTGGAATATATGCTGGGCATACAATATCAATTTTTATCGGTTTTGTTTCCTTTTCTTTTTTGCCTTTAAGTTCATTAACTGCTTCATCCAAAAGTTTGCAATAAAGTTCATATCCAACTTTTTCCATATGACCATGTTGTTCTTTACCCAAAACATTGCCTGCTCCACGAATTTCCAAATCCCGCATTGCAATTTTAAAACCACTGCCAAGTTCTGTAAATTCCATAATTGCATCAAGACGCTTATAAGCATCAGTTGACAAAATTTTGTTTGGATTAAAAGTGAAATATGCATATGCCATTCGGTCACTTCTCCCAATTCTACCTTTTAGTTGATAAAGCTGGCTTAGCCCTAATCTGTCTGCATCAATTACGATTAGCGTATTTGCCATTGGCAAATCTATTCCATTTTCAATCAATGTTGTTGCAATCAAAATATCATATTCTCCATTGTATAGTTTAAAAATGGTATCTTCAAGCAATTTTTCGTGCATTTGACCATGTGCAATACCAATTCTTGCATTTGGGACAAGCAAAGATATTTTTTTTGCAAAATCATATATAGTGTCAACTTTGTTATATACAATAAGCACTTGTCCATATCTTGACATTTCTCTTTTTATTGCATCGCAAATAAGTGATTCACTTTCTTCTGTGACATATGTTTGCACTGCAATTCTATTCTTTGGCGGTGTTTCTATAACAGAAATATCTCTTATACCCGTGAGTGCCATATTTAGTGTTCTTGGAATTGGTGTTGCCGACAAAGTCAAAACATCAACATCTTTTTTTAGAGTTTTTATTTTTTCTTTATCTGCTACTCCAAAACGATGTTCTTCATCTAAAATTAAAAGTCCCAAGTCCTTAAAGATAACGTCATTTGAAAGTAATCTATGAGTACCTATCAAAATATCAACATCACCAGACTTTACACCCTTCAAAATTTCTTCTTGTTCCGTTTTTGTTTTAAAACGATTTAAAACTTTTATATTGCAAACAAAATCTTTTAGTCTTTTTGTTGCTGTTTTAAAATGCTGTTCACTAAGAATTGTTGTTGGGCACAAAAATGCAACTTGTTTCCCACCAAGCACAACTTGATATGCTGCTCTTAGGGCAACTTCGGTTTTCCCATAACCAACATCCCCACAAATAAGCCTGTCCATAAGTTTGCCGGAATATAAATCACTTTTTATATCATTGACTGCATTTTGTTGGTCGGAAGTTAGGTCATATTCAAAAGAATTTTCAAAAAGTTCCATCAAACTGTCACTTTCATATTTTATTCCCTTTTCGTTTTCTCTTTGTTTGTATAATTCAACCAAATTTATTGCAAGTTTTTTTACTGCTTGTTTTACTTTTTCTTTTGCTCTTTCAAATTCTTGCCCACCAATTTTATTTAGTACTGGGGTTTTGTCGCTCCCCAAGAATGCCGAAAGTGTGTTTGTTTGTTCACTTGGGACATACAACAAATCACCATTTTTGTATTGAACAATGAAGTAGTCTTTGTAACTGCCGTTGAGATTTAGGTTCTCAAGTCCAACACATTTTCCAATTCCATGCACTTCGTGTACAACATAGTCGCCAACCTTTGGCAAATAGAAAGCACTTCTTTTTCCCTGTTTTTGAGTTACCACACTTTGCTTTACTTTCTTTACCAAATCCGATGTCCCAATAAGAACCAATCCGGCTTCCAAAAAACTCGCCGAAAATGGCAATTCGTCTTGCAAAAGAACAATTTGTGATTTATTGATATTTGGATTAAATTTTGTTTGGTATGTTAGGTTGTTTGTTATCAAATATTTGCCTATACTATCAACACTAGACTTGCTTCCGCAAAACAAAATACAAGAATAACTTGATGCACAATATACTGAAATATCTTTGATTAGTGCTTTATAATCAAACAAATATTTTCTTGAACCAATATTCCTAAAATTTACGTTTTCATCGCAAGAAAAATATGTGTTATTAAAATTATCAAATAGCAAATAATTGTCAATATTAAAATTGTTTTCTATTTCGTAAAAATATTTTTTATGTGCATTTAATAATTCATTATTTTGTATTGAATTATTTATTGAAATAATATTATTATTATTGATTTTATATAAATTATCAAATATTTTTTTGGGTTCATCAAAAACTATTAAATCGCTTTTAAATAAAGAGATTATGTTATCTTTAAAACCAAAATATGGCAAAATAAAACTGTCACTAATATCAATAAAATTATTCTCAATAGCATTTTCATAATGTGATTTTATTTCACTATATCTTAAATAATTATCGTTTATTTTTTGTTTAATGTCGTTATTTAATTTATCTAATATTTTTGTTTTATTTTCTTCGTCAAACAAATAAAGTGTTGCTGGATAAATATTTATATTTTCATATATTTCTTTTTTCTCAATTAAATCAACATCAAATGAATATATTTTTTCAAGGGTATCCCCAAAAAAATCCAACCTAACAGGGTCAGCACTATTGATTGTGAAAATATCAACAATATCCCCACGAATTGAAAATTCACCACGTTTTGTCACTTTTTCACATCTTGTATATCCAATGTTTGTTAGTAATTTTTCAAGTTCCAAAAAGTTGTAAGTTGCACCAGTTTTTAGTTCTATAAATTTTTTGAAAAAATCTAAACTTGGCAATCTTTGAAAAAGTGCATCAGCAAGCACCAATAAAATGTCAATTTTGCCTAAATAGTAATCACAAACTGCACCCAAAAATTCACACATTGACAAATTTTCTTGCTTGTATGCAAACACCGGCATTGGATAGCCTGCGTCAAGTTCGCCCACCTTTTTGCCCAAGCAAACGAGTTCAGTTTTTAGCATATTTAGTGACAAAATATCATTACATACAACAATACAACGCTTGTTAAGATAGTATAAAGTTAATGCCTTTTCGCCAATTTGAAGGCAAGATAAAGACAAGCGAATGTTATTGCTTACACATTCGCTTACCTTGTTCAATGTTTTTGACTTTTGTAATATTGAATCTATTTCCAAACTATGCACCTATTTCTTTTTTTACAATACAAACTGCTTCTTGCATACTATTTTCCAAGATATCAAGATTATCTTGTGGAATTTTTGACAAAACAAAGTCTGCCAAATCTTGAAATTTTGGATCTCTGCCAATTCCAACTTTTATTCTGTTAAAGTCTTGCCCGATTAGTGCCACAATGTTTTTAAGTCCATTATGCGTTCCTCCACTGCCTTCGTGGCGAAGTCTTACCTTTCCAAGTGGCAAATCTATATCATCACAAAAAACGTAAATATCACTGTTTTGCAATTTATATTTGTTTTTTAATTCCAAAACACTCTCGCCCGACAAATTCATATAAGTCTGTGGTTGAGCCAAGATAACCTTTTCGCTATTTGTATAAAAACTGCAAGTTTTTGCCTTACATTCATTTTTTACAAAATCTATACCATATTCTTCACTCAATTTTTCAAGTGTCATGAACCCAACATTATGATATGTCTTTTCATATTCTTTGCCGGGGTTTCCAAGTCCAACAATAAGTTTCATTTTTTCTCCTAGTTTGATTTGTTAATTATTTTTTCAAAAGGTCCAACAATCATATTTTCACTTATTCTACTTTGTTCAATATACGAACATTTTACAACACATTTGTCCGAAATTACGCTATCTTTGATTATGCTATTTGGTTCAATTGTACAATTTTTGCCAATATATGTTTGACCAATAAGCGTTGTGTTATGCTCAATTTTTGCACCATTTTCAATAACAACTTCCGCATCTATAAATGTGCTTTGTTTGTCTTCTATGTTTACACCATTTTGAATGTGATAGTCAAGTATTCTATTTTTTAAAATATGTTTTGCTTCATATAATGTTTCATTTGAATTTACTTCAAAAAAGTCATACTTTGACCCAAAATTTGTTATGTTTGTACTAATCAAACTTTCTGTGTTTTTAATATATTCAGTATTAAAAACATAACCTTTGGGCAAATTAAGAACATTAACATCTTTTGCTCTTGCATAACTCAAAATATCTTGAAGTGTTGCACCACTAATAAGTGGAGTGTCACTATACAAAACAATTGTCCATTTTTGATTGCCAAGATATGGCTTTATGAGAGTCAAAATTTCACTTTCTTCTGTGCAAACTGTTGTTTTTATATTTGTATTTGGGCATGCAAGTGCCACCCATTCCCACATCTTTTTGCCATAGAGAGGTATGTCATAAGGTGTTCTTGATACACTAAAATTAAAGTTTTTGTTAAGCAAAATAATAACCGAAACATCATTGTCTTTTGTTTCAGTCAAAGTGCTTGCATCGTTTTTTACAATCATTTCATTATCAAATAAAGTTTCCATATTTATAGTTTAATTTTAAAGCCTAATTTTGTCAACCATATTTGAGTCCGCAACATTATTTTTTATGCCAAAATCCATATAATATAATTATACAAAAAGGCAAATCAATTTTTTGATTTGCCTTAACATAAACTTTAAAACTTATCACATTCCAACAATTACAACTTTTCCGTCAAGCCAAGACCTAAATAAATTTTCAAGGTCACGCCCTGTCCCTTTTGAAAAACAATTTATTAAAATTTGTTCATTTACAATTTCATATGCGTTTGAGTTGTAATAATACTTTAGTGCATTAACAAACTTTTTTTCGCCAACAACATTGTATATGCTTGCAAACATAAGCATACCCTTTACATAGGTGTTATAAACATATTCTGGTTCGGTTTTAAAGGCATCAAGTGGCCTGTTGATACTTGTGTCAACACTTCCCAAAACATCTTTATATACTTTCATAAATGTTGTGTATGAATTTGTTGAAGCCTTTACCATTCTATCCATTGTTTTGTTAAACTCCGGATGTTTTTCGTAAAAATATATGGTACAAAATTCGGTAAGCCCTTCATCAATCCAACCTTCATTAAATTCATTGTTTCCAACAACCCCATACCACCATTGATGTAATAATTCATGAATAATTACCATTTGATAAGTATCATAACTATCTAATGAGTCCGAAATAAGCACAAGATTTGGATATTCCATTCCACCATGAACAAAATTTGTTTCAGCAACACTTATTTGAGAATACGGATATTCTCCAACTTTTTCTTCAAAAAACCTTAACACTTCATTTATTAAATCCATAGTCTTTTCCGGCGTTGGGTCCGTATAATAAAAATAATTGATACTTATCTTTTTATTGTATGTTGAACTTTTTGTTTCAAACTTATTTGAAAGAACAATTGCAAAATCTCTCACGCATTTTGCTTGTACACTTACTTTGTTAGATTCATTTTCTTTTGTTTCGTTGACCTTTGTTCCGCTTGTTGCAATTATAAAGTCACTAGGATATTTTATGTTGACATTATAATTGGCAACTTCACTATAAAATGGGTCGCCATTTGAGTTATATAATTTTGTCACAAAATCATCGTTTTCATAAACACAAGCAATTGGATAAAAGTTGCAAACATTAACTGCATTGTTGCCATAACCAAAACGATGGTTTATGTTTGGCAATTTGACATAAAAATTTAAACTTATTTGAACTTTGTCGTTTGGATATAAGTCATCATCCAAACTTACATTTAAAATGTTTTCATCCTCGCCACAAATCTCAAAGTTTGAATTTTCATTTTCTACCTTAACATTGTCAACGCTGATGTTTCCATAACTTTTGCCATTTGGATATGCTTTTGTTTCGTTGGATTTTGACACAACACTTGCCTTTGCATTCTCTCTAAATGCATTTGGATACAAATGAAATTTAACATTTTTTAAAACATTTTTTGATGAATTTACATAGGATATGATTTCGCTTCCCGAAAGTGATTTTTCATCATCGTTATATTCAACATCCAAATTGTAAGTTGTAAGATTTTGTTTGTAGTCAAAATTACCCGAGCAAGCAAAAAGCAAAAAAACACAACACAAAAGAAAAGCATAGCAAAGAAATTTTTTCATAATTACTCCCCACTTTTATTCCTATTCAGCAATTTTAATATTTATGTTTATTGGTTGAAAAAACTTTTGCTTTGTGATACAATTTTTGCAAAAGGAAAAGTTATGGCATTTTGTAGTTATTCAACACAACTTGTTGTTGAAAATAAAACAGCAATTGATAATCTATTTATTTCATCATATATGCCTTATGCAACTGGTGAATGTGTTAAAGTCTATTTGTATGGGCTCCTTCTTTGTAATGATTCATTGGAATCAAGAAATACCTTGGAAGAATTTTCAAAGGCACTTAATTTGTCAGAACAAGATATTGAAAGTGCATTTTTATATTGGAAAGAGCAAGGCCTTGTTCAAATTTTGGACACAATTCCAAAACAAGTAAAATATTTACCAGTAAAAAATGCAAGCATAAAACTTTCAAAACTCAAAGAGGACAAATATTTGTCTTTCAACCTTCAAGCACAAGAAATCATAACCGAAAGAATGATTATGCCAAATGAATACTATGAATATTATGTCACTATGGAAAGTTTGCATATTGAACAAACTGCAATGCTTATGATAATGAAGTACTGCACAGACCTTAAAGGTGGAAATGTGGGGTATCCTTACATTTTGACGGTTGCCAAAAATTGGGCAAAAGAAGGTTATACTACAGCCGAAAAAATCAACGAGAAGCTTATTGATTATGAAAAAACAAACGAAGAACTTTCACTAATCTTAAAAGCAATGCAAATAAAACGCAAACTTGACCCAACCGAAAGAGATTTATATGCAAAATGGCAAAATATGGGTTTTGACTCTGGTACAATTATTTTTGTGATAAAACAACAGAAAAAACTCAAAAAATCAATAAATTTTGCATATTTGGATGTTTTACTTGAAAAATACTATTCAATGAAACTATTTACTTCTCTTGAAATAGACGAATATGAAGAACAAAAACAACAACTTTTTGGACTTGCAAAAACAATTTGCAAAAATCTTGGACTTTATTATGAAAATGTTGAACCTGTTGTTGATACATACATTGTAAATTGGAAAAATCTTGGTTATGATGATGAAACTTTGGAAACAATCAGCAATTATTGTTTTAAATCAAGCATAAGAACACTTGAATATATGAATGTTCAAATACAAAAATTTTACAAACTTGGGATTGTAAGTGTTGAAAGTTTGAATGAATATTTGAATCAAATTATAATGCAAGATGATGAAATAAAACAGATAATAGAAAAACTTGGGCAAACAAGGAATGTGAACAACTTTGATAGAGAATGCTATGATAATTGGAAAAATAATTGGCAAATGCCAACTGAACTTATTTATTTTGCAACAACATATGCAAATGGAAAACCACAGCCAATGAAATACATGAACAAAATTTTATCATCTTGGCATACAAAAAACATCACAAGCATTGAAGATGCAAAAAAATGTGGTGACATTCAAGAAACTTCAAAACCAACACAAAAGCAAACACAAAAAGATTACAAAGAAAGAGCATACACAAAAGAAGAAATTTCATCTTTATTTACAAGTTTGGAAGAAATTGATATTTAGGAGCAAAAATGATAAATAAAAGCATACTAAAAAAAGCATTATCAATAATCGAACAAAGACACAAGCAGTCGGAAAATTTTGCATATTCAAATCTAAAAAGAGCAATGTCTTTTGATGATTTTAAACAAAATTACACAAAACTTAAAGAAATTGAGTTTGAAAACGCAAAAAATGAAGTGTACGGCAACAACAAAAATATTGATACAAAAAAATTAGAAAACGAACAAGAAAAAATACTTTTGACACATAACATTAACCCACTTTCACTTATTCCCCACTACACTTGCACAAAATGTGATGACACTGGTTTTGTTAATGGTGAGATGTGTATTTGTCTAAAACATGAGATAAACAACATATTATCAGAAGAAAGTGGATTTAATCACAAACTCATGTCCTTTGATGATGCCGACCTAAAAATATTTGACAACTGCGACGAAATGAAAATATTGTATAATACAATGAAAAAATGGTGTAATGAAGATTCAAAATATCAAATTATACTATTATGCGGGCAGACTGGTGTTGGAAAAACATACCTAATGGAATGTATGGCAAATGAGTTAATACAAAAAGAAAATATCGTTTATTTTGCATCAGCATTTAATGTTAATCAAAATTTGCTAAAATATCACACAACTTTTGATAATACAAAATACGACAGTCTTAACACTTTGCTTGACCCAGATTATTTGTTTATTGACGACCTTGGAACTGAACCAATACTCAAGAATGTTACAATTGAAGGAATATATAATATTATTGCCGATAGACTTGAACACAACAAAAAAACAATTATATCAACAAATCTTGATTTGGAGAATATTGAACAACGATATGGCGAAAGAATTTTCTCAAGACTTGTAAACAAGCGCACTTCCCTATGTTTTTATGTTGAAAACAGTGATTTAAGATTAAAAAAATAACCACACTTGTGGTTATTTTTTATTCTTTTATCTTTCAACAATATCATCTTCTTTGATATATTCTTTAACATAAATGTTATTGCAGATATATCTATCAAGTGCAAGTCTTGAATCATTTATCTTTACAATCATTCCTTGTCTGTTCATTGATTCAACAGAGATAATCGCTCCAGATATAAAACCAATATCGTGCAAATGCGCCTTCACTTTTGCATCTTGCATTGTTAATCTTTCAATAACATAACTTTCTCCATTTTTTCCATATTCAAGTGGAAATATTGGTAAATGACTAATTTCCATAATTATTCTCCTTTATTCTATTACTTCTTCGTCCAAATATGTTGCCATATTATCAGCAATGTGTGTTAAAAATGCCAAAGGATATTTGTAGTAAATATTAGACAAACTTTGTCCGGCTTTTGCTCTTAAATCATACTCGCCCATATGCCAATTTATGCACATTGCTTCTTCTCTTGTAAGTCTTACAAAACTATTTAAAATATACACAGATTTTTCTCCATGTCCAAATGGTAAATTGTCTTGACTTACATAGTATGGTTTTTGAACCCAAACTCCATTTTCTTTTATATTTCTCATAGAAACTGCATAAGTGTCAACCTTGCAAATATCATGGAAAAGTCCAATAAGAACAGCACTTTCCATACTACATTTCTCTTGCCATGAATCGCCATATTCATTTTGCAATAACTTAATAAGTCTTGCATATACATTTAGACTATGTTGACAAAGTCCGCCTTCATAATCCGAATGAAACTTTGTTGATGCAGGATCATGAAAGAAATTTGTTTTGCCAAGCCAATCAAGTAGACTATCAACACCTTCTCTATGGACATTTTCTTTGACCAAATTTATAAACATTTGCTTGTTTTGTTCAATCATATTTTCCATACTCTTATTTTAGCACACAACTTTTGTTAATGCAAGTGTGCAGACTGACAAAACACAAAAAATAATCATAAAAATAGGTATGAACAGTTTAACTGGCGAGCAAATAATAATTTTGGCAAACTTATTTGTTATAGAAATATCAAAAGGCTCAAATAAAAAAGAACTCATAACCGCCAAGAATTTCTTTCAAGCAGTTGTGAGCAACCTTAACATAATTATTCAAGACAAATAATCAGCCTTTTTGTTCTCTGTTTGTTTCATTAAGTTTTTCAAGCACAAAATCAAGGTCAACCCCATGCACTTGACATGCTTCTTCCAACGTTTCCATTTGACTTAACGGACAGGAAAAACAATGCATCCCAAACCCCATTAAAACATCTGCCAAATCATCATTTTCTTCGATTACATCGCCAAGAGTCCAATCTTTTGTTATTATTTCCATTTTTATTTTATCTCCTATTTTAACTTATTTTCACAAATGTCACAATATATTGCATTCGGTTGATTGATGTAACCACAATGCAAACATTTTATTCCAGAAATTGTTGTTTTTTCTTCTTCCTTATATATTTTATCCAAATCTAAATCTACATATTCATCTTGATTCTTTACATCATTTTGTTGAGCATTTTTATCTTCGGTTATCATTGTTGCATTACCACAAGTTATATTTTCAGTTGCCTGCTCACTTTCTTCCACCTTTTCATTTTCTTGCTTTTGTTCTTCAATATCATCTGTTTTTTGAGTTTTTGTTGCAATTTCCTTTGTTTTTTGCTTTATTTGGTAATTTTCATCTTCAAACTTTATCGTGCCAAAAGGAACATATTCGTCTTGCAAAGTTTTATCCTTTTCTTCTTGTTCTTCATTTGCATTTTTTTCTTTTGCAAGACTTAACTTTTCTTCATATTTTTTTTGATATTTTTTTGGCAAAATATACTTTATATTATTAACCTCCAACAAAACTATCCCAATTTTTGAATATTTGTGACCAAGTTCAGTAAATATATTTTGCTCAATAATTGGATTTTGAGATATGAGTTCGCTTAAAGCAAAATTATACTTGTTTAGTATATTTATTATCATTTCACTTGTAAGATATTTTAAAATTTTTTCCGCTTCACCTTGCTTTATATAGTCATATTCATTTAAAAGTGTTTCCATAAATTTTGCGCAGTCATTCACTTTAAATTTTATACTTGCACAAAGTCCACAAGTAAAAATACCACTTGCACGATTACCTAGTTCGGCTTTATCATAAGTTTCAAGGTTGAATGAGTATTCACCCTTGTTTACAAAATAGGCTTCTGCTTTAAAAGATTTTTTGTATTTCCCATTCTTTCCTTGTCTATTCAATTTTAGCCTACTGCAACACCTTGGCAAATTGGCAGGAGTTAGTTCATAAATTCCCTCATTAAAGCAATCTAGTACCTTTCCATTTTTTCCCAAAACAAAACAATGATTTTCTGGAACGGTAACTTTGCTTTGAGTGCTAATTTGGTGCCCTTTTGTTTTGTATGGAAAAACCAAGTCCAAAAGGTCATTATCTTTTGGGCAGATATCTTTTGAAAACATCTTTTTTAATCCTGAAAATATTCCCATAACTTTATGTTAGCACATTTTTATCATTTATGCAAATAATCGAACAATGTTAAATTTGTATCATATTATGCAAAAACTCAAAATAAACATAATTATGGAGGATATATGAAACTATCAAATATAATTGGAAAACAAGTGTTTTGTGTTTATGATGCAAATGTTCTTGGGACAATTCACGATGTTGCATTTGATGACAAATATACAAAAATACTTGGCATATACTTTTTTGACCAAGATGAAAACGAATACTTTTTGAAAAGCAAAAATATTTATGCCATAAGTGATTTTGTTACGATAAAAAATACATCATTACTATCTCCCGAGATTATTTTGGACAAACCATTGTCCCCTCTTGGAAAATTGGTTGTAGACACATTGGGAGTTAATTTTGGAAACATTAGTGACATTGAATTTGACGACAAGTTTAAGGTAACAAATTTTGAAACAAACCAAGGCAAAAAAGTTGACCCAAAAACACTTATATTTATCTCAAATAATTTTGTACTTGGAAATAATGTAAAAATTTCATCCTTTAGACCAAAAAAATCTTATACAAACAACAATATACTTAACAATTTGACTGTAACAATGATGAAAGTGCAAGAACCTTTGCAAGAAACAAAAAAACTTATGCCAACAAAAATAACTGTTAATAGTGATGTTTTGATAGGCAAAAGGCTATCAAAAGACATTATAGGGAAAAACAATGAACTAATTTTAAAACAAAATCAAATTTTAACTTCAAAATTAGTACTTCTCGCAAAACAACACGACAAATTAAATGAGTTATTTTATAGTGTGTATTAGTATATAAAAAAGCAAAGTTGGTTCAACTTTGCTTTTTGTTATTTATGTTATTTTTTTGGACCTGCTGAAAAGACTTTTCCAATCATACCTGCGCCACTGCCTGCATAACGTTTTAGTCTTTGTCCATATGTTGGAGCATCTTCATATTGTTTTTGTTGTCTTTTAAACTTATCTTCCGCAGCCACAAGTTCTTGTTTCGCCTGTTCCCTTTCAGCTTGAGCAGCTTTTTGTTGTTTTAGTGCTTGTTCAGCTAGTTCACCTTCACCCTTGCCTTCTTTCAAAATTTGTGAAACCTTTTTGTCAACTTCCTTTTGAGCGGCAATTTGTGATTCCTTGATCGCGGAATCATATGATCCATTTACAATGTTATTCCAAGTTTTATCATCTTTTCCTGTTGCATTTTTAATTTCAGCTTTTCGTTTTTTTGCAACACCCATCCAATGTTTGTAATCGCCCTTGCTATCTAGTCCACTTTCATCATATTTTTGTTTCATAAAGTCGCTTTTTGCTTTATTATATGCAGAAACATTAAAGTGTCCACTTTTATCCTTAAAGGTATTTTTATCAACGGTGTTATTCCATTCTTCTTCTGCCTTTAATGCTGAGCCATCTGCTTCGGCATCTTTCCAGTCTTGTTCGCTTAATGTTCCACCAGAAGACTTGTAATCTTCATAGTGATTATGGATTGATTTGTCGTATTCTTTGTCAAATTCCTTCTTGTAGGCATCTGTGTTTCTCATCGCACCCGAAACACTACTATTTATTTCATCATCACTTTTTGCTGCCTTTTGTCCAACTTCGCCACTTTTTTTATTTTCAAATTTGTTTCTAGCACGACGCATCTTGTTGTAGTTATGTGCAGCACCAACACCTGCTGCAATTGGAGATGTCAAAAGTTTTGTTGCACCAACACCAACTCTTGCAGCCTTTCCTGCTGTCCCAAGAATTTGGGTTCCTATTCCCATAGCTTCTTTTTGCAAAGATTCCCCTGATGAAAGGATACTTTCGCCTGAGATGAAACCCGCAATAACGCCATCCAATTTCTTTATTGTAAGTAATCCTGCAACCAAGAAGAATAATTGGAATAGATAATCTGCAACACCAAAAATCTTGTTTGCAGTGTTTCCAAAGAATGAGAACGAACTAATAATTGGATAAATTAAATAGAACAAGTTTATTGCAACAATCGTTGAATATGCTCCAGTTATTGTTGCAACCAACTTTTTACGGCATGAACTGACTGCTGAACCACCATCGATTGGCCACATAGATGCGGCAAGTGGACTTGCGAGCAATAATCCAAAAACCATATAAACTCTTCCAATTACACCAAAGATTAGTCCAAGGAATACTTTTCCCGCAATCAAGATAAATGCGATGGCAACCGGCCAGTTAAAGTACCATAAATTATAATAGTAACTAACAAGACCAACATCATATCTATCAAAGTATTCAACAACACCACTATGCTTAAATGCCGAACTATCTTGATATGCAGTGTTAATTTGTTGTGGGTTCTTTAATTTTGCATTTAGCATAAACATTGTATCAATTGCATTTGCCGCTTTGTCGGCATTGTCATACTTGTTGAATATACCAAAGTTTATTGTTGCACCCTCAGCAGTATCTTCTTGCATTAGGGTGTTATAGAACGAACTGTCAAGCCTTGCTTTGTTTGCCGAATACAAACTAAATCTTATTGCGGTGCCAGACATTGGAGTAAATTTTGAAGATGCTTTTTGCCCCCAAAATATATAGTAGTCATATGAGACAACCTTTGTACCGTCAGAAGTTACACTTGGTTGTATGTATTTTAAAACAGAATCATCCAAGGATTCAATACTAACTGTGTTTGGTGCTGTTGCTTGATCCAAACCATACAAAGCAATGTTCCCAATAAACACACCAAAGTAACACACAACAGGGATTGCAAAGAAGGCAATTATTGCTTTTATCATATTCCAAACAATTCCACCTTTGCCCCAATCTTTTTTACCATCAGCTTTTTTGTTTGGGTTGTATTCAACTCTTATTATTGCTGTGATGGTTGTTATAACCAAAATAATTGCACTAAGAATTAACATACTAATAAATGCGGTTTTTAAAATCTGAAAATCTTCATTCAAGAATATCTTTTGCAAAATTTGCAAAATAAGGTCACCACTTGAACCATCACCAAAATCAACAGGATTTACTGCAACCGTTCCACCATAGGAGTATGTATCAAGTCCAATAATTTTTCTAAAAAGCAATTGTGCAAAATCAATTACTTGCAAACATGATGCACACACATAGTACAAACATTGTGGAATAAAACTAAATAAATCGCTACTGATTACATTATCCAATAACAATTTCAATGCTATGCCTCCTAATATATATTTTTTTACTATTTGTAATTATTATAACAAATAAAATTGAAGTTGTACATAGTTTTCGTTATTTTTTTTATTATAAACAATAAAATTTTGAATGATTAAAACAGATTTAATTCAAAAAAAATAAAGCCCGACAAATGTCGAGCCTAAATTTTTATTTAATTGGAAATTATCAACTATTAAGCACCCTCTGTGCCATCGCCAGCTACATCTGGAAGAAGAGATGGGATAATTGTGCTTGTAAGCAACTTGAAGAATAAAATGAGTGCAATTGTGATTGCTATACCAATGATAACATTGATAAGTCTTTTCTTTGCTTCTTCACGTTTTTCTGTTGAATCGGCTCTTGCCATATTTACACCAAGAACAACAGCATAAATTGTACCTGCAGCACCAACAACAATAAGTAATGGCCACAAAACAGAATCAACTGCACTTGTGATATTGTTTACCCATTGCCACTTTGGATCTAATTCTTTTGCTAATTGTGCAGACTTCCCAAATCCAAGCATATATGTAGTAAGTTTTGTTAAAAATAAATTCATAATTCCCTCCTAAATTTAATTATTTATTTGCATTAAATAAAATAATTATTCGCTTTGCAATTTATTTTACGATTTAATAGTAGCATATATTTTTGTATTTGCCAAACAATTTTTTAAATTTTTTTCATTTTTTTTATAAATTTTATAAAATGGTTATTTTTAATTACATTGATTTGATAATTTTTGCATTGACATCTTTCAAAATATTATTTTAGCCCACAATTTTTTATAATTACAAATTTATTATTTCCCCAATTTATACCTTTTATTTATTGTATAAATATTTTTGCGAAAATTTTTGCAAATTATAACTAAAGCAAAAAATATAATTGCCGACAATAAATAGTTTGACATAGTTATGTTTTTAATATAAAATATTATCAATATATTTTGGAGGGAAAATGAAGAAGAAATTTAAAAATTCTTTTATTGCACTTGTTTTAATCTATGTTATTGGAGTTGTTATTTCTTTTGTTATTAGTGACAGTCCAACATTTCCAGAAGTGCTAACAAGCACAACATCTCTTATTGTTTTGGGTTGTGGGCTTTTGGCAGTTCTTGCCTACCTTGTTTCAACCAACAGATTTTATACTGACGATAAAGGTGGCTATACAGGAAAAACTGCAAGTGGTAGTGAAATGAATCAACACTATGAAGCAAGATTCGTTAGCGAAGAAGAATTACTTACAAATCCTGTATTTATGCCAACAACTTGGAAGCAACTTCCAAAGGTAAAAAAGACCGGTGTTATGATTAGAAGTTTATACAAAAATGGCGTTATGCATATCAATATGTACAACCCTATCCACACTCTTATTATAGGTACAACTGGTTCTGGTAAAACAACATTTGTTCTTGATCCAGCCATAAGAGTTTATGCCCACAGTGCCGAAAAACCTTGTATGGTTATCACCGACCCAAAAGGTGAACTTTATAACAATCACTCAATTCAACTCCGTGAAGAAGGTTACAGAATTATTGTTATTGATTTAAGAAATCCATATTCTTCAACAAGATGGAATCCTATGGATAATTCATTTATGATGTACCAAAGAGCACACCACCTTGAAGATGAAGTGAAAGTTTACAAAGGAGCAAAGCCAAAAGATGTTGGTGGGTATAAAGAAATTGCCAAAGAATATACCGACATATGGTATGGTTTTGAAAAGATTGCATACCCAACAAAAGAAGCCCTTATGCAAGACCTTGAAGCAAAAAAACAATTTTTGATAAATGAAGCAGAAAACGAACTTCGTGAAATTGCCAGCACGATTGTTACAGTTGAAAGCAAAACCGACCAAGGTTGGGAACGTGGCGCACAAGACTTTTTGTATGGACTTATGCTTGCGATGCTTGAAGATAGCCTTAATCCAGAACTTGGTATGACCAGAGAAAAATTTAATTTTTATAACCTTGTAAAAATTGCAACTTATCGTGATGTTGACGGCGACGATATGATGAAAACATTAAAACAATATACATCTGGTAGAGATGTTTTGAGTAAAGTTCCTGCCCTAACAAGCACAGTTGTAAACAACGCTCCAAACACCACAAGAAGTTACCTAGGTGTTTTGCAACCAAAAATTGCAGTATTCCAAGATATGGGTATTTGTTACTGCACAAGTGCAACCGATGTTTCATTCGCCGATTTTACCGACAAACCTACCGTTCTGTTTATCAAAGTTCCTGATGAAAAAGAAAGCAGACACTCAATTGCAACAATGTGTATTTCACAAATGTACAAAACATTGATTAACACAGCAAGTGCAAGACCAAACCTTCAACTCCAAAGACCTGTATACTTCTTGCTTGATGAATTTGCAAACTTGCCTAAAATTGAAAAAATGGACACAATAATTACAGTCGCCCGCTCAAGAAGAATTTTCTTTGAACTTGCAATTCAATCTTATAGTCAACTTGACAACAAATATACAAAAGAAGTTGCCGACACAATTAAAGGCAACTGCAATATCCAAATATTTATTGGGACAGAAGACCAAAAAACAAGAGAAGAATTTTCAAAAATTTGTGGTGAAGTTACTCTTAAAACCCAAAACACATCAATAAACCAAAGTGAAAAGAATGATAGAGATTCAAGCAAAACAATTTCAACCCAAATCGTCACCCGTCCACTTATTGAACCATATGAACTTGGACAATTACCTTTTGATGTAAACATTGTAAAAATTTATGGTCAACCCGCAATAAAGACACAAATGACACAATACTTTAGGAACCCAGTTCTTGACCAAAGAAAAGCAAGCGAAGAATATGCACCAAGTAGACACCTTGATGAAATGGCAATATTCTATGACATAAAAGCAAGAAATGCCAAAGTATTTAAAAAATCAAATGTATTTGACGATTTTGATTTTTAAAAAAATAATTAAATTAAAAAAATATTTCCAAAAATTATTTGGAAATATTTTTTATTTGTTTTTTAGCATTCCCCCATATTATTTTTGATATTATATTAAATATATTTAATATTTATTAAATAAATATGCACAATATATTTGGAAATAAATGACAAAATGTGCTAATATATTGTTGAATAATGGGGTGACTCTATGAAAATAATCAATAAAAAATATTTAACATTTATTTTTCTTGCAATTACATTATGTTTTTGCAGTATATTTTGCCTTAATTTTAGTGGCAGTGTTTATGCCGAAGATTTCTCGGATGTATTCACAGTAAAACAGCATACATCATTAACTGACCCAGGAACAACCATTCAAGATGGGGCAGTTGCCTACATAACACCAAGCGACTCGATTACTGCGGTAATGGAATCAACTTCAACAAAAGAAATTGATTTTATAAATCCGTACATAACCTATAATGGTCAAAGCATTAACTCGGATGTAATAAGCAAGTATTCAATCGATTATTCTCATGATGGAATGAAAAAACTTACATTAACTCTTACATTTAACGATGCAGACAAAACTGCGCCATATGGGAAATATGATATAAGAATAAATTACATTGTAAGTGAAAATGGTATTTCATCAAATAAAACATTAACTTATGTTTTCTATGCTCTAAAAAATAGTGATTACTATAGCGGGACAACAGTTAATGCAATTTACGATAATTGCCATAAGGTAGATAAATCCCTTGTAATGCCATATGATAACATTTATCAATTTAACTATGACTCAAAAGTTTTGCCAAGACTTGCAGTTAATTTTAAAAATATCAATCTTACAATAACAAAAACTTTTCAAAAAAACACAAGCACTCAAAGAATTTGGTTTGACGGAACAAATATTCAAACAGATAACAATATTGTTTACTTTTACACTAGTGAAGAAAATGATTTCCTTTATGTAACATTCAATGACCTAGGAACATACACAATTTCTTACAACTTTATATACACCTACAATAACACTGTTGAAAATATTGAAAAATCGGCACAAAATACAAATACAAAGTATGTTGACCTTTTGGAAATGTTTGGATATCAACTTTATTATTCAGATATAGAAACAAGTTTGTTAAAAGAATTTAAAAATATTGATAGCAATGGTGCGATTTTAGAAGAAGTAACAGACATCTCTTATCTATTCTCAAAATTTAATGCAAGTTTAAACAATACACAAGATAATACAATTCAAAACATTCTTACAAAATTAAACAATAATGAAATTGCTATTCAAGAAACGAATCAATCACCTGTTCAATTTAAGTATAATGTTGAAATATTCAACAAAGACAATTCAAACGTTGTTGACACACAAAGTGCATACTATATGCTTGAATTAGACAAAGAAACAAACACCTATTCAATTATAAACGATTCAAGGGTTGAATACGATAATTCTCCGCTAACAAAAGCAGGAATATATCTTGTTAATGTAGTTTACAAATATACCCCAACAATTATCGGTGCAGATGAAGCATGCGCACCTTCTGACATATCAAATGATTCAACCGAAAAGTTAAGAAGTCAATGGTTCGTTTTTGAAATTACAAAATCAACAACAAAAATTTCAATTGAAACAAATGAAAATGAAAATAAGCAAGCATTAAACGATGGCTCATTTACAAACAAAGATGTTCTAATCAAAAAAGACGAACAATCAAAATCTATATTCAATGCAAAAACAAAACTTGTTGTTTCAATTCAAGAAAATTTTGCAGGAGACTATGTTGACACCGAAATAACTTCCAGTGAAGGTCAAGTATTTTCAAGCAATGGTAACTATATTGTAACAATGTATTTTGGCAAAAATCTTAACAGAAGTTACAGTTCAACCTTTACAATTGACAAAGAAGAAATTGATAATATTCAAATCTTTTCTGTTGACCTTCAAGGCAACAACACAACATACACAAGAAACAAACAAATTGAATTTATGACAAATCAAAGTGTTGTTGTTTCTTGGAATAACAAAGCAAGTGGCAGTGTTATTTCAGCACAATACAAGTACTTCCCTATCACTCTTGATTCATCATATTCATTTAGTGATGATATATGCAAAAAATATTACAACAAAGATTATTCAATACTTTCTAACTATGAAATAAATTTGGAAGATTCAGAATATACTCCTGTTGAGTATTCAAACAGTCAAGTATACACACAAAGCATACCATCAAGCGCAGTGCTTTCTCAAAATGGTTTATATGTATTCAAACTATTGGATAGTGCAGGAAATGAAAAATATTTTGCTTTTGTTATTGACAAAACACCTTCAATCATTCTTCAACAAATAAACGGGACTTTTGTTGACCCAACCGAATTGAATATTGTTTCAAGTGATGTTGATATTATGTTTGGTCAATACAAAGTTATAAAACTCAAAAATCTAAAGCAATCAGTACCATTTGAAAACAATGACAGTTGGCTTGATAAAATATTAAACACAACCGAAATTTATAACAGTCACTTCAAACTTTTGCAAATAAATACTTTTGATGATGTTTACATCAGTATAAAAAATAATGCAAAAGTTCTTATGTGTGAACAAGAAAGCACAAAATTTATTGACAACAATATTTTAAATAAATTCAGTATTCATATTCCTTTTGAAGATGGAAAAGATATAACCTTTTACACCCAAGACGAATTATGTAACAATGGATATTTTACAGAAGAAGAATATTTGAAATCTCATTCAAATATATTCAGAGTAAAACTATCTTCAGACGCAAGTCAAACAAACCTTATTTATAAAGCAAAGGACCAAAAGAACACAACATTATATTTAAGTTCATTCAATCATATTGACAATGAAACATCAACAAAAAATCAATATTACATTCCAACAACAGCAAACACTCTTGCTAGTAGCAACGAAATCTTAACATTAGAGTTTTTACCAGTTCCCGAATCTGGTGTTTTGGAAGTTGAAAGTGTTGAATACGAATTTACTCCTTTCTCACCTTCAAAGAAAATTGATGAACAAAACAGTTTGAATTACACATATTCTTATGTTTTTGACAATGCAAACACCGTTAGCGGAATTGTATATTCAAAACTTGACCCAACAAAAACTTTGGCAAAGCAAAATGGTGACAAATATAGTTGGGAAATAAATCTTGAATATAACAATATAACCGGTAGTAAGCAGACAAAAAGCGGTAAATATGTAATAACAAGAAGATATGCTCAAACATCACAACTTAATGATAAACTTGCAGAAAAACAAGACTATGTTACACGCACATTCACATTTATTATAGATAGAAACGGAATAATTACAAATCCAGTTGTAACTGATTCTAGTTCACAAAATATGTATAGTTATGTTGGTGAAGCAATAAAGATTCAAGTTCTTGAAAACGAAAATGACAAAATGTTCTTTAACGATATATACCTTGCAAAGATTGCAAACGACAAGAACTCACCTATTCTTCAAACAAACAAACTCCCTGTTTTTGTATATATTCCTGTATACACATACGGATATGCCTACACAAATGGCGGAACATTTAATCTTGAAGATTCAATTCTATATTATGACACAAACGATAAGTTAAACAGTTTGATTTCATCATATGCACTATCTGCAGAGATAAAATATTCATATGAACAATCATCACTAGAACAATCAACCGAAATATATAAAGGGTACAACGATAACAGTGACGGATATCTAAAGTTTAATGGAATTTCTTCTACTTCAGGAAGAGCATTCACAAAAGTTGGATATTACAAAGTTACAATAAAACAAGGCTTGCCACAATATGGACAAAATGAATTTAGTTACATATTCAGCATTGAATCCGGTTCTCCTGACTTTAAAGTTACATCAATGGACGGAACGGAACTTTCAAAAGATTCATTAGAAAACTACTACACAAACAACGAGAATATTAAACTAGAGTGGGAAGACCCAGTAAACAAATTTAGAGCAAAAATAAACAAAAATGAAATATACTACTCAATCAATGGTAGCACACAAATAAAAGTTAATAGCAATCAAATTAACACCTCGGAAAATATAAACACTGTAAATATCAATCTTAATGATATTGGTGCATATAAAGATGGAAACACAATTCAATTCTTTATGCAATTTGAAGGTGACCAAAAAGATTATCAAGAAGGCTCATTCAAAAAAACAAGCACACTTATCATTGATACAAAAGCACCTGACAAAAACTTAAACAACCTTATTTCATTAAGTGGCATTGATTCTTCATTATTAAGAACTGTTGAAACAAAATATAACACATCAACAGTATCTGGTTTGTATAAGTATTATGCCTTCCCTGTTGACAAATCTCAACTTGAAAATGTTTTTGACTTTACAAGTTATGATAATGGTGACACATATGGCATTTATTACAGAGTTTTTGAAAACAATAATGGCGAAAATACAAAATACAACAACATTTACACACAAGAAACTCTTCCAAGTGATTTTGAAAACTCAAAAATTGGTTTCACTTCAATAAATGATATAGATAATGACCTTTTGACAAATGACAGTTTGATTAACAAATATATCGAAATTGTTGAAGTTGACCTTGCCGGTAACATAACAATTTACACAATTTACTTAACAAACCTAACGGCTTCATCAAATGTTACGGCAATAACATACACTCAAAATAATAGAGATGAGAAACAAAATATATCATACAACGACCTAAGTTCAAACATAACAATCAATGCAAAAAGTGCTTTTGCCCTTGATTCAGTGAACATTGCAAACTTTGCATGGAGCAATATAAAAATCGGGGATCAAACTTTCCTAAAAACACCTTACTCAAACAATGTATATTATGACCTTGCAAAATACAATCCAATAGATATTTCAGCAAGTGAAATTACTCTTAAAAAATTGTCAACACTTTCTGCAAGCAATCAAAAACAAAGTATAACATTAGGATTTGTCCCATTGTATGACACAATAACATTAACAGTATCCGTACTTAACACTTCCCTAAATGTGTTCCACACTTCGGAAACAAATACCTATGCATCACAAGAAGGTGTGTTAATCAAAATACCAAGCACATCATCAGTTCAAGATGCAACAATATATGCAATTGAAGTTAGAATACTTGAGTATATTAGAGAAGATAACACTTACAAGCAAAATCAATTATATGAAAAAAGAGATGAAACATATTTTGCAAGTGCCGGACAAACACTTGTAAGTCCAGCAGGAATTACAACAACTTATGTAAATTACCTTGGCAACACATATATGAAAATTATTGCATCCGAACCAAAAGCAAATATATTCTACAAATACATTATCTTGGACAACTTTGGCGACACAACCGAATTTACAAACATTTATGGAAACGAAAAAGTTGACAAGGAACTTAACAGTTCGGTTGATTTGGTTGAAAGATATGAAGATGGTGTAAAATACTACTACTCAACAAAAGATATCGTATTCAAATACAACAGTGCAAAAGATAGAATTATTCTTAATGTCGGCGCATCATATGACACAAGGTCATTTGACTTGTCGGTTGAAGGAAAGATTGCCGAATTTAATAATTCCGGCTATGGTCAAATTATTTTACCTCAAAAAGGTTCAAATTCAAATATTTACACAATAATATTAAAAGCGCCATCAAAAGACCTTGCAAACAGTGTGTTTGGCTCCGAAATTAAATTTACAATTAAGAAATTTATTGCAGTTGAAGAAATTTCTCAAGGCAGAAGTTATGACACATTAAACCTTATTATTTATAACAAAGTTCCTGAATTTACACTTCTTGGAACATCAAACCAAAATCTTAATGAGTTATTTAACAAAGGTTCAATGTACGGCAATGCAATTAAGATTACATTCAAACAAACAAATGCAAAAATCTTATGTGATGTATTCTTACTTCACAGCGATGATAGTTTGGAAGCAATTTCTTCCGGCAAAATCGTTAGTGATCCAAACACATATAAACTTGTTGTAAAATATACAAACATATTTACAAATCAAATTTATGATGAATATTTTGAATTTACAATTTCAAATAACGATTTTGAATATTACAAAGTTGTTTACACAATTGATGGAATAACTTACTATGCTCAAAAAACAGGAAACAAATATTCATATCAAGACGGGAACACAACTTATGAAATAACAAATCACTACATTATAAATACAAAAGATTACGATATAATCTACAACACAGAACAAGGTTATATTGAAGATGGTGAACCAACTCTTTATGTAACAAACAACATTGAAACATATATTCACACAATCAAATCAAATAATGAATCAAGCAAACTTGAAAGAAAGATTGCAGTAAGCATTATTCCACGATCTAGTGATATATTAAGGAACTTCTCATATTACGAAAATGAAGGGACTCCTGCACAACTTACAGGAACTGAAAAGAGATTTGTTGTAACAAAAGAAGAAAATAATATTTCCGGAAAAAGAATTTCTTGGCAATCATATTATGGAATTGCTGAAAACCTGGTTAATGTTGAAATAACATATGGCGATAGTCAAACTCCATACACTCCTACCCTTACAACCGAAAACGATATAACAAGTTTGGTTTTGTCAAATTCTGGAATATATCAATTGGTATTCAAAGATATGGCAGGAAATGTACATTTGTTTGAAACAAAAGCATTCTACACAATCAACTACCTAAAAACAGTTATTTTTACAATAAATGACCAATCTCCGATAAATAATGCAGTATATAATGAAAATGTTGTTATAAAGATACCTTCATACACAACAAGATATTATGACCAAACTGCTCAACCAAGATTACACGCATTAAAAAACGGTGAAGAATATTCTCCAGAAAAAGACATATACGAAAAAACATTCATTTTCGCCGACCCAGGCTTATACAAGATTTGGTTCTCTGCCGGAGTTACAGACTCAGGAAAGACAATGGAGATTAACGAACAACCAATATACTTCTTAATCATCAATAAGAATGAATCAAGATATGCCTTTGACTATAGCGAATATGGAAATTACTATGTTAAACAAATTCTTAAAAACGATGTTGATGTAACAGAAAAATTAACAAATGAAAATATGGGTACAGTTATTTACAAAAACAACAAAGCATACTTAAAGAACTTTAACTTCTCTGTTGTTGATGCTCTTACCGGAAAGGGTAAATACACAGTTACAATCGCAACAGGTAATGAATTTAATCAAGAATTTACATTCAGTTTCTGGTTGAACAATAAAACCCCTTCAATCCAAGTTTCAATTGGCGAAAATGAAGAAACAACCGACACAATCAAAGTATTATTCAACACCGCAAACCTTATTGAAGACGTTGGCGATTGCGTGCTAAAAATTACAGGACAAAAAGACCTTAAACTTAATAGTGCAGCACTTGCAGATAATAAAATAAAGAGTACATACGAAATTGAATTAACCACAAAAGGTACATACTTTATTCAATTATATAGCGAAAGTGGAAAACTTTTATACTCATACAGAGTTGTTAAAAATGAACCACTTAATGCAGTATCAATCATTGTAATTGTTGTTGCTTGCATTGTTGTTGTTGGATTAACTCTTACATTTGTTCTATTAAGAAAGAAAATGAAGATAAGATAACAAGCAAAAAAAGATGTTCAATTGAACATCTTTTTTTTGTCTTAATGTTATTTGTTTTGAGCCAAATATTTTACAATAGAACTTGCACCAATTGCACCATCACTGCAAGCAGTTACAATTTGTTTTAACACACCATTTGACACATCCCCACCTGCAAAAACTCCATGTATATTGGTTTGTTTTTGGTTATCAACTTTTATATATCCTTTTTCATCAAGTGCAATGCCTGACATAAAACCTGTATCAGGTTTTCTTCCAATAGCAATAAATAATGCAGAAACATCAATAGCAGATGTTGTGTCTGTGATTTTGTTACGAACAACAATACTTTCCAATTTTTCTTCGCCACAAAGACCAACAACTTCACTGTTTAGAATAAATTTAACAATGCCTGCCTTTTCCAAATCTCTTACCTTTTGAACTGATATTTCATCGGCGGTAAAAACATCTCGTCTGTGAATTAGATACACAGTTTTTGCTATATTGCTTAAATATATACAATCTTCAATGGAAACATTACCCCCACCAACAATAGCAACATCTTTGCCTTTGAATAGTGCACCATCACATGTTGCACAATAACTGATACCTTTATTGATAAACTTTTTTTCATTTTCAACTTGAAGTGGTTTTACATATGCACCTGTGGACACATATACAGTTTTTGCTGTGTATTCGCCTTTATTGGTTTTTACAATTTTTTCATTGCCTGATAAATCACAAGAGATAACTTCTTCAAATTTTATTTCCGTTCCAAGTTCCTTTATTTGTTCAAACATACTTGTTGCAAGTGTAACACCATCAACATTTTTAAATGCTGGATAGTTTTCAATGCTTTTAGTTAAAACAACTTGTCCACCGGGCATTGATTTTTCAAGTACTAACACTTTTTTGCCTGCACGCTTTAGATATATTGCACAAGTCATTCCACTTGGACCACAACCAATAATAATACAATCGTACATATTTTTTCCCCTTTTCTTTTAGTATATGTCAAAACAAGAAAAAAACAAACAACTTTTTATCATTGTTTGCTTTTATTCTTTAATTTAATGTGTTATACAACCCCTTTAGTTCTTCCAAATGATGTTTTTCTTGTTCCAATATATATGTTATCACTCGTTTTACTTGTTCGTTTGTTAAAACTTTTAACATATTTGTATATTCTCTTATTGCTGTCTCTTCACCTTGAATTGAAATTTTTAACATCAAATTTGTGTCTGTGCAATAGTTGACATATCTTGATGAATAAAACAAATCTCTTTGTGGTGGAAATGTTGTGTAAATTGGAGCAACACCCAATCTAATCAAAGTTCTCCCAAGCAAATTAAAATGTTCCATTTCTTCTTTTGCTATATGTCTTAATGTTCCAGAAATGTTATTCTGCCCCAAACTTTCAAATACAGTTGCTTGATAAAGATATTCAAGTATTGCGTTAAGTTCACCACATCTCCCAGCATATGCGGGAGAAATTATACGAGCAGACCTTAGGTCTTGAGTTATGCTTTCTAAATCGTATGTATTATCATTTGTAAGATTTGGCTTATTTTCGCCAAGTTTATCATCATTAACATCATTTTCACTTTCACCCATAAAAAACTCCCTATACTATATATGTATAGAGAGCTTGGTGTGTTAATTTTTATCTTTATCCTTGTATTCTTGCAATTTGTCCAATAATTGAGTAATTTGTTTATCGGTTAAAATACTTTCTTGCCACTTGAATTGCCACCATCTTTACCATGTTGCAAAGAATTTTCTAAAGATTTATTTTCTATATCGTACAATTTATTTCTTATTGTTTTCAAATCGTAACTTAACATTGCAACAAAATCTATATAGGTGTACCCAAGTATTGGAACAAACAATGCTACAATCAAATACACAACACCATTTATTATTGTATTATCTTGCCCATACATTCCGCCAACAACAATATTAAATATGGCAAGTGCCCCCAATAAAAATGCAAGTATACTGACAGCAGATTTGAAAACATTAACAAACTTAAATAATTTTTCATCGCTATTCTTAAACATAATTTTTCTCCTTTATTATCTCTATAGAGATATATACGCATATTATATCTCCAAAGGGATATAATGTCAAGTAATGGAAATAAAAATATCTCAAAGAATTTATGAACTTATGAAAGAACAGAACTTAACACAAACAAAACTGGCAAATGCTCTTGGTATGCACCAAAGTAATGTCAGTGAATGGTTAAGTGGGAAAAAAGAACCAAGTATCACAAGTTTGTGGCTTCTTGCCGATTTCTTTAATGTTGATGTTGACTATCTTATTGGTAGAAAAGATTATTAAAAAACTCAAAGTATCATACTTTGAGTTTTTTATTTTAGAAAATACATTAGTTTTTATTTGATATATAGTTATTAAGCAGATTTTTAAACTCACCTTTTTCTATGCTCCTTGTAATGACTGCAAATGTTTTGTATTTAAAAACAAAATGCCTGAAAAATAAAAACGCAAAATTAAACGACATATTCAAGGCTCGCATAATAAATGCCGGCAGGAGTTTGGTTACCCAAATGACTGTGTACAAATTGCCAAGCGAAAACAAAGAAAATTATTTAATAAAAAACATAAAACTAATCGCAAGAACAAGGTTTACTTTTTAAGGTTATAATTTCCCCCAAAGTTGGGCTTTGATGTCGACAGTCGAAATAACTATATACATGTAAGTGTTTGTCAAACAAAAAACACAAAATTAGGCGACATATTCAAGGCTCGCATAATAAATGCCGGCAGGAGTTTGGTTACCCAAATGACTGTGTGCAAATTGCCAAGCAAAAACAAGAAAATTATTTAATAAAAAACACAAAATTAATCGCAAGAACAAGGCTCGGTGAGTTCACACACGAATTTTTTAATATATTTACATAGTTTATTTAAAGTAAAAAAAACAAAAATTATGTGGTATATTCGAGGCTCGCTTGGTATTTGCACGCAGGAGTTTGCCTACGCAAATGACTGTGTGCAAATTGCCAAGCAGAAACAAAGAAGATGCCCATAATTTTTGTTTTTTTAGACGTTGAAACGGAATAACATTATATCCCCATCTTCCACAACATAATCTTTACCTTCAATTCTTACTTTGCCCTTTTCACGAGCATTATTATATGAACCAGCTTCGATTAAATCATCATACTTTACAACTTCGGCTTTTATAAAACCTTTTTCAAAATCTGTATGGATTTTCCCTGCGGCTTGTGGTGCTTTTGTTCCCTTTTTGATTGTCCAAGCACGAACTTCTGTTTCTCCTGCTGTTAAATAACTCATAAGTCCAAGTAAACTATATGATGCTGTAACCAACTTGTCTAGTCCACTTTCTTTTATTCCAAGTTCTTCCTTGAACATTTCTCTTTCATCTTTGTCAAGTTTTGTTAATTCTTCTTCAATTTTTGCACAAAGTGCGATTGTTTCAGCGCCTTCATTTTTTGCATATTCACGAACTTTTTTTACATATTCATTATCTTCATTTCCAATATCGTTTTCAGAAATGTTTGCACAATATATAACAGGTTTTGTTGTTAGCAAGAAAAATGAATTAACTATTTTTTGGTCTTCTTCATCAGTAAATTTTACTGTTCTTGCACATTTACCTTCTTCCAAAGCCGTTTTTAACTTTAACAAAATAGCAAGTTCTTTTTCGCTTTGTTTTTCGCCAACACGAGCAAGTTTGTATAATTTATCATAACGCTTTGAAACAGTGTCCAAATCGCTTAAAATAAGCTCTAAATTGATTATTTCAATATCTCTAATTGGGTCAACAGTTGCATTAACATTTATAATGTTAGGATCGTCAAAGCAACGAACAACATGACATATTGCATCAACTTCTCTTATGTGGCTTAAAAACTTATTCCCAAGTCCTTCACCTTTACTTGCTCCCGCAACAAGTCCTGCAATATCAACAAATTCTATTGATGCTGGAGTAATTTTTTTTGTATTATACATTTTTGCCAAAACATTCAATCTTTCATCTTTTACATCAACAACTCCAACATTTGGTTCGATTGTGCAAAATGGATAATTTGCACTTTCTGCTCCTGCTTCTGTTATTGCATTAAATAATGTACTTTTACCAACATTTGGTAGTCCAACAACTCCAATTTTCATTTTTTCTTTTCCTTTTAGTATAATTGTTTAATATCCCATATTGTTCCATCTATGGTGTCTTTTAACATAATTCCTTTTGCATCAAGTTCATTTCTTATTCTATCACTTTCTGCATAATTTTTTTCTTGTTTCGCAAGATTTCTCAACTCAATTTGTTTTTCTATGTCACTTACATTTAGGTTAAGCTGCTTAACATATTTTGCTTTAACTTCATTCAAAAATTCTTGTGGGTCTTGTCTAAACAATCCCAAGATATCTTTGAATTGGTCTATTGCATATTTTAAACTTGCAACCAAAGTTAAATCTTTATACTTGCCAAGTTTCCCACAAATTGTAAATAATTCAGCAAGTAATTTTGCACTATTAAAATCATCATCCATACAACTTTCAAATATTTTTACAATGCTATCGTTATGAGTATATTCTTTGCCTTGCAAAGCATTGTTTACATTGTTTAGAACATTATAGAAATAGTACATACTTTTTTCGGCTTGCTTAAATGCGTTATCGCCAAGGTCAAGTGTTGATGTATAATGGTTTAATATAAATGCATATCTTATTACTTCCGGATTATATATTTCAAGCAAATCTTTCAATAAAACAAAGTTATTCATACTTTTGCTCATTTTTTGTCCATCAACAACTATAAGTCCATTGTGTACCCAAAAATTCGCAAGTTCGCAACCATTTTCACAAGTTGATTGTGCAAGTTCATTTTCATGATGTGGGAATACCAAATCTTTTCCACCACCATGAATATCAATTTTATCTCCCAAGAATTTTTTTATCATTGTTGAACATTCGATATGCCAACCTGGTCTACCTTTACCCCAAGGAGAATCCCAACCAAACTCATCTTTTTTTACAGCTTTCCAAAGAGCAAAATCAAGTGGGTCATTTTTTTCCTCACTAGATTCAATTCTAACAGAGTTAATAAGTTCATCAATTTTTCTGTTTGAAAGTTGACCATAGCCTTTATATTTTTTTACGCAAAAATAAACATCTCCATTTTCTGTTGGATAAGCATAACCTTTTTCTATCAAATCGCTAACAAAAGCGATTATTTCTGGTATGCACTTTGTTACTCTTGGTCTATAATTTGGTTCTGTTACACTAATTTTGGACATAACTTTGTTAATTATATCAATACGATTATCTGCGAGTTCTAATGGTGAAATTCCCATTTCCTTTGACTGATTTATAATTCTATCATCAATATCTGTGTAATTTGATGCATAAGTTACATTATAACCTTTATATCTTAAATATTGCGAAATCATATCAAAAGTGATTACCTGTCTTGCATGTCCCAAATGTGGCTCACCATTGACTGTCATACCACAAACATACATTTTTACATTATTTCCATCAATTGGGACAAATTCTTCTTTTCTTCTGTGTAAAACATTATAAATTTTCATAGTTATTCCTCAATTTCTTCTATTTCCGTTGATTTTTTATTATCTTTTTTTGTTATTTTAAAATAGTCAATAAAATCACTAAACTTATATGATGATATTGCACAAATTGTTGCTCCAATTATCGCTCCAATAGAATTGCAAATAATATCAAACATTGTATCTTTTAAAGCTTCCCTGCCAACAAGTTCAATTCCATCTTTCATAAAGACTTGCATATTAAGTCCAAATATCTTATCGCCCGTAAATTCCCATATCTCCCAACAGGCTTCAACCCCCATAGAGAAAACGAAAACAAACAAAAATACCAACATTGGGTGTAATCTTTTTGTTCTATCTTTATTTATTAACCTTACAATAAACATTGATATAATTCCAAGGAACAAACCACCATAAGCATGTACAAATCTATTATATAATGGTGTTTGGATATATAACCCCAAAAATGTACCTAAATATAAACTCAAAAATAGAAACAAATAATACATAATCATTACAATTTTTGGATAATTAAGTTTACAAATTCTTGAAATAACATAAGGCAAAATTGTCAATAATATTGCACATAAACGCATTATTAGTGGCACAACTAAACCGCTTGGGTTTTCGGCATTTATCATATCTGAAATACATTTTGACAAAACGAATATGAATAAAACCAAAAGTCCAATAAACATCATATTGCTTATTATATTAAAAGCATCAAATTTTCGCTTGCTTGTTTTTTCGTCTAAAAAACTTTGTTTTTTTCTCATATTGGTATTATGGCACACCTAGGTTAGTTTTGCAAATTATTTTATAGCAAATTTGGTATTTTTTTAGATAAAAACAAGGCGAACCCTTTGTTTATACAAAAGTCCGCCTTACTTTATTTATCTCAAATATTATAATTCCATTCCATTATCTTTGTTGTTGTCTTTACTATTTGTCTTTTGGCTTGTATAATCTTGAGTTTTTGAATTTTCTTTGGTTGCTGTTTTTGAGTTATCTTTGTTGTTAAGTCTTTCAACAGTGTAACCCTCTTTTTCTTTCTTTTCAATGTTTTTTGCTTTAATATCACAGTACATTGAAGCACCACCCAAAGCAAGTGCAAGAAGTCCTCCACCAACCAATGGCAATATCAAAAATGAATTTGCAAGAATTAACATTGATAGACCATATGCAAAAATCGCTAGCGGAATTGCTGATATGACTGAAAATACTTTTGATAAAATTTTAAATTTCTTCATTTTATAATTCTCCCTTTTTGTTATCACTAACATAGTAATACACACTATATATTTTGTCAATACCAATTTTAATAAAATATGCTTACCCATTTAGGGTAAGCAAATTTTTTACAATGTTATTTCATCATCATTTGATTTTGAATTATCAAAACTATGCGTTTTTATGACTTGTGCCGTTGCTTCATTTTTTGCGACATTTTCTTTTGACCCTGTAAAGATTTCTTCAAGAGTTCTATTATCTTGATGTGTTTCTTTGTACAATTGTTGACCGGCAAGTTTATCCAATTTGACACAACCAGCAAATGCTCCAACAGCAGTCAATAAAGATGCACCAATTGTTATAAATGGTACAAAACTTGGAATAGTTGCAATTCCTGCAAGACAAATCCCCACTCCAAGGATTGCAAAGGCACCTAATGAACCAAGAGCCCCAACGACATTTGACCAAATTCTTAATTTTTTTGATTTTCTCATAAAATTTCCCTTTTTATTATAATTCCATTCCGTTATCTTTGTTGTTTTCTTTTTTAACTTCTGTAGTATTTGTGTTTACATTGTTTGTATTTTCAATGCTATTTTGTTGGTCATTTTCCAAACTTTCAATAGTGTATGAACTTTTGTGATTGTGATGTTTTGTCCCTTTTGCTTTCTTTTCTTTATCTTCCAAAACAACCGAGCCAGTAATTCCGGCAACACCAAGCAAAAATCCACCAACAATAGATGGGATTACAATTGCTAACGAAGGATTCATAATACCAAATACTATTAACCCAATTCCTAGTGCAATACCGATAAATCCAACTAGTTTACTTAATACTCCATAAATTTTATATGTTTTTTTCCCTCTCATATATTCTTCCTTTTCACTAACAATTGTACCACTCTCTATATATATTGTCAATAGTCAACAATTTATTGATTTTTGACTTCTTTTTTTTCTTCTATATCACGCATAGAAAGTGATATTCTTTTTTTGGCAACATCAACACCAATTACTTTTACTGTTACAATATCTCCAACTTTTAATACTTCGCTTGGGTGTTTGATATATCTATCGCAAATTTGAGAAATGTGTACAAGACCATCTTGATGAACACCAATATCAACAAATGCCCCAAAATCAATAACATTACGAACTGTACCTGTAAGAATCATTCCTTCTTTAAGATCTTCAAGTGATAAAAGTTCTGCACGAAGAACAGGTTTTGGCATTGTGTCACGAATATCTCTGCCCGGTTTTGTAAGTTCTGCAACCATATCAAGAAGGGTTGGAACACCAACACCAATTTTCTTTGCGACCTTTTCTTCCCCTTCGTTTTTTACTAATAATGAAAGGTTTGCAAGTTTACCTTCTTTGATATCTTCTTTGTTTAACTTAAAGTAATCTAATAATTTTTGTGCCGACTCATAACTCTCTGGGTGAACAGCGGTGTTATCAAACACATTGTCGCCATCGGTAATACGTAAGAAACCTGCGCATTGTTCAAATGCTTTTGGTCCAAGTTTTGGAACAGACAAAAGTTCTTGTCTGTCATTAAAGTGCTTTATTTTTGACCTGTATGCGACAACATTCTTTGCAATTGATGAGTTCATTCCCGACACATAACTAAGCAAACTTGGAGATGCGGTGTTTAAGTCAACACCAACACTATTTACACAATCTTCAACAACACCGGTTAAAACTTCCGTTAATCTATTTTGTGGCATATCGTGCTGATATTGCCCAACACCTATACTTTTTACATCAATTTTGATAAGTTCAGCAAGTGGGTCTTGAAGTCTTCTTGCAATGCTTACTGCACTACGAAGATTTACATCATAATCAGGGAATTCTTGTGCACCAAGTTTTGACGCACTATAAACAGATGCTCCTGCTTCATTTACCATTGCATAACTAACTGGGAAAGAAATGTGTTTTATTAGTTCACAAACAAAAATTTCACTTTCTTTGCTTGCTGTACCATTACCGATTGCTATAATATCAACATGATTTTTTTCAATCATCTTCTTTAAGATTTCAATACTTTCTTCTGTTAAACTTTTTGGTGGAGTTGGATATACAACAGAAGTATCCAAAACATCACCCTTTTTGTCAATTACTGCAATTTTGCAACCCATTCTGTATCCCGGGTCAAATCCCATAATAACATTATTTTTTAGTGGTGCTTGCAACAAAAGTGGTTTTAGGTTTACTTCAAACATTTTTATTGCTTGTTCGTTTGCCTTGTCTGTTAATGTTGTTCTTAGTTCTCTTTCTAGTGATGGGAACAAAAGTCTATCATAACTATCTTCTATCACTTCTTTCATAATGTCATAGGTAAATTTGTTTTCTTTTAGATATAACGCTTCAATTTGTGCAATAGTGATTTTTGGGTCAATAACAACACTAACCTTTAAGCATTCTTCGTTTTCTCCACGATTTATGGCAAGTATTCTGTGACTTGGCATTTTGCAAGCTGGTTCTGTGTAATCAGCATACATTTCATAAGTTTCTTTGCCTTCGTGGTCTAATAGTTCGGTTTTTATATCCGCTTTTTCCAAAAGCATCTCACGAAGCATTTTTCTAAGCTCACTATCATCACTTATTCTTTCTGCAACAATATCTTTTGCTCCTGCAAGTGCTTCTTCGGCAGTATTAACTTCTTTTTCTTCATTGATATAATCTTTTGCAACTTCCAACATATCTTGTCTTATTTCTTGGGCTTGCAAAATATCTGCAAGTGGTTCCAAACCTTTTGCAATTGCAATTGACGCCCTTGTTTTTCTCTTTGGTTTGTATGGACGATAGATATCTTCAACTTCGGTTAAAGTTTTTGCATTTGACAACTTTTCAGCAAGTTCGTCTGTCCATTTTTCTTGTTCTTTGATTGAGTTTTCAACTTCTTCTTTTCTCTTTTCCAAATTTCTCAAATAGGTTAATCGGTCAAAAACTTCTCTTAACACTTGGTCATCCAAACTTCCTGTCATCTCTTTTCTATATCTTGCAATGAACGGAATTGTGCAACCTTCATCAATAAGTGAAATAATATTTTGAACTCTGTCCAATCTTATCCCAAATTCACTTGATAATGTTTCGTCTATCTTCATTTTGTAATTCTCTCCCTTATTTTTGTTACTTCGTTATATATTTTTTCTTTTTGTTCGCCAATAAAATATTCACCATTATAATACTTTATTTTGCCATTTACCATAGTTAGGTAAACATCACTGCTTTTGCCGGCATAAACAAGATTTGAAATCAAATTTTGCTGTGGATAGTAATGTGGTTTGTTTATGTCAATCAATATTATATCGGCAAGTTTTCCAACTTTTATCTCTCCCGAGTTAAACCCCAATGCTTTTGCCCCATTAACTGTTGCCATTTTTAAAACATCACTTGCAGAAACAACTTCGGCATTATAGATGTTCACTTTGCTTAATGTTGCCACCAGAAACATCTCCTTGAACATATCCAAACTGTTATTTGATGCAACACCGTCTGTTCCAATGGTAATGTTTATACCTTTGTTTTGCATTGCATATATTGGTGCAATTCCACTTGCGAGTTTTATGTTGCTTGATGGACAAGTTGACACATTTGAATTATAGTCTGCAAGAATTTGCAAATCGTCTTTGTCCATATGCACGCAATGATAGCATAGTGTGTTATATCTGTCAAAAAAACCCAAGTCTTCCAAATATTGTGGCGGAGTTTTCCCATTGTTCTTTACTGTGCAATCGCCCACTTCTTTCAATGTTTCGCAAAGATGTATTGAAAGTGGAAGATTATGCTTTGCAGTAAAGTCCACACATTCCAAAATTAACTCATCACTTGTTGTGTAAATTGAGTGAATAAAGCAATTTGGTTTAATTAGTCCAGTTTTTTCATATTGCTGTATTGTTTCATACTCTTTTTTTAGGTATTCATTGTTGCTCATCCCAACATCTCTTGTTGTTGGGCCAAAACCAACTCTTGCCCTAAATTCACATTCGTTTAATGCCTTGCATATCTCGTCATTAAAAAAATACCCTTCTTCAATTGTTGTAATTCCTGCACTCAAATATTCCAAAACTGCAAGTTTTTCTCCCCAATACATATCTTTTGGAGTTAGTTTACTCTCGGCAGGTATCATATTATTAAAAAGCCAATCGTCCAATTTTGCATCGTCTTTTAAACTTCTAAGTATTGTCATTGGACTATGGCAATGTGTGTCCACAAATCCGGGCATCAAAATATTCCCACCAACATCAATTGTTTTGTCAAAATTGTCGTTTGGAATATCTTTACCAACATAAGTAATCAAATTGTCGGCTACTTCGACATTCCCAAAATCTAATTTTGCTATGCCATCCAAATTCAAGATTTTTGCATTTTTAAATAAAATTTTCATAAATTGTTCCATTTTGTCATATTATGTGTGTTAAAATATTTTTACATGTTTGAGAATAAAGCTAAAATATATTCACATAATTTGAGCAAAATAATTATACCAAAAAGGAGAGCAAAAATGCAAACAAAACACAAAATTATACTTCATTGCGATGTAAACAATTTTTTTGCGTCTTGTGAGTGTGCGCTCAATCCTTCGCTAAAAGACTTGCCCGTTGCAGTGACTGGCGAAAAGTCAAAACGCAATGGTATAGTGCTTGCCAAAAACACTCTTGCAAAAAGTTTTGGCGTAAAAACCGGTGATATAATTTATCAGGCAAAACAAAAATGTCCCGACCTTGTTTGCGTAAGACCACACCACGACATATATGAAAAATACTCAAAACGCATTAGAAAGATTTACGAAGAATACACCGATAGGGTTGAACCTTTTGGGATTGACGAATGTTGGCTTGACATAACTGATACCGCCAAATTTTTTGGCACTCCACTTGAAATTGCAAACATATTAAGGAAAAGAATAAAAGAAGAAATTGGTGTTACAATTTCTGTTGGTGTGAGTTTTACAAAAACATTTGCAAAACTTGGCAGTGATATGAAAAAACCCGATGCGGTAACCGAAATAGCTTTTGAAAAATACAAACAAATTGTTTATCCATTGCCACTAAACAGCATTATTGGAATTGGTAGAAAACTTGAACCAAAACTTAACAAACTCAACATTTTTACTCTTGGCGACTTGGCGAACTGTGACAAAAATTTGCTAAAAACCAAGTTCGGTATTATTGGCGAGCAACTTCACGATAGACTTAACGGACTTAACGATGACGATGTTGCATATGCAAACGACTGCTCACCTGCAAAAAGCATAGGCAATGGAACAACAACTCTTGTTGATGTAAAAAATATGCAAGAGATGAAAACAGTTGTAATGTTTTTGTGTGACGAAATTGCAACAAGACTTAGAAAAAAGTGTGTTGTTGGGGCAACATTTCACGTTTCGTTAAGAAAAAGTGATTTAACTTGGATAACAAAAAGCCATACAATTGAAAACCTAACAAACAACTCCTTTGACATTTTTAACACATCAATAAATTTGATTGATAAAATGTGGGACAAAAAAACACAAATTAGGAGTGTAAGAATTTCGGTTTCCAATTTGTGTGATGAAAATTCAATAAATCAATTGTCGTTGTTTGAGCCAAAAAACAACCAAAAAGAAAAGTTGGATAAAGCAATTGACAAAATTAGAGATAAATATGGCTATATGAGCATAAAACCACTTATCACCCAAAACAAGGACTTGCTCAACAGTGATGCCCTTCGCCTTGACGATAAAGATAGCGATGATTAAAAAATACATTAAAAACACAAAATTAACCACAAAAATAAAATTTAATGTAATAATAAATGAAATAAAAAAAGAGCCCAAAGAACGAGGCTCGCTTGGTATCTACTAACAA
>CAMEJD010000006.1 GCA_945919375.1 uncultured Clostridia bacterium
GGCTGGTACGAAATGAAATAAAAAAAGAGCCCAAAGAACGAGGCTCGCTTGGTATCTACTAACAATCATTTTATGGTAAAAAACACAAAATTAACCACAAGAACAAGGCTGGTACGAAATGAAATAAAAAAAGAGCCCAAAGAACGAGGCTCGCTTGGTATTTGCACGCAGGAGCTTGCTGACGCAAGTAACTGTGTGCAAATTGCCAAGCAGAAACAAAGTTATTTGGAGCTCTTTTTTTATTTCATTGTGGGGAATAATACAACATCCCTAATACTCTCTTGGTCAAAGAGTATTGTCATAAGTCTGTCAACCCCAAACCCAAGACCACTAATTGGTGGCATACCATGTTCCATTGCAAGCAAAAAGTCTTCGTCAATTTCCATCGCTTCATCGTCACCTTCTTGTTTTGCTTTAGCTTGGTTCTCAAGTTCTTTTCTTTGAATTATTGGGTCAACAAGTTCACTATATGCCTTTGCAAGTTCGTTTCCTACACACAAGATTTGGAATGCATCAATAATTCTGTTATCTTTGTCATTCTTTCTTGCAAGTGGAATCAAAAATGCAGGATAATTATAAAGGATTGTTGGTTCAATAATATTTACTCTAATTTTTCTTTTGTAAATATAGTCAATAACACCACCAAGAGTTTTTATTCCGTCAAATTCTTTTGCTGGATAAAGTCCAGTTTTTGCGACCTTTTCAACAAGTTCATCTCTTGTTTGACATTCCAAGAAATCAAAGCCCAAGATTTTACGCATTTCTTCAACATAGTTGATTCTTGGCCAAACTTCTTTTCCAAAGTCAAGTTCTTGACCTTGATAAGTTATTTTTGTTGTGCCTTTTATTTCCATCAAAAGTTCTTGAATAAACTTTTTGTAGAATTTGATGTTGTCTTCAAAATTCCAATATGAAGCATACCATTCAACCATTGTAAATTCTTGCAAGTGTTGAGTGTCCATACCTTCATTACGGAAACACTTTGCAACTTCATAAACCCTGTCAAAACCACCGGCAATAACTTGCTTTAGGTATGTTTCTGGAGCAATACGAAGGTTGCATTGTTTGTCTAATGCATTGTGATGAGTGAAGAAAGGTTTTGCACTTGCACCACAAACTGCAGATTGAAGAATTGGGGTTTCAACTTCCATAAACCCATTTTTGTTAAGGAATGTACGAAGGAAAGTCAACACTTTGCTTCTTCCAACAAAAACTTCTCTTGCTGTTTCATTTGAAATAAGATCCAAATATCTTTGACGATATTTTTGTTCTTGATCAACAAGCCCATGAAATTTTTCTGGTAATGGGCGAAGCGCTTTGCTGAGCAAGGTTACTTCATATGCTCTTACTGTAATTTCGCCAGTTTGTGTGTGATAAATTTCTCCACTAACACCAACGAAATCGCCAATATCTATCATTTTTTTATAAAAATCATATTTCTCTGCATCAAGTTCATTTACGCCAACACTGATTTGGATTTTTGCCTTTACATCTCTTATTTGCATAAAACCAAACTTGCCCATAACACGTCTAAATACAATTCTTCCACAAACTTTAACCTTTGTGCCGTCTTGAAGTTCTCTTGCTTGTTCAATTGTGTGAGTTCTATCATATTTTTCTTTATAAACAATTACACCTGATTTTTTTAATGTTGCAATTTTTTCTGCACGAATATCAATCTCGCTTGATAATTGTTGTGTGTTTCCCATAACTAATCTTTCTCCTATATTGACAAATAATATAATCTATCATCTAACTTTATAAGGTTACCATATTTAAGACAATTAGTCAAACAAGTTATAAAAACTTCTTATTATAAATTTTTCGTGTTTTAAAGATTTTTTCAACATAGGCATTTGTTGATGAATACGGAATCTTGTTCAACGTTTTCCCATCAAGGGAATATTCATTATTTTTTAACCAGTTTGAAACAACACCTTCGCCCGCATTGTAGGCACAAAGCAAAACAACTTCGTCATCAAATTTTGATTTTAGATATTTTAGATAATATGTGCCAGTTTTTATGTTAAAACTTGGGTCTTTTAATTTATTAAAATCATACGATTCATTGATTTTTTGGCAAACAAACTGTGCTGTTTGTGGCATTATTTGCATAAGCCCAACTGCGCCCTTGTTGGAAATTGCATCTTTATTAAAACCACTTTCGGCATTTATTAAACTTGCAACAAATCCATATTCAAAATTATATTTATCACAATTTTCAATTATAATTTCTTTGTACGATAACGGATATTTATAGTTCATATAAAACAAATATCCATAAATAGACACACAAGAAATTATCATTAAAATAAAAAATACAATAAATAGTTTATTTTTCACAATTATATTTTATGGATTTTTTTATTTTTTAATACAACTATAAATAATTCTTTTAAAAAAATTGCATACAAATGCAATTCTTTTTTTTGTTATTTTATTTAATTTCTTTTTAAAGTTATTTCCATCTGGTTATTTGCCACATTTCCGTCAGTTTTTTGTACGAGGCAAATTGTGTTGTCATCTTTAAAAACGAATGTTAGTGGGTTATCTACTTCACTGCTTGTTGCAACGATTGATTCACCTTTTCTTGTCCAATTGTATTCTACAATTCCCCCAACCCCAACAATTTCCAACACATTTTTATTTTTAAAGCGATATGTCAAATTATATGAATTTGTATACAAAATTCCAATTGTTGCCTCAACGACCTGCTTATCGGTATACTTGCCATCTTTGTTTTCCATAATTTCCATATTTGCTTCAAAGTTTTTTGCCTCATCAATTGTGTATTCATAAGTCACCCCATTATATAAATAACTATAAGAATCAATTTTCCAATCACCACAAATTGGATCACTGCCACATGCTGACAAAACAAAACAACAAGCCAAAATGGCTATTATATTAAATATTATTCTTTTTTTCATAATTCTCCTCCTTACCAATATAATCCATTCAAAATTGGATAACCATAATTTTTAGTGTTGTCAATTTTCCAAGCATTATTTCCATTTATTGTGTTTAATATTTTAAGTGAAAATGTTGACGCTAAATAAACACTCTTATCGGGAATAATTTGATTTAGAGGTTGTGACATAATTTTTTCATTTCCACTACCGGTTTTTTCTCGCATATCATCTCTTGTGCTACTTAAAGAATATTTGCTTGCGATTGAAATATTGCTTGGCGATGCATCAATTCGACATATCATATTTGTTAAGTTGTATTTGTTTCTTTAAATGCCTGAGTTGTTGTACTTTTTGCATATGCATAAATGTTCCCTGTGTTGCAACAATCTTCAACATTTGAAGTTGTGAAACCTACAATACCACCAACATGTGCAGAACCTGTATAATTGCTTTCCCCGCCATAAACATTGCCAGCATTTAAGCATTTCGTTATTTTGCTATTTGCATATCCAACAATACCGCCGGTTGATGAATTTTGACAGGTTATTGCATTACCAGAGTTTGCCATTCCGTTAATATAACCAGTGTTTTGACATAACTCAATGCGTGCACGATTTGACATTTCACCAACAATACCACCGACCCTAAGGTATGGAGCATTACTTGATATAGATTCAATTGAACCATTGTTTATACAATTCTTTATCATTCCACCATTTGCTGCACCAACAATTCCACCAATATGCGAACCTCGAACGATACTTGTAGAATTTATAGATTTTACTATTGAACCACTTTCCATACTTCCAACAAGTCCACCAATAACCCTTCCATAGTTTGTGTTATTTATTTGTGAAGCACATTCAATGGAACCACTTGTTATGTAAACATTTGAGATTGTTCCACCACGCAGAATTCCTGCAATGCCACCAACATTACAATTTGAATTTCGTGTTGTCATTGACACACTGATATTATCAAAAAATACATCTTTTATTGTTCCACTTAATACTTTTACAAAACCCATATCGGTTGAAGATCCAGATATTTTTAAATTTTGTATATGGAAACTATTACCCTCAAATGTTCCAGAAAAATTGGACGACATTTGCCAAGTTTTTCCACTTAGATTGATATTTTCTGTAAGTCTGTATTTTCGCTTTGTTATGGAATCAATTGAGTCAGCACTTACTGAATTGCTTTCCAAAAATGCACCTGCAAGTTGCTCTGGCGATGATATTTCGTAAGATACAACTTCTTCTTTTGTTTGTGGGTCAAATGTTACCGATTTATTAAAATTTGTGTCAGCAACATACTGCCATGAATTTTTGTAAAGTTCAAATTCTTCTTTTTGAGCAATTGAATTTTTGATGACTATATAGGCAAAATAGACTGTGATTGCAAAAACTAGAAAATATACTGCCCAATAGATTATTTTTTTGTTTTTTTCTGCAATAATGTTTCTATCCCCCCCCTTTTTATTATTATATAATAATAAAATTTTTAAAGTCAAACATTTTGGGATATGCACTGCTTATTTATTTTGCATCATACCAAGTTTTGCCACTCTCAATATCAACAATAAGTGGTATTTTTAGTTTTGCTATGTTTTCCATACAATCTTTTAATATTTTTTCAACAATTTCAAACTCGTCTTCTTTTGTATCAACAATAAGTTCGTCATGGATTTGCAAAATTAGTTTACTTTGCAAATTGTGTTTCTTCATTTCCTTATATACTTTTATCATCGCAAGTTTAATTATATCACTTGCACTGCCTTGAATTGGTGAATTCATTGCCACTCTTTCGCCAAACCCACGAGTTGTATATATTGGTGAATGTAATTCTGGAATTTTTCTTATTCTTCCGTACATTGTTCGTGAATAACCATTTGTTCTTGCAAAAATTACTACATTGTCCATATATTGTTTCACTCTTGGAAATTCTTGAAAATATTTGTTGATAAAGTCTTTTGCTTGTGCTTGCGAAACTCCAATTTGATTTGAAAGACCATAGGCACTTATGCCATACACAATTCCAAAATTAACTGCCTTTGCCATATGGCGTTCTTGCTTTGTGACATCTTCCACCTTAATATTAAATATTTTTGCGGCAGTTGAAGCATGGATATCCCCACCATTATTATATGTTTCAATCATATGTTCATCGCCGGTTATGTTTGCCAAAAGCCTTAATTCTATTTGGTTATAGTCGGCAGAAACAATTTTCCCATTTGGAAACCTTGAAATAAATAATTTTCTCAAATTTTTGCCTTCCTCATCTCTAACCGGAATGTTTTGCAAATTTGGTTCGCTTGAAGAAAGTCTGCCGGTTGCTGTTAATGTTTGATTAAAAATTGTGTGAATAATGTTACCTTTTTCTCTTACTAATTTTTGATAAACTTCTATATATGTGTTATATAATTTTTGAATTTTTCGGTACCTGATGATAAGTGGGACAATTGGATGTGTACCAGCAAGTAATGTTAAGACATCTATATCAGTTTTGTGCTTTTTGTTATTCTCGTCACTTAATCCAAGTTTGTCAAATAATATTTCCGCAATTTGTTTTGGAGATTTTATGTTGAACTCTTGCCCTGCTTCTTGGTATATTTTTTGAGTTGTTTCTTCAAGTTCCTCGCTATATAATTTTGCCAAATCATTTAACATATTTTCGTCAATTTTGAATCCATTTTCTTCCATATCAAACAAAACTTTTGCAAGTGGGACTTCTATATCATTATATATAAAACTTAAATCATTATCTTCAATCTCTTTTTGCATTTTTGGTTTTTCAGTATAATAGTTCCCAACACTTATTTTGTCTTCAATCTTAAGCCCTGCACTAAGTAAATATTCTGCAATACAAATATCAAAAATATCTCCACTTATATCTTGAAATTCTTTTGATAAATGCATATGTGATTTTTGGTCATAAATTATTTTATTTATTTTATTATTTTTTAAAATTGGAGTAATTTCTTCCATTAATATTTCAAAATTTATATTAGAGAATAAATTCCCTTGATTTGAAATAAAGTACTCATCTCCGTTATTTATGCTGAAATGATAATCATTTAAAAAATTAAAAGAAAAAGTGTTTATTTGTGTGTTTAAAACATTTTTTAATTCATTTATTTCTTTTATTTCAATCAATTTTTTTGATTTTTTATTTTTTTGTTCAAACACCTCTTTTTTAAATATATCATCTCTTTTTAACAAATTTTTAAATTCATATTTTTCAAAAAATTTTTTTACATCTTCACCAAAGGGAAAATCATACTTAAAATCGTTAATATTAACGTCAATATCACAATCGGTTTTTATTGTTGCAAGTGTATAAGATAGCATTGCAATATCTTTGTTATTTTTTAAGTTATCTTTTGTTTTGCCCTTTATTTCTTCAATATGTTCATATACATTTTCTACACTTCCGTATTCTTGAATGAGAGCAAGTGCCTTTTTTTCACCAACACCGGGAACTCCGGGAATGTTGTCAGCAGAATCTCCCATAAGCGCTTTCATATCCGCCACTTGTTTTGGTAAAAATCCAAAGAGAGTTTTTATATTATTCTCATCAACTTTTTCAACATCGCTTATCCCCTTCTTTGTGAGCCAAATGGATGTGTTTTTGTCAATAAGTTGTAACAAATCTCTATCACCTGACAAAACAATATTGTTGCAAGGTGAATGTTTTGAAATAGTGCCAATAATATCGTCTGCTTCAATTCCATCAATTTCAAATGTCTTGATATTCATACAAGACAACATTTGTTTCAGTAAGGCAAATTGTGGTCTTAATTCTTCCGGACAAGGTTTTCTTGTGCCCTTATAGTCGGAATACATATCTGTTCTGAACGTGTGTTTTGAATGGTCAAAAGCAACTGCAATATAATCTGGGTTCTGTTCAACAATAAATTTTATTAAAATGTTTGCAAAACCACATACAGCATTTGAATATTCGCCTTCTTTGTTTGTTAAAAGTGGCAACGCATAAAAAGCCCGATTTGCCAAACTATTCCCATCAATTATCAATAATTTTTCCATAATTATAGTATATACAAAATCTCACTACTTTTGCAAATAAAAAAGCATCAATCATTCAATTGACACTTTTGTTTTTATATTACAAGTAAGAATTATTGACTATTGCCCGTGAAGCGGTAATAATTTACATATTTCCCTGCGCCATCGCCTTTTGTAAAGTTTGGAGTATTTACCATATATGAATCTGGTTTTAAATCAACAATTGTTTTTGGAACATAAACTGTTGGTTTATTGGCCAATGCCCCACCAACGGAAGAAGATTCATCTGTTATTGAGTCATACACACTTTGACTTTCAATTGTAACTGTTGAAATATATACATTACTATCAAACGCATCTTGACCAACATCTTTAATGTTGCTTGGAATTACAATATTTTTTAATAGGTTTATTCTTCCAATCAACATTGTCATAGATTGTTGAACAAATGCATATTGGTAAATTGAATTGGCATCGTTTGGCAAATCAGTAACAGCATTTGGAGCAGAACCTACTGCACCCATAACATATTTCTTGTTTCCGTTTTGGCAATTATAAGTCCAATATTTACCATCTGCAGTTTTTGATAATGTGTTAACAAATGCATCTTGTGCATTTGTTATAATCTCACTATCCGGATTTTTACCTAATTTAATACTGTTACCTAGTTGCACATCACTCAAGTTTATGTTACTTAAATTTCTTATTAAAACTAATTCGTAACACCATAAAAATGTGTTGGAAGTTGAAATAGTTGTTAATGTGCTTGGCAAAGTTATTCTAAATAAATGTACATCACCCATAAATGCATTTTCCCCTATAGACGTTACACCTTCCGGTATTTCTATTTCATTTAGACCTGCACAATATCCAAATGCACCAGAACAGATTTCTGTAAGTTGTGAATTTGCTTCAAAACTTACATTATGTAAATTTACACAAAAACCAAATGCATTAATGCCTATTTGCTTTATATTTTTTGGCACTACAACAGAGTTAATTGTATCTCTATTCCAAAATGCTGAATTCCCTAATATGGTTATATCTTGTGGAATATCATTTATTTCTGTTTTTTTGCTAGAAACATCAACTCCCAAAAGATACTTTTCGCCACCAAATGAGTAAGTATAATAATCTCCCTCTTTTGTTACAGGATGTGTAAACTCTTGTTCTGTTGTTACAATTTCACGATATGAGAGTTCATTTATTCCCAAAGTTTTTAAATCAACACCACTCAAATTCCTTAAATTTACCAATTTATTGAAATCGGAACTTGTTCCTAATTGTACATTTGCTCTTATATCTACCGTATATGCATCAATTGTAATTGCACTATCATTAAGTGTTGTTATTGTGCTTGGAATTGTTATGGATTCGCAAGTATATCCTCTTGTTGTTATAAAAGCATAGCTTGATATTTGTGTTATATTACTTGAAAATGTTAAATTTTTTAATGGTTCATACTGTCCACTTTCATTTTTGACATAGATATAGTTCGCAATTGCCATTGGATTTGAAGCTCCATCATAAAATTGAATTTGCGACCATGCATCAGTATCCTCTATATATACTGCTTCAAAGCTATCGTATAAAAAAGCATCCTTCCCAATTTTTTTGATACTCTTTGGCAAATAGATATTTTTTAAATTAGTTTTACTTGCAAAAGATAATTCATACTCCGACTCCGAAACACCGCCTATTTCGCTTACAACATAATCATCACCATCAACGGCAACTCGTTCATTTGGTTCAGAAAATTCTACAGGAAAATTTGTTTCTATCCCCATTCCGTCAGCAAAGGCATCAGATTCTTGTTCCATTGACGACATAGAGTAATGCCCAGTTATCCCAGAAGCAAATTTATAGTCAAATCCGTCTGCAAAATATAAATAATATAAAAGACGATAATTAACCTTCTCTTGCTTAGATGCATCATTATATTGGTCATATTCAATAGAGAATTTCCTAAAATCACATTCAATTGGGAAGGAACTACTGTTTACTTTTTCATCAAATGTAGAGAAGTTTTCATAATTTGAAAACTCAGTTTCCCCATTCAATTTTGCTTTAAACAGTCCAGAATGTCTAATCCAAACACCCTTGTTTGTATTTGATACAAGGTCACTTACTCTGACTTCTTCAAAGTAGGTGTCATATTCAGCTTGTGTACTTATAACGACAGTTGTTGGGGCTTTTTCTTCAAATGATATACTTCCTGGTATAATTGCAGTATCACCGGTACCTTTAAATGTAGTTATTGCCATATCCCCCGAACCATCGGATGCACTAGCAAATGTAAAATCTCTATATTCCTTTGCAACAGGGAAATCTGCGCCAACGGAAGAAAGCGAGATGTTGTTTGAAAATGTTGTTTTTGGAATATCCAATGTCAAATCTTCAATTGAATATGCGACAACAATAATCCCAACTTCATTTCTTGTGATTGACTTTACGTTTGATGTCTTTGAAGTTATGATGTTTTGTGAATTTTCCATTGTTTGGTTTACAATTGCAACCCAAATTTCATCATCTGCAAGATTTGTAACCTTTATTCTTACAAAATATGTATTATAATTATTAAAGTCAACACTAATTTTTTTTGATGTCGAAACAATACTTGATGAATCTTCAAGTGTGTTTACAAGATTGTCATATTCTGTCAAATTTGTTACAGCATCATTATTTGTTCCCAAAGTCGTTGGGACATTTTCTGCCTTCATTTGATTTGCATAACCACTTAAAATTGTCTTGGTGTTAGCAACAACATTTGATGCATAAACCTTTGTTTCGATTGTTGCAAAAACTTGGTCAACGGTATATGTAAAATTGCCATTTAAGTTGAATTGAACATTTGTAACGGAATAAACACCAAAGCATAATACCAATAACGAGACACAAAGCATAATTATTGACAAAAGTAATGACACTTTACCCTTATTGTCTTTATCTTTTTTCATAAATCCTCCAAATTTTTATCAATTTAACAAAGGCATTCAAATCATGCAAAAAGTTTATACGAAATATACTCGTAGTATAAGAATATATTATACGAATTATACTCGTAAGTCAACAAAATGAAAGAATATTTACATAAACAAATATATATATAACTTCAAATAGGAATTACAATAAGATAACTACAACAAGAAAATAATCTAACTCAACAACAGTTAGCAAACAAACTTTGCACATCACAAAACACAATTTCTTTTTGGGAATGTGGGAAAAGTTATCCAGACCTGCCAACATTGGTTAGAATTACTGAATTATTTAATATTCCAACAGATTGTCTACTATGTTTTGAAGCATAAAAAAAAATATCTACAAATAATGTAGATATTTTTTATTTATTTTCATTAAAATTAACTTAATAATTTAAAAATTGATATTATACCCTTTGCCCCACCAAATATTCCTTGTATCCATTGCGGTGCAACAATTGCGATTGTAAAGATAGCAATTGCAAGCAAAAGCAAAATCCCAATTATTATTTTTATAATCTTTCCCGCAAGACCGCCAAAAGCATAGCAACAAAGGAGTGTCAAAGCTCCATATTGCACTGCATAATCAACATATTTTTGATATTCTGTTGGAATAGAAAACAAAGTTCCACCAACAACATCGTTAACTTTCAGCAAAGCAAGTGCCACAACAAAGACTGTTGTTATTATTGATAACACAAAAAAATACATCTGCTTCATACTAACTCCTTTTTTATTATATCATTAGAATAAATTTTTGTCCATATCATTTTGTTTTACACTTATTTGTAAGTTGTTTTAAATTATCTTTATGCTTTATTGTTAAAATAATTTCTTTTACAATTTTTTCAAGTTCGCTATTTTTTGAATAGTCAGTTTTTGCAGTAAAATTTATTCTGTTGCCATTTATCAAGCTAGACAAATACTGCTCACTTTTTTCGCCTTCCTTATAAACGCCAATTGCAAATCCACCACTTTTCATAATAAGACGCATACACGGAATATCTGTTGCACTATCTCCAATATAAATCATATTTGTCATTGGGATTGGTCTTAAATCATGGTCCATATGGTCATTAACTCTGTTGTCATTTACATTCAAAATACCTTTATTTATTCTGTATATGTATTGAGTTTTGTTTGTGTAATTTATTGCAATTGCCGGCCAAACGGGTTGGTTATGTTCATTATATACAAAATAACCTGCATATATTTCCTTAAAATATTTTGCAATTTCTGTTCCTTCTATCATTTCCTTGATGCCCGAAGAAACAATATAGTGTTCAATATTAACACCCACACTTTTGCCATATTCGTCAATTCTTTTAAACCAAGTTTTTACCCCATTATATAGTTCAATATTTTTACCACAATCTACAAGAGTTTGGCGTGTTAGGTTAATATTATGTTTTTTGTATTCGTTGACCATAACATACATATAGCCAAGAATATTATCAGCTTTATTTTTCTTGCAAAATTCTTCACACTTATCCCAAAACTTATCTTCGCTTACTCCCAATTTGTCAATATAGCCATATGCCTGCATATCTTTTGGCGAAAGTGTTTTATCAAAATCATAAATAAGTGCAATCTTTGGTTTTGTTTGCATAAGTACCCCTTTGTTTTATATTAAAAGAATAGCATCCCACATTTCAAATGTCAACAAAGATATTTAGTCCATTTGAATTATGTTGTCAATAAAATAACATATTTGGTTTTCAAATCTTATGTTCTTTTCCGTTAATTTTGATGCTTTGTTTAAATTTGTAACCAAACTATTTAATATCAATATATTATCTTTTCGAAGCATTTTTAGATTATCGTAGTTCTTTTTTGAAATAATGCCACTTTTGTATGCCATGCTTTCATTATCCATTTGTTCCTTTTCTTTGTAAGAGTATTTTATGACAAAATCCAAAAATTTGTCCAAGTACTCTTTTAATCTTTCATTTTTTGTTTCCATAAATTGCTCCACAAAAATAATAAAAGAATTACAAAAGAAAATACATAACAAAAAAAACTAGAATAAATCTAGTTTTGTCGAAAGTTTACAAAAAACTTATTTGTCAAGGTCTTCACTAAAATTATATCTTTTTAGTGCAGCATCCAATGTGTTATATTCGTTTTCTGAAATAGTTAAAGACCTACCATCAGTAAAACTTGCCCAACATTTTGATTTCTTTTTTACATCATTTATATTTTGCAGATTAAACAATTTTTCTCCACAAACACAAAATCTTTTTTCTGCCCCACAAATTTTCCAAATCTTGTCAGCTTCGCTCCCTTGAAGCATTGCTGTTGTTGGGTTTTTTGGGTCTATTTTAAAAACAACAATCAAGCAATTGTCTGATTTAACATAGTCTATGTAATTGATGTCGTCCATTGCATATAAACCTTCATCAATCTCCAAATACATACTAACCTCCAATATATTCGTAAACACTATAACACAATTTTAGTGCTTTTGCAATACCCTATGTTTTAATAATTTTCTTTTCTTACTTCAAAGTAACTTTGTGGATGGTTGCAAACAGGACAAACATCTGGCGCTTTTGTTCCAACAACAATATGTCCACAATTTCTGCATTCCCAAACCTTTACTTCACTTTTTTCAAAAACTTGTTTTGTTTCAACATTTCTTAAAAGTGCACGATATCTTTCTTCGTGATGTTTTTCTATTTCTGCAACTGCCCTAAACTTGAAAGCAAGTTCCTTAAAGCCTTCTTCTTCTGCGGTTTTTGCAAAGCCTTCATACATATCTGTCCATTCATAATTTTCGCCATTTGCAGCGTCTTCAAGGTTATGGGCAGTGTTTCCAAGTTCGCCAAGTTCTTTGAACCACATTTTTGCATGTTCTTTTTCATTGTCGGCTGTCTTTAAGAATAAATCAGCAATTTGTTCATATCCTTCCTTTTTTGCAACTGATGCAAAATATGTATATTTGTTTCTAGCTTGACTTTCGCCTGCAAATGCAGCCTTTAAGTTTTGCTCTGTTTTTGTTCCTTCGTACTTATTCATTTTTGTTCTCCTTTTCTTATATGTACACATTTTCTTATATGTACACATGTGTTATAATATATATTTTGATTTATGTCAACCGATTATTCGCTTTTTGTTTGTTTCCTTTTTGCTAGCCCAATAAAAAATGATACAATTAGTATTGTTGAATATATACTTTCCATTATAATTGGCGAAATGTTCCAAATAAGAACATTATACGTTAATATTGACATTGAAAAATAAACATTTATCCACACCATAACAGTCCTGTTATCTTGCCAACAAGCATATGTAAATATAATATTTGCAATAAGCATAATTATGCTATACACACCTTCCCAAGTGTAAATAAAACCAAAAATAGTTATTAATTCTAGTAACGTTAAAAATATGTAATTTTTGTTAATGTTCTTTTTTGCAAGCACAGCAAATGTTGCACACCTAAAAATCGTCAACACAGCACCAACAAGCCCAATATATTCTCCCAAAACCAAATAGCCACTTGTCAAAAATATATTTCCAACAATGTTGCAAATCATAAATGCATCTTTTCTTTTAAAAAGGTATGCCGAAAGCATAATTATATATCCAATAACAAATAAACCTTGTGAAATCCAGTACTCCATTTTTATCTCCAAAAATTGTAGTATAATTGTACATATTTTGATAAAAATTAGCAAAACAATTTAACAAAATTATAAAATTAGTGTATATTCTTCATATGAAAGGAATACAAATGAGAACATTAATAAAAAAACCTAGTTTGCTCACCTATATTTATGCAGGTAATTTGATTAAAAATGGCGAAATTGTTGCTTTCCCAACAGAAACAGTATATGGACTTGGTGCAGATGCCACAAATGCCGAAGCAGTAAAGAAGATTTTTATTGCAAAGGGTCGCCCACAAGATAATCCACTTATTGTGCACCTTGCAGAAAAGGAAGATATAAAAAAATATGTTACAGAAATAACAGAAAATCAACAAAAACTTATTGATGCCTTTATGCCGGGGCCAATTAGCATAATTTTTGAAAAAAATGATGTAATATGCGATGAAGTTACAGCAGGTGGGAAAACTGTTGCAATAAGAATACCAGAAAACGAAGTAGCAAGAAAATTTATATACTATTCCCAAAGACCAATATGTGCACCAAGTGCAAATACGTCAAAAAGACCTAGTCCAACAATTGCCCAACATGTTTATGATGATATGAACACAAAAATACCACTAATAATTGATGGTGGTGCAACAGATATTGGAATTGAAAGCACTGTTGTTAGAGTAAACAAAAATTATGTATATATCTTACGACCAGGAAAAATAAATGCACAAATGATACTTGAAAAAACAGGTCTTGTTGCAATGTCAAAAATGGATACAAGCAAAATACCACAATCTCCTGGAACAAAATACACTCACTACAAACCAAAATGCGATATGATTATCATTAAAAACGATGTGACAAAAAATATGAATGATATTTACAGACAAAAAACAAAAGAAGGCAAAAATGTTGTTATCTTTTGTAAAAAAGAAAATGTAAATAAATATCAAAACAAAAATGTTGTTGTTTTGGGTGAAAATAGTGAAGATGCAAGCAAAAACCTGTTCACTTATTTGAGAGAATATGAAAATAACGATTTGATACTTTGTGAATATTTTGATAATGGTGATATGGTTGATGCACTCTTTAACAGAATGATAAAATCAGCGAGTGGGAATATAATTTAATAAAAATATTTAGTTAAAAAAAGAAAGTTGAAATTTCAACTTTCTTTTGTTTTATGCCGTCAATGTAATTTGTCCATCTGTAAAGATAACGGTAACAGTAGCAGGTATACTAGGACTATTATCAACACTCCATACACCATATTCTGATTTCGTTATTTTGTTCCATTGAGCTTGTGTGCCGTTATAATATATCGTTTTTAATGCATTACAACCATTAAATGACAGACCTATACTTGTCACACTAGTAGGAATAGTTACACTTGTCAAACTATAACATTGTTCAAATGCAAAGTTTTCTATTGTTTGAACACCGTCTTCAAATTTTACAGATGTTATATTTATTCCTTCAAATACACCTTGCCCTATCTTTTTTACAGTACCCGGAATAATCAACTCGTTTCTCAAATTGTTTCCTGAAAAATTGAACTGCTGAATATCTGTAATATCACCAAAATCTATTGCTTCGATATTTTTACATGCTGTATAAGTAAATTGTAGGATACCATCACCATTTGATTTTGCTCTTGCACTATATATTCCTGTTTGACCATAGAACATTAGATTACTGCGATAAGTTTCAACACCGGTGATTCTTGTAACACCTTGACATCCTACTACACACATTGTTTGGCAACTTTCAACTGTGCTTGGCAAAACTAATGTTGCTATCCCACTTGTTGCAAAAGGACTGATTGGGACTTGGAGACCAAATTCTTTCACTTCCATATAACTTGCAGGTTCAATTATACAATTTTCTGGAATTACAACCAAACCTGTTATATTTTCTTTTGGTGTTACTTTGTTATCTGAACTAATATTAATTTTTGCTAAGTTCTCTTGGCTTCTTGAATAATCACCATTGCCAATTTTAAGATTCATTGTGTAACTTACATTTTGTATACCCGATTTAAAATCTTCAACACTTATTACATAATATATCTTTTTTGACTCTGTGTTTGTTATTGCTTTTTGCATAACATTATTACCTTGAACAACATTTGAACTATCACCTATTGTCCATTCGGCAATTGCCCAAACATTTACACTTGGACTCAAGTTTTGTATATCCATTTCAACTGCATAACTTTTGTTTGTTGATGAGAAATCTAGGTTGATATTCTCTTTTGTAAATGCACTTGAATTTGTTGAATCAAACTCATCAAATGAAAAACTTGCATCTTGTGAAAAGCCTTCACTTGCAAGAGTTTTTGTTCCACTTGCAAAATCTTCACTAAGTAACTCCAACTGACCACGATTATATAAATTTGTACCTTTGTATACTTTTGTGTTCACTTTTACAAATGCATCAGTAACTTCATAACTAATTGTACCACCAATATTGTAACTTACTTGCATTGCCGAAAAAACCCCAAAGCAAAGCACTGCAAGGGCAAAGCACATTGTTGCAAGGGACATTGCTAGTTTAAATTTTTTCATATATTCTCCTTTTGTTTAGTATAGGAAAAACCAATACTATTATTCAATTTTAGTATACCCCCCCCCTAGGGTATTTGTCAAATGAAAAGCAAAAGTCTTTTGAAAATTTTTTAATAGTCATTTCTTTTTTAATAGTCATTTTGACCATCGATTCACTAACGGACAAAGAAGAAATCTAAACTTCTTTTTATTATAAAAAATACCCATTTTTTTCATGGGTATTATTTTTTAATCAATAATCATACACAACGCAATTATTCCAATTATTATTGCCAAAATAATTATTATGTATATTGTTAGTTTTTTATTTTCTCGTTTTTCACTGTCATCTTCACTAACCTTGACTACTTGTTGTTTTACCTTTTGTGGTCTTATTTTTGATTTTTGATTTTTATCTTGTTTATGCTTATTTTGATGTAAATTGGTTCTAAATCGCCTAAAAAACTCTTTCAATACAAAATCATCTTCACTTTTTGTTGCTTTTGTTTGCTCTTGTTTTGGTTCAACCCTTTCAAGTTCAATATCGTAAACTCTTCTTTTTTCATCGTCTTTGAGTGTTGCATAACATTCATTTATTAGTGCAGTTTTGTCTTGGGCAAATTCTTGGTCGCCATCAAAAACATCTGGATGATATTTTTTTAGCATTGACAAATAAGCAAGTTTTATTTCTTGCTTACTTGCATTCCTATTTACACCTAACTCTTTATAATAATTTATCAATCTAGTACCTTTTTAAGATATATACCTGTGTAACTACCTTTTACCTTTGCGACTTCTTCCGGTGTTCCTTTTGCAACAATGTTTCCACCACCATCTCCACCTTCTGGTCCAAGGTCAATTATATAGTCTGCACACTTTATCATATCAAGGTTGTGTTCAATTACCACAACTGTATTATTATTTTGCACTAATTTTGTCAAAATTGCAATAAGTTTTTTTACATCATCCACATGAAGTCCTGTTGTTGGTTCATCAAGTATATAAATAGTCTTGCCTGTGCTACGCTTGCATAGTTCGGTTGCAAGTTTGACTCTTTGGGCTTCACCACCACTTAATGTTGTTGAACTTTGACCCAATGTGATATATCCAAGTCCAACATCGTTTAGTGCTTTCACTTTTGGATATATACTTGGTATATTTTCAAAAAACGTGCAAGCATCTTCAACTGTCATATCAAGAACATCAGCAATAGACTTGCCTTTGTATTTTACTTCCAATGTTTCACTGTTATATCTTTTTCCTTTGCACACTTCACAAGGAACAGTTATATCTGGCAAGAAATACATCTCAATTTCCTTAACACCAGCACCTTCACAAGTTTCACATCTTCCACCTTTAATATTAAAACTAAATCTTCCAGATGTGTAGCCTTTCATTTTTGCATCAACAGTTTTTGCAAAAAGTTCTCTTATTGGTGTCCAAACACCTGTGTATGTTGCTGGGTTACTTCTTGGTGTTCTGCCTATTGGTGATTGGTCAATGCAAATAACCTTGTCTAGTTTTTCAATGCCTGTAATTTCTTTCACATTGCCAAGTTGCTTGTTTGCACCATTGAGTGCATTTGCCAAATATGGATAAAGTATGCCGTTTACCAAACTACTTTTTCCACTTCCACTAACACCTGTTATACAAGTAAACACACCAAGCGGAATGTCCACATTTATGTTATTTAGGTTATTTTGCTTTGCACCAATTATATGCAAATAGTCTTTTGATTTTTTTCTTTCTTTGCTATATTCAATTTTTTCTTTGCCAGAAAGGTATTTCCCAGTGATAGATTTTGGCGAATTGATTATATCTTGCACACTTCCACAAGCAACAATTTCGCCACCATGAATACCCGCTTTGGGCCCAACATCAACGATATAGTCAGCAGAACGAATTGTATCTTCGTCATGCTCAACAACAATTAAACTATTTCCCAAATCTCTTAAATGTTTTAATGTTGCAAGCAATTTGTCATTATCTCTTTGATGAAGTCCAATGCTAGGTTCATCAAGGATATAAAGCACACCAACAAGTCCACTACCAATTTGAGTTGCAAGTCGTATTCTTTGACTTTCGCCACCACTTAATGTTTCGGCACTTCTTGAAAGTGATAAATATCCAAGCCCAACATCTTTCAAAAAGTTAAGTCTTGCTTTGATTTCTTTGAGTATTGGTTCGCTTACTGGAATATCTTGTTTTTCAAATTTAATGGTGTCAATATATTCAAGCAAATCAACAACACTCATATTTGACATTTCCAAAATATCTTTGCCACCAATTCTAACGGCAAGTGCCTGTTCGTTAAGCCTTCTTCCATGACAAGTTTTGCAAGTCATTTCTTCCATAAACTTGCCAATTTCAAACTTTATATACTCACTTGTTGTTTCTTTATATCTTCTTCGTAAATTATTTACAATACCTTCAAAAGATGCATTATATTTGCCAGAAAAACGAGCATTTTGCATCTCCATTTCAATTTTTTCGCCACCGTTACCATGCAAAATTATATCCAATTGGTCTTTTGGTAAATCTTTTACGGGGCAGTCTAGGTTAATGCCATATATTTTTGAAAGCATTTCAAAATACATCCCTGCCATAGAGTTTTTGTCCCCACTCCAACCAGTTATGTTAAATGCACCTTCATGAATGGACAAATGTGCATTTTTTAATACTTTGCTTTCATCAATATCCAAAGTGTAGCCAATTCCTGTACAATTTGGGCAAGCACCTATTGGACTATTGAATGAAAATAATCTTGGTGTTATTTCCCCCAATGTCCAACCACAAGTTGGGCAAGCAAACAATGTTGAAAACAATTCCTTTTCGCCATTTACTTCAACAAGACATATTCCTTCGCCAAGTTTTACTGCTGTTTCAACGCTTTCAAAAAGTCTTGGTTTTACATCTTTGTTTAAAACTAATCTATCTATAATTACTGCAATATCGTGCTTTTTGTTTTTGTCGAGTTCAATTTTTTCATCAAGAGTGTAAATTATTCCATCAACTTCAACCCTAACATAACCACTCTTTTTTAACTTTTCAAATAATTTTTCTTGAGCACCTTTTTTTTGTCTTACAAGTGGTGCAAGAACAATAACTTTTGTTCCTTCTTCCTTTTGCAAAATTTTGTCTATAATTTGGTCTATTGACTGTTTTTTTATTGGTTCATTGCAATGTGGACAATATGGAACTCCAATACGTGAATAAAGCAAACGCATATAGTCATATATTTCGGTTATTGTTCCAACTGTTGACCTTGGGTTATGGCTTGTTGTTTTTTGGTCAATGGAAATGGCAGGACTAAGCCCACTAATTTGGTCAACATCTGGCTTTTGGCTTTGACCTAAAAACATTCTTGCATAACTTGACAAACTTTCGATATATCTTCTTTGCCCTTCGGCAAAAATTGTGTCAAAAGCGAGTGTACTTTTCCCACTGCCACTAACACCACTAAACACAACAAGTTTATCTCTTGGAATGTCAACATCAACATTCTTTAAATTATTTTCTCTTGCTCCACGAACTTTTATAAATTTATCCATAGTAGATATATTATACCACATTTTTTTAATATGAAAAATAGTAAATAACAAATTTTTAATTTTTTTTAAAAATCTCTTGACAAGCACTTTAAAAGTGTATAAAATACGCTTTCGGTATAAAAAAGACCAATAAAAAATATTCAAAAGGAGAAGAAAAAATGACTAACGTTAATGATTTGAGAATTGTAAAATTATATCATGTTCACTCTTTTGACACCAATGACTATGGATTTGTTATTGGAGTAAATGTATTAAAAGATAGAAGCAATTTTGTTTTGGTAAAAAAATGTGGCGATAAGTATAAAATTGTTCCAACTAATGAAAATCAAACAAAAACTGCAGTTGTAAGAGAAAATCCAGAAGAATTATATAGTCTTACAATAAAAAAGGAAAGAAAAAACAACAGATATAGAAAACCTTTCCATATTTGTGAAAAACTTGCTGGGAAAAAACTTTCAAAAGAAGAACTTATCAAATTTGCAAGAATGATTGATTCTCTTGATAGTGATGGTTCAGAAGAACAAACAAGTGAAGAACTTTATGATACTTGTGAGAGTTTTGAAAACTATCTTGAACATGAAAATAATAAAAATGACCAATTTTCACTATAAAAAAATCTACGAAACAAAAATGTTCCGTAGATTTTTTATTACATACTAAATTCACTTTGATTATCAAATTGTTCTTCATATTTTGTTATATTTGGTTCAATGTTTTCTTTTATTCTTTTGTAATCCAAAGTTTTGTAAATATAGGTTTCATAATCTTCCTTATCAATTGAATAACCATATTTGTTATAAAATGGTTTTGCAAATTCGTTTTCTGGATAAAACTTCCCTTCAACAACTTGTGCTCTGTTTTGCAAAGCAAAATATTCAAGCAAATTTATTGTTGCAGTCCCAACTCCAGTGTGTGCATACTTTGGATATGTTTCAATTTTGTAAAGCCAAATTGAATCTTGGTATTTGTTTCTCTTTAATTTGAATGTTGCATAACCCATTATGTTTGAATTATCCAATATTTCAATGCGATATGAATTTTGTTCTTGATTGTATAAAATTTTTGCTTCAAATTCTTTATTGCAAACTTTTACTTTCATTTTCAACCTTCAAAATTAGTATACCACTATTCTTTTGAAATTTCCATAGGCTCATCTTCATTTTTATGATTTTTTACATATTTTGTCCATTTTATGTAACCATAAATTGTGTTTGTCAAATATCCAAGTTCCAAAATAAGCATAACCCATTGCTTGCTCAATATCCACATAATGCTTTCGCATACAGTAAGACCGAGCCATGCAATCCATTGTTCTTTATATCTAAACCACAAGAATAACCCATTACATACGCTAAATGTGTTTGCAAGTGCATCAATATACCAATATTCGCTTAATCCACTAAACCATGTTCCTGGGAACCAAGTTCCTGCAAATGTAAATATAATACCCATACATATTGATACAGCAAGAACACCAACAAACATCAATGTTTCTTTTTTATAATTAATTGCTTTTACTTGTGTTATATTTGCATCTTCTTTATCTTTCTTTTTATCCCAAGCGAAAAATGAGATAAACAACATAGGACACCAAAATAGCACTTCAAACAATGCACTAACATAATATCCATTTGCGACATAAACAACAATTTGTGTTAGGTCATAGAAAAAGAACGATATAATAAATGCCCACTTTGATTGCTTTGAAAGTAACAATTCACAAGCACAACCACCAACCAAAGTAATCATAGCAAACATTTGTACCCACCAAACTTCACCTTCTGGGAATAAAATTCCAAGTGTTATACCTACTGACCAAAGTACAAACAACCATATTTTTTCATAAGTTGTAAAGTATTGCCACAACCTTACAAAAATATTTTTCTTTTTAGTTGTTTTATTTTTTTCATTTAAAACGACATCATTTTTTATTTCTTCATTAGCAACACTATTATTGCTAATTTCATTATTATTTTCCATTATTTTAATTTATCCTTTTTATTTTATATATATTTTTTATTATTAAACCAATCTATATCAAATATTAATGTAGATTTTTAAATTTACTGCAAACCAATCGGTATATTAAATGTACAAAAATTTGGCAGTAAACGAAGTATTGCGTAGTTTTTATTAAAAACCAGTAATGTGTTGTACCAAAATTTAATAAAAACAAGCAAGACGAGGCTCATCGTCAAAACTCTCGCTTGTACTCATTTTGAATGTCTTACATTCAAAATCTCGGTTCGCACGCTCGGTTTTTCCTTTCCCCAAAAACAACAACTGTTTTTGGGGTACCCCATATGCGTCCACGCAGGAGTTTGGACTTCCAAATGACTGTGTGGAAAATTTGGCAGTAAACAAAGTATTGCGTAGTTTTTATTAAAAACCAGTAATGCGTTGTACCAAAATTTAATAAAAACAAGCAAGACGAGGCTCGACAAATTTTCAACGCAGGAGTTTGGTTTTCCAAATGACTGTGTGGAAAATTTGGCAGTAAACAAAGTATTGCGCAGTTTTTATTAAATTTTGCTTGGTGGTGGTAAACTCAAATACCCCCTTATATATAAAATAACTCTTTTCATAATCTCTCTTAAATTATTTACCTGCAATTCTACCACATAAATGCAGATTATGTCAAGAGTTGTATTTTACTTTACAAAAGTACTAAAAACAAGTAAACTATTATGATTACAAATAGGAGAAGAAATGTTTTACGGATTAAATATAAATGAAAAATTAGTTGAACTTGCAAAAAGTTGTGATAGCGAACTTGAACCAATATTTAAAAAATATGATGAAGTCGCTTTAATAAATAGTGCAAAAGTATTGAAATCATTTCAAGATAACAGATTATCATGTTCAGATTTTGCCGAAGTTACTGGCTATGGGTATAGTGATGGTGGCAGAGATAAATTGGAAAAAGTGTATGCTCAAATTTTTAAAGCAGAAGATGCACTCGTTCGTCCACAAATTATGAGTGGAACACACGCTCTTAATCTAACATTTTCTGGACTTTTAAAATATGGCGATACAATGATTTCAATAACAGGAGAACCTTATGACTCATTAAAAAGCATAATAGGACTCACTGGGACAAGCAAAAATTCATTACTTAAAAATGGTATTAAGTACGAACAAATTGAACTCGTGAATGATGATTTTGATATTGATACAATTCAAAATAGATTAAAACAAAGCAAGGTTAAACTTGTGGAAATTCAAAGAAGTCGTGGATACTCTCATAGAAAAAGTTTGACTATTTCCAAGATAGAAAAAGTTTGCAAAGCAATTAAAGATGTTGACAACGATGTTATAATTATGGTTGATAACTGCTACGGAGATTTTGTTGAAACAAAAGAACCAATAGAAGTCGGTGCAGACATTATTGTTGGTTCACTTATGAAAAATTTGGGTGGTGGTGTTGCGAAATCTGGTGGATACATTGTTGGAAGAAAAGATTTGATTGAAGATGTTGCAGAAAGGTACTCTGCTCCATGCATTGGGAAAGATATTGGTGCAAACTTTAACCAACTTTTATCTTTCTTTAAAGGTTTATACAATGCTCCAACTGTTGTTGCATCAAGTTTAAAAACTATGACTTTTGCAGCATTGATGTTACAAAAACTGGGATACAAAGTTGACCCATTATTTGATGAAGAAAGAACAGACATTGTTCAAACAATAGATTTGTATACAAGAGAAAATTTGATTAACTTTTGTGTTGGTATTCAAAAATGTGCCCCAGTTGAAAGTTATGTTACACCTGTACCTGGTGAAACTCCTGGATATCCACATGAAGAAATTATGGCAAGTGGGAGTTTTACATCTGGTTCAACAATAGAACTCAGTTGTGATGGCCCACTTATTGAACCATTTACAGCATATATGCAAGGTGGGCTTACCTATGAATATGGTAAACTTGGAATACTGCTTGCTTTAAGTGAAGTGATAAAATAATTTCAATAGAAATTTAGATTTACTTTATTGTTAATTTTTAATAAAATGCAAAAAAAATATGACGATTTAACATCGTCATATTTTTGTTTTTATTTATTATGCACCATATGCAAATGTGATACTTGCTGTAAATGATGCAGAAGGGATGCCAACAGTTAAATCATTAACTGACATTGCATAAACAACTACTCCAGAAGCATTTGCAGCAACTGATTCAATAGTCTTTGAACCTAAATTGCTGTTTGCAACAGCAGCCATTGTCCCACATGTTACTTTTAACTCTCTATTTGCTAAGTTATCAATTTTTGTAACAATGAAGTATGTCAATTGTTTTGTTCCCACATTGCTGTAGCTTAAAGCCAAATTAGCACTATCAATTTTAATATTATCCCCGTCTGTTGCAATAATACCAGTAACTGCACCACCATTTGTATATGTTCCTGTTTTGTCAGTAACATATGTCAATGTCTTTGTGGCTACTGTTTGATTTGCTGCTGTAGCATCTGTAATGCTTCCAGCAAGAGTATTCATTTCTTCTGTTGTCATTTTTTGGTCATAAGAGTAAACTGTTGTTGTCAAATTTACAAAGACATCACTTACAGTATAACTGATTGTACCAGAAATTTGGTATGTTACAGTTGATGCTGCAAATACACCAAAACAAAGAACAGCAATTGCCAAACACATTGATGCAATACTTGCTAATAATTTGAATTTTTTCATTTTTCTCTTTCTCCTTTTAATATCACTTGTATTTTAGTATAAATAGTATAACTCTGTCAAATGATTTTATACAATTTTACAAAATTTAAAAAAATTTTTAAATTTGATTTATTTATGCTGTGAGATTTTCTCCAAAGCAAAACTTCGGGGTCGGCAGTCGGAATAACTTTTCACAGGGATACCCCAAAAAACAGTTGTGTTTTTTTTTGGGGGGGAAAAAAAACGAGTATGCAAACCGAGATTTTGGATTCACATCATTCAAAATGAGTACAAGCGAACGCTTTTACACCATTTCAAGTGTGACATCTTTGAACTATTAGCAAACGATAAATTTTGTTTATTTGTCAATTAACAGATTTTATTGTTACATAATATGACACAGAATCGTTTACTTTTACAAGTACTTTATCTCCTGCTTTTTTACCCCAAACTGCTTGTCCGAATGGAGAATCTTTACTAATTTTATTATTTATTGCATCTTGTCCAACTGTTGAAGTTATTTCATAAGTTTCAGTGCTCCCGTCATCATCATAGATTACTTCAACTTTACTATTTATTCCGATGCAATCTGAATTTTGTTTTGATTCAACAATTTTGGCTGTCTTTATCATATTTTGCAAATATTCAATTCTACTTTCATTTCTACCTTTTGCACGTCTTGCTTCATGATATTCGGCATTTTCCGAGAAATCACCCCATTCTTTTGCCTGCATTATTTTTTCGTGCAAATCATTCCTAATTACAGTTATTCTGTAATCTAGTTCTTCTTGCATTTTTTGTATATCTTCACGAGTTAATTCATCGTACATAATTTTACCTTCTTTCTTTTGCATAGCATTTTATCACAAAACTTAAAAAAAGTAAAATAACATTTGTACAAACATACCAGTATCAAGAATGATAAATAATAAAAAAATATGACAATTTTAAAATCGTCATATTCTTTGTTTTGTTATGCTCTTGTGTTAAGCTTAATTCCAGGTCCCATACTACTTGCAACAACAACATTACGGATATATTGTCCTTTTGCTGATGCTGGTTTTGCTTTGATTATGGCATTTATTAAAGTGTCATAGTTTTCAGCAAGTTTTTCGCTTCCAAAACTAAGTTTTCCAATTACAACGTGAATGTTGTTTGATTTATCCAAACGATATTCAACCTTTCCGGCTTTAACATCGTGAATTGCTTTTTTAACATCCATAGTAACTGTTCCGCTCTTTGGGTTTGGCATCAAACCTTTTGGTCCAAGAACTCTAGCGATTCTACCAACAACACCCATCATATCTGGAGTTGTGATACAAACATCAAAGTCAAGCCAGTTTTCATTGGCAATTTTTGCAACAACATCTTCAGCACCAACAACGTCAGCACCTGCTTGTTCAGCTTCTGTTGCCTTGTCGCCTTTTGCGATAACTAAAACTTTAACTTTTTTACCTGTTCCATTTGGAAGAACAACAACGCCACGAACTTGTTGGTCAGCGTTTCTTCCATCAACACCCAAACGAACGTGAAGTTCAACAGTTTCATCAAACTTTGCTTTTGGGGCATTTGTCATGATATCAAAAGCTTCTTTTGGTTCATAAAGCTTTTTGCTATCAATAGAACTCTTTATTGATTGGTATCTTTTACCGTTATTCATAATAGCCTCCTGTGGTATTTACGAGTTAATCTCTTCCACTATTCTTCAACTGTAACTCCCATGCTTCTTGCTGTGCCCTTAATCATTGACATAGCTTGTTCAACTGATGAAGCATTGAGATCTGGCATTTTTGTTTCTGCGATTTCGCGAACTTGTGCCATAGTTAACTTTCCGACTTTTTGTTTGTTTGGCTTACCTGATGCTGTTTCCAAACCAAGAGCCTTTTTAATTAAAACAGCTGCTGGTGGAGTTTTGAGCACGAAGTCAAATGATCTGTCTTGATAAATTGTTATCACAACAGGGATGATAAGTCCTGCTTGTTTGGCAGTTTTATCGTTAAATTCTTTGGTAAAACCTGCAATGTTGATACCATGAGGACCAAGTGATGAACCTACTGGTGGTCCTGGTGTGGCTTTACCTGCTGGCAATTGCAATTTTACAATTGCATTGATTTTTTTTGCTGGCATAATAAAATCCTCCTTAAGTGGTGATTACAAAGGACAGCAAATATCCTTCTCCCACGATATATATTTTAACAAGTTTTCACTTGATAAAACCTAAATAATAATGCGTTTTGCAACCTTATTGGTTGCACAAAAAGTTAGTCTGTAACTTTTTGAATTTGCGAATAGTCCAACTCAACTATTGTTTCACGACCAAACATTTCAACAGCAACTTTGCATCTTGAGTTTACTCCGTCAACTTCTGTTATTGTTCCAATTTGATTTTCAAGTGGACCGTCTATTACCTTAACTTTGTCGCCCTTTTCAAGGTCAACTTCAACAACAACCCTTTCAAGGTGCATTCTTTGAACTTCTTCTGGAGAAAGTTCAAGTGGACGACCTTTTGGACCTGTGAATCCAGTTACACCACGAGTTCTTGTCACATTGTGCCAAATATCATCAGCGTAACGCATTTTGACGAGAAGATATCCTGGCATTGTTTTTCTTTGAATAAGTTTTTTCTTTCCGTTCTTTTCTTCAATAACATTTTCTGTTGGGATAATAATGTCCATAATTCTATCTTGAAGGCCATATTTTACTGCCATTGTTTCAAGATTTTCTTTGGCAACATTTTCATACCCTGAATATGTGTGAAGAACATACCATTTTGGTTCTAAATTTTCTTCCATATATTCTCTCCTTACGCAACACTATGGATTAAAAGGCTAAAAATCCAAGCAAGTAATCTATCTATTCCAAATAGTACTACTGCAAATATAAGGACTACTGCTAAAACAACTCCCGTTTTTTTAACAACACTTCCAAATGTTGGCCAAGTTACCTTTTTAAGTTCACTTGTTGTTTCTTTTACTTTTTTGCCAAGCTTTGATGGTTTTTTGTCTTTTTTCTTCTTATCCTTTTTTTGATCTTTAACTGCCTTTTGATCATTGGCAACCTTTTTTGATTGTTCCGCACCGGTTTTGACAGTATCTTTTGCCTCAACTACGGTTCCTGTTCCAAGTTCGCTTGCAGTTTTGTTTTCGTTATTTTCTGCCATAAGTTACTCCTTATTTTGTTTCTTTGTGAACAGTGTGTTTATTGCATCTTGGGCAATATTTTGAAATTTCAATTCTGTCTGGTTGGCTTCTTTTGTTTTTGCTTGTTGAATAATTTCTTTCTTTGCATTCTGTGCAAGCAAGTGTTACTAATGTTCTTGTTGGATTTGCCATAATATCTCTCCTTAATTTTCTCTACTTAAAAAAAACACCCGAGATTTTCAAGTGCACCTAGATATTACCATATGTCCAGCATTTTGTCAACAATATTTTAAATATTTTCATACTAACTTTTATTTGACAAATGTACTAATATTTTTTAGAATATAACTATGGAAATAATTGATTACACAAAAAAGAATAGTCTTGCAGAACAAAAGTCCGAAAATGAACTTATGGACGACATTAAACACGATTTGAAAGATCAAAAAAGTGTTGATGTTTTTAATGCATTAAATTTGTATAATGAAAATTTGGGAAAGTTGTATGAGGAACAAGGTTACAACCCATTTGATAGTGATTTCTCTCTTGATGAAGAATTTACGGCAGATATTTTGGAAATCAAGAGCAAAAAAGGAAAGGCTTTCCCCGAACCTTTTTTAGATGCAAACAACAAAAACATTTCAAAAAATTTTGACATTGCAATAGAGAACAACAACAATATTTTGCAAGAAATCCAAAACAAACTTAATGGCAATATTTCTGCACAAGATAAGAAACAACTCAAAAAAATGATTGTAACCCTAAAAAATCGTGGCGAACTTCTTAAACTTGCAAAAGAAAAATTAAAACAAAAAGATGCAAATGCGCTAAAAATGTATCTTGAAATATATGGTCTTGACAGTGAACTTAGTGAACTTTTGGAATCTAGTTTTACCGAAAAAGTCAATTCGATTATTTTGTCGCAAAAACTTTTTGATTTATCAAGAAGTCGTGCAATATTAAACAATGCTCGCATATTAAAACAGCAAGAAGCAAGGCAAGAAAAGGAACAAACTGCAACCACAGAAGTTCAAAATACAAACAACATTGAAAAAGAACAAACAATAAAACAAGAGCAACCAAAAATAAGAGAAATGCCCAAAATACCAACCAAATCAAAAATTCAAGAAAAACCATCTAATAACGAATTTAATTTATGATAAAAAGAAAAAATGTGGCAATTGCCACATTTTTTTATGAATTTATTATTTTGTCAACAAACTTTAATTCGTTTGTATATTCAGGGATTTGCTCATCATAATACATTCCATAAATTGTTATGCTGGAATCGGCACTCACCTTGCATTGCGAAAGCAATTTTTTTATTAGCAATACAACTTCTTCTGCATGTTTTCCATCACTGCCATATGCCTCATCCAAAATATCGTATATATGAAACATATTTGGAATAAACAAAACCACATTGTAACCATGGTAATATAGCGAATTTATAACATTTATCGCATCAATAATTGTATCCTTTGAAAATAATGCTACTTCTTCATTCATGGAAGTAACCTGAACTAAGTTTTGAATTCTATCAAATTTTAGTTTTGTTTCGATGGAAATATCAACTCCCAATGCAACAAACTTTGCATTGGCAATTTTTAATGAATTAACTTTTTCGTTTATAAAATTTATTGCACTATCTCTGTTTTTTGTGCAAACAAGTTGACTTTGCCCAAGTTTAAAACCATTATCATCAATAACCGTTTTTGGCAACACATATTCTTTATCTTTGTTGTAAACATTTTCTTGTGGGTTAATGCCATTTATTGCAATAATTGATTTTAGTTTTGCAAAATTTGTTTTTGGATTAAGAAAGGCATATCCAACAAGAATGTCGCCTTCCATAACGTTGTATTTTTCAATATCTTCTTGATCAATAACAATATATATTTTTTGAGATATTTTTTTGTAATTCAAAAAATAATAATCATTTTTTTGGGTTCTTCTAACATACCCCATAACATCAATCAATTTTAGACATGCTTCGCCATCAAAGTCTTTTAGATTTTGCTCAAACCTAATTTTTCCAAAATTATCATTGTCAGAAATCTCAAACTTGCTTTCAAGTTCTTCATCTCCCATTGCTATATATTTTGAAATTAAAGTATCTTGATTTCCATGATTTTTTACCGGCCTACCAAAATGCCTGTTAAATTGAGGTTTTGCTTGCCCAGATCTAATTTTCTTTATTTCATCAATCAAAATTTGGCGTTTTTTTGAAGTTGGAGATTTTACCCCCACACTTCTTGCAAGTGTTCTCAATTCATGAATTCCCAAGTCTTCCAATTCATCATAAGTTTTATTTTCCATTGTCATCTCGCCTTTTCAAAAGTAATATAGCATATATTTGTAAAAAAAGTAAATGTTTTTGCATACTTTATTACAAAAGTAAATTTCCGTTATCTGTTTCAACAATCTTTAAAATGTTTTCAATTTGATTTGTTTGTGCATTAACATAAAAGTAATAAGTTTCGTCATTTTTGACACAAATATTTTCATAGCACAACACTTCCCTGTTATAGTCAAGCGGTGCAAGGCATAATCTTGTTTCAATAATCTCATATCCATTTGGGACTTTTGTTCTTGCTGTTGTGCTTGTTATTTTTGGAATATCTAACTTTCTTTGAATATGATTTGTGAAATATGTTGTTGATTCGTAACCGATAACATTACCAAGTGCCAAATCAACTTTAACTTTAACAAGGTCAGGATAAATTATGACACCATTTTGAATTGGTGCAAGGTTTATATATGCATCCCCACCAATAATATCACTCCAAACACATTCCATATTCCCCAATCCGTTTTGTTCTGCAAAACTTATTGCAATGTCCTTTGCTTGCTTTAATGTATAATTTTGTTTGGAACTATTATCACTACAACTCATTGTTAGAAGATGTGCCCCATTTTGCGACACTTGTACATATATAGTTTGGTTGCCATTTCCAAATAATTCAAAATCGTAAGTTTTAAACTTTCCATTTGTTTCACCAAGATATGAACAACTGCTTTTTGAGATATTTTTGAAAATATCAACCAATTTTTGTTTTGCAGTTTCTTTGTCTACCTTTTCATCATTAAGATTTTTAATCTTTTTATTTACTGTGCTATCCGAAAATGGACCATCATATATCATTGTTGGATATTCAACATCTCCTGCTTTTATATTTTGAAGTTTTAGTGTAAACTCGTTGTAATCTCCATCAAGTTTTGTGCTTTGATTAAAGATATTATTTGAATAGATATTTTTTGAAAGTTCATTTATCTTTGTTTTTAGCATTGAAAAACTATCTCTTAGTTTTTCAAGTGTTGAAATCTCTTCATTTGACAAGGTTTCACCTTTTTCCAATTTCGACGCCATAACTTCTGTATATCCACCCACTTGATTTATGAATTTTATTGTTTCATCAATACCATGTATCGACACAGGTAAACTAGCAAGATTTGTGCTTGCCATTGATGAATTTTTACTAATTTCATTCAACAGTTTTTTTGCATAAGAATTATAATCCGAAGCACACACTTTGCTTAATTTTACTTCAACATTGTTTACATTATCTACTAGTTCACTAAAATTTTTTTGATATACATTTTCCAAGTCGGTTTTAAGATTGTTTTGATTTGACATTGAAATTGAATACAAAACTACAAGTGTTACAAGTGCAACCGAAAGTATTGAAATTACTATAATAGTTAAAATGGTTTTTCCGTTATTCTTTTTTATTTTTGCATTTTCCATATTTCTCTCCTTATAATGCAAACACGTGTTTGCCAATTGTAACAACGGTTTGTCTTGACCATATCCATTTGCTTGTTGCAGTTTCGGGGTTATAATAATACAAACAACCATATGATGGGTCCCAACCATTCATAGCGTCCTTTGCCGCTGAATATGCACTGTCGTTTGGTTCCAAATTGATTTGCCCATCATTTACTGCTGTAAATGCCCATGGCTGATAAATTACACCGCTAATTGTATTTGGAAATTCCGCACTTTTTACTCGGTTTAATATAACTGCAGCAACTGCAACTTGTCCAACATAAGGCTCACCCCTTGCTTCTGCATGCACACATTTTGCAAGAAGATATAAGTCACTGTTTGTGTAAGATGATGAAGTATCCAAAAGTCCAAGGGCTTTTAATGTGTTTTTGCCAACTATTCCGTCAACAGTAAGTCCATAATCTCGTTGAAAGTTTTTTATTGCTTGAACACTTTTTGTCCCAAGTATTCCATCAATATTTCCACTGTAATATCCCAAGTCTTTTAACTTTTGTTGGACATTTTGATTTTGATTTGTGCTTTGTGATGTTGGCAAGGCAGGTTCTTGAGCACTAAATGGTGTAAAATAATTTAATGTTGCAATCGTTCCACCATAAAATATGCCAAACACAAGCAAGATTATTGCAAATATTTTTCGCTTTGTCATATACTAATCTCCTTTGATAATTGATTTTAGTATCTCCAAAATTCTAGATTTATACATAACATCTTGACTCTTGTTTGAAATAAAGCATAAGGGTGGATACACTACGCACCACCAATTATCACCTTTTGCCGAACCAAGTTCAACGATAATCGCATCATATATCCCCGCCTTTAAAACTGTTCCGTCATAACTTCTATCTGGGAATTTTTCCCTGTGGAATTTTACTTTGCTTGTATAGTTAAAATTATTATCTTTTAGAATATTGTTTGCAATATCTTCCATTCCGCCTAATCTTAAATTTATTTGTGTTACAAAATCGTTCCTTGTTTTGCACTTTGCAATATAAGGAATAAGGTAAGACACTATTTCGTCTTTTATTTTGTATTTAATGTTCTGGTCAATTGAAAGGTTTGAATTTGCTCTGATATGGATTCTTATGTATTCTTCTTTTTTGTTTGGAACAAGACCAAGACATATGATTAGTATTGAAACTACTATACAAATTATTGAAATAAATTTTTTCACTATTTTTTCTCCCGATTATTTATTGCCATAATAATGTTATGTTATACATATTTTAAAAAGTGATTAAAATTTCTTAAAATTCACACATTGATGTCGGCAGGTAAAAAGCAAATCAAATGAGATTTATTCTTTTATTATTTTGTTTTTAAATGTATTTAATAAATTAAAATAAAATAATAATAAAAATGTGCAAATAAATATTGCACATTTTTTGGAGGAATAATAAATTATTTTATTTTTAATTTTTTATTTATTTTTCCAATTTATAATAAATTGCCAATTTTTCGTCTTTTTCTAATATTTCTTTTAAATCTGGATTTTGATTATATAATAATTCTTCTTTTATGTTTAATTTTTTTGCAATATCCCAAGTATTTTCACCTGCTTTTGCAAAATATATTTCAATTGCACAATCTTTTTGTGGATATTCATCCAAATAATTCAGTTCAGAAATAACTGCACCCGTTGTTGTTTTACAAACATTACTTCTTACTTTTAGTGTTGCATCAACATAAACATCTCTACCTTTTTTAACTAGAACGTCAACATCGCAAACTTTTATATCTGTATCAAGCAAAACTGTTCCGTCATAGTCAACTTGCGTTGAAACTGCAAAAGGAATTTCTATGTCAAGTGCACAAACTTTTGCTTCGTCTTCATTAAAATATATTAAATTGCTTTGAATGACTCCGCTCACATTGTAAGTGCCGTTGTCTATGTATTCATTTGTAATTATTGCTTTTGAATAATTGACTGCAAGCAGTTTGTCAATTCTAGGTTCGTTTTCGTCAACAACCAAACTACCTTCAACTTTTTTATCAAAATTGATAGGTTCGCAAGGCACTTGATTTTCAAAACTAGACATTGTTATTGTTGTTTGTTTTTCTGTTGAATAAAGGTCTTTTATCATTGTTTGCGTTTGGGTACTATAAACTCTTATGCATACATCAAGTGGAATTACTATTGCAATTTTTATATCGTCATCTTTTTGTTCAATATTTGTTTTTACATTACTTTTTTGAATTGACAAATCAACATCGCAATTTTTTTCTTTGGTTGCATGCTCACATTCTACTTCTTGTTTTACTTCATTTTTGGTATGTACTATTTTTATCTTTGGATTTTCTTCGTCAGTCAAATATGCAATATCGTTTTCTAATTCACAAGAAACTGCAACATAATTGGTTCCCATATCAACATTTTTTATATAGACTTCACTATTTGTGTACAATACTTGTTTTATTGGTTCTTTAACTTCGGCACAGACATTTTCTGTCCAAGATGAGTTATTTACATTCTCCATAGTGACATAACTTTGTTCTTCCATTTTTGTGCAAATATCACTTTCAACATTTGCCAAATATGTAACTTCTTCATTGTTATATGCAAAACCTTCAAAAGACATATAAAGATTTACTTTTGCAACTTGGGAATAAATGGAATTTACTTCGCCATTAAGTGACAAAGGCTTTACGCAAACTTTTGTGTTTGTGTTAATACTTTTATTTTGGATTTTTCCCGAGAATGGCGATGTGTATGCCTCTGTGTAAATATTCCCATCGGTTGTGATATACACCAAATCTACAACTGCCGTACCTGTAAAGTTTGCTTCCCCAATCAAACTTTCGGTTGTTACTTTTTCTGCATTCACATTTATTGAAAGCACTTTATCGACTGTTTCGGTAGTTTCCAAATTTATGGAACATTCCAAACTTACATCACAAGAATCTAGTTTAGATTTGTTCAAAACCATAAATTTTTCGTTTGAATTGTTATTTGTCATAATTCCTCCAATAATCACTGATATACTTTACGAATGAGATTTAATTTTTAGAACAATTTTTGCAAAAAATTATTATTACACTTTGAAATTTGTTTTGTTTATGATATTTTTATACTAAGGAGAAAAATATGTTAACACACGAAGAAAGATTAAAAATATATGACGAAGCAACAAAGCTTTGGGGACTTGTTGCACAGTACGACCAATGCGTTGAAGAAATGGCAGAAATGATTGTTGCAATAAATAAGTATAAAAGAAAGGTATTATATAAAGAATATCAAAACGATGATAAAGTTATAAAAAATTTGGTTGAAGAAATTGCTGATGTTTCTATTTGTCTTGAACAAATGAAACACTTTTTCAAAGATTACAAAATTGACGAAGTGATTGAACAAAAAATGCAAAAATTTTTAAAAGAGATTGAAGAACAAAAGAAAAAATAACATACAAAAAAAATGTAGCAAAAATTTGCTACATTTTTTATTCACTGCGTAGCGCTTTTACTGGGTCTTTTTTTGCTGCCATTTGTGAAGGTATAAATCCTGCAAGAACTGTAAGTACAACACTTATAGCAACCAATATAACCGCACTTAATGGCGAAAGTATAGCAAGATTTGTTGTTATGCTTCCACCTGAAACTGATTTTATTATTGCACTTATTGGGAATGTTAATATAAAACTTACAACAACACCCAAAAGTCCGGAGCAAAAACCAATAATTAGTGTTTCGGCATTAAATACACGAGATATATCTTTCTTCCTTGCTCCAATTGAACGGAGAACACCGATTTCTTTTGTTCTTTCAATAACTGAAACATATGTTATTATTGAAATCATTATTGAAGAAACAATAAGTGATATTCCAGCAAACGCAATAAGCACATATGATATTATTTTAATAAGTTCGCCAAGTGTTGATGTAAGAAGTGACGAAGTGTCAGTGCAAATAATTTTTTTTGTGCTATCTGTTTGTTTGTTATTAAATTCGTCTATCATTTTTATAACGCTATCTTTTGCAGTAAAATCTTTTGGGAAAAATCTTATTGCTGTTGGAATTTTGCTTGTTCCAATACTCTGCATTGCAATTTCAAAAACTTCTTCATCTGGCAATGTGTATTTGTATTGTCTGTTTAGGAATGAATTTATCGCATCAATGCTTGCAAATGACGATGGAATAACACCCTGCAATTCCGATACAGAAATATGATATGGTTGATATAATGTGTAATCGCCATTTTGCTTATTTGCCTGTGATTTTTTGTTTATGAGAGAATTTTCACAATCTTCTTTATAGTACTGTTCCAAATCGTGCATATAAACAAGACCTGTTGGCAAAATTTCACTTGTTGCATCTTTCTTTAACCTTAAAACGCCTGTTATTTTTACTGTTGTCTCAAGTGAGTTATACTTATTTTCAAGTTCGGTTTGAGAACTTGTGTCCAAATGCGAAAATGAAGTTATATCATCAAAGTTTTCACTATTTGGTGTGTAGTAATCATTATTAAACAAAAGTTTGTATTCTTGATTTATAACATCTGCAAAATTTATTTTTTTGTAACTTGTCCCACCTTCTTCCATTTGTGTGGCAATACCCAAGTTATTTAATGTCTTGTAATTTATTTTATTACCTTTGCCAACAACTAATAGCATTCCTTTTGTAAAGGCATCACCATTGTTTTTGGTTGGCATACTACTGTAAATAAGTTCATATTGACTCAAAACATATTCAGCGTTTCCCAGCATTGGATACAATAGTGAACTTGTGCTACCATCCATAATGCTTATTGTATTTTGCCTTTGAATAAATTTATAATTGCCTGAACTATCTTTTGTTATCATTTTTACTGGAACATAGTAATTGTAATCAATGGCGTTAAACTTTGGATTAGTTTTTTGTTTGTCTTTTTGTTCAAAATCTTTTACTTCGTCAACAAAGTCTTGTGTCAATTGGTTATAGTGTCCATATTGTGTATATTTTACTTGTGGGTTATATGGCACAATAACATCTTCATTTGAACCCTGCTCACTATCAGTTGCCGGTTGCATTGAAGAAAAAGTGCTTGTATCCATTGTTATTGCAGAAACTGCCAAAGGGTAATTTCCTAGTGCATTTGATTGCATATTATTAACATAACCTGTAAACCCATTTGAAACTGCCAAAACAAGCGCAATACCAATAATACCTATGCTCCCTGCGAAACTTGTCATAAAAGTTCTACCTTTTTTGGTTAGTAAGTTTTTTAAAGAAAGCATTATTGCAGTAAAGAATCCCATTGCCGATTTCAGTTTTTTTGGTTTTTGTTTTGCGTTTGGTTCTAATTTTACTTGTTCTTCTTGCTCAACTTCCTTTGATATTTTTTCATCGGCATCATATGGCATAGTGTCGCCCACAACCTTTCCGTCAAGCAAGCTGATTATTCTTGTTGAATACTCTTTTGCTAGTTCTTGATTATGTGTTACCATAATTATAAGATGGTCACCGGCAATTTCCTTTAATAAGTCCATAATTTGAACACTTGTTGCACTATCCAAAGCACCAGTCGGCTCATCTGCCAAAATTATTTTTGGGTTATTTACAATTGCTCTTGCGATTGCCACTCTTTGCATTTGTCCGCCAGAAAGTTGGTTCGGACGCTTTTTCAATTGATTTCCAAGTCCAACCCTTTCAAGTGCCTTTGTTGCTTTTTCTTTTTTCTCTTTTGAACTTATGCCAGCAATAGACAATGCTATTTCAACATTTTCCAAAACTGTTAGGTGTGGAATGAGATTATATGACTGAAAAATAAAGCCTATGTAATGATTTCTATATGCATCCCAATCTTTGTCCTTAAACTCTTTTGTAGATTTACCATTTATGATAATGTCACCACTTGTATATCTATCAAGTCCGCCCAAAACATTAAGGAGAGTTGTTTTGCCACAACCGCTTTGCCCCAAAATTGAAACAAACTCACTTTCCCTAAAACTTATAGACACATTGTCAAGTGCTGTCACTTTGCTATCGCCAGAAACATAATCTTTGGTTATATTCTTAATTTGTATCATATGTGCATCTCCTTTTTTATTGAGAGTATATTGATTAAAACACCTTTTGTCAAATTTTACTTATTCATTTTGCAATGCATAAACAAAATATATAAGCATAACATATAAAAATCTATGGGAAAAATATAATAAATTTTAAAAAAATACTAGACAATATCAAAGTTACACTCTATAATGTCAGTGATTTTATTTTAAAGGGGAATTTATGGCGAAACAAAAGTATATAAGATGTCCTAGATGTGAATTAAATTATATTTTGGAAGACGAAGGGCTTTGCAGTGTTTGTAAGGCTGAATTGCAAGTTGGTGGAGATAAAGAAGATATGGAACTCTGCCCTGTTTGCAAAACAAACTACATTTCTAGTGATGAAATAATGTGTCCTCAATGTATGGAAGAAAGGAATATTAGTCCAGAAACAATTGCAGACCAAGACCCAGATGATTGGTCAAAATATGTCAATCAAGATGAAAATGAAAATTATAATGAAGACGAAGATAATGATTTGACACCAAAAGATGACCTTGATGACGACGATGATATGCTTGATGATGACCTTGATGATGACGACATTATCTTTGACGATGACGACGAAAAAGACGATGACTCTGACACAAAAGAGAAAGACGACTTTGACAAAGAACTTGACGATCTTGATGACCTTGATGACGACGACCTTGACGATGACGATGATGACCTTGATGACGACGACGATGATGAAGATGATGAAGATGACGATGATGATGACCTTGATGACAACGACCTTGACGAACCAAAAAAGCCAACAAAAGCAAAAAAGAGTAAAAAATAGACAATTAATGTCTATTTTTTCTTATTTTGGCAATAAATTATCACAGGAGCGAGCCTATGATAAAAATAAACACCCAAGCACTTGGCAATATAAAATCACAAATTATGGAACTAAAAGGCAAAGATATTGAACTTTGTGTTAATCGTGGACGAAAAAGATTTGACACAATTCAAGGACGAATTGAAAGCATATATCCAAGTGTATTTACCATTATATCAAATGACAAATTGCAAACTTTTTCATACTTTGACATCTTGTGTGGAAATGTAAAAATTGTATAAAAAAATGAAGGATTCACCTTCATTTTTTTGTTATCATTTCCACCAAGTTTTTGTATGTTTTTAATGTTTTTTCATCATTTGCCTTTTCTATAAGTGCCGACAAAAGTTTTAGTTGGGCACTCTTTTCTTTTTCCAAAAACAATTTTTTTGCCATATCGTTTAATGGTTCAAGACAATAAGGGCAAACATTAAAATCATCTTTTATTTCGTTATTACAAGCAGGACATTTTTCCATATTACTCTCCTTTTGTATTTAGTTGTTCATACAAATTTTTGTAATCAACATCTTTATTATAGAAGTTTGCTAACTTTTCATCAACTTTTTGTTTACAAAGTTCGGCAAGATAATCAACCTTTGCTTCTTCAATTGCGACCTTTTTCTCCAAATTATGAGTTTTGTCATTTGTAAAGTTTGTTGACCTAACCGCTTCTATTTCATGGTTATTTTCGCCCAAAATTAGGTCAAAGTAGTTATATCCCTTAACTGAATTTTGTGGAACATAAGTTTTTGATGTGTTTTGGTATCTTGCAAGACCTGACACAAATATTACATTTGAATAATTACCAACCGCATTTTCTGACGATACAAAAATTAAATCTGCGTTTGCGAGTTCGCCATGTTGTTTTTGTGCTGCATTGTAATTGCCTTGCATAGTTTTTGAGTTGCTTCTTAGATTTGTGTGTATACTTATATCATAAAAAGTTTTTTTGCCATTTACTTCTTTTGAGATATTAAATACCTTTTTTACCCCACTTACATAACTAATTTTGATTTTTTGATTTCTTTTTTTGAATTTTGAATTAACTTTTTCTACTGCATATTTTAGCAAAATACAATTAAATTTATCCAAAAGAGCATCTCTTAATATATCTCGGTTTAACATTTTGTTTGCATTATGTTCATCACGACCGTTCATTAAGATTATTTCATCTGCACCATTTTCTGCAACATAAGTTAAATAATCAAGGAATTTTGACATTCTTTTTTCAAGACCCCAAAACAAAATTTTTTTATTTTCAAGCGAGGCTTTGTTAAGTGCTGAAATATTAAACTCTTTCCCAACAATATCACCACTAAAGAAAACCAAGGTTTTATCATTACAATTTTTATTGTTAATTGCTTGCTTTATTGCCCTAAAAGACGTTCTATCTTCTGCACCTTTTTGTGGGTTTGCCAAATCATACAAGTTAAAGTCATGCAAAAAACATACATGCAAATTTTTGTTGCCTTTTACTTCAATTTCTTGATTCCAAACAAGAGGAATGTCTTTTTTCTTTAAAAGTTCCAAGTACTCTTTTGTTCCTGCCGGTTCACTTTCTTCAAGATCAATATTTGTTGCAAGGTTTACTTTGCCAAAAGTTTCACCTGTTAGTCTGTACCAAAGTTCAAGGATATCATTGCGTTTTTGTTTGTTGTTGTTTGGATTAACTCCTGACATATTACACCTCCAAACTTGTTGAATTGTCAACAGGTTTAACTTTATCTATTTTTGAATCAGTTGCAACTGGTTGTTTTTCTTTGTTTTTTGACTTATACATTTCCACATATTTGTTTAATGTTTCTTTGTAAGATTTTTCTGCGTGGTCTAACTTTGTTGCAAGTTCAACAACTGATTTGTTTTTCAAATTGTCTTTTCTTATTAGTCTTTCAGGTAATGCCCAATCTTTTTGATATAATTTTAATGCCAAACTTGGTTTATCTTCTGTCATAGAAAGGGCATGGAATGGATTTATGAATGGTTTATACTTTGGCTCAAATGCTTCATTTGCCTTTGTTGAATACGGATTTATTTGCCAACTTAAATCATATAGCTTCATATTTGTTTTGTTTGCAAACATTTTTTCTGCACCATACATTGTGTTTGCATTTTGGAAAGAATATCCCATTCCAATAAACAAATCATGATTTTGGTCACCAAGACGTTTCCCATATTTGTCATAAACAGCAACCGGAACACTGTATATTCCTTCTTGTCCCTTGTGTAAATGCTCAATCATAATTCCGTCAACCAAAATGCCGGTTTCATCATATATAACTTGCATAAGTCTTGTTGCTCTATCTATATTCCCTGCATTATGAATAAACAAATAATGTTGATATTTTACTTCCAAAGTATCTGGAGTTAGGAGTGGAATTGAATATATCATTGCATAAGGAATATAATCAACACCAAGCCCATCTGCCAAACGGTTTGCAATTGACATATCCGAATTTTTGTTTCTATTACCATATTCGCCATCATGGTTCCCGCCGAGTATTGCTATTATTTTTGACTTTATACTTGGTTTGTTTAACAAGTTGTAGGCATAAGTTGGTGCTTCACTTGGTCTAACTCTGTTGCCCATGCTGTTTGTTCTGCAATTTGGGTCATTGTTTGCATTGTCAAATGCATCGCCACCAATATGCAAATGCAAATTAAAGCATTTTGACACTTCATCAAGTGCAAGTTCACACCTTTTTGCCTCAAAGCCCTGCCCACCAATATGCATATCTATTGCCGTTGCAAGCAAGGCATGTGAATTTACTCTTGTTGATTGTTTTGCGATTACTCTTATTTCATCATTTCTATCATCTTGTACCCTTTCAATAATCGCATCTTTACGTTCTTCCATTTTGGTTCTATCTGTGTAAGTTGTTGGATTATTGGAGTCTTGAGTATAGTTTAATCCACTTTTTTGAAAAGACATTTTTCCTCCTTTGATTGCATTAAAAGTTTAACACACTATATAATGTGTGTCAAGACTGCAAAATGTTAATGTCTTACTTTTTGACATCCATTTTTGCTTAAATTTCAAGCATTTATTTGCTTACAAATGTAAGGTTATTTCCATTAAAATCAATGATTACACTGCCATGTCTATCAATTTCACCAAGTAACATTTTTTCTGCAATCCTATCTTCAACTTCTTGTTGAATATACCTTTTTAGTGGTCTTGCACCATATGCGAGATTTGACCCTTTTCTTATTATATAGTCAAGCGCTCTTGATGTCATTTTTAACTCAAGACCTTGGTTTGTTAGGCGTTTGTTTATGTTTGCAATCATTATTGTTGCAATTTTTGTCAAGTCTTGCCTTGTTAATGGGTGGAATATGCACACAACATCAATACGATTTATAAATTCCGGTTTTAGGTAGTTTTTGAGTTCCCTTAAATATAATTGATTTATATTTTCATCTTCTTGTTCGTTATAGTTTGGGTTTGAGTTTATGCATTGTTGTCTATATTTTACAACTTCTTCACTGCCAATATTTGATGTCATAATGATTATGCAATTTCTAAAACTAACAACCCTGCCCTGCCCATCAGTCAATCTTCCGTCATCAAGGACTTGCAAAAGTGCATTAAATATATCCGGATGCGCTTTTTCTATTTCATCAAAAAGTACAACACTATATGGTCTACGTCTTACTTGTTCGGTAAGTTGCCCGCCATCATCATAACCTACATATCCCGGTGGTGCACCAATCAATTTGGCAACGCTGTGTGATTCCATATATTCACTCATATCAATACGAATAATGTTATTTTCATCATCAAACATCGCCTCGGCAATTGCCTTGCATAATTCAGTTTTACCAACACCTGTTTGCCCCATAAACAAGAAAGAACCAATAGGCTTTTTGTTGTCATGAAGTCCAACTCTTGCACGTCTTATTGCTTTGCTGACTGCATTAACTGCTTCGTCTTGTCCAACAACTCTTTTGTGCAAGATGTTTTCCAAATTTATAAGTTTTTCTCTTTCAGTTTCATTTATTCTTGTAACTTCAATACCTGTCCACTTTGACACGACTGCGGCAATTTCATTTGCCCCAATAGAATTTGTGTTGTTTACCTTTGCATATTTATCATTTAGATTGTTTAACTCTTTTGTCACAACTTCAATTTGTGCTTGAATTTTTGCCGCTTTTTCATAATTTCTGCCAATACTTGCTTCATCTCTATTGGCCGACAATTGTTTTATTAGATCTTCTTTTTCCTTTATTATGCTTGGCTTTAAGTTAAAGTTTACTTTTGCTCTACTTGATGCTTCATCAATAAGATCAATTGCTTTGTCGGGTAAACTTCTATCCATTATATATCTATCAGAAAGTGTGGCAGCTGCTTCAATTGCTTGATCTGTTATGGTTACCTTGTGAAATGCCTCGTAACTATCTCTCAAACCTTTTAAAATCTCAATAGTTTGTTCAACCGTGGGCGGATTTACCATTATTGGTTGAAATCTTCTATCAAGGGCTTTATCTTTTTCAAAATACTTACGATATTCGTCAATTGTTGTTGCACCAATCGTTTGGAGTTCACCACGAGCAAGATATGGTTTTAGCATATCGGCAGGGCTTGTTTCTCCCTTTTCGCTTCCCGCTTGTGCAAGAGTGTGGATTTCATCAATGAAAACAATAATATTTTTGTTTGCAATAATTGTTTCAATGGCATCTTTTAATTTTTCTTCCATACTTCCACGATATTTTGTACCCGCCATAAGGCCACCTATTTCCATGGAATAAATTATTTTGTCCTTTAATTGCTCTGGGACATTCCCGTTTACTATCGCAAGGGCGAGACCTTCAACTACTGCAGTTTTTCCAACACCGGCTTCACCAATCAAAATTGGGTTATTCTTGGTTTTTCGGCACAATATTTCAATAATTCTTTCAATTTCATCTTCTCTGCCAATAATAGGGTCAATTTTGTTTTGTCTTGCTTTTAGAGTTACATCATAACCCATATCTAGCAATTTCTCCGGAAGTGTTTTTGATGTATCATTTTTATCAAGCGTGTCAACATTAAATTCGTTGCTTCCTTGCAAAAATGTTATAAGTTTTTGTTTTAATTCGGTGATATTTACCCTAAAATATGTTGAGATAAGCCTTACAGCAAAACAATTTTGATTTGAAAGTAATGCATAAAGCAAATGTTCTGGCCCAACAAAGTTATGCGACAAACTTGATGCAGTTTGTTTTGCCATTCCTAGGATTTCCTTACTTCTTGGTGTAAGCTCAACATCAACACCAATTGCCATACCTTGTGTTGAATTTTCTTCTAACAGTGGTAAAAGATTATCGGTATTTATTCCATATTCCGCCATTATCTTTGATGCCATACAACCTTTTACACTGCTTACTCCATACAAAAGATGTTCGGTGCCAACCTGATTACCGCCCAATTTCAATGCAAGTTTACCTGCATTTTTTATAACCTTTTCCATAGTTTCAGTTACTGGATTATTCATTATCTAACTCCCTTTATAAGTTTATTTTCCAAACTTTCCATAACGAATTTTGCCCTAAATATTTTTTCTTCTATTGAATTTAATTCAAGACTATAAAAGTCTTGCAAATGTCCCAAGTTTGATTGACAAAATAAGTCATCAACAATGCTTGGGTTCTTTATTTTGATTAACCCCAAAACCATTCCAAATCTAATTTTGGATAATTTTTCAATACATTCATCATAAGGTAAAATATATGAATTTGTAAGTATTCCATAACTTCTTAAACACATATCCATTATAACAGTTTTATTTACATCAAGTAATGTTTTTCTTGCTTTTTGTTCCAAATCTACCAAAACTTGTGCACCTTTTTTAACTGCGTTTATTATATCACTTTCACTAAGCCCCAAAGTGTATTTATTATGTAAAATATAAAAATAACCATCTTTTCCGTAAGTTTCATCGTTTTTTAATATTAAGCCACTTTGTAATAAACTTTGACTTATTTGCTCAATCGCATTATTAAAGTTTAGTGCAGGTAAAAACAATTCAACACTCGCCTTCATTGCTGTTCCAACATTTTTTGGGCTTGCAGTCAAAAACCCTAAATTTTTAGAATAGGAAATATCAAGTTTGTTTAATATTTTGTTGTCAACTTTATTTAATCTATCGTAACATAAATCAAGACTTTCCCCAGGCAATTTGCAAATTTCTCTTATATGGTCATCTTCATTTATCAAAATTACAATATTTTTATCAGGGTTGCTTGCAAAACTTGCAATGTCTTTATTGTCAGAAAGAGCATTTGAAATTGTGCCATTTTCCAAAAGCAAAAGTTGCTTTTGTTGAGGCATATTTTTTAGACTGGTATATGTAAATTCATCACCAAAAATTTCATATATTGCCTTTGCAACTCCTTTAGCATTCTCAAAATCAGATAATTTGTTTGGAAATGGCAAATCTTGAATATTTCGTGCAAGTCTTATTTTTGAAGAAATAACAATACTTTCCATTATCTTTCTCCTTTTAAGAGTTTTAATTTTGCACCAAGTCTGTTTACTTGCATTAAATCACCATTATTCATTGCCATATCAAGCAAATGCTCAAGTTCTTCTATCTCTTGTTTTTTTGCAAATCTTGGTGGAATTTTTCCAAGATTTTCATCAGATATACGTGTTGATTTTATTGCAGACAATGCAACTTTTTCAAATTCTTTATAACAGTTTTCGCAACCAAAAAAGCCAGAAGCAACAAAATCTTTTAATGTTGTCCCACAATTATGACAAAATTGGTTTTTTATTTTAAATTCTGGATTAACAGAAATTTCATCACTTAAAATCAGTGCATTTTTACACTGAACACACAAATTTTTTTGAACAACCTTGCCATTGATTTTTATATAGCAATATGTGGTTGCAATTCGTTCTCCACAATTTTCGCAAAGCATATTTTTGTCCTTGTAAAATTAAAAATTTTAACATTTTAATTTTAGTGTATTTTGCTCTTATTGTCAATGTAAAAATAATTTAAAATCTCTTGACTATTTTTGTATTCTATGTTAATCTAAACTACGATTTGCGGATGTGGTGAAATTGGCAGACACGCAAGACTTAGGATCTTGTTCGAAAGAGTGGGGGTTCAAGTCCCTTCATCCGCACCAAACACCAAAAAGTCCAAAGGACTTTTTTTCATTAGTAAATTATTCCTAAACAATTAATATTGGGGTATCGCCAAGTGGTAAGGCATTGGACTCTGACTCCAACATCCGTAGGTTCGAATCCTACTACCCCAGCCATTAGAAAAAACATCGCCCTTTTAATTCGATTTGAAATTGTCATTTCAAATCTTCATTTTTGGGGCGTGTTTTTTCTTCTTACCCACCATGCGAAAACTCCGCTTCGCTAAGGAGTTTTGTGGGTACTTCCCTTCGGAGTATGTCTTTGCTTTCTTATTGAACATCGCCCTTTTAATTCGATTTGAAATTATCATTTCAAATCTTCATTTTTGGGACGTGTTGTTTCTTTTTACTTAGCATAAATAACTATCAATTTAAACTTTTTAAAAAAATTGTAAAAATATTTTGAAAAATGTCTTTACATTTTGATTTCAATATTATATAATACAAAAGCGTATTGGGGTGTAGCCAAGTGGTAAGGCACGAGACTTTGACTCTCGCATGCGTAGGTTCAAATCCTGCCACCCCAGCCAAATGTGCTTTGCACATCCCAAATGAATTTGTAAGTTCCCCCAATTTATAAATTCATAAATCGATTATGATTTTGACTTATAGGCATTCGCTTATAGTCAAATCAAACCCCCTTTATGGTTCACTAGCTCAGCCGGTAGAGCACTTGACTTTTAATCAAGGGGTCTCGAGTTCGAATCTCGAGTGAGCCACCAAAAAAACTCAATCGTTTGATTGAGTTTTTTTGTTTTATGTTAGTGTTAAAAATATTTACTTCACCCTTGTTTAAAAGCAATAATTTCTTACAATGGCAAATGCAAGATAACTAAAATACATTAACAGAAGAATTGCCCCTTCCCATCTTTCGATTTTGCTTTTTGTGTAACACATAGATAAAAATATTGCAGTAAATACAAAAAGAATAAGAGTGTCTGTTAAAATAACTGTTGAAATTGGAATATTACCAATAAGTCCTACACCACCCAATATCAAAATAATATTTGCAATGTTTGAGCCTATTACATTTCCAAGAGCAAGACCTGTATCACCCTTTTTTGCAGCAATAACAGATGTTGCAAGTTCTGGTAAACTTGTACCTATTGCAACGATTGTAAGTCCAATTATTATTGATGGAACTTTTAGTTTTTTGCAACTGCACTTGCTCCCAAAACAAAAAAGTCTGCCCCATATATTAAAAGCACCATTCCTATAATTAAAAATAAAATATTTAAAAATATATCCATATTTTCTCCAAATATATTATTTTACATAAAAAAATAAAAAATCTCAATATATTATTGAGATTTTTTTAATATTTTTTTGTATTATTAATAATTCGTTTTATTTTTCCAAATTATTATTTTCTTCATTTATTTTTTCTTTATCAACAACTCCCATAATAAGTCTTGATTCAAGGTCAATATTACCAAAATAAAAATCAATTTTATCGCCCAAAGAGAACTTTGTTTCTCCATTTGAAACTGACATTTTATCTTTACTTTCCTTGTAAGGTTTATTTTGAGCATTAGGTAACTCGGATAACAACATCAACACTTTTACAGTTCCGTTCTTATGCAAAATTGTAACACATCCATTTTTTATGCTGAAAATATATCCCGATTGTTTTTCTTTCATATGTTTTTTTGCCCAAAGACAAGCAAGATATTTATCACTTTCACTTTCTAACATATCTTAATTTTATTATAGGTAATTCAAATGTTCACAAACACTTTCAAGTTGTTGTTTATTGCCATCCAAAATATTTCCATATTCAAGAACTTGCTTTATCAGTTGATGAGTTTTAAAGTCTGCATATCTTCTTATTGGTGAAGTGAAATGAATATATCCCCCATTGTTGTCAATTGAAAGTCCAAAGTGCGAAGTCTCTTTGTATGTTGCCAAATATTTTGCCTTTGAAAGCGCTCTTGATATTTCCACCATCAAATAATCTCTTGATGGGTTTGATTTTACCAGCTCAAGCAAATTATAAAAACTTTCTGGTGTGTTTTCAAGGTCATAATCAATGTTAAAATTTGATAAGGTTTTCTTTAGATGCTCAAACTTTTCATCTTCACTTTTTTTGTGGGTTCTAAACACTCCGACAATTTTTTTATCCTTAAAGAATTTTGCAACAATTTCATTTGCAAGAATCATTCTTGTTTCAACAACCAAATGTGAATATTCTTCATTTGATATTTTTATATCTTCTACATTTGTTCTGTCTTCACTAAACTTATACTCAGGTTCGTGACTATCAATTCTTAATATATTTTTGTATCTATTTTCAAGAATTTTTGTATTTTTATATAACAAGTCAAGTTGCCTTTTTGTTGTTGCATTCTTTATATCTTCGCCATCTTGACATAAGTGTGTTTTTTCTGCTTCGGCATAGGAATAAGATTTTTTTACATCAATAACTGCAAGTTCAATTTTCTCATCAGAGAACGAACCATCATTATTTACAATTGCACTTGCAACAACTGCAAGTCTTGGCTTATTTTCGTCAAGTGAACAAATGCCATTTGACAAAACTGGAGGGAACATTGGATAAACACCACCACCAAGATATGCACTATTACCACGTTTGTATGCTTCCTTGTCTAACTTTGAACCATCTTCAACAATAGCACTTACATCTGCAATGGCAACATAGCACCTAAGTCCTTTATCTGTCATTGCATCAAAAATTGCATCATCTTTATCTTTGCAACCAATTGGGTCAATTGTAACAAAATCTAAATTTTGGTAATCTACCCTTCCCTGTTTTTGTTCTTCGGTTACAAATTGCGGAACTTGGTTTGCCTCATTTATCACTTCGTTAGGGAACTCTGTGCTAAACCCATATTTTGTGGCAATTGCGACATTTTCTGAAATTGGGTCATTTGAAAATCCAAAAACATTAACTATGCTGACAATTTGTTTCTTTATATCATCAATGCGAATCAAACAAGTTTTGTTTAAATTATCTTGAATATCTTTTGTTTGATAAATTATAAAATGATTTGCAGTGTCCTTGTATGGCTCAACAATATAGAGACCTTGTTTGTCTTTTATAATTTTCCCAAGAACCAAATCACCATTCTTGTAAGTTGTTTTTTGATTTGAAATAAAATTTATATTTGTTTTGTTTTCTTTTGTTGAAAGCAATTTCAGATTTTTTAATTTCCTTGTTACTGCATCATTTGCCTTAACGATGTTATTATCAATAAAAAGACCCTTTTTCGATTTTAAGGTATATATTGCATTTTTTGCCTTTTCAAAAGTAATATCAAGGTGTTGTGCAACCAAATTTGCAACGGTATCAACATCTTTGCCAAACCCACAATTTTTGTAGATTGCAAGCAAAACTTCTTGACCAAACTTTTGTTTATTCATAAATTCCCCTTTTGTTCATAAAAATGATATCACATTTCTTGCGAGTATGCAATATGGAAAAAGAAAATGCAAATGCATTTTCTTTTTCTTTATTAGATTTATACTCCTGTTTCAATATATTCATCAAGTGCAGGAAAATCAATTGTTCCTTCATATGATATCATATCAATTGTGGTATCAAAAGAAATCTCTGTTGTAATTGTAGAAAGAATTACTTTCAATCCATCAAATTTCCCATTCTTGAAAACGTAATAAATATCGCCCGAAATATTATAACCTTCTTCCTTGTCATCAGTTGAAACCGTTAAACGATATTTTGCTGTGTCACCATCTTGTGCAACTTTTACATCAATTGTTCCATCTTTTGCATACTGATTTAACATTGAATCAATTTCGTCTTTTGAAGGAATTACGGATAATACTTGAAAAATTGAATTTTCATCTTCAAGAGCATTCATTTTTTCTTTTACTTTTATTCCGCCCATTTCTGTATAGAAATATCCGTCTTTTATGTAACTTTTCATTTTTGCTTCTTGTTTTGCATTGTCGGTAATAAATTTTGTTTTAATTTCAAAATATGCTGACAAATTTTTCGCTTCGTCATCTTCCGAACTTAAAATTTTACCATTCATTGATATTTCTGATGTAACTTTATCGTCAACCTTTGTGTTGTATGTCATTGAAAACTTGTAGCCTTTTGCGTCAAGGTTTTTGGCCTCATCAACTTGTGCAACATATGTTGAAAATGCTTCTTTTGTTGTATCCTTATAGTTCCCGTCAACATTAACCTTAACACCATCGCCACAACCTGCAAGCATGAATGCACAACACATTAGTAGCAGTGCAAAAACTTTTGTTATTTTTCTTTTCATTTCTTCTTCCCCCCAACTTTAGAATATTACAGACTTTGTATTTTTGTCAATAACAATTTTAATATTCATCCAAAAACGAATGTTTTTTGTCGTCTTTAATATATCCAATAACAGTGTCTAAATTAACTTTGTGAATACTGTTAAAAATATTTATATCAACAGTTTCATTCGTCTTTTTCATTTCTTTTATCAATTCTTTTATTTCTTTTCGTTTTGATGTCATCTCTCCATTTTCAACGCCTTCTGTGAGTTTGCATGCACAACGTAAAAAATGTAAATCATTATAGTTTGCAAAATGAATGATGTCTTCTTCTCTAACCAAATATAAAGGTCTTATAAGTTCCATACCTTTGTGGTTTGTACTTTTTAGTTTTGGCATCATTGTTTTATATTCCCCACCATAAAACATAGAAAGAAGTATTGTTTCTATTGCATCATTAAAATGATGTCCAAGCGCAATCTTGTTACATCCCAAACTTTGAGCATAATTATACAAATATCCCCTTCGCATTCTTGCACAAAGGTAGCAAGGCGAACCTTCTACACTTGCAACAATATCAAAAATTGGAGAATCAAAATAATGAATTGGAATACCCATAATTTTTGCATTTTGCTCAATTAGTTCTCTATTTTCTTTTTTATAACCCGGGTCCATACAAATGAATTCCAAATCAAAATTTATATTCCAATGTGCTTTTAGAAGTTGCATACATTTTGCAAGTAACATACTATCCTTTCCCCCGGAAATACATACTGCAATTTTATCCCCTTCGCTTATAAGTTTATATTCATCAACTGCATGAATAAATCTTTTCCAAATTGTCTTTTTAAATTTTTTTGTTATGCTGTGTTCTATCTCTTTATACTTTTCCATTATTTCTCCATTAGTTTGTTTATCACAAATTGACTGATATAAAGCCCTGCAACTGCTGGCACATATGCAATACTTGCCGGCGTTACTTTTCGCACTTTTTCATCAAAGCGTTTTGGTTGTTCTGTGGAAAATACAACATTTAGATGATAAATTCCACGATTTTTTAACTCTTTTCGCATTACTTTTGCAAGTGGACAATAATTTGTTTTGCTTATATCACATATTCGCAACTGTGTTGCATCAAGTTTATTCCCTGTTCCCATACACGAAATTACTTCAACATTTTCTTTTTTTGCCTTTTCTATTATTAGCAATTTTGACGTTACCATATCTATTGCATCAATGACAAAATCATAACAAGAAAAATTAAACCTATCAATATTTTCTTTTGTTAATTTTTCTTTTATTGCAACAACATTACAATTTGGATTAATGTTCTTTACTCTCTCTTTTGCAACATCAACTTTATATTTCCCTATTGTTGTTTGTAATGCAATTATTTGTCTGTTCAAATTACTTTCGCTGACAGTGTCAAAATCTACAATAGTAATATTTTCAATCCCGCTTCGTGCCAAACTTTCCAAAACATATCCACCAACACCACCAACACCAAACAAAATCACTTTGCTATTTTTTAATTTTTCAAAGTTTTCTTGCCCTATTAACTTTATCTCTCTACTAAATTCTTCCATAATTCCCTTTTGCATAATTATTTGTTAATATGTATATTTATACAATATTTGTATAATTATTACCAATCTTCTTTAAAGCCCTTTGTGTGGTCTTTTACATCATCATAATACGAATAATACTGTTCTTTTAATTTTTTGTTGCTTTGTTTTATCTTGTTTTTGTCTTTCATTTTTTCTCCAATAAGCACAATGTTTCAATATGTTTTGTTTGTGGAAACATATCATATGGCTCAACAAATTTTATATCATAATTTTTAGTTAAAATTTTTAAATCTCTTGCAAGAGTGTTTGATGCACAAGAAAGATATATAATTTGTTTTGGCAATTTTTTTAAAATTGTTTCTAACACTTGTTTTTCACAACCTTTTCTTGGTGGGTCAAGAATTATTGAATCAATAATTTTTATATCTTGCAACATATCTTTTATGTCGCCACAAAGAAATTCAATATTTTTAATCTTATTGTTTTGGGCAATTTGTTTGGCATCAAAAATCGCCGAACTAACAATTTCTATTCCATACACCTTTTGCACTTTCTTTGCAAGTTTGCAAGAAAGTACTCCACGCCCACAATAAGCATCAACAATAATATCTCCATTCACAAGTTCATATATTTTGTTATAAATTTTATCTTTTATCTCTGCGTTTATTTGCATAAAACTAAATGGACTTACAAAACACTTTATACCTTGGTCGATATATTCAATTTCCTTTATACCACTAATATGTTTTAGTTCGCCATAAATTGTTGAGTTCTTATCATTATAAGAAATATATATTCCATACCTAACATTAAGACAATTTAATCTTACAAGTAAATTATCTATATTGGGCAATTCTTTTACAACACCAACAAAGGTTATTAACAAACAATCATTAACAAATTTTAAATCAACTTGCTTTATTTCGCCTTTTTTTGTTTTGTAGTTATAGCCTTTAAGTTTGTTATCAAAAAAATATGAATTGATGAAACTAATAGAATTGTTTATTACATTATTTGCAAGTTTACATTCTTTTATTTCCAAAAATTTGTGACTATCTTTTTCATAAAACCCAAGTGTACCATTTTCACTTACCTGAAAAGTTATATGATTGCGATAATTTAGTAAATTATCTCCAACAACCAAACTTTGTATTTTCCCATTGTAATTTGCATATTTTTTTAAATTGTTTTGAACAATTTGTTGTTTGATTACTTTTTGCTCACTGGTAGAAGCGTGCATAATATCACAGCCACCACAAACTTTAAAGTATGGACAAACTGGTTCAACCCGACTTAAACTTGCTTTGTTTATCTTTTCAAGTTGTGCGACTTCAAAATGTGTGCTTTCTTCAACAACTTTTGCATCAACATTTTCACCACAAAGAGCATATGGAATAAAAACGATTTTTTCATCGCTAACTCCAACCCCTTCGCCATTTGCACCATATCTTATTATATCAATATTTTTCATAAAAACATTTTAACATAAAACAATAAAAATAGCACTAAAAAATAAAAAAATGACTAGATAAACTTATCTAATCATTTTTATATATCAAATAATTAATGATTGTATTATGATTGTTTTTATTTGCTTTGATAATGTATAGTTTTTGTGATATATTGAATACGTAGAGGTTGACATGAACAGTAATTATAAGTTTAGAATTTTTTATAATTCTATTGACGGATGTAAAAGTGATTCTCGATGGATTTTAACAATAGAAACAAATCTACTGACTAAACAGCAATTGGACGGAATCTTAAAGAATTATTTTACAATCAATTCTGACATAATTAGTTCTGTAAAAAAGAATGTGACAATCCCACAAAATATTCAATTCTTTCAAACATATAAAATTCGCAACATTTTCCAATATTACTGCGAAGATATTAATATTGGAGATAATGCAATTTTATTATTTCAAAACTATGAAATCCTCAATGAAAAATCATCTATATCCCAATATATAAACCATTTTATTAATGGCTTGCAAACAATAGAAAAAAATATTTTTCTGTTTAAAGTTATAAGTTCAAAAAGTTTATTAAGAAAACTAGCAGGGTCTTTATGCTTTAGAATTGAAGACTTAAATAAAATTGATATTTTGAGTTTTAAACTAGATGAAATAATCACTATACAAAATTCATTAAAAAACATAGATTTTCGAAAACCACTTGACTATTTAAGTGATTTAGATTCCGTATTACAAGACAATTACCCTTACCTTCATTCAAAGTATAATTTTAAAAAAAACATAGTGTTGTCCAACGAAGATGCAGCACAAATTTATAATATCCCAGCATCAAAATATAAGTATTTATTATATAGAGATATAAGTAAATTCCGCAGGTTTTTATATTCAAATAATTTACATTCACAAAAAACAAAGAAAAAAATAGATATTTATTCTTCACTTTTAAAAGTCCTATTTTATTCTGACAATGATTATATCATTAGCAATTACGAACTCAATTCGTTTTATAATAACGCATATAAAAGCTTCATATTTGATATTTATATAAGACAAATTAATATTCCTAATAGTCTTCATAATTGTAAATATATTGATCTCAGAGGAGACTTATATGAGATTATTGAAAATTTACCTACTGTAGTAAATGTGAAAAAACTTAATAATCTTATGATTATATGGGAAAAAAGATTAAATGGTTTCATCCCATATATTAAATTTAAATCATTTATATCTACACCTTATCATAAATATGGTGAAACTTATGCTCTTTCTCAAATTGGTGAAAATAAGGGGTTCATTAATGGCAAGATTGTTACAGATAATGAAATCTATCAACATATCTTTAGGTGCATATTCCCAAATGGTGCAAACATTACAAATAAAGATAACATTAAAAAATTAAAATATATTGCAGATAGAAAGTATGGACTAACAAATAATGTAGAATCTAATGCTGTAATTAAAAAGATTTTATCTAATCCAAAGTTCATACAAATAGATAAGAATATTTATAAATATTACAATGATACACTAATTGATATCAATTTATATAACGAATTATATAAGTATATCAAAACACATAAGTATGTTGAATGGAATGATTTATTTAATAAGTTTAGCAAAATATTAAAAACTAAAATGATTATAACTCCTACAATGCTTCATAGTTGTTTACAACAAGTTTACAATAGTAATAGCCTCAATAATAAAAGACGAATAATTGTATTTACAAAAGTTGCTGCTTATGTTAGACGCCATTATTAGAAAATTTAGGTTCATACTAGCTTTTTACAGATTTGATATTTACATTTTTAAAATGTTCAATGCAAAATTAACCACAAGTGCAAGGCTCGACAAAATCGCCACCGCAGGAGTTTGTAAATCAAAAATTAAAAAAATGGCCCGAAATTCAAGGCTCGCTTTTGGCATTATTTGGTTTGTTTAACTAAAAAAATGCAAAATTAGGAGACGTATTTGAGGCTCGCATAATAAATGCCGGCAGGAGTTTGCTTACGCAAATAGGGCTTCGCCCTTTTAGTCGGCGTCGCATATTTAAGTTTATGCAAGCATGTCTTCTATATGCTCCTTGTAATGACTGTGGCATTTTGTTATGCAAAAACTAAAAGTTTGCTTAACATAAAAATTAAAAAAATAGCCCGAAATTCAAGGCTCGCTTGGTATTTACACGCAGGAGTTTGCTAACGCAAATGACTGTGTGTAAATTGCCAAGCAGAAACAAAGAAGTTCGGAGCTATTTTTTTAATTTTTTAGCCTTGGTAAATAATAAGACTAACAAAATATAATACTATACATATTGCCATAATTGATACACAAGCAATAGTTGCACGAGAAAGTTTTACATTTCTTGATTCACCTTTGTTTTGTGCATAATAACTTTCTTGACTTGAACCAGTTAATGCACTTTGTCCATCATCGTTGGCATTCGATTGCAAAAGTGTTGTAACAATCATAATAACTGCACAAATAGCTATCATACAAACAAGAACTATTCTTATGATTGGGAATGAACTTGTTACCCAATATGGCATTGATGATTCCAATAATAAATTTTGTTTCATAATTTCTCCTTAAAAACTCCAAATACTGATAAGAACAATTAACCCAACAAGCAATGCAATAAGTAGAATTTGCCCTATCTTTAATTTACCCTTGTCTTTTGCAAAAGTTTTTATAAATTTTATAAATAGCATTGCCAAACAAAAACTAAGACCTGCAATAATCACAATTTTTGTTAATGTGGGTAAATTGAAAAAAAATGTTTTAATGTCGTTTATAAATTTATCCATTTATATTTCTCCATTAGGAATAATTTAACACAAAACTATTTTTATGTCAATACAAACGACTATACAACATTGTGCATTATAAAGAATTATAATTTTTTTGTCAAATATTTTGACGGCTAAAAAACAAAAAGGAATTGCATTTTGTTTGCAACCCCCTTTTTGTTTTAAAGTGTTATGTCAATATTTTCCTTTTCTGTGTTATAGACCCTGTTATATGCATCAATGAAACTTTTTCCAAACACCTTATAGAAATAGTGTTGTAAGGCTTTTGTCCACTTTTCATCAAGGTATTTTTTGTCTAATTTTTCTTCATAGACTTCAAACTCATACACATCGTAAACTACTTTTCTGTTCGCTTTTGTTCCAGAAAACTCTATGTATTTTTTGTTATCCTTATCATATTTTACTATAATAGATTTTATTTTTAGGTCTTTGCCATCTACACAATACATTATATAATTTTCATTTGTAAATACATCAATAATTTCCGAAACATTCAAATTTAAGTCACTATAATCTTTTTCTGAAAACATTTTTTGCCCCTTTTGAATTTTTACATATATATTATAGTACTAAAAATTATTTGTTTCAATAGGTGAAATTGAAAATTTTGTCGGTTTTTGACTTTTTATGCATGAACCCAAACAGGTTTTAAAGTTATATTTGATGTAACTTTTAATGATGATGCACCAGAATACTTACCGTCATATAAATTTTGCACACTATCTCCCCAAGCAACTGTTTTAAAATTATATTTTGGCCCGCCATATGAATATACTGCCGTTGCAATATAATTGCCAAATACCAAATCAGTATTCCTTTCTATTTTAACTTGGTTTGTACCATTTGTGTTAGAAACATTTGAAACACTCTTTTTTGAACCACTTGATATCCACCAACCCGGTTTTGTCCAAGCATTAACATCAAATGTTACAATGCAATATTCTTTAACATCCCAAACTGCTATATATTTGTTATCACCAGCAACTGTTAAAACACTGGTACTTGTAATTAACTCATCATTTCCTTCAAGTTTGTATCCAACAAATTTATATTCAACAGTGTATGAGCCTTTATTTTCTTCATAACTTGAATATTGTGGAAGCAAAAGATTTGAACCTTCATACAATGTTTGTTTGTTAAAATATGGGTTTCCATTTGGTGTTGTATAATTTGAAACAACAGTTACATAGTATTCATTTCTCATGTACCAAATTGAGTCTTTGCTAACAACAAAAGACTTAATTAAGTTGTCTTTATCAAAGTTTGAAGACGAATAAACTAGGGTTGAGTCTTTGTAAATATCTAGTGATTTTATATCAAATACATCATCTGCTTTAACTTTCCCAGAATATACAATTTGGCTGTTGTGATATATTGTCAATGAATATGTTTTTGTAATAATTTCTTCCCATTTTGCATAAAGTGTGATTTCATCATCTTGGAAAGTTGTTTGGGTGTAGTCTTTTCCGTCAACAGTTTGCCAACCCAAAAATACTTTTAGTTTTGATGTATTGTTGTCAATTTGCTCTTCCAAATTTGATAACCTTGGAAGAGATAATTCTTCCCCAACAAAACCTGTTATTGAATCAAGTTCAACTCTTTCATCGTTTGTAACAAAATAAATTTTTGTATACTTCTTTTGTTCTTTTATTTCCCATTTTGCAAAAAGTGTTGTATTTGTGTTTGGGAAAGTGTCTTGATTAAATTTGTTTTTATAATTACTGTCAAGATACCAACCAACAAAGGTATAAGTTGTTCTTGTAATTTTGTCATCAACAATTCTATCTTGCATACTTGGGAAATTGATTTTTGAAGCAATTATCCCCGTTTGAGTTGATATTGTTTCACTATTATCAATAAAATATACACTTCTTTCATCTTTGTTTGCTTGTTTCCAACTTCCTGTGCCTTCTTTTTGGTATTCGCCATTAAGCCCAAACCCATAAACATTGTCGTAAGTGTCAATAAATTTTGTTGCCTTTGAAATATCAACACTTTGACCAATGTCAATCAAAAACAAGGATTCTTTATCACTTTGATTGCTTGAACTATCCGTCTTTAACGAAATCAAACCATCAAGTACTTGCAAGTCTATATCAAGACGTTTGAAATAGTCTTTTCCGTCACCTGTCATTTGATTTGATGTTTCAATAATAATTGAAAGTGTACCAATGTCAGGATTATGTGCAAGTTCTGCAAGGTTCACAACAATTGTATGTTTGCTATTGTTATGAGTGTATTCTTTTACAATATTGCCATAATCGGTTTTACCTTCATATGCTTGACTCTTGTCTATTGCTTCGTTTATTTTGTTTTGAATTGAGTCTGTGAAACCAAACAAATATTGCATATAATATTTGATATTTTCAAATAGATAACTTGGTTCAATTTTTGTCATTCTTGAAAATTCCTTGCATGCACCAGACTTGCCATCAATTGTTGACAAATATATGTTACCATCATGGAAATAAATTGTTATTACTCTTTTTCTTGAAAGAAGGGCAACACCATTAGAATTTGCATTATTAACTCCGGTTATGATTGGATAGTTATTAAGTTCAATAAATCCGTCCCAACCTATTATTTCCTTTTCGATTATTTCGCCAGTTTCTTCATCAAGTTCTTTTGTTTTTGTTATTATCTTTTTTATTCTTGCATCAACACCAACTGTTGCGGCATCAAATTTTATTCCAATATCAACATTAAGTTTTATTCCACCAACAATATGGAAATCGTTAAGATTTGAAGTATTAACAAATGCTCTAATTAAATCTTTTGAATCAGACAAATCAATATACTTTTCAATGTTTTCAACTTGTTTTACACCACTATATTCATTAAATACAATATTTGCAAAAAGAACTTCGTTAGTTTCCACATTTGTTATTAGGTTGTTGATTTCTATATTTGTTAGTTTATTATTGTTATAGCAAATTCTGATTGTTATATCTTTTCCATTTGCATATTCGCCAAGTTTTTCACCTTTTAGGACAATTGTTAAATCTGTGTCTGTATAGTTTATGGTTTCAACATATTCAAGCAAAGCAAGTGGATTAGACATATCAAGTTTTGGTAAAATCTCCGACAAATTACCTGTATCAATATCTTCTTTTGTCAAAAAGTCATTTAGTAGTGGAATTGATGAAACATCAATATTAAACGCACTGCAAAGAATGCTTAAAATCTCTTGAATTGCATCTTCCCTAATCTTGATTTTTAGGCCAGTTTCCCCACCATAGCAAAAATACAACGCTTTGTTTGAGTAGTGTACCGTGATTTGTTCATCAAGTCCGGATACATTAACATATGCATTAAGCAAACTTGTTAAATCAAGGTTGACATCGCAATCAATATTTTGTATTTGTTTTGAACCTTTATACTTGTTTACACTAACATTCAAATTGAATTGTTTTTGCATTATTTGGTTGTACACATTTTCTATCAATGTTGTGTAATTTGTATATGGTTTAAATTCTTGCTTATTCAAATTACTTAAATCAAATTTCTCAAAGTTTGTACATTCCAAAATTGCACCATTTTCATTTTGAGCAAATTCAACTTGCCTAATAAAATCGTCAAAAATAACATTTATATTAAAGTTATCTTTAAACTCAACATATGTTTTACCATTTATTGTTTTTACGCTCTTAACAAAATCAAAATGCATATCCTTTATTTTGTCATATAATGTTTCGCTTGTGTCTATATTGATTTCTGTGTCAAATGTTTTGTTTATCCATTTTACTATGTCTTGAATTTCACTTGTGTTTACATGCAATTTCACACCAATCACATCAAGATATATATCATTATTTTCAAGATAGATATTTATATTTAGACCTTTAAAGTTTGTGTTAATAAAACCGATAAGAGAATTGTCAACAAACCCAACTTTGTAATTTACATTAAGTGTGTTAAGTTCGCCAAACAATTTGATGTGTGCTGTTGCGTTACCACTTATGCACAAATTCTTTAAAGTGCTATATAGTGCCTTTGATAAATCTTTGAATTCATAAAGGTCAATATATTCGCTTTCTTCAACCAAAACTTCAAAATCTTGAGATAGTCCAATATTTGCATTTATATCATTAAACTTTATTGTTGCATCAAACAATTCGTTGTCCAATGTTAATGAAAAATCGTTATATACAATTTTTACAATGTGTTCTTTAAACTCAATTTCAAGTTCGCTTAATATATCTTTTATGCTTATGTTTGGTATTTCAACCTTGCCAATCAATTTTTCTATATCTTCTTTTGCAAAAGTCATTATATAGTTGTACATATCTTTTGCATGGTCAAAACTACATTTAAGTTTAAACCCATCAAAATTGATAAATATTGTGTTATTTTTAATTAAAATATCAAGTCGTTTATCTAAAATAATTGTCTCAAATTTACCTTCAAGTTCGTTATTTATGTATTTTATTTGACCATTTATTTCATAATTTTTGTAATTTGCATTTACTTTAAAAATTGGTTGAATTGTTTTTATTTTATTTGTCAATTTTTGTATGTAATTTGCAATTTCTGTAATATTTTGATATTCGCCATTTGGAACATAGTTTATTTCTTCAAAATCAGCAACATTTAATTTTATTGAAAAATCTTTTGTTTTTGCCTTTATTCCATCAATACTTTCATTTGTCTTTGAAAAATCTATAGATATATTATTACTATTAACAAAGTCTAGTATATCGCTATATATATCCATAACTTTATCATAATCAACATCTTTGACAAGTTCTTTTATGTCAGTCATTTTAAATTGTTTTACAAAATCATAAATTTCTTCAAGTGTGCCTTTTGCTTTTAAAATATTGCCAAATTCAACATAAATATTTTTATCTACATAATTTATTTCAAAATTTGTGTCATATATATTTGACTTTATTTGAATTTTTAATTCATTTTTTATATCAATATTTATTTTTGCATTTATTTGTTCATTTTTATAAGTTACACACAATTCAAAAGCAATATTTTTTTCATATAAAATTCCATCAATAATTTTGCTTACTAATTTTTCATCTTTAATATTTTTATATTCTGTTTCGTTAATTTCCTCAACTTCGATTTCTTTGTTTAATGTCAATTCAAAGTTTACATCATCTTTGTAATTTGCTTTTATATTATAAATTTCGCCATCAATTAAATTAAGTGAAAAATTATAATCTTGTTTTGTATAAGACATTCCATTTTTATCAACCTTTACATCGTTGACATTTGAAAGAATTCCCAAAACAGTTTTTATATCAATGTTATTTGCAAGTTTATTTATGTCTATTTCTGGAAGCTCTATATTAAATTTGCTCAAATAGAACTTTATTGAATCTGTTATTTTGTTTATATCAAACTCTTTTGTGTTGTAATAATATTTATAATCTTTGAAAGAAACATATACTTTGTTTTTGTTATAATAAATTTTTACTAAATCATCGCCAAGTTTTGTTTTTGCGTAAAGTTTTATATCTTTTGCATCGGCAAAATCAAGACTATATTCAACATTAAACTTTTTATTATAAACATTAAGTTCAAGATTTCCACTAACCTTTCCTTTTTGGGCAATTTTGTCCACACCCTCCAAAATGTTTGTAAGCACACTTACATCAGTTAATTCATCTTTGTCTTGTGGCTCATTTAACTCTTGCTTGTCTGCTTTAAAGTTTGTGTCAAGGTTTGCAACTATTTGTGTGCCATTAAAATTTATGTTTTTTGTATATATTGCTTGTGGTAAATATTCTTTGTCGGTTATTATAACCAAAGTTCCATAACCAAACAAATCTAGGGAAAGTTCTTTGCCCTGCTCGGTTTCTTGCTCTGTCATTCCACTTGCCAAACTTGTAAGCATTGATGGGTCAAAAGACATATTTGACATATCTGGCAATGTAACTTTTACACCAAGTTTGTCCAAGATTGTAAAGTTTAGTATTTTTGTTATATCTTGCATTGCATTATTTGTTGAAAGTTTGAATTTCATTCCTGCAAGATTTGCGTATACGTAATTGTTTATGTAACTAATATCAAAAGTGATATCTTCTTCAAAATATCTAACAACACCACAAATGGAAAGTTTTGCCTTATCAAAAGCAAAATCACTCCCTGCTTTGCTGTCCTTTAGGTCAACATAAACATCTGCATTTATGTCAATTGGTTTTTCCATTGCCTGTGGGGAAACCTTTAATGAAAGTCCCACTTTTGCATTTTCGGTTTTCATTATATTATCTAGCATTTTTGTTAAAGAATTATCTTCTATAACATCATCTTCCGAATGAATTGGCACATCTGCTGGTTTTCGGTTTATGAAAAACAAGGCAACCTTTGAACCTGCAACCAATGTCAAGGTCAATGCAAATGCCCCAAAATAAAACATAAAAGTTTTTAAATATTTTTTTACCCTTTTCATAATTATTTTTCCACAATACTTTCTATATCATAGTGAAATTCGTTTTTATATTTTCCAACAGCACTCATCCCAATAACTTTATAACTTTCGTTAATGTAAATGTTTTGGAAATTCATATTTTTATCGACTTCAAATCTTAATTCTATACTTGAAAATTTTGGATATCCAAAACCACTCATATAGTTCATTTTTTTTACATAATTTAAAACACCAAGTGTTGGGTTTAAATTTATTGTGTAACTATAAAGTTCTTTAACCTTGCCATTGTTTTTTTCACTTTGCACTGTTTTTCTTGAAACAATATAGTCAATTGGATTTTCGGCTTTTAATCCAGTCATCTCTTCATATTCCTTATCTGTTCTATAGTCCTGCCCAGATTCTGGTTTATTTAATGTCCAAGTAACATTATCTCCATTAAGTGAGCCTTCATAGGAATAGAATTTATTTTCACCAAAAGTAAATTCAGTCTTTTTGGCAACATTAGCAAGTCCTGTACTAAAATAGTCAAAATAACCTTTTGTTCCCTTTCTGTATCTATATCCATACAAATCTTGTTTCATCCCAAGTGTTGTTACAACACCCTTTTCGCCACCATCATAACCTTTGGTGTACATACAATAATTTTCACATTCATTTATTTTTGCTTCAGCAACAACAAAGATTTGAGTTGGCGTAAGTTTTGATATATCCATTGTTTTCCATTTTGCAATGTCGGAATCTTTTTCTTTGTAAGCACTTGCCGAATATCCAGATGGGTCAAAAGTGTCAAACTTTCCAATAATCAAGTCACCAACAACAAACCCACCAGCAGTGCCACATCCAATCATAAGCAAGCACAAAAGGACCTTTACGGCAATGCCAATAACCTTTTTCTTTTTTGCTGTGACCTCGTAAGGTTTTGCAGTTTGGTCTTCAACGCTATCCACTCGTCTTTTTTCTCCTTTGAATTTTTGCTTTGGTTTTATTTATTTATAAATAAATCCTACTTAACTATTTTAGTATATCACAATAAATCAAAAAATGCACCATAAATTTTTAAAGAGAAAAAATGCTATCAAAACTGATAGCATTTTTTTGTTATTCTTCATCTTTTTTTATTACTTCAATTCCAACATCTTTTAACTGTTGTTCACTAACTTTGCTTGGTGCTCCCATAAGCAAATCTCTTGCATTTTTATTTAGTGGGAATGCTATAACATCACGAATAAGTTCATTATCTGTCATTATCATAAGCAATCTTTCAAGTCCAAATGCTCCACCAGCATGAGGTGGTGCTCCATAACTAAATGCGTTGTATAATGCACCAAACTTATCTTTTACTGTTTGTTCATCGTAACCAGCCATTTCAAAAGCCTTTACCATTAAGTCTGTTTGGTGATTTCTTACTGCACCACTCAATGATTCATAACCATTTATTACCAAGTCGTATTGGTATGCGACAATGCTGTATGGGTCTTTTGCATTAAGTGCATCTATCCCACCTTGTGGCATACTAAATGGATTATGTGCAAAATCTATATTACCTGTTTCTTCGTTCTTTTCAAAGAATGGGAAATCACAAATCCAACAAAAAGCGACTTTGTTTTTGTCAATAAGGTCAAGTTGTTTGCCGAGTTCGATTCTCAAAACATTGGCAAGTTTTGTTGCCATTTCTTTTGTGTCGGCAACCATAAACAAACTTTCTCCACCTTTAAGGTCAAATTCTTTTATCAAGGCATTTTTATTGTCATCTGTTAAAAATTTTGATATTGAACCTGTAAATTCTCCGTCATTATACTTTAGCCATGCAAGACCTTTACCTTCATTTTTTACAATAACTGTGCCAAGTTCATCATAGAATTTTCTGCTTTTACCATCAGCATTTGCACAAATACCTTTAATTGTTTTACCTTTGAATGCATTAAATTCTGTATTTTCAAAAATATTACTCAAATCGTGAACAATAAGTGGATTTCTTAAATCTGGTTTGTCACTGCAATACTTTTCCATTGCAACTTTATATGGTATTCTAACAAAAGGTGCAGTGCCTACTTCTTTTGTTGTAAATTCCTTGAATAACCCTGTGATAAATTCTTCACAAACCTTCATAACATCGTCTTGAGTTGCAAAACTCATTTCAAAGTCAATTTGGTAAAATTCACCTGGTGAACGGTCTGCTCTTGCTGCTTCATTTCTAAAGCAAGGTGCAATTTGGAAATATTTGTCAAAACCTGAAATCATCAACAGTTGTTTAAATTGTTGTGGTGCTTGTGGAAGTGCATAAAATTCCCCCGGAGCGTTTACTGTTGGAACAATATAATCCCTTGCACCTTCTGGACTTGAAGATGTCAAGATTGGTGTTTGGACTTCCAAAAATCCCATTTCTGTTAATTTATTTCTAACATAATTTAACACCTTTGCACGAAAAACAATCATTTGATGTGTTTTTGGATTCCTTAAATCAAGATATCTATATTTTAATCTTAATTCTTCTTTTGTGTTTGGTGCTTCACTAATTTCAAAAGGTAAAACACTTTGACATTTCCCCAAAAGTTCAATTTTGCTTGCAACAACTTCAATATCCCCTGTTTCCATATTAGGATTTTTACTTGAACGTTCTTGAACAACACCGGAAACAGTTATTGTGCATTCTTTATTTATGCCATTAAGCATACTTTCTTCATTAACCAAAATTTGTGTGATTCCAAAATGGTCTCTTAATGTAACAAAAGTTATCCCACCAAGTTTTCTTATTGAGTTTACCCAACCCGCAAGGCGAACTTCTTTGCCAACATCACTTAATCTTAACTCACTACAATTATTAGTTTTGTAAATATTTTCTTGCATTTTTTTCTCCATAATTTTACAAATTGTATTTTACAACTAAATATAATATTAGTCAATCAAAAGTAATTGGAATAAAGAGATTTCTCCAAAACAAAATTTTGAAGATAAAGTTGAAATGATATTTCACAGGTTCCCCCTTGACAGTGCACTTCCCCAATAGTAAAATAAAAATAGATATGGGGCAGGTATGGAAGTTTTAATAAACAAAAACGATTATGTAAAATTGGTTAGTTTTAATTCTAAAGATTTTGAAAAATGTAGAGATGAAATCAACAATGGAATGAACAGAGTTTCTTCAAGTTTTGAATACTCAAATGACAACTATGACCAAGATAAAGCACTTGAAGTGTTAAACAAATGGAATGAAAACTTTTTTGAAAGAGAAGACACAAATGGCAAAATTTACTTTTTGTATATAAAAAATGACGAAGGTGTCTTGCTCCCAATGGCATATGCAATGTATTCAAAAAGCGATAGGCCAAATGCGTATCATTTGGAATTTATCTCTGTGCATAATGATTACACAAGTTGTGGCTATGGCGAATGGCTACTCAAAAAATCGGCGCAAGACTTGGCAAAACAAGATGTAAAAGAAATCACTTGCACAATCAATAATCATAATATTGCAAGCCTGCATATGCACGATAATTTTGCAAAAAAGAATAACCTTGAACTATATAGAAACAATCTTGGCTTTGGTCAAGAATGGGTATTTGATATCACACCACTAAAGAAAAGCAAAGTTACAGAAACTGATATGATTTTATAAAAGCTAACAAAAAAATTCACTAGTATGGGCTAGTGAATTTTTTATATCGTTTATGAACCAGAAGTTGTTGATGGGTTGACTGTTACTGTCCCATCAGTGCAAGTTACAACAACATCTTTGTTGCCACAAAAGAAATCTGTTCCTATTCCTTTAATAGCATTCCATTGTGATACTGTTCCAGTATATATTACAGATTTTAACTTGTCGCAAAGCAAGAAAGCATTCTCAGCAATCTCTATTACACTTGAAGGAAGCGTTACTGTGGTAAGATTACTGCATTCGCTGAATGCACTTCCTTCAATTATCTCAACCCCACTTGGAATTACAAATGAAGATTTATCCATACAACTTCCAAACGCACCTGTGCCTATAATTTTAACACTCAATGGAATGCTTGAATTCTTACAACCTAGGACCAATCTATTTGTCGCTGTTTCAATTAAACAATTTGAACCATCTGGGCAATTGTAAACCGTGTTGCCTGCTTCAACTGAAATAGATGTTAGATTTTCAAATTCAGCAGTTTCCAATATCGATCCGCTTTCTTCATCTTTAAGGTAACATATTATTTTCTTTAAACTTGCCGGGATTTCAATTTTTGTTACATTTTTAATGTTTGTTTCTATTGATATTGATGCAAGTGCTTCGCCCGCAATTAATTTTACTCCTTCTAGCATTTCTTTTGTAATTTCAGTAACTGTTAATTTTTTACTTGCAAGCCAATATTTTACCGAAGAATTGTCACTTGCCGAAACAATTCCAAATCCTTTTTCTGTAAAAGTAATTGCTGTTAATGGTATTGCTAGATATCCAATATATTCAATAGTACTTGGCAATTCTATACTCTTAATTAATTCGCACCCAAAAAATGCTCCACCCATTATATGTGTCAGCTTTGTATTGTTTGCAAACGAAATACTAGTGAATCCGCACTGATAGAAAGCGTTAACACCTATTGTCGTCAATTTTGAACCACTTTCGAATGTAAGACTAGTTAATCCAGATGAATAAAATGCCTCATTATTGATGTTTGTAACATTGGCAGGAATTACAATTTCTGTCAATGCTCTACAACCATAAAATGCTCTTGGCCCTATTTCTGTTAATTGTGAATTAGTTCCAATAGTTACACTAGCCAAACTAGTGCACTTCTCAAAAGTAGAGAACTCTATACTTGTCACCTTGCTTGGAATATTTATTTTTGTAATGTTTGAACCTGAAAATGAACCAAATGCTGTTATTGGCAAATCTTCCCCGTCAAAGTTATATGTTTCAGGAATCGTAACTTCTCCAGATAAAGTGGTTATATCAATTGGTGCAACACTCAATTCTTTCCCACCATTTATTTTTGTATACCTTAACTCAGTGGACGTGTCATCAACAAAAGAAGTTACAGAAATTGTGACATTCATTTTATTTTCATCCGAAGTTATATCCTCAGTGTGTGCTATAACAATACACAATGGAAACTCAGATTCGCCCCCTCCTATGGGTGTATTTCCTGTTAATGATGACGAAGGCTCTATGACAAAAGCAAATGGTTTAACATTTTCCACTTCACTAAATGTGGCACAGTTTTGCGATATAAATTCTATCGCAAGCACTTTAAGATCGCTACCATTTTTATCTTTTAAACTTACACTAACATTTAAAGCATTATTTCCCTCTGGCAAATCAGTAATTTTATAGTTATATATCCATGAATATACATAGTTCATATTTTCATAATGACTTGCATCAAGTGTTTCTGTTAAGGAAATTGTATTCTTTATTTTTGTGGCAATCCTACTTGAGTAAATTCTCCAGTTCCTTCATCTCTATCTTTACTTAATGAAATAAGTGTACCTGATGGTTGGGTGTAATCGCCAATGGCGATTTCTATATTATATGAGAAGGTTGGTTTACTATCAATTGATATAGTTTTGTCTTTTATTGTATATGCCAAAACCAAGTTCTTCCCAATATTAACACCTGATAATGGTTTTTGTATGCCATTTTGATAACTTGTTTTATAAAAATAACTATTTATTTTACTTTGGTCTTGAACTACATCTTTAACACAAGCATAGTACGAAACATCACTTGTCAAACTTTGCACGTTGATAACAATAAAATATGTACCAAAATTGTTGTAATCTAATGTTATTTTTTTATCATTTGGCAAAGAAATCGTTCCTGTTTCATTACCTGTTGTTGTGAAGGTAAATTCATCATTAGCATATGTATATTCGCTTGGAACAGTTAGCCCAGCACTTTCAAGTTCTTTTGCCTTGGTTTTTAAACTCGCTTCATCACTAGAAACTTTTTGCTTATAAATTCTTGTGGTGACAGTAACAAAGACATCTTCAACAGTATATTTGATTGACCCCTCAATTGTGTAGTTGACTTGTGTAATTGCAAAAACTCCGACTCCCAAAATTACAATGGATAAACAAAATAGTGCAATTGACAATAAAAATTTGTAATCTTTTTTATGTTGTTTCACTTCACACCCTCCACAAAAATAAGTTAACCTTCTTTATCCGATTTATGCACAAAAAACATCAATGCTTTGCAAAATGGCATAAAGTCAACTTTTTTTTATTATAACTTTACCAATTTTGTTTTGTCAAATAAAAAAGGCCACGAAAGAATAATAAAGCTATTATTTTTTTATAGCCCATATATTTCATATATGAAAATACAAAAGTCGTCATCTTGCAAATTTCCAAAGTTGTTAAAATTTCTAACAAGTGGAACTTTGTGTCCAGCAATCAAATTTACATAAATATTGTAAAAAGTTCATTCTATCATTGTTTTCTTAACGTTCTAGAAAGAAAATCTCATCTGCCTTTATTCTATTTTTCATTATATCTCAACACTCTCAAACTGTTGAGAATTGCAAGAAGTGTAACTCCAACATCGGCAATAACAGCACTTAACATTCCAGTTATTCCCAAAGTGCCCAAAGTTAAAAATGTTAGTTTTGTTACTGCTGAAAGAATAATATTTTGCCAAACAATTTTTCTTGTAAATTTTGAAATTTTAATTGCTTCAACAATTTTTTGTGGGTTATCGTTTGCAATAACAATGTCTGATGCTTCAATGCTTGCTTCACTTCCATTGAGCCCCATACTAATGCCAACATCGGCAAGTGTTAAGCTTGGTGCATCGTTTATTCCATCGCCAACATATGCCATAACAACTTTTTGTTTTTTTTGATTTTCAATAAATTTGTATTTATCTTCTGGAAGAAGTTTTCCATATGCTTCATCAAGTCCAACTTCTTTTGCAACATCTTTTACAACACTTTCATTATCACCAGAAAGCATAATAGTTTTTATACCCATTGCCTTTAAATCTTTTATGCAAGGTTTTGTGCTTTCTTTAATTTCATCACAAAGTTCAATTATTCCAATAAGTATGTCATTTTCATAAACTTCAACCATTGTTTTTTGCAAATCTTTTTGTTTTCTACCAACAAAATATTTGTTGTTATTATATTCAAAATACACGCCTTCACCCGCAATTTCTTTAATTTTTTCTAATATTGGCAACTTTTGTGTGCAATTTCTTGTAATTCCTTTTGCAAGTGGATGGTTTGAATATTGTTCGCCAAGACAAGCAAAATATACAATTTCTTCTTTTTTATATTCACCTTTTTGAATAACGTTTACTATTTCAAACTCGCCGGTTGTAAGTGTCCCTGTTTTATCAAAATCAACTGCTTTGATTTTTGTAAGTACATCAAGATAATTTGAGCCTTTTACCAAAATACCCTTTCTCGACGCATTTCCAATACCTGAAAAGTATGAAAGCGGAACAGAAATTGCAAAGGCACAAGGGCAAGAGATAACCAAAAAAATGAGCCCACGATATATTGCTGTATTTAGGTTTTGTGTAACTGCCCAAACAATTCCCCAAACACCAATTGCAAGCAAAATGATACCAAGTGTGTACCACCTTGCAATTTTTGAGATAACAGTTTCCGTTTTTGCTTTTTTGTCACTTGCATTTTCAATAAGGTTTAAAATTTTACTAACTGTACTATTTTTATATTCCTTTGTTGCCTTTATATATAAAACACCATCAAGAACAATTGACCCAGAAAGGACTTCGTCACCTTCACTTACACTTACAGGCAAACTTTCGCCCGTTAAACTTTGTGTGTTTAAGGTCACATTCCTAGAAATAACCACGCCGTCAACGGCAACCTTTTCACCTGCCTTAACGATTATTGTATCTCCAATTTTAATTTCACTAGGGTCAACTTTGATTTCTTCATTGTTTTCATTTACCAAATATGCAAACTCTGGTTTTATATTTGTTAATTCTTCAATTGACTTTTTTGACTTATTAAGTGCAGCGCTTTCCAAAATTTTTCCAATTGTATAAAGCCCAACAACCATAAGTCCATCACAATGTTCGCCCACAAGAGTTGCACCAATAACCGACAATGTTACCAAAAAGTTTTCGTTTATTGTACCTTTGAGTAATAATTTTAATGCCCGATAGTAAGTTTTGTAACCCATAAGCAAAGCACTTGAAACAAACATTGTCCAATATAACCAAGTTGGCATTTTTACTGTAAGTGTGATAATTGCAAGAACAAGACCAAGCAAAAGCAAGCAAACATCAAGCAAAACACCATTTTTTGATTTGTTGCTTTTGTTATTGTCAACAACAATTTTTGCATCAGGTTCAACCTGCTTTGCAATTTTGATTGCTTCTTCAACTGCCTTTTGGTCATCATCGCTTTTAATTTCCAAAGTTGATTTAACAAATTCAATCTTTGCACTCTTGATATATTTGCCGGTGTTTAGTTGTTCTTCCAATGCTCTTGCACAATTTGGACATTCCAAACCTTGTATCTTATATTTTTTTGTCATTTTGCTCCTTTTATATATGAATAACTATTCAACTGTTGTTTTATCCTAATATCTCTATTGCATATAATATAACCTAAATTACCTATTGTCATATGATATTACTTTTTTAATAATTGAATTATTATTCAACTGTAATTATAATAAACTTTTACATTTACCATGTCAAACAGTTTGCGTAATTTTCTTGACTTGTTCTTGGTATATTTATTATATTTTAATTGTAGCATAATATTTAATGGAGTTACAAATGAACAAAAAGAAAACTATGTGGACTGTTGTTATTTTAACATGTTTATTTAACTTGTTATTTATCTTAAACCTAGTTTATTGCCTATATGCAGACTTCTTGGGTTGGCAGTTCTCCACTTTTATCACATTTTTTATGTTAGCATACCATTTTGACATAAGATTACTGATCGGTTGGTTTTTTACAAGATTTATAAAAAGACACATAAATATTGAAAGTAGAATATATGTTGTCACTGACAAACAATATGCGTTATATAACAAACTAAAAGTAAGAAAGTGGAAAGATAAATACTTTGCTATGGATAAATCTCAGTTCGTTATGACCAACAATCTCGATGTAATTTTAAAAAATAACATTTGTGCCGAACTTAGCCATATTTGTTGTGTTATTTTTAGTTTTTTATCAATCTTTTTTGGATGCTTACTATCAACTGATGAATGGTGGATATATGTTTTAACTTCAGTAATTTCTTCAATAGTTGTTGATATAATGCCTATTATTATTCAAAGATTTAATAGATATCGACTTCAAAAATTATATAATATAAAAAATAAGAAAGAGTGATAATATATGCGCAAAAATTTTTACCAAAAGACAAAAAAGTTGTTGACAATATTTGACATATATATTATAATGCAAGAGTTAGTAAGCGAGCCGAATAAATCGGTCACTTATCAAATAGCTGATGGAATGTAGCTCAGCCGGTTAGAGCACCACCCTGATAAGGTGTGCCGAGAGCTAAAATCCAACATTATTGACAGATGCAAAAGTCACTAAAACATACCGATGGAATGTAGCTCAGCCGGTTAGAGCACCACCCTGATAAGGTGGGGGTCGGTGGTTCGAGTCCACTCATTCCAACCAAATTTGAGAGCGAATTTCGCTCTCATTTTTTATCCAAAAAGTGGCTAAAACCCAGTAATTTCGGGCATTTCAGGACTTTTACCAAAAATTAATTTTTAGAAATTTGAGCGTCTTGAAATCGAAATTTTTACTTTAAATTTTGACATCAAATGCACCAAAATTTGACATCAAATATTTTTTACTCAAAAAATTGCAATAAAAAAGACCGATAAGAACAAAATTTTCCTATCGGTCTTTTTCTTTCTACAACTATCTAAAACTGGTACATTTGATGTCAATTGATGTCAAAATTGATGTCAACTTTTACATCTCAAAATCATGGCTCTTTCTTCTTCGTCTTTCTTGCTTTTCTTTTAATAGCCTTTCAAGTTCAGCGTCTAGTTCATCATCTTCCATTTCTTCCGTTTCTTTGCTTTCGCTTGTTTTAAAGTTGTTGTTTAACACATCAGTTGCTTTTTGAAAGTATGATTTATCTACACTGTTATATGTTGTGATTGTCGTTTTTACGGATTTATGACCAAGTAAGGCTTGGATAACTTTGGAGTTTTGGTCGGCTTCAAACAACATATTTGAATAAGTGTGTCTTAATGTGTGAAAGTGTATGCCAAGATTGTTTAGGTTATATTTACTTAAAAAACGATTGAAAATCTTTTTAGTGCCATAATATGTTCTAAGTGAACCATCATCATTGCAAAATACCAAATTTGAGTTGTCGGTCAAAACAATTCCTTTTTCATCGGCTTTAATTTCTTGATTTATTTTGTATTCCTTTAATGCTTCCACCAACATGTCAGGCATTGGAACGGTTCGCTTTGAGCAAGCAGTTTTGGTTTCACTGATAACAGTTACTCGCTTCGTAATTTTTCCATTTTCATCAAATTTAGGAACGATAGTGATTGCTCTATCAACATTTATAGTTTTGTTTTTAAGGTCAATGTCTTTCCACATTAGTCCCAAAGTTTCGCCAGTTCTAAGGCCTCCTAACATCATACAAAGACAAAGTGGTTTAAGTAGTTTATGTTCGCCAAGACAAGTTAAAAACCTTTCTCTTGTTTCGGGTGGGATAGCTTTGTATTTGTTTTCACCATCATAGATTTTTCGCTCTTTGCTTTTTACTCTTGTTAGCAAAGTTGGATTGCTTTGCACAAATTTATTTTGAACAGCGTAGTCAAAAAATTGATTAAATATGACTTTTGTTTTTCTCACAACATCAAGACTATATCCATCTTCAAGCATTTGGTTTAATAGTTTTTGAATAACTATTGTAGTAACTTCATCAATTTTCATATTGCCAACTTTGGGTTCAATATGCAATTTAAATTTACTAAAATTGCCTTCAAAAGTTCGTGGTGTAACTTGGTTCTTTTTGAAAACTAAAAGCCATTCAGTCATCAACCTTCCTATTGTGTTTTTGTCAACATAATCAAAATTTTCGCTTTCAATTCTGTTGGTTAGTTCAGTCAATTTATTTGCAACTTCCATTCTTGATTTGCCATAAATAAATTTGCGAATTGGCTTGCCATTGTCATCATAACCGGTTGTTACTGCACCAGTCCATCTTCCGTCTTTTCTTTGAAATATTGAGCCTTCGTTGTTGGCTCTGCGAGTTTTACTTACAACGTTCTTTCTAGCCATTTTGCACCTCGCTTTGGTTGTTATTGAGTGTTAGCCAAGTAACAAAATTAAGCACACTTACAACTTGTCGTTTGCCTACTTTTGTTGTTGGAAAACTTTTGCTTCTAAGCAAGTTTCTAACATTATCTCTGCCAAGTCCAGTGATTTTTATTAGGTCTTCGCAATCCAAAAAATCTTTATTATATTTAGTTGAAATTCGGTCAACTTCCGATTGTATTAAGTTGTTTAAATTTAGATTTGTATTGTTTAAATTCATAGTTTAATTGTCCTTTTATTTGTAAAATTTTTTCTTTCTACAATCTCTTTCTAAATCTAAATCTATTAAAATCTATCCGCTATCAAAGCGTAATAGAAGTAGTGATTTACCACCATTAAAATGTATCGGGTATCCCGATAGCATTACGAAAATAACGAGAAAACATAGTAAATTTAAGCATATCAGTTAAAAGTGCCGATTTTATCGGACTTTTACGCACTAAATTTAATAATTGTTTCTCGCTTATGCTCTATCTAGTAATTATCGTAAAAAAATCAACATTTACATCTCAAAATCACTAGATAAATAGCCTTCATCAATGAGTGTTTTAATTCGCATTTCTTCAAGTTTTCTCATATAGTCTTGAAAGCACTTAATTGCTTCATATTCGCACTTTGAATTTAGATACATACAATGTTCAAGTTCTTTCCAAAGTTTGTCTTTTTGCATTCGTTTTTGGACTACATATTTTGCGTTAAGTTTTAATCTTTCAATCTCTTGACCTTTCAAACTTTTAGCACTAACAACAACCAAATTTCCAAGTCTGCGATATAAATCTTTTGTATATTTTTCGCTCAAATTTTGTTGTGGTTTGTCCACACCATTACGCTTGCAATAACTATCCACCAGTTTTTGTTTTTCACTAACAAGGTCATCAAAATCATTTTTGTAAATGCTAATATCAGCATTGTGGGAGATGATATAGTTTGAAATGTTATCAATATTCGGTTTTAGTTTTTGCATATTATCAGAATCGTAAAATGTGTGTCCTTGCTCTGGAAATTGGTTTGCTAAATCTAGTAGCATTTGCTTTAATTTAAGCCCAGAAACATCGTTTAATCGCTCTTTAACACTCTTTGTTAGTCTTAACCTTATTTCTTTCTCACGAGCCTTAAAATCGGTTG
>CAMEJD010000007.1 GCA_945919375.1 uncultured Clostridia bacterium
TTGCATTGCACCTTTTGTTACCAAAAGGTCGGTAGTCTCTTACACTGCCATTTCAACCTTACTCGCAATTTGCGGGCGGTATAATTTCTGTTGTACTTTCCTTAAAGTCGCCTTCACCAGCAGTTAACTGGCACCCTGTTCTGTGAAGCTCGGACTTTCCTCATTGTAACCATAACAGTTACACTGCAATCATCTGGCTAACTAACTTTGTTATGCTAACACAAAACTAAAGTTATGTCAAGTTTAACCAACAGTAAATATTGGTTTTATTTGATTTGCTTTTTTATCTTTTATAAATGCTTGCATAATTCCATCTGCTGAAATTTTTATTGCAACACCATATTTTGCAAGAGTTTTTGTTGCGGCAAGTCTGCCACCACCGCTTGACCCAGCTTCAATTTGAACAATTGCCCCAATTGCAATAATTGTTCCATCATTATCAATAATTGTTGCACCATCAACACCAACAATTTCTTCCCTAAATTTTCTTGATAACTCATGAAATTTTTTATCAGCAATACATTCTTTAAGACAAGCACTTTTTGCCATTGGGTTTGTTTTTATAAAGTCTGCAAAAGTTGTTTCTTCTGTTACTGGACTTGGTTTTTGAAAGTTATATAACTTGTGAGATTCATCAATAAGTTGTGCTTTTTTTATATTAAAGTATTTTTCACTAATAATATCATTTATATCAATATGTGTTAAGGCACTTTCAACATCATCTTTGTCAAGATATACAATACAACCACCAGTTCTTGCAAAAGAACAATCAAGAGATGTAAAGTAAATTTGTTTGCGAATTTCCTTTATTGTGTGATTTGTTTTGTTTGAAAGTAATTGGATAATTTCATCATGGCAATAACTCCCCCAACTGCCACCCTTTTTTGCATACATAAGTTCATAATTTTTGAATAGCAAAATTTCGCCACTTGCTAGCAAAATTACACCGATACGATTGTTGTTACAATATCTTGCAACACCAGTGTAGTCATATGGACAAATTGTTGGTGCACTCCTTAATCTTTCAAAAAGCACGTGACCAAGCAAATATCCTTCTTTGTCAATTTCAAGACAAGTTTGTTCGCCATTTGAAAGCACAGAAAAAAAGTCTTTTCTAAACAATGTTGAATAATGCAAATTTTCACTTTTGTTTGAGCAATTTACATATTCGTTGATAACAATACCAAACTTGATTTCGCTACCTTCATATGTTTTTCTTGCATATTTGTCAAGTCCAGCAATAACCCCAAGTAACGTGTTGTATGAAATGTCTGTAAGAGATTTGCAAATTGCCTTTTCCATTGCCAAACTTTGCAATTTTTTGATATAAACTTCATCCTTTATGCCATAGTCATTTATTTGGTCAAGTTCTTCAATTATTGCGTGCATCAAATCAATATCGTTACTCTTGAAAGGTTGACTTCTTTTTATGATAAGTCTGTACTCATCTTCTTTGTGTGGTTTGACAAGCATAGTTCCACCTGTTCCTTGTGCAACCTCACTATCTCTTGATGTTGAAACATCTTCCCCGGCAATATGTGAACCAGTAAAAAGTGGCAAAACTAACTCTTGAACATACTTTACAAAAACTTCTTTTGTCATTACACACATTTTGATATTTCTCTCCTATATTTTTAATATATATTCTTTTTTTAAATTTTTCAAGAGTTTTTTTAATAATTATTTAAAAAAATTTATATTTATGCATAGTTATTCATTTTCCAGAAAATCAGTCATGTGGTTTTTGATTATTTCCAATGCCTTTGTTTCTATTCTTGAAATATATGAACGAGATATTCCAAGCTTTTCTGCCACTTCCCTTTGCGTTAGTGCTGGTGTTCCATTTATGCCATATCTCATCACAATTATTTTTGCTTCTCTTTCGGTAAGATTTTCGTTTATCACCTTTACAATTTTTTCTGTTATGATGTTGTTTTCAACTGTTGAAAATACATCTTCTTCGGTTGATGGTATAACATCTTTTAACTCAATATCGTTGCCATCCTTATCTTGCCCCAAACTCTCTTCCAAACTGTATACATTTTTGTGTTTTTTGTTTAGCCTAAGTAGCATCAAAATTTCATTTTCAATACACCTTGCTGCATAGGTTGAAAGTTGTGTTCCCTTGTTGTATTCAAACGAGTTTATTGCCTTTATTAACCCTATTGACCCAACGGAAATTAGGTCATCGGCTTCGGCACTTCCTGAATATTTTTTTACAATGTGTGCAACAAGACGCAAATTATGATTGATTAACTTGTCTTTTGCCGACTTGTCACCTTTTTTAAATTTTTCAAAATACTCTCTTTCTTCTTCTCTTGATAATGGTTTTAAAAAACCTTGTGCATTGCTTATGTATGAGGAAAATAACAAAATTTTGTTCATAAACAACACAAAATTTTCAAATATCATCAACTTCTCCTTTGTGAATATTTATATGTCACAATATGTCGAATTTTGCTTGTACAAAAAATAAATGTTATTTAGTTGATTTTTTTGCAAAAAATACTTAATATATAAATAAAGGAAATACTATGGGGAAATTTGTTGAATTGAATAGCAAAGATATTGTTAAGTATGAAGCTTTAACCGAAAAACCTTTTGACAAAGTTTTTGCACTTGAAAACATCTTAAAATTTTATAAATTCCGTTATTGCGGACAAATTCACACCAGTGAAATTTTTTATGACACACCAAATGATATATTGTATAAAGCAGGTATAATTCTTTCAAAGATACAAGAAGAAGATAGAGTTTTTTTTAAAGTTGCACAAATGTCACAAAGCAAAGTTTTGCAATCACAAAGGGTTTTTGCTCACAAAGTTGGACCAAAGGACACATTAAAAGACCATTCATTTTACTTGGTTGATGGAATTCGTGGTGTGTTTTCCACCCCATTTTATATTGACCTTGAAAATGTAATAAAAAATGCAATTCCAAAGGTTGCAAGCTACACACTTGCAAATGTATACAAAATTATCAGTGGCACTGGGTTTAGGTCATATATTTGCATGGAAGATACAAAATATGAAAACTTTGAAACAAAACGAATTCATAAATCCCAAGGGTTGACTGTTAAACTTGCAAGTCCAGAACAATATATGCCAGACTTTGTTTCCTTTAATGATGCAATAAAAAAATATTGTAAGGACTTTGTTGAAGTTCACGATAACTTGTATGAATACATAAGAACAGTAACAAGAAAAATTGACCCAAAACAAGCAAAGGCAGATAAGAAAAAAGCAAAAGAAAAATATTCAAATGCAAACGCAATTGATGATGAAAGCGATAACTAAAAATATATGGCAATTTTGCCATATATTTTTTTATTAATAAGCCATTAAAACAAATTATTGAATAAATAATACATCTTAATTCAAATGTTTTGTAACACATATCTCAAACATAAAATTGCCACCCAATGAGTAGATTATAATGCAATAACAAAAAACAACCCCAAGTTCGGGGTTGTTTTGTTTTTACTAAGTATATAAACACAAAATTAATCGCAAGAACAAGGCTCGGCAAGTTCTCACACGAAGGAGTTTAGTCCCCTAAATGACTTTGTGTGAGATGCTCGCCAGCAAACGAAGGTATTGCGAATTAATTTTGCGTTTATGCGCCTTCAATAATCATTTTATCCGCAACCAACGCTATAAACTCACCATTGGTTGGTTTGTCATTTGATGTGTACACTTTTAAACCAAATATTGAGTTTATGTTCTCTATTTTTCCCCTATTCCAAGCAACTTCAATTGCATGGCGAATTGCACGTTCAACTTTACTTGCCGAAGTATCAAACTTTTCTGCAATAGCTGGATAAAGTTTTTTTGTTATTGAATTGATTATCTCAGGTTCATCAATCGCCATTTTTATTGCTTCACGAAGGAATTGATATCCTTTGATATGTGCAGGTATTCCAACCGTAATAAAAATGTTTGAAATTTTTTCTTCCAATGCCCTATTTTTTTGTTTTGGTTCAAGTTTTTCATTTTGGTTGTTAAGATTAAGCACATCTTTTATTCTTCTTTCAACAATATCCAAATTGGTTGGCTTGCAAATAAAATACGATGCACCTTGGTTCATTGCTTTTGTTACAAAACCCTCATGAGATAATGAAGAAATTACAATAATTTTAGGTCTATTTTGTCCCATTCTTTCAGTTAATTTGTCCATAATAACAAATCCATCAATTGATGGCAAAATACATTCCAACAAAACGACATCTGGCTTTAGTGCGCATATATCAATAAATGCTTTTTGCCCATCATCACTGCTTCCAACAATTTCATAATCATCTTTTGTGTTAAAATATGAAATTACTTGCTCTTTAAAATCTGTATTATCTGCAACATATATTTTAATTTTTCTTTTGTACTGATTACTTGTTGTTTCCATTTTTTCTCCTTTATTTGTACAAAATTATATTAACACATATGCGTTGTAACATATAGCATAAAAAATGTTGAAATTTAACTTATTAAAATAAATAATAAAAAAATAATTTACTTTTTGTCGGTTTTTGTTGATTTTACAAGTTATATGAATGGCATATTTTATATTTATTTAGAATATTTTAATAAAGAAAACAATATTTTGGGAGTAAAAAATTTATTTATGGTATATGATGATGAAAAATTAAGCCCACAAATTTATGAAAAAATGGCAAAGGAATATTCAAAAACATTAAAACAAAATGTTAATGTTGCTTTATATAAAGAAGATGATATAATAAAAAAAGAAAATATTGAAAAATTAAATAATTATTATTTTAATATTTTTAATAATCTAACCATACTCAAAACATACAAAAAGAATATTTCACAAATTGACAATATTTTTTTAATGCTAAAAGATTATGCAAAAAGTGTTGAGTGTGTTTTGAAAGATAAAAAGCAAAAGTGTTTTTTTACAAATTACTGCAATAATATTAGCGAGATAATAAAAGATTGTTCAAAAAGCATAAAATTGCTTATTCTTCTTTGTGATTACAACACAAAAATTGACGCATCATCAGCAATCACAAGTCTTTGTGACATAATACGTAATGTTAATTATCTTTATGGAATATGTACATATAGACAATAATAAAAAAAATGCTAGAAACCTAGCATTTTTTGTTTTATTCAGCATCTGGGATAATCTCACCAAATTCCAATTTAAAGTCACCATCTTCAACTTCTAGGTTATTTATTGAACCTACTGCTTTTATATCAACTTCACATAACTTTATAAAGTCTTTATATTTTGAAGATACTTTAAGGTCTTTTATGAATGTCTTTAAGGAAATTTTGTTTTCACTCTTAAATTGTCTTATTCCACTTACGATTTGCATAACTTCATCGCCTGCTTTTACAAAATTTTCATCTTTTGCTTCCCCAAGATTCAAGTACCCAGAAACATGGATTGAAACTTGATTTTCTTTTTCTGCATAATAGTCTTGATAAATTTCTTCTGTTATATGTGGCATAAATGGAGCAAACATTTTTAATATTCCTAGCAATGTGTAATAACAAGCATATTTTGCACTTTCACATTCTTTTTCGCCATACACATCTGGGTTATATAATCTACGTTTTACAAGTTCAATATAGTCATCACAAAAATCCCAGAAAAATTTTTCTGCTTCACCAAGTCCTAAACAGATGTCATATCTGTCAAGATTTTTGGCAAAACTTTTGAATACTTTTTTATATTTTTCCAAAATCCATTTGTCCATTGGCAACAAATCAATTTGTCTTGGTGTGTAATCATATAAGAAAGACAAAACAAATTTTGACGCATTCCAAATTTTGTTTGCAAGTTTTTTGCCAGCATCAAAACTTTCAAGAGAAAAGCAAGTATCCTTTCCAAGAGATAGATTATTTGCCCAATATCTTGTTACATCGGCACTATATTGTGCAATTATGTCTTGTGGAGCATTTTTATTGTTTCCACTCTTTTTGCTTAACTTACTGCCATCGGCACTTGTTACATAGCCTGAAATCATAAGGTCAGTCCAAGGCAATTTCCCAAAATGATATAAACTTTTTACAATTGTATAAAAGTCCCAAACACGAATATTATCGTGAGCATTTGGTCTAAGACTCATTGGAATCATTGTGTCATCAAGACCTTTTCCGGTTATTAAATCGGTTGAGATTTGTGGGGTTAAACTGCTTGTTGCCCAAGTGTCCATAACATCATGTTCTGGTTCCCAATCACATTCGCCACATTCACATTTTACTGTTGGAAGTTTTGACAATGGATTTACAGGGAGTTCACTTTCATCGGCAACATGAACCTTTCCACAATGTTTACAATACCAAACTGGGAATGGAACGCCATAATATCTTTGACGAGATATACACCAATTCCATTGCAAGTTTTCTACCCAATTTAGATATCTTGCACGCATTGTTTCTGGGTGCCAATTAAGTTTCATACCTGCATCATACAATTCTTGTTTGTGAGATAAAACGTCAATGAACCATTGCTTTTTAACGACAATTTCAATTGGAGTCCCACATCTTTCATGTGTTGAAACTGCGTGTGTTAACTCTTCTTGTTTAATAAGTAAATCGTTTTCTTTTAATTTTTCAATAATAGCAAGTCTTGCATCTTTAATTTTCATTCCTTCAAATTCGCCTGCAAGTTTTGTCATTCTTCCTGCATTATTGAAAGCTTCCTTTATTTCAAGATTATGTTTTCTTTGCCATTCTTTATCAACAGTATCTCCAAAAGTACAGCACATAACGACTCCGCTACCTTTTTCTAGGTCAACAAGTTCATCAGTGAGAACTGGAACGGTAAAATTGAAATATGGTACAACAAGTTTTTTGCCCAAAAGATATAAATTTTTTTCATCTTTTGGATTGATGAAAACACAATCACAAGCTGGCAACATTTCTGGTCTTGTTGTTGCAACAGTAACATATTCATTTGTTCCTTCAATAAAGAATTTGATATAGTTGAATGTGCTTGCAATATCTTGATTTTCAAGTTCGCTTTGTGCAACTGCTGTTCGGCATTCGGTGCACCAAAGTGCTGGTGCTTCTTGATGATATATCAAACCTTTTTTGTAAAGTTCAATAAATGATTTCTGAGAAATTGCTTGTGAACGTTTTGAAATTGACGAATAGTTATTATCCAAATCACAAGAAAATCCTGCTGACTTATATAGTGCATGGAATTCCTTTTCTAGTTCCTTTGTTGTTTCAAGGCACATATCTGTGAACTTTTCTCTATCGAGTTCAAAAGCACGTTTGTTATACTTCTTTTCAACATATCTTTCTGTTGGAAGTCCATTATCGTCAAATCCAAGTGGGAAGAATACATTTTCACCTTTCATTCTATGGTGTCTTGCCATTGTTTCGATATGCATATATGATGACAAATGTCCCATATGTATTTTTCCATTAACTGTTGGTGGTGGTGTATCTATGGCATAAACTGGTTTTTTTGAATTTTTGTCAAACTTAAAAATTTGTTTTTCTTGCCAATAGTCTTGCCATTTTTTTTCTTTTTCTAAAAAATTATACTTTTTGTCTAGCATTTTTTCTCCTAAATAATTAACATTACTAAATATATAACAATATACAAGCATTGTCAAATCTTTTATAAAAATCTATTCTATCAAAAACAAAAAAACTCCAACATTGTTGGAGATTTTGTGCCATATATTTTACATATATTCAACATTAGTGCTTGCAAAAATTGCGTCATCCAAAAAGTCTAAATACAACATATTAAACCCGTCTTGTAACTTGATATACCAAAGCAAGAGTAGAACTTTTTGTATTCCCTAACAATATGTTATCAAGTGTTGAGCGTTGAATGCAACTATCTTTTGAAAATTTGTACAAAGATAAATTTCAAGAAAAAATAAAAATATATCAAACAAATTTAATTTGGAAAAAATATCATTTTATACGCATAAAAAAGGTGCTGAAGCCTTTATTGAAAAAGGGTTCAACACCTTTGATTGTTATGATTATTGCATTTATTTTATTGATTATATTGGTAATTTTTCAAATTGTTATTTGATTAATTATTCAATAATTAATAATAAAAACATTTATTTTATTTTTAATAATTGCGATAAATATTTTGTATTACATTAAATTTTTGGAATCAATACAAAATATATTTTTCCGTCTTTTAATTCAAAGTTATAATCCTTTACATCAAGAGTTTTTAAGGAATATGCAAAGCCTTTATGTGTGTCATCATAACCAATAAGTCCATCAATAAATGCTTGACCTATTTTTACATTAAGTTCTTCACTTGTTCCTATTTTTGTCACTGCATTAAGTGACTTTACAAAATCTTTTGTTTGTTCACTATTAAGATTACTTATTGCAAAATCTTTGCTTGTGACTTGATAAGTAAACTCACCATCTAATTTTTTTACATCCACTGTTGAAGAAAAATACATAGTGTCGGGAACTTTCTTTGCAACATAACTCATTGGGAAAGATTTCCAATCTGCTTTTATGGTACTTAAATCAATTCTTACAACGATATTTATTGTTGTAGTTTTTGTTTCTTCATCCAATTTTACAAAACTAACTTGGACTAAATTTACATTTATTGTTTTGTCACCTATTGTAACTTGTGCAGTTGTTGAACCTTGATTAAGTAATGTGTTCAAAATTGCTCCACATTGCTTGTCTGTTAAATTCATATTCTTAAGTGCCAAAGGTGCTGACATTCCATCACCGATTTTGTATGTGGCATTTGTTTCATCATAAGTTATAAGACCTAACATATGCTCATCAGCAACTTGTTTTGCACTTGCCATATCTTCTTTTGAAAATTTATTTTTGTACATTTCATCTTCATTAACTTGTTTGCTTAATATGTTTACTTCACTGATTAGTGCAAATGGGTTTATATCATACTTTATTTTTACAAAAAGGAAAACACCACCAACTAAAAGTGCGACAACTATTGCCAAACTTAAAATAATTTTAAAAATCCATTTCAAAACTTTCATTCTTACCTCACCTTTTATGTTACCATATTACTATATTCAAAATAAAATGTAAAGATTATTTTTAATTTGACTTGACTTTATGTATCTATATGTAATATAATCATCACGATGGTTTTTGCTATCACATATTTAATATGCGCCCATAGCAAAACTAAAAGCATATAACCTTTGGTTCCTTTGTGGTTTAAACAAAGAACAAGTATAATTTAATATGCGCCCATAGCTCAACTGGATAGAGCGTTGGTCTACGGAACCTGCTCGACTTTGTGTGTTTGTTTGCTTTGTTTTGATTTTACAAATCAAAACTTCGCTGTGTCACACACAGTCTACGCTCCCCAAAAACGATTTTCGTTTTCGGGGTCCCCGATATAACCTTTGGTTCCTTTGTGGTTTAAACAAAGAACAAGTACAATTTAATATGCGCCCATAGCTCAACTGGATAGAGCGTTGGTCTACGGAACCAAAGGTTGGGGATTCGAACTCCTCTGGGCGCACCAGATTGGACTCAGTTACTCGCAAAAGTTTTAACTGAGTTTTTTATTAGGAGTTTTGATTAGTGAAAAATGTTACTATATACACAGATGGTGCTTGCTCTGGAAACCCCGGCAAAGGCGGTTGGGGTTGTGTTTTGATGTATAACGAACACAAAAAAGAAGAAAGCGGTTATGAAGAAAACACAACAAACAATCGTATGGAACTTACTGCTGTTATAAAAGCACTTGAAATGTTAAAAGAACCATGCAATGTTGACATATATTCCGACTCTGCATATGTTGTTAATGCATTTTTGGAAAAATGGATAGAAAAATGGCAAATAATGGGCTGGAAAACTGCAAATAAAAAACCTGTTCAAAATGTTGAACTTTGGCAACAACTTTTGGACTTGATGTCAAAACATAAAATCACTTGGCATAAAGTGAAAGGTCATGCCGACAATGAATATAACAACAGGTGTGATTTCTTGGCAACAAGTGCAATTGCAAATCATCAAAATTAAGCAAAAAAAAGACAATCGAGAAATCTCTTTTGTCTTGTTTTTTATTATTCTTTTGAAGGTCCTTTTTGACTATCAACATATGTTATCGCACAGTTTGGTTCGTTTAATGATGTTCTTGACCCTAAACACGCATTCCTTTTTATTGTTACATTTCTTAGTGAATTGCTATTACTAAAAAAGCAACTACCAATTTTTTCTATATAAGGCATATATAGTGATGTTAAAGTTTGATTTTGTTCAAAACAATAGTCCCCTATTTCCTTTACATTTGCAATGTTAAGTTTTTCAAGGGAATTGTTATAGCACAAACATGAACTCATAATAATCTCTGCATTTGGCAAATATAGTTCTTTGATTGTTTTGTTATTGAATAAAAAGTTATAACCAATCAATTTCGCACTAGGCAAAAATACTACTTTTAGGCTATCATTATCTTTTAAAAATCTTGAACCAATATATTGAAGTTTTGGCAAATTGACTTGTGATATTGATTTATTAAAAGCAATAAAATCGTTTTCTACCATATTTAGTTCCGGCAAATCAATTTCTGTCAAACTTTCGTTAAACTCCAAGAACTGACTTCCAATATGTTTTACATTTTTTGCACAAAGAGTTTTTAATAAAACATTTTTATATAAGCAAAAATTACCTATTTTTTCAACATTTGGAACATCAAAAACTTCCATTCTGTTGTTATGCATTAAAAACTCGTTTCCAATTTCTTTTACATTGCTATTATGGTATTCAACAAAATGGTTTTCTCTGTCTGCCACAATAGTAATATTTTCGCCATCTTTAGGTGTTATTGTGATTACTTTACGTTTATCTTTATCTACAGTAACCTTCATATCTTTAATGGTTCCAATGCTATTCAAAAATGAATCGTTACTTCTTGGCACATCCATTTTTAGAATAGTTTTTTTTGAAAAATCAAACAAATAGTTTTCAACTAACAAATATTGTGCTTTGTCAAAATTTTCTATTTCCCCATTGTCATAAATTACATAATTATTTTCACAGAAAATTTTGCCGTCAAGTTCCAATATCTTTTTATAAGTTTTCCCATTACTTGCTGTTACATATCCATCAATAAAGAAATCTTTGTTTGATGATATATCAACATTAAGATTAAACTCTTTTTTAAAAGCGTCCGTAAGCCCCGGAATGATATTATCAAGATTATTACCAAAGGTTGCATCTGGGTTTGCCACTTTGTGATTATATCTGTTTTTTATAGATAAAACACAACTTTTCCCTCTTGTAAATTGAATGCTTATAACACTTGTTCCATATTCATCTTGTCTCTGTGGATTAGAAAAATTTTCTCTCTTGATTTTTTCTACATCTTTTTTTATTGCAAACCAAACACGACAAGAATTAAGTCTGCCACCTAAAAAAGTGCAAAGTTCTTCTCCATATGCATAGTACTTAAAATATGATTGAATGTCTTGTTCTGTTTTACATTCTGGGCACAAAATATACCCTGCATCGTCCAAAAGTTCTTGTGGAGTTTTATCTGTTTTTATCCCTTGTTTTTGCTTAACTCTTGAATTAAAAACATTTATAATATAATTTCTAAATGCTTCTTTGTTTGGCAAAATATCACGATACAAAGTGCTTACTTCATCAAATTTGCTAGAAATGATATCTACAAGCATACCTGGATATTCCAAAATGCTTGGAAAACACTCTCTACAAAGTTTTGCAAAGTGTTCACCATAGTGCTTTTTTATATATTTTAAATCTGGATTATCCATATATTCTCCTAAGGAGTGTTCTTCCATTTTTGTTTTCTAGCATTGCAAAGTCAACTTTTTCTTTTTCACTGTACTCGCTATTTTTTGCCGGTTTGAATGCATATGGTTGGCAATATCCTTCATACTTTTCATCAAGCAAATTTTCGCTTAATGAAATTTTGTCACCAACAATCGGAGCATTCATAAAATAAAATTCAAAAATCATGTTATAAATTTTATTATTTTTTTTATCAAAGCAACTATATGTTATGCCATCAAATTTTTTTATTTCCAATATAACCATAATGCACCTTATCTATATATTTTTATATTACCATATTTATATTTTGTTTGCAAGATTAAGACAAAAAAATATATGTCTTACCATATATTTTTTACTGTTCTTTTAATCGATATAGATTATTCTGTGACAATGCTCACATTCAAAATAACCTTTTTCCTTTATGATTGTTAAACTTGCAGAAGGAAGTTCCATCATACATCCTCCACAAGATTTATCATTGAGTGGAACAAAAACAGGATATACCTTGTCTGCTCTTTTTTGTTTATATTTTGCCAAAATATTTGGGTCTATATTTTTTTCAAGTTTTTTTAGTGCTTTTTTCTTCTCTTCAATTTGTGGGGTTAAAGTTTCAACAAGTTTGTCGTATTTTTCTTTATGTTCTGTGTACTTTTGTTTTGCTTGAGCATGTTTTTTCTTTGTTGAATCAAACTCACTTAATATTGCATTAACTCTTTCTGCCATATATACAAGTTTTTTCTCCAAAATATTAATATTGTCCATAAGATTTGAAACGCTTTTTGAAACATTATTCAAATCATCGTCACTAACCTTTTCGAGTTTTGTATTTAAAATCATTCCACAAGATTTTTGATTTTCGTTATATGACTTTTCCAATGTTTTATATTCATCAAATAAAGTTTTCGCTTCATTATCTAATGCAGTTGAACGATTTTGAGCATTTTTTACAACATTTATCATATCTTGATATATTTTTTTATCTTCGCTTGCATAAAGTTTTCTTTCAAGTTTGATAATTTCTGAATCTTGTTTTTGATATTCTAATATTTTTGATACATCCATTCACTTACTCCTTATTCCATAAAGTCTACTAATTTTTTACTTCTATTTGGGTTTCTTAATTTGCGAAGTGCTTTTGCTTCAATTTGTCTTATTCTTTCTCTTGTAACATTAAACTCTTTTCCAACTTCTTCCAGTGTCCTTGGATGAGAATCATCAAGACCATAGCGAAGGCGAATAACTTTTTGTTCTCTTGGTGTTAACGTTTCAATTACTGCAAGCAATTGTTCACGAAGAAGATTTTGAGTTGCAACTTCAACGGGCGACTTTATTGTTTCATCTTCAATAAAATCTGCCATTTTGCTATCTTCTTCTTCGCCGACAGGATTTTCAAGTGAAATAGGTTCTTGTGCTATTTTTTGAATCTCTGCAACTTTTTCTTCTGGCATATCCATTGCTTTTGCCAGCTCTTCCAATGTTGGATCTCTGCCAAGTTCTTGCAAAAGTTGTCTTTTTGCTCTTGTTAACTTGTGAATTGTTTCTACCATATGAACAGGAATTCTTATTGTTCTTGCTTGGTCTGCCATTGCTCTTGTTATTGATTGTCTTATCCACCATGTTGCATAAGTTGAGAACCTAAAGCCTTTTGAATAATCAAACTTTTCAACTGCTTTAAGCAAACCAAGGTTACCTTCTTGGATTAAGTCCAAAAACTGCATACTTGTTCTTCCCGCATATCTTTTTGCAATGCTTACAACAAGTCTTAAGTTTGCTTCTGTTAATTTTGATTTTGCATACTCGTCACCTTCCAACACTTTTTTGGCAAGTTCAATTTCTTCATCACTTGTAAGAAGTGGGACTTTGCCAATGTCTTTTAAATACATTTTTACAGGGTCATCTGTGATTGTTGCAACAAGGTCACTAAAATCTTCTTTTTCAATGTCTGGGTTTTCGGCTTTTATAACCTTTATATTTGCTTCTTGCAAATGTTTTAGGACTTCATCAATTTCTTCCTTTGATGCTTCATACTTAAGCATTCTAAACATTACATCTTCTTCATTTATAGAACCCTTTTTTGTTCCCATTTCAATCAATTTTTTGAGTTCTTGTTCTAATTTTTCTTTCAACTTAATCCTCCAAAATTCTATCCCTTAGTTTTTTTTGCGTTTTACTTATTTCTTGTGCAATTTCCAAACGCTTTCTTGTATCGCTTTCACTACTAAACATTTCGCTTTGTTTTTTTAGTATTTGTTTTAAGTATGTTTCTCTAATCTTCCACACACATTCATTATAATATTTTTCCGGACTTGTTATTTCTTCAAAGTTATAATCTATTATATCTCTTAAATTTGGTTCATTATCAACATCAAATCTATCATATAAAGTTGATTTCAATAAAGTTTGTCCATTATTTTTATATTCTTTCATCAAATCATATAATTGAATATATGTTGGGTTGATTAGATATTTTTTTAAATCAAAATCAAAGTTTGCATAATCTTTTCTTTCAAGCAAACTTGCCAAAATAAATTTTATTGACTTTATTTCTGCGTCTTCAAGATAGGTTATATGTTCTTCTTCTTTTTTTTCTACCAAACCTTTTTTTGTATTGTCTGGTGGAGTATCGGTCAAATCTCGTTTTAACACTTCAATTGAAACACCTGTTAGTTCATTTATTATTTTTAGGTATACTTCTTTTTCGCTGTTTCTTTTTAATGTGTTTACAATATCAATGGCATCATTAACAAACTTTGCTTTTTCATCAACTTTTGTCAAATCATATTGTTCCATTTTGTTTTTTATTTTAAACTCAATATAATCTAATGCATTATCCAAAAGTTCTTGGTATTTCTCTTTTCCATATGTATGCAAAAATTCATCAGGGTCTTTGTTCTCAGGAATTTTTATTGCCTTTACATTCATCCCACCTTCAACAAGAGTGTCAATCGTTCTTATTGTTGCCTTTTGTCCCGCACTGTCGCCATCAAAAGACAATATGACATTATTGCACAAATTGGATAGCATTCTTGCGTGCAATGGTGTTAACGCAGTTCCAAGGCAAGCAACACTGTTTGTGAATCCAAAGTTATGCATGGTTATCAAATCTATTTGACCTTCTACGATTATTATGTAATCAAGTTTTTGAGTTTGTTTTAGTGCTTTTAGATAATTCACACCAAACATATTTTTGCTTTTATCAAATACAACCGTATTGATTGAATTCCTATATTTTGCAAAAGAATCTTGACTTAAACTTCTTGCACTAAAACCTATACATTCATCGTGGATGTTAAATATAGGAAACATCAATCTTTCACCAAAGACATCATAATATCTTTCATTCTTATTTTCGCAAATACCAGCAAGTTTCATATCGTTATAAGAAAAGCCTTGTTCCTTTAAATACACAATCATTTCAGTCCAATTTCGTGAATAACCAATATGGAACTTGTCCAAATCTCTTTTTGTTAATTGTCGTTTCTTTATATATTCTTGTGGGATTGTGCTTGATTTTAGATATAAGTTTTGTTCGTAGTGTTTGTATGCTGCATCCAAAACTTTTAAAACAGTTTCTTTTTCTTTTCTCTTTTTTTGGACATCTTCATCAACCGAACGAGCAGGAATTTCCATATTCGCATTTTTTGCAAGGATTTCCACAGCAGTCATAAAATCACAACTTTCCATTTTCATAACAAATGTAATAACATTACCATGCTCTTTACAGCCATAGCAGTGATAATACTGGTCCATTGCGTATATGCAAAGTGATGGCTGATTTTCATGATGGAAAGGACAGCACGCCCAATAATTTCTTCCTTTTTGTTGCAAGGTTAAATAACGTGACATAACGGTCACGATATCATTCTTTGCTTTTAGCTCTTCAAGCCACGCATCGTCAAAGCCTTTACTCAAAAAAATACCTCACTTGTGAATCATTTAACATTATTCGACACAAATAAGGTATTTCCTTTATTTTTGTTATAAATATATTACAATCTTTTAATTGGTTATCAAAACTACAGTTGAACCTTGTTGTAATTTGGTATTTTTTACTGGCAATTGCTTTGTAACTACTCCACCTTCACCATCAATTTCATAATCCAAATTTAGTTCTTTCAATTTGTTTATTGCGTCAAGTAGCGATAATCCTACAAGTTCTGGCATAGCAACATATTTTACATTAACTTCCTTTATTGGTTTTTCGTTAAGATATTCAAACATTTTTGCAAAAACTTGCTTTGCATATGGTGCGGCAACAACACTACCATAGTATGCACCAGCCCCCGGCTCATCCACCAAAAATAACATAACATATTTGGGGTTGCTTGCCGGATATGTCCCAATAAAACTTGAAACATATTTCCCTCGTGCAATTGCTCCGTTTTGATATTTTTGTGCTGTTGCTGTTTTACCACCAACATCATATCCCGGAATAAAACTATATTCTTCTTTTTTATTTACAACTTTTTTTAACATTTCATTTAAAGTTTTTGATGTTTTGATTGAAATTGTTGTGCTTTTTGGTTTTGGGTCATGAACACTTTTTGTTTTGTTGTCGTATGTTGAAATCTTTTTAACAACGGTTGGCGTATATAGATTTCCACCATTAACTGCCGAACAAACCGCAGTCACTAGTTGCAGTGGTGTAACAGCAACTGCCTGCCCAAAACCAATACGTGCAAGGTCTACATTTTTTACATTTTTGCTATTCATAAGAATGCCCGAACTTTCTGATGCAATATCTACTCCTGTTTTTTCCCCAAGCCCAAATTTCTTTAGATATGAGTAAAATTTTTCTGTTCCCATTCTTTGTGCAAGTGCTATAAAAACACAGTTACACGAATTTACGAGTCCTGTTGTTAGGTCTTGACTCCCATGGCCAATTGAACGCCAACATTTTATTCTTTGTCCATCAACAATGCTTGCTCCACCACAATAAAAATGGTCATTAAGATGGGCAGAGCCACTTTCAAGAGCAGATGACATTGTTAAAATTTTAAAGGTACTTCCCGGTTCATAAACATCCACAACAAGTTTATTCTTTGTCATTGACATAAGTTTGCTTGTACTATCTCTTGGTATATCATTTAAGTTAAAACTCGGCTTGGTGCTACTTGCAATAATTTCGCCATTTTGTGCGTCCATAATTAAGCAAGATGCCGAAACTGCTTTTTGTTCAGTCATTGCAATGTTAAGAGTTTCTTCAACAATTTTTTGAATGTTTACATCAATGGTCAAAGTTATATTATCCCCGCTTTTTCCATCAATAAAAGTGCGTAAGGAATTGTTTAATTCCTTGCCCTGCAAATCGCTTTGCACAACAAATTTACCATTTTCGCCAGCAAGTAAATCATTATAATATGCTTCAACTCCAGATTGCCCGACATTATCAACAGTTGTAAATCCGATAATTTGTGTCAAAAGATCGCCATATGGGTAATACCTTTTTATGCTCTCGGACAGGAATATTCCATCAAGATTTTGACTTGCAATTTCTTTTGCAGTTTGCCTATCAACTTGCAATTTTATTAAAATTTCTGACACATTTCTTATGCTCACCTTGTCATACACATTTTGATAGTTTAAGTTTAGTTTTTGAGATAAAAGTGAAGCAACTTTTGATATATCTTTCACTTCTCTACCACGAACATATATATCATATGTTGTAAATGAAACAGCAAGCGTTGCTCCGCTTATGTCATATATTTTCCCCCTTTCTGCAGTTATTGGCAAATCTCTTGTCCACTGGTCATATGCTTTTTGTTGCAACTGTTTTGCATCGACAACTTGCACCCAAAAAAGTCTGACAAGTATTCCCAAAAATAAAAAGGATATCGCAAGCATAAATGCCGATATCCTCTTTCGTAATATATGATATGTAAGTTCGCTATCTATCAAATCAGCCTCCAAACAAATTTTTTAGCCAATTACAAATTTTATCAAACCAATTGCTGTGTTGTTCATATTCTGTCACATCTTCAAGTGGTTCAGGTGTTATTGGAATAATGTCTTCAATTGGAAGGAGTGACCCCTTGTCTGCATCGCTTGGATGTTGTTCGCCTGTTTTTATTTTACTAATTTTGTTAATTAACTGTACAAGATTTGCAGAATATTCGTTATTGCTTTGGGCAACTTCGGCAATTTCTGCATTTGTTTTTACGATATCAACAACATTCCCAATTATCCAGCCACCAGAAAGTGCAATAAGACAAGCAAACACACAACCTAGCAATCTAAATCTAAATTTATAACTTTTTTGTGTTGCACTTGAACTTTCATTTATTTGCTTTTCAAGTTGTTTGTCTTGAGTTCCCTTTATTTCCAAACTATCAGCAAAAAGGTCATCTAATTTTTGTTCTTCAGTTTTTGTATCTTCTTTAGCAACTTGCTCCGTTTGTTGTTGTTTTTGTATTTGTTTTTCTTGTTCCTCTTTTTGTTTTCTTAACTGCTCTTTTGCAATTTTTTCTTTTATCTCATTAAGTTTTTGTTCATCTCGTTTTAAACTAACTTGAGATTGTTGTGTCACATTTGATTGAGTTAAAAGTGGAGATACAACTTCGGTTGTTTCGTTTTGTGCTTTTGGAGCAGAACTATAATTTAGTTTTGTAAAATCGATTTTGTTTTCAGAAACAACTTGTTCATCTTCTTCTTTGTTTAGAATTGTTGTTCTTGCATATTCTCTAATTCTTTCAAGATTTTCATCTTGTTCCATATATATCTACTCCTTTTAATAATAATTTATTACTATTTTAGTCTAATAGCTCAAAAAAATCAACCTATATTTTTTCGCCAATACGCAATTTTGCAGATGTTGACCTTGGATTTTCTTTTTGTTCTTGCAAACTTGCCATAACTGGTTTTTTGTTTACAAGTTTAAGTGTTTGTTTGTGTCCACAAATACAAATTGGTGTTTTTGGTGGACACAAGCAACCTGTTGCATTGATTTTGTATGCATTTTTTACTATTCTATCCTCAAGAGAATGGAAAGATAAAATTGCAATTCTTCCACCTTTATTCAATTTTGATATCAAATAATTTATTGTTTCAAAAAGCCTATCAAGTTCGCCATTAACTTCAATCCTTATTGCTTGGAATGTTTTTTTGTGTGCTCCATTGCGTTTAAATACAACTTTTGTTGGCATACTTTTTTCTATTATGCTTGCAAGTTGTTTTGTTGTTTCTATTGGTCTGTTGTTTACAATATTATTCGCTATGCTTGAAGCATACTCTTCTTCCCCATATTCAGCAAGTATTCTTGTTAGATGTTGTTTTGAATAGGTATTAACAACTTCATATGCTGATAATTTTTGAGATTTATCCATACGCATATCAAGTTTTGCATCATATCTAAAACTAAACCCACGCTCTGGATTATCTAACTGATAAGAGCTGACACCCAAATCAATTAAAACTCCATCAATACCTTGAATATTCAAATCATCCAAAACTTTTTGTACGTCTTTAAAGTCTGCTTTAACCAATGTTACATTGTTATAATCTTTTAACCTTTCTTTGCATACATCAAGAGCATCTTGGTCTTTATCAATTCCAATTAAACGTCCCTTATTTGAAATGTGTTTTAATATTTCTTTTGAATGCCCTGCCCCACCTATTGTGCAGTCAAGATAAATACCATCAGGCTTGATATTTAAGCCTGACAGTATTTCATTTAACATAATTGGTTTGTGTACAAATTCCACTTTATTCGCCCATTTTCTTTAATTCGGCAACAACATTTGCCCAATCAATTATTCCTTCCTTTGTATTTTTATCTATTATCGGTATGATAACTGCACCAATCTTTGCATCATTTTTTACATAATTTACCATTGCATCATATGCAGGTTTAAATACCCCATTTTCGGTTGTTGCATTATTTTGCAAACTTTCCAACACATCAACAAATTTGTTTGAATTTTCACTCTTCATATATGTTGACAAATCAAAATTTTCATTTGTTACATCTTCAAGAATTTCACTCATATTTGCCATAACATCAACAATTTGTTCAATTTGTTTTTCATCAAAATTTGTTAAATCTGTTGGGATGTTAGCACCATACTGACCAACGATATCTTTCACTTGTTTGTTAATCTTGTTTACAACAATTATTGCAAGTGGTCTTAATAATTCACTCTCCATAATGGGTGTAAAAATTACTTTTAGGTCAGCTTTGTTAACTTGTTTTAAAATAACATCAAAATCGCCAACATCAAAAATATATTTTAAAAGTGTCATTGACGAATCGTTTGTAACAATTTTTGCTGTTACCATTTTTGTTACTGAATCTTGAATTTTACCAAGTTCTTGATTAAATCTAAAATCAGGTTTTAGTGTGCAACTAAAATCAATATATTCATTAAACTTTGTTTTGCTTAAACCTTCAACTAAATTTGAATAAATGCCATTATGTCCATCATAATCGGCAAATATCAACGAAGCCTTTAATGAATCAAGACATTGCCCAAGCAAAGTCAAATCAGATTCTGCAATTGTATTAAATGTATCATTTTTTAGTTTGTCAAAATTAAGGTTCTTTGCATATGCAATTGTATTGTTCAAAAAGTTCAATACCTTTACTTTTTCATCTTCTTCGTGAACTTTCTCGAGATACAACTCACCCAAGTTGCAGTCACTTGAAATATACTTGCCTGCGTCTTTGACAAAGTTACTCATTGATTTAAAACCTAAATCAATAGAATTTTTGAACATTTTGCTATCATATATTGGGTCAATAATTTGTGACAATAAAGATTTGTTTTGACCATTGATTACTGAAATATCATCCAACTTATCAATAATTTTAGAAATATTTTCAGTTTTTACATAATATTTCCCATCTTCAGATTTTTCAATATAACTTATTATATTTGAATTTATGAACTTATCAATTGCAGTTGCCATATCTTGAGTTTCGGTTACCCAAATATTGTTTTGCTTTAAAACATCAAAGTTCACATATTTTTTGTATTCAGTTTTTGCCATTGCATCCATAATTTGATTATAAATGCCATTTTTAGCAAAAATAGTCATATTTTGAACTGCATTCATTGATGTTCCAACATTCTTTAATATATCGCCAAGTGGCAAATCGAACGCAAGCCTTACATCATTTTTTATTTCGTCCAATTTATAATCTTTTACATCATTACAGATGTTTAGCAAACTTGATATCAAAGATTTAACTTCTGCTTTTTTTACAACCAAACTTGTATCTTTTAAATCTAATTTTGTAAGTATTATGCTGTCGTCTTTTGTCACTTCTTTCAATTCATCTTCCAACTTGTAAACAGCTGTTGACAATCCATAAACAACACATCTATTCAAAATTTTTGATTCAAAGCATATATCAATTAGTTCATTGAAAGACTTTTTATTGTCTTTTGATAGAATGTTTAAAATATTAACAAGATTATCAGTTGTTGCTTCTCTATCTCCAAGTGGCAATTCATCCATAATTCCACTTTTTGACATTGACTTCATAAGATTTAACACACAATTTACTTCATTTTTTAGGTTTTCAACTGTTTTATTATCTTTTGTTATGTCACCTTTTATAACATTCAAGATGTCTACTAAATCTTTATTATTTTTTACATCATCTCTTTCAAGCAATTCATCAAAGAAATAATTAAAGAAATCTGGTAACGCTGATTTTAAAATATTTGAATCAAAAACATAGTTTGTTGCAGTAATCAATTTATCATAGTCTAGTGATGAAATATTTTCTGGTGTTATTTGCATATCAAGCAAAAAGCTTACATTGTCATACACTTTTGACAAGTTTATAATTTCATCTCTCAATGCTATTTTGGTATCGTCAACTTTTACTGACGCAATATCATTAAATAATTTGTCGCCAAGCCCAAATATATTCCCAACTGCAGAGAGTGCCGAACTATTGTATGCATCAATAATAACTTTTACCTCTTCTGGCAAATTTTTATCCAATAACTTTGATGTCGCATTTGTTTCAACAGTTTCAACCGTTTCTGCACTTGCTGTGTTTTGAATTTGATTTATTATATTTGCAAAACCACAAACAGGCAAAAATGTTATACCAACTAGTAATAATGCTTGAAATGCTCCAACAAGCCCACCAAACAATCTATGTTTCTTTACCTTGTTGCCATTTTCGGCTTTTGCCTTATAATTTTTGTTTATAACACTTGCAAAAACTAAATATACAATCCAAGATAAAAACGACAAAATATAAGAAAGGATAACAAAAACAAAAATATTTCCTATCATAATTGGGAAATTTGATATCAATTTTTGAATTGTTGGACTTTTTGATGTTATGTCCCCAATTTCAGGAACAGAGTTTATCATTTGCAAAACATAGTCGTTTAATGTTATTTTTGAACTGTCAACCGTTACTTGTATGTTCATAACTGCTTTGGATACTACGGGTGTTATAAAGAGTGCAATTAGTATTGCAACAATAAAACAAGTAAATCTTACTCCTGATTTTTTTAGACCTTTAAGTCCCAAAAGGAAACCAATCACTAAAAATACTGCAAATACTATGTTTAATATCAAAAGTACAAGTTCTTTTGTCATAACCATCTCCTTTTATTTTATCTCTATCAATTTATTCTTTAGTAAGTCACACGATGTTAAAAAGTATTTTATACTCCCAAGTTCTTCTTCTATTTTATATTTTCCTATATAAGAATGAATATGCCCAAATACGCAATATTTAACATCATATTTTGTTAATAAACTAATTATTTCGTTATTTTCTTTTTGTTGATTAAATGGTGGATAGTGTAACATACACACAATTTTATCGCCGTCTTGATATAATCTCTTTGCTGCCGAAAGTGCCATATCAAGCCTTATAACTTCCCTTTTGTATATTTTTTCATCTTCACTTGTTTGGCTTATTCCCTTTTCAGGTGCTTGCCAACCACGAGTCCCACAAAAAACATAATTCCCGATTTTTACTGCATCATTTTGAAGTGCAAAACTATTTCGGGGAAGAATATTCCTTACATTTGATATGCTTTGCCACCAATAGTCATGGTTTCCACGAATAAAAATTTTTGTTCCGGGTAAATCTTCAAAATAGTTTAAATCGAGTTTTGCTTCGTCCAATTTCATTGCCCAAGAGATATCTCCACATATTAGAACAACATCACTATCGCAAACTTTCTCTTTCCAATCTTTTGCTATTTCTTCCTTGTAATTTTTCCAGCCATTACCAAAAATTTCCATTGGTTTTGCGCCAGATATACAAAGATGAAAATCACTTATTGCAAAAACTTTCACATCCCACCTTACATATTTTTCAAAACTTCTTGAACCATACGCATATCGCATTTGCCAGCATAGTTTGCCTTAAAGTGCTTCATAACATTTGGTATTGACTTGTCATCTAATGACAAAATTACATTCTTAATTTCTTCTTCTGTCATCATTTTTGGCAAATAACTTTCAACAAGTTTGATTTGTTTTTCAATTTCTTCAACTTGAGTTTGATGATTTACTTTTCTATAATTTTCTGCTTCTTCACTAAGTTCTTTTATTGTTTTTTGCAAAATTTGAACATAGTCTGCATCAACCATTTCTTTTCCCGTTTCTCTTCTTTTTATTCCTTCCAACATAAATTTGTTAAGGAGTACACTATATATGCTTCTTGCAACCATATCTCTATCTTTCATTGCTTGCATATTTGCTTTTTTTACTTCATCTATAATCATTTTATCACCTCTACTGATATATTTTAGCACAATGAAGATATAATTACAAACATATAAAAGCAAAAATATTCACAAATAATGAAAAGAAAAATAGCTACAAAAAGTTGATGTAGCTATTTTGATGGTTGAATATATATTCAATTATTAGTTAAGTTTTAATTTATCCTGCATATCTTTTAATTCAGCATCTGTGCCTAAGAAATGTGGAAATACTTTTAAGTTGTCGCCATTCTTTCTTGGAATAATATGAATATGTAGATGGAATACACTTTGTTCTGCACATTCGTTATTTGCATTTATTATGTTAACTCCACCAAACCCACAATCATTAACGTAATGATTTGAAATCTTTTTCACTGCACTCATAACATTTTTTAACACATCATCGTCGGCATCCAAAATATTTTGACAATGTTTTTTAGGAATTACCAAAGTATGTCCATATGCGTCTTTTGCAATATCCAAAAATGCCAAAACATTTTCATCTTCATAAATTTTATAGCAAGGAATATCTCCCTTAATTATTTTACAAAAAATACAATTATCCATAATTTTCTCCCAATAAAATAATAGTATCAAAATACCATAATAGTCAAGAAATTTGTTTACAAAGACAAAATGTTGTGGTATATTTTGTTTTGGACTAGGAAAGATGGCAGAGTGGTCTAATGCACACGCTTGGAAAGCGTGCGAAGTGAGAGCTTCCGCAGGTTCAAATCCTGTTCTTTCCGCCAATACCAAAAATGCGAACAACTATTGAATAATTGTTCGCATTTTTAATTATTGCCACACACCATATAATTACCTTTAAAACGAAAATTTTGTGAAAATTATAATATATTCTGCGTTTTTTACTAAATTTTTACAGTTTTTTATTAATTTTGTTTGTTTTTAAAATATATTTTCTTCTTTACTTTCCATTCTATTTTTATCGTAAATCTTCTTTGCTTCATGTTTTGTTAGCACTAATTTATTGGAGTTTAACGAGCCTTTAAATTTTTCAATTTGTTGAGCATTATATGAATCGTTTGCCATTTTTTCTAACATATTATACAATTTATCAAAACTTTTAGAGGTTGTCTTTGACATTGTGGCAAAAATAAGTTTTTCCAATTTTTGTTGCAAGATTGGTGTATCAGGTTCATTCATATATTCATACATTGGATAATATCTTTTGTAGTATTGTCTACCATCATTATCTTTTTTTATTTCATCAAAATCATAAAAATCATATTTGCTCATATCATCATCTTGGCAATTCACTGCCATAAGCATATGGCAATATTTTGGAATATTAAAATCTCCCCTAACATTATCCCACGTTGGGTCACTATAAAAATGCCCATCAATAGAATACTTGTCATCATAAATTTCAATTTTTAGTCTAGAATGGTCTTCGGTGTTATCATTTTCCAAATTCCTAACCGTGCAAGCAATTCTTGTAGATTTTAGACCCGGCATATTTAATGTATCTATTATTTCATTTACCAAAGATGTAAAACCTGCACAAACAAATTCAGGTTCTTTTAAAAATGCCCCCGCAAACAATTGGTCATTGCTAAATCCACTTCTGTTTTTTGAGCATGAATACTTTGTTAAAGTTGAAACTTTTAAATATATATATGTATAAGCTTCTGCCGGAGATAAATTCTTTGATTTTATTTCATTACATATTTTGTAAATATAACTATTAGCCTTGATTATTGTTTCAATGTCCCATAACTTCGTTTCGCTATAATTAGTTTTACCCCGTGTTCTATGGACAACAAGCAAGTTCACTTTATTACCAGCATATATGTTGTTATGTAGTTTACAAATATCGCAAAAAAGTTTATAAGGAATTTTCTCATCTGCAATAACAATATTAACTGGTTTATTAGCATTATTTAGAATTGTAGGATTATTAGCAAGATAATTTAATATTTCAAGTTGATTTTTTGAATATTCAATACTATCTGTTTTCAATAAATTTATATTAATTTCATCATTACTTTTATCTATATTTTTTAAATCTTCTTTCGCACAAATATTCATAATACCCTTCTTTATATTTCTTCAATTTTATATCCCAAGTTATTTGCCACCATTAGAAATTTTTTAATGTTAAAAATTCCCCATTGATTGCAAACAGCAACTATCGTTCCATCTTTTAAAGTGATTAAATCTTGTTCATTTGAAAAATATCTTTTTTGATAATCAGTTCTTTTTTTTATATTTTCCAAATTATCTACAACCATTAAAGAACCTTGCAAAGATTTATCAAAGACGCTTTGTAAATCTTTTAAATTTATTTGTAAATGATTGGTTGTATAATCTTTTATTATAGCAAGAACTAATCTATTTTTTGATAATATCTTTCCTTCATACAAGTATTTTGTCTTATCTCTGCTAGAAAGTTTTTGATTTTGACTTTTGCTTGTCTTTTCTTTAATCTTATTTTTAGGCACAAACCCATTGGAAACAAATAGACTTAAAAGACTTTCTAATCTTTCTACTCTTTGTTTTAATAATGCGATTTCTTCTTCAAATTGCTTATCGTTCACAGTTACTTATATCCTCTGTTATTAGTATATCAAACCTTGCTGACATTTTCAAGTTTTTCTCAATAGTTTTTAAAATAAACATTAAGAAACTTATTTATTTTTTATTAAAACTATAAAAAACCATAAAAATCTTTAAAAAACTATTTACAAATAAAAAACAGTATGCTATAATACGATTGTAAACAAAAGGAAGGAAAAATATGAAACAAATTGTAACTGTCGCTGGAATTATCTATAATGAAAAAGGCGAAATTTTATGCACTGAAAGAGAAGTAGGAAAATATGAATATACTTCACTTAAATGGGAATTCCCTGGCGGGAAATTGGAAATTGGAGAAAACAATATTCAAGCACTTGAAAGAGAATTAAGAGAAGAACTTGATATAAAGGTTCAAATTCAAGACAAATTTTATCAAGTTGAACATGATTATCCTGATTTTCACCTATCAATGGCTGTATACAATTGCAAATTACTTAGCAAAGAATTAAAAATGAATGTACATAAAGCACTTAAATGGGTTAACCCAAAAGATTTATTAAAACTTGAATGGGCTGGGGCTGACTTACCTGTTGCACAAAAAATCGTTGATAATTTTAACTCAAAAACTATGTAATAATATCATTGAAACTATTATTTAGAATAATCAAAATAAAAAAATCTGACATTTATTGCCAGATTTTTATTTTATTTATCAAATTCTTTATATTTTATTAAGTCTTTATATCCATCTTGAATTATTATATCACCTATTGGGTCATTTGGTATTGGCTCAATTTCAATTGGTATAAATCTTATAAATGGAAAGAATGGCTCACTTATTATTCTTATACTAACAATTTCAGAACTATACAATGCATTGATTTCTAGTTCATTATTACAGTCAAACATTTCTTTGATGTCATTCGGGGTTCTACCTGCCAAATCTTTATCCCATTTTTCAAAAGTATATTCGTATGTAATTACAATTTTTAAGTTCCTTCGTGGATAAAATACAAAATCATTTCGTTTTAAAAAGATTTTTTCCATTCCAAATTTATTTGCCCCATCAAATCTATTTTTAGGAATGATTGGCAAAACAATTGTTTTTTTGTAGCTATGTTTAAACTCTTTCCAAACTATTGTTTCATTTTCTTTTAAATTTTGACTATATATCAAATCACACGCATCATTTACTTTTCCTGAATTGTCAAAATCATAACCATAGTAATAATTAATTTTATATGTTTTTTCTTGTGTTCCTTCAATTACTGCAATATAAACTACATTTTTATTTGTTGTTTTTATATCATTTACAAATTTATTATGCTTTTGTTTAATTCCCCTGATTTCATTATATTGATTGATAAGCTGTTTATCTATCATTTTTGAAAAATTGCTTTTAGTAATTCCTTTTTTGTATCAATCTTTTTATCACTATATTGGCATATATTATATAAAATATATAATTTTTTTATAAACTTTTCAGTTATTTCTTTATTTTTATATTCATTTTTAATTAATTTACTTAAATCTTACAATCTTTCTATTGTTATATTTTTACTTTTAATAGCTTCATATAATTCATTTTCTCGAACATTTAACTTTTCTTTAAAATTATTAATCATAGTATTTCTCCTTTTTGTAATCAATTATATGTGTAAACATTATATATTTCAAATATTAATTATTTATATAAAATATAACTTATAGATATATCAATACTTAACCAGTTTTGTATAAATTATTAATAATAAGCAATAAATAAAATGGAGAAAATTTATGCAGTATGTAAAAGGTGATCCTTATTTTTGTCAAAATGTTGAATATTTAAAACAATATAACTATCTTACAAGTGATATCAAATGTGATATTTTAATAGTTGGCGGAGGAATTTGCGGTGCAATTCTTAACTACTATCTATCACAAAAATATGATGTCACTTTAATTGATAAAGGGAGAATTGGGCAAAATTGTACAAGTTGTGCAACGGCAATATTAGAATATCAACTTGACGACTTTTATCATGATTTAAAACAAGAATTTACAAAGCAAGAAATTATAGAAGTGTACAAAATGGGGCAAAATTCTATCAAAAAAATAGAAAAATTTATAAAAAAGTATGGAAATAAGTGCAATTTTTCAAAAAGACCATCTTTTTTGTTTAGTCAAAATGCACAAGATAACAACAAAATAAAAAAGGAATTCACATTACGAAAAAACTACGGATTTAATTGCGAATTATTTACAAGAACAAACAACCCCTTTCCATTTCCAATTGCCAGCGGAATATACGATAAGAATGGTGGTGCAGAACTTAATCCATATTTGTTTTGCAAACAACTTATAGAAAATTCAAAAAATCAAGATAAAATATACGAAAACACTTCATTTGATAATTTTTTAACGGAAAAAAATGGTTTTTGTGTTACAACCTGTTATAATCATAAAATCTTTGCAAATAAAATTATTCTTGCAACAGGTTTCAATATGGAGTTATTTCAAGATGAACATTTAATGCAAAGATTTGTTACTTATACAATAGTAACTAATCCATTAAAAAACATACAATGGAAAAATAATGCAACAATTCATGATAATCAAAACCCTTATCACTATTTGCGGAAACTGCCTGATGATAGGTTAATTTTTGGGGGTGAAGATGTCCAATTTAAAAAACAAAACTTTTCAAAGGCGAAATGTGAGAAAAAATATAATAATTTATATAACTCTCTATGTGCATTATTTGAAAACAGCAAAAACGAAATTAAAATTGATTACAAATTTTGTGGAGCATTTGGAACAACGGACAACAATCTTGGACTTATCGGTGAAACAGATGTTGAAAACCTTTACTTATTTTTAAGTTGCGGTGCAAATGGGATTTTGAATGCAATGAATGGAGTTGATATAATTGAATATATATTCAACCATAGACAACATCCACTAGCTCATTTGTTTACTCCTATGCGAGTTATTGATAATTAAAAAGGACTACAAATGTAGTCCTTTTTTTAATCTTTTATTTTACTAATTGTTTCTTTTATCGTTTCCATAGATTCAATTAACCTATCTCTTTCTTCATGGTTAAGTTCCAAAAATTGAGTTTCTTTTATGCCTTCTCGATTTAATATTGATGGCATACCAAAATATATATTATGTTCCTTATTATATGCTGAAACGGTCATAATTTCATTTGAATTATTTAGTATTGCATTTGTTATATTTGTCAAACACATTCCAATACCATAGCAAGTGTTTCCTTTTTTATTTATAATATCATAAGCACTTGTTCTCACTTCATATAAAATTTTTGAGCAATCATTTTCGGTAAGATAAGCACTTGCCTTATTTAGTCCAATCATTGCACTGCTCCAAGGGATAAACTCTGAATCTCCATGTTCACCTATTACATATGCGTGAATATTTTTTGGGCTTACTTCCAATTTATCAGCAATTAAGCATCTAAGCCTTGCACTATCAAGTACTGTTCCACTTCCTATCACTCTATGTGGTTTAAAGTTTGATAATTTGTATGTAATGTAAGTCATAACATCAAGTGGGTTTGTTGCTACCAAATATATACCATTGAAATTTGTTTTATTAATTTCTGTTATAATACTTTTAAACACAACATAATTTTTGTTTATTAAATCAGTTCTTGTTTCTCCAACTTCCTGTGGTCTTCCTGCACATATGCAAACTATATCTGCATCATTGCAATCACTATAATCTCCTGCCTTAATTTTTATTCTATTTGAATTATACGCAGCTGCATGAGTTAAATCCATTGCTTCACCCAAAACTTTATCTTTATTTATGTCAATAAGAATCAACTCATCAACCTTGTTCTTTGTGATTACCAAAGAAAAGGCATAACTCATTCCAACATTTCCACAACCAACAATAACGACTTTATTCATAACTCTCTCCTAACAAAAGTGTACATATAAAATAAATTAAAGTCAATTAAAATAAGTTATATGAATACCCATATTGTAAAAAAGTTCCATTGTATCAATTAATGCAAAATAACCGTTTTCTTCTGTTTCATTGTTAAGATTAAAAACAAGATAACATTTGTCATTATCTTTTGCAAAAGATATTGCATTGTAAATTATATTACGCATATCTTGTGGATTTTGATTTGATATTTCATACATTGTTATATTATTATTTTCAAAAGTTGATATAATTTGCTTATCTTCTCTTTGATTATCATTTTCAAGTTTATTGGTACTTTCTATTGTTATTGGTAAATCTATATTAAAAAACAGTTTTTGATATTTCATAGATAAATTATCATAACTTTTAATCACAATGTTTATCTCTTGATTTTTTATGTCCATACTGGCAAAAATTTCCTTTTCTATTAAAATATTACCAAATGATATGATACAAACACAAATAAAAAAAACAAAATATATATACTTTTTCATACATATATTTTGCTCTTATTTTTATTAATTATTATTTTGACTTTCTATATTTTGCTTTTTTGTTTTTTCCTTAAATACAAAGTATTTGCTATACAAAAACTCTGTAACAAAATTTACTATCATAGTTAATGCCAAAACCAAATATTCATTCCAACCGATTTTGCTTAATTCATTTCCCCATAATGTTGAAAGTGGAGTAAACACCAAATAATAGCAAAATACTTTTAACATAGCAATAGGTACATTGTTTGATGATTTGAAAGTAAATTTCCTATTAAAAGTAAAATTCCATAACACCGAACATACAAGTCCAATTAAGTATGCTGGCCAATATGTAAGTCCTGCAACTTCATTTAATAAAGTGAACACAGCAATTTGGATTATTCCTGCAGATAGTGAAAATCCTAAAAATTTTAGTGCTTGCAAAAGATACTCTTTTTTTGTTTGTTTTTTTGTTTCTACTTTTATATCGTTATGTATTTCTTCTTTATTTTCTTCCATATCAGTTTTAGTATAATAGATTTTGTTGATAAAGTCAATATAATTACAAGTAAAAAAATTCACACAAAACTGTGCGAATTTTTATAACCATTATTCAGCAATTACGCTAACAATTTTTTTGTCACCACTCTTTGAAAATTTAACTTTTCCATTAGCAGTTGCAAAAATTGTATAATCTTTTCCAAGTCCACAATTTACACCTGGATAAACTTTTGTGCCTTTTTGACGAACGATAATTGAGCCAGCAAGAACATCTTGACCATCATATCTTTTTACACCAAGTCTTTTTGAATTACTATCTCTACCGTTCTTTGTGCTACCACCACCTTTCTTGTGGGCAAAAAGTTGGATATTAATAAATTTCATCTTGAACCTCCAATTTAATATAGTCGCTGTATGAAGATAATAAATCATTTAATGAAAGTTGCATAGTTTTCAAAATAATTTGAGCTTCTTGCATCTTTTGTTCACTAAGATTTTTAGGCAATTCAAATTTTAAATAACCTTTTTTGTCATCTTTTTTAATTACAGCATTGATTTTAAGAACTTTGACAATTCCAAGACAAGCACTTTGAGTTATTGACGAAACTGCACTGCAAAGAATATCTTTACCATAGTTATCATAACCTGTATGTCCAGAAACTGTGAAAGCAACAATATTATTGTTTTTTGTTTTGATTTGAATATTTGTCATATTACTTTATCTCTAAGATTTTAACTTGAGTGAATGGTTGTCTATGACCTTGTTTTCTTCTAACATTTTTCTTTGCTTTGTATTTGTAAACAACAACCTTGTCGCCTTTGCCTTGTGCAAGAACTTCTGCTGTGCAAACAGCGCCTTTAACAACTGGTGTTCCACAAACTACTTTGCCTTCGTTTGATGTGAGCAAAACTTCAAATTCAACCTTGTCGCCAACATTTTTATCAAGTTTTTCAACTTCCAAAACATCACCGGCTTGAACTTTGTATTGTTTTCCTCCTGTTTGAATAATTGCAAACATAACTTTCCTCCTTAACTAATCTCACTATCCTAGGTGGCACAATTGCACTTTGAAACCCATAATATGTGGCATACTTTGATATATTAACATAATTTGAAAACTATGTCAATTATAAAGTCCAAAAATCTATTACTATTCAATTGAAATTTTTACCTTTGAATTATCATCAAATATAAAAGTGTCATCAACATATTCTGCCTTAAAGATTACTTATGCATATCCATCAATATTTGTCTTCAAATCGTTTATATTATGTAACCAGGTTTGTTAATTTTTATGCCATTTAGAAGAACAAAATATTTGCATACATGAGTTATGTAAAAATGTCAATTTAGGAAAAATCTCTATATATGAGCTTGAACTTTACTTAATGATGTAATAAAGATTCCCAATTATCTGCATTTGTCAAAAGCTGCTTTCACAAGGTATAAAATGGAGCCCCCTTATCTGTAATTTCAAATTACTTAAATGTTAAAATTGAAGAATTGCTTGGAAGAAAATAGTCATAAAAAATGAAATATAAAAAGTGAGTTAAATAACTCACTTTTCTATTTTTCTTGCCAAAAATTCTTCTGGCTTACAATTCTCGCCATATATATTATTTTCTATTTTCTCAAAGCCTTCATCATATTCTTTTTGGGATATTGGCATAACTTGTAAAATAGCGCATTTATCAAACAATCCTAATTTGCATCGAAGTATTCTTGAATCTTGTATTGCTTCTGGCATTAGCAAAAGAGATATTGGCCAATTTCCTTGACTATTAGTTAGTTCAATTGTGTGACCATATGATATAAATTCACCTAAATCTCTTGCGGAATATGCTGTAAGCATGAGGAATCTATAATACCAATCGTATTCTTTGCTGTCCGGAGAAATATTTATATACTTGTCAAGGAACATTACATACTCATTTCTTCTTGCAATTGCAGGTTTATGTTTTGGCATTTTGTAATCACTTGCCCCAACCGTTGCAAGTTTCCAAAATGGATATTTTTTTGTTGGCTTATATATAATAACATCAATCGGCATTTTCTCATTATTGTCGCCACAATACTCAAGCATACCTTCTGCTTCTTGCTCAAAATATTTGTTATAGTGATTAACAATTTTATAAAATCTTCTTTTGTTCATAATATACCCCTTTACAATTTTATCATAGCATATTCAAAATTAAAGAAAAAACTGGAAAAATGAATTTCCAGTTTTTTTTGCAAAACAAATTATCTCTTGCTGAATTGAGATGCTTTTCTTGCTTTCTTTAAACCATATTTCTTTCTTTCTTTCATTCTTGAATCTCTTGTCAAGAATCCAGCTTTTTTAAGTTCAGGTTTAAGGTTTTCTTCTGCAAGAACAAGTGCTCTTGAAATTCCATGATTGATTGCACCAGCTTGACCACTAAGTCCACCGCCGATAACATTTACAACAACGTCATATTTGTCTTGTGTGTTTGTGAGTTCCATTGGTTGACGAACAATAAGTTTAAGTGTGTCAAGACCAAAGTATTCTTCAATATCTTTTCCGTTTACAGTTATTTTTCCTGTTCCATTTGGAAGCAATCTAACTCTTGCAATTGATTTTTTTCTTCTTCCTGTTCCAAGGAATTGAACATTTTTAATTTTGCTTGTTTTTGCTGTTTTTCTTTCTGCCATTAGTTTCTTGCTCCTTTTAACTCAACAGTTTGAGGTTTTTGTGCATCATGATTATGATTTGCATCTTTGTAAACTCTAAGTCTTTCAAAAGCTTTTCTTCCAAGAGAGTTCTTTGGGAGCATACCTTTTACTGCTTTTTCAACAGCGACATTAGACTTTGTTGCCATAACTGTTTTGTAATCCATTTCTTTTAATCCACCTGCATAACCTGAGTGGCTTCTAAGCATTTTTTGTGTTAATTTTTTACCTGTTAAAATAACCTTATCTGAATTAATTACTATAACATGGTCACCTGTGTCAACATGTGGTGTGTATGTTGGTTTATTCTTTCCTGTTAAGATGTCAGCAACTTGAGAAGCAAGTCTTCCAAGTGGCATATTTGTTGCGTCAACAAGATACCATTTTCTTTCCACATTTGCTGGTTTTTCCATAAATGTTTTCATTGATTTTTTTCCTCCAAAAATTTACGCCTTGTTTGTATAGACAATTCTTTTTTTAAGGGGCTAACTTTACAAAAAAAATGCCTAACCCTAGACGAGTATAATTTTATTATAAACTCTACTATTTGTCAAGCATATTTTTTAATTTTTATATATGAATAAATATACAATATTATTTATAAATATTCAACATCATATAAGTATAATCCGTTTGGTTTTGCAGTTTTTCCACCAATGCTTCTATCACCAGTTTCAAACATTTTATCAATAATATCTATATCAAGTTTTCCCCTTGCAATATCAAGTATTGTGCCAATAATTATCCTAACCATATTGTATAAAAATCCATTTCCTGTTATTTTGAATATCAAAAAGTTATCTTTTTTTTGAAATGTAAAATTATAAATTGTTCTATTAAAGTCTTTTACATCTGTATCGGAACTTGCAAAGGCTTTAAAATTATGTTTCCCCACAAATTTTTTAACACAATCATCAATTTTTTGCTCGTCGAGTTTGTAAGGATAATTTGCGACCATATCCCAAAGAATGGGACTTACGATTTCGCCTTGCCTTACCACATACAAATAAGTTTTTTTCTTTGCCGAAAATCTTGCGCTAAAATTTTCATCAACTTCTTTTGCGATTTTTACTCTTATATCTTGTGGCAAATAAGTGTTTAATGCCCTTGGAATATTTTGAGTTTGTATGTTTTTTGATGTTTGAAAATTTACACATTGTTTCAAAGCATGAACACCAGCATCGGTTCGCCCACTTGCAGTGATTTTTACATCTTCACAAAAGACATTTTTTATTGCATTTGCAAGATAGTTTTCAATTGTCTCTTGAGTGTTTTTTTGTCTTTGAAACCCCTTATAATTTGTGCCTTTATAGGACAATTCTAATAAAATATTTCTCATACAAAAATATTAAAACATTTTTGATTTTTTGGCAATTGAATTTTTGCATTATATTTAGATTTATGGTAATATATATAGAAAGAGGTTTTTATGACATTCAAAACAGTTGATGGAAACACAGCAACAGCAGAAATTGCCTATATGTTAAGCGAAGTTTCTGCTATTTACCCTATTACACCTTCGTCAACCATGGCAGAACTTGTTAGTCAATGGTCAAGCGAAGGTAAGCAAAATATTTTTGGGGACACCGTCCTTGTAAGAGAAATGCAATCAGAAGCAGGCGTTAGCGGTGCAATTCATGGAGCCTTGTCTTGTGGTGCACTTGCAACGACGTTTACATCAAGTCAAGGGTTACTTCTTATGATTCCAAATATGTATAAAATTGCCGGCGAGTGTTTGCCTTGCGTTTTTCATATTTCTGCAAGAGCACTTGCGACCCATGCATTAAGTATTTTTTGCGACCATAGCGATGTTATGGCTGTTCGTTCCACAGGTTTCAATATTTTGGCATCAAACAGTGTTCAAGAGTGTTATGATATGGCTCTTGCAAGCCATTTACTAACTTTGAAAACAAGTTTGCCAGTGCTTCATTTTTTTGATGGATTTAGAACAAGTCACGAAATCGAAAAAATATCAATAATTGATGATGCAGACATAAAAAAGATTTATCCTTTTAAAGACCTTGAATCATTTAAAAACAGAGCATTAAATACACATAACCCAATTCAAAAAGGCACAGCTCAAAATCCAGATGTATATTTTCAAAATCGGGAAAGATGTAACGAACTTTACAGCAAAGTTTTTGACAAACTTACCGAAGTCTTTTCGGATATAAAATCTATAACCGGCAGAAGTTATTCACCTTATGAATATTTTGGTGATAGCAATGCTGAATATGTTATTGTCGCCATGGGTAGCGGAATTGAAACCATAAAAGATACCGTAAAATATCTAAATAACAAAGGTGAAAAACTTGGTGTTTTAAATGTAAGATTATTTAGACCTTTCTTTTCAAAGCAATTTGTTGAAACTTTGCCAAAAAGTGTTAAAAAAATTGCCGTTCTTGATAGGACAAAGGAAAGCGGTGCAAGTGGCGAACCACTTTATAATGATGTTTGCTCGGCGATTCTTGAAAATGAACGAAATGTCAAAGTTATTGGTGGGAGATATGGTATTGGTGGAAAGGAATTCAACCCTTCTCATGTTTATGCCGTATATCAAAATTTAATGAAAGAAGTACCCAAAAATCATTTTACTGTTGGAATTTGTGACGATATTACAAACACTTCCCTACCATTATCTAATTTTGAAATTTTGAATGATGATTGCTACAATTTAAAATTCTATGGGCTAGGGTCCGACGGAACAGTTAGTGCAAACAAAAACAGTATAAAAATTATAAGTCAACTTGAAAACAAGTATGTTCAAGCATATTTTGAATATGATTCCAAAAAATCCGGAAGTTTAACAACTTCTCACCTAAGGCTAAGTAATTCTCCAATTAACAAACCTTACAAAGCTTTGCACCATGACTTTATTGCAATTCATAATTTTACATTTATTGGAAGATATGATTTGATTTCTTCCCTAAAAGAGAATGGTATTGTTCTATTAAATACAAAATTAAACGATAATGAACTTGGCAAATATTTGCCACAAGAATTTGTTAATGTATTAAAAGAAAAAAATGCAACTTTATATACCATTGATGCTCAAAAAATTGCAAATGATGTTGGGCTTGGTGGAAAAATAAACGTAATAATGCAAACTGCATTCTTTAAACTTTTAAAAAATATACCTTTTGACCAAGCAATTGATAAAATTAAAGAAACAACAATATCAACATATTCAAGAAAGGGTGACGACATTGTAAATAAGAATCTAAAAGCAATTGACCTAACTATTGACAGTATTAAAAAGATTGATTATTCAAACATTGTTGGATACAAAAGCACAAGAAATTCCACAACGGATTGCAAATTTTTTGACGATGTTATATCAAAAATTGAAAAAAATCAAGGAAATGAATTACCTGTTTCAAGTTTTTCAGTTGATGGGAGTGTACCAACAAACACTTCAAAATATCTCAAACGTGGAATATCTGCAAGTGTTCCAATGTGGATAAAAGAAAATTGTATTCAGTGTGGATTATGCTCCCTTGCCTGTCCACATGGTGCAATTAGAAGTGTGCTAATTGATGAAAAGAATGACACAAAAAAGGACTTTGAAACAATTGATACAATTGGAATGAAAGGCAAGAAATTTCGTATTCAAATTAGTCCAAAAGATTGCACAGGTTGTGGAGTTTGTGTAAATACTTGCCCTGTCTTGAAAAAAGCATTAAAAATGCAAGACGACATTGATTATTTTAACAAAGAGGAAGCAAATTATATTTATAGTCAAAACTTGAAAAAAGAAAAGTCTATATTCAACAAATTTACTTCAAAAGGTATTCAATTTTATGAACCATATTTTGAATATAGTTATGCTTGTGCCGGTTGTGGAGAAACTCCATATATAAAATTATTAACACAACTATTTGGCGACAATATGATAATTGCAAACGCAACAGGTTGTTCAAGCATTTATGGTGGTTCATACCCTGTTTGCCCATATTCAAAAGACAAAAACGGAAATGGACCAAGTTGGGCAAATAGTTTGTTTGAAGATAATGCCGAATATGGCTATGGCTTTAAACTTGCAATTGACCAAGAGAAAAAACATAATGAAAATAACAACAAAACGGCAACTGATAAATCTGTTTGGATTATTGGTGGTGATGGTTGGGCTTACGACATTGGTTATAGCGGAATTGACCAAATATTGAATAGCAAAGAAAATGTTAATATCTTGGTTTTGGACACAGAACTGTATTCCAATACCGGTGGGCAATCATCAAAGAGTACTCCGCTTGGAAGCATCACAAAATTTAATAGCAACGGGAAACGAACAAGCAAAAAAGATTTGGGAGCAATTGCAATGACAAGCGGGAATGCTTATGTTGCAAGCATAAGTTTGGGAGCAAATCCAAATCAAGCAATAAAAGCATTAAAGGAAGCACAAGAATATAATGGCCCAAGTTTGGTTATTTGTTACTGCCCATGCATCAATCATGGATTTGATATGTCAAAATCAAACGAACATATGAAACTTTGTGTTGAAAGTGGATATTGGAATTTGTATAGATTTAATCCAAATAGCGAAAAACCATTAACTATGGATAGTAGTGCACCAACAAAAGATTACAAGGACTTTTTGCTAACCGAAACAAGATATACGAACCTAATAAAAAAAGACCCAATACATGCCGAAGAAATATATAACCAAAGCAAAATTGACGCGCAAAAAAGATATAATAATCTTTTAAATATATTAAAAAATCAAGAATAAAATTATTTATTTTTCACAAATTAACAATGTTAATTAAAAATATAAAAAATATTTTTAATTTTAACAAATATGCCACAAATAAATTGTGGCATTTTTTTTCAAGTTATACCAGCAAAAAACCTGCAAACCTTTTGATTAAAGGTGTTGCAGGTATTTGCTCTAGTAAGAAAATAATATTTAATATACTTAATTACATATTTTTTCTTACATTTATATCATATGCAAAAATATTGATTTTATTCTATAATTTAATTATTTTTTAACTGTTTTTTTTATTGCTTTTGCAATTTCGCTTGGTATAAATTTAAAATATTGTTCAAGGTCATTTTGTTTTGCACTTTTTCCAAAATTTTCAATACTAAATTTCAATCCATTATTACCAATATATTTTTCCCAAATATTATCATTTGATGCTTCCAAACTAACCCTAAAGTTCGCTCTTGACAAAATATCATTCTTATATTTTTCAGTTTGATTTTCAAAAATTTCCAAGCAAGGGAAACTTGCAACAACAACTTTTATATCTTGTCCTTCCAAAATCGACTTTACGTTTTGTGCAAGTTCAACTTCGCTACCAGTTGCAAGAATTTCAACTTCGCCATAATCTCCGCTAATAATATAACCACCAAATTTTGCATCATTAAAATTATTATTTTGATTTTTTAATATTTCTTTTGAAAGTATAAAACATGATGGACTTTGATTTGACAATGCATTGTCATAACATGCAAGTAATTCTGTCATATTGCAAGGTCTGTACACATATAAATTTGGAATAAGCCTTAATTCCCCAAGTTGTTCAACGCATTGATGTGTTGGTCCATCTTGCCCAACCCTAAAATTATCATGGCTAAACATAAACATTGATGGTATATTCATTTGGGCACTCATCCTTATTGGTGACAACATATAATTTGAAAATGCCAAAAAAGTTGAGCAAAACGATGGACTTTGCAAATACAAAGTTATACCATTGCAAATAGCCCCCATTGAATGTTCCCTAACACCATAATGGATATTTTTCCCACGTCTATTTTCGCATGAAAAATCTCCACCATCTTCAATATATGCTTTTGTTGTAAGTGCAACATCGGCACAGCCTCCAACTAACCTTGGCATTTTGCTTGACAATTCTTTTAATATAATGTGATTTGCATCTCGCATTGCATAATCTTCTTTGTCAATTTGTTCTTGCTTTAACAAATGATTGATATTGATTGGCTTGTTATCCATAAAGCTTGCCAATTTTTTATAAAGTTCCGGATATGCTTTTTGATAAACTGCAAAATTATTATTCCACTTTTCAATCAAACGATTATTTCTTTCATTTGTTTTTATTACATGATTTTTAATATCTTCCGGAAGTTTGAACGGATCAGTGACATTTAACTTTTCTTTTAATTCATCAAGGTCGGTCAAAGTTAGTGGGTTGCCATGAATAAGATTTGAACCTGCAAGTTTTGAATTAAGCCCTATTGTGGTTTTAAAAATTATGACAGTAGGTTTTTTATTTGATTTTTTTGCTTTTGCAATTGCTCTTGTTACACAATAATAATTGTTGCCGTTTTTACAAACAATAACATTCCAATTCATTGACTTAAATTTCTTTACCGGATTTTCGGTGTTAGAAATGTTTAGATTTCCGTCTATTGTCATTTTATTGCAGTCATACAACAATATCAACTTGTTCAATTTTAATGTTCCTGCAAGGCTTATTGCTTCTTGTGCAACACCTTCCATTAAACAACCATCGCCACACAAACAATATGTGTAATTATCGACAACTGGATATTTTTGTGCATTAAATCTTGATGCAACCATTGTTTCTGCAATTGCCATTCCAACAGCATTTGCAACACCTTGACCAAGCGGGCCTGTTGATACTTCAACAAAATTTGTTGTGTTATATTCCGGGTGTCCCGGTGTTTTTGAATTAAGTTGTCTAAAACTTTTTAAATCGTCTTCCCCTAACCCAAAGTTGAACATATATGCAGTTGCATAATACAATGAACTTGCATGCCCACAAGAAAGGATAAACCTATCCCTTGGGAAGAATTTATGGTCTTTTACATCATAGAAATAGTGGTCCTTAAAGAGTGCATACATTATCTCTGTTGCTCCAAGAGCCACTCCGGGATGACCACTATTGGCGTTTGTTATCATTTCACAAGACATTGCTCTTAAAAAATTCAAGCATTTCTTATTTATGTTCACAATATTCCTCCAAACATTTTTTAATCTCGTCCTCTATTGTGCTTTTCTTTTTATTTCTTACATTTACTATATATTTTGCCAATTTTTCAAGTTCCAAATCTTTTTGTGCATAAGTTAACAAATTTGGAACAATAAATTCATCAACAAATCCAATTTTGCTTTGTTTTGTCAATTTATCTTTTGAAAATCTTATATAAATTATCAATGAATTGTCAAAATTTTTGTATTGGTTATCTCGTAAAAAATAATGACTGGGTATTGTTATTATTGAATTTTCAAATTCGGCACAACCTTTTATTGCCTTGTTCTCTTGTGCCTTTAAATATTCAACTCCACAAAGTTCTTTCATATTTTTTTTGTTTTGCAATTGATAATTAACAAACTCATCGCCATTCAAAAAATATGCTTCCAAAGAGTCCGCAACACTTTGTGCAATTTCTATATTATATTCGTAGTTTAGCCCAATAATAACAACATTTTTTATCATACTTTAATATTAACATAAATCGGTGTTTATAACAACACTTTTCTAATTATTTATTTTATTGTTAAATCCTTGCAAGAAGATATTATACCCAAAAATTCTTTTTTTGCTTCTTCTAAATTCAGATTAAATGTTGCATTCATAGTTCCAATATATTGTTCCGATATATCAAATTCTGCCGTAAATAGATATGTACCATCTTCCAATTTTTGTATTACATAAAATATATTTTTGCCCTGAATTGTAGAAAATTCTTTTTGCTCAATAACATCGGCATATTTTTTTGTTTTATCTATAACAAACTTGAATACATTTTTTGAAAAATAATTTACTCTTATAAAATTGTTCTCAAAAATTGCCGTAAACAAATTTACTTTATCTTTATTATCAATCATCAATTGCCATTTTTTATCAATATAAAAGTAAATTTTTGTCTTATTTATCATGTAAAATTCTTTTCCTGCAAGTAAACTATTCTTGTATGTTTGCATAAAGTTTGCATTGGTATATGACTTTGATATCTTTTCGGCTTCATTTTGCAATGACTTGTCTTTTATATCTTTTTTTAGGCACTTACCGTACAAGATTAAACTTGCCAAAAACAAATCAAAATTTCGAGTTTGTGGAACATTGTTATCCTTTAATATTTGCGAATAATCTCCAACAAAATCTAATGTAACAATATTGGACTTATCAATTTCCAATATCATATCCATCATATCTTTTTTATAGTTTAGATTAAAATTTTTTTGCATTGCCATATTTATGCAAACTTTTGCCAAAACATACTTTTTTGTTAAGAAAAAATACTTTGCATAATAATACTGCAAAACACCAAATTCAGCATCATTTTTGGCGACCAAATATGCATTTTCTAGGCAAGTTTTTAATTCTTGGGCATATCCATATTTTGCAAATATAAACATTGCTCTTTCATAGTAAAGAAAATTCATTGGCGAACAATAAATTGCATGCTTAATGCATTCAATCGCCTTGTCAACATCTTCAAGTCCCAAACATACCGTTGAATAATTTAGGTATATAATACTTTCGCCACTTGATAAAAAATGTTCCTTAAATTCAGGATGAAACATGCAATAAACATAAAAGTCAAAAGTTGAATCAAATGATATAAAGTTTTGTGGCAAATCATAGTACCACAATGCTTTGTTGACATAAAAAAGCGCCATTTCATATTTTTTTTGACTAATCAAAAAATTTAACTTTTTGGTATAATATTCGAAAAAAGAAATATCAGTTTTTACCAATATATCTCTGTATTTACCAAAAATTTGAATATCTTGTTCGCAATATTTTTTTAAAAGTTTGGCAACTTCAAGTTTTTCAAAAAATTCTTCTTCAGTTTTTGTTTCTTCATTTATGCATTCAGCCATGCTCGCAGAATCCTTTATAATATCACCACAAAAACCTTCTATTATCTCGTGTATATCTTTCATAAGTTATATTTTAACATATTTATCAAAAGTTGTAAAACTTCACAATAAAAAAAATCTATCAGCATTTGCTAATAGATTTTTTACTTACATTTTTGGTTTATTTATAAGATTTAATCTTTTTCTTTGTTAAAATCATATAAACTACTGCACCTGCCAAGATAAGAACTGCAACACAACAAGCAACAATTGCGATTATTTCGCTTGTTTCAAGTCCACCATTTTCTTGTTCGTTTACTGTGAATGTTCTAACAACTTCTCTCTTGTTTCCATTCTTTTCTGCTGTGAATGTTACAGTGTAGTCACCAGCTGATGTGATTGTATATTCAAACTTGCCTTCTTCATCTTCAAAATTATTCTTTATTGTTGTTCCTGTTGTTGTGTTCTTTACAACAATTTTAATTTCACTTGTTGGAATAACTTCACCTTTTGAATCTGTTATATTTATTTTTGAAAGGTCGATTGAAAGTTTGTCATCAAGTTTTACTTTTGATGGAAGGATATCATCTTTCAAATCAATTGTTGGAGCAACCATATCACCAACTTTAATTGAGTAACTTACTGTTGTAGAATTTTTCTTTGCTGATTTGTCATATGCTGTGTATGTTACTGTGTATTCTTCATTGTATCTTAATGTTACATAAAGATTTCCAGCATCTTTTGAATCATCTTCAAGATGTTCATTGTACTTTTTAAGTTCATTTGCCATATCACTTGCTTTGATTGTTCTTGAATATGATTTTGAAGATATTACTATCTTTGAATCTTCCATATCTATTCCAGATAAATCGTTTGCACTGAATACTGGAATTAATACTTTTGAATCTTTTTCATAAGATGCATTTAAGTTCCAATCAACAAAGATTTCTGGTTTTGTTGTATCCTCTACAACGATTACAAATTGTTTTGTGTCAACAACTGTACTTACTCCACCAACTTTCTTATTCAAAACATATTCAAGAGTGTATGTTCCTGCTTTGCTTGGTTTGAATAATTCTTTATTACAGAAAGCTAGTCCTCCCTTTACATTAACATTATAGGAATATGTTGTTGTTGCATCATCCTTTGGAAGAGTTGGAATTGGGAGTTCAACACTTTCCCCAAGTTCAAGTTTTCCTTCATTGATTGCATCTGGAAGTTTGCTAAATTTTGGTTCTGTTTCAATTGTTCTTTCTGTTATTGTGGTATATTGATAAATATTGATAAGGTTATTGCCTGCATCAGTAATTTGATAAATTATTTCATACTTACCTGCAAGAATTGCATTCAATTTTGCATTTGAAAGTGTGTAAGTGTTGCCTGTACGCATAACAGCAGCATCAATTACATCCAATTCTTGACCACTTGTAAGTTCTTTTGCAAAAATGTTTACATTTACATAATCAACCAAATCATCATTTACAACCAAGGTTGGGAGTGTGATTTCGGTGTTTTGTTCGTATGATGTTTCCAACTTATCTATTGATGTGAAGGTTGGAGCTGCTGTATCCTTGTTATCTCTAATCAAGATTTCAACTTCATCAAATCCATACTTAAATCCATCGTATGAATCAATGTTGTCCGCTTTTACAATGTCACCATCTTGCTCTGCACCTAACATTGGAGCATCATTTTCTGCAACTGCTCTAATTTTTACACTATTTGCACTGGCAACTTTGTTTAATGGGAGTTTATACTTTCCGTCTTCATCGGCTTCAAGAACTGTCCATTCACCATTGTTGAACTTGTACATAACATATGTGTTCAAACTATCATCATTTTTTGCACTTGCAACTGGTTTTGTGAATGTTACTGTGTCGTCACTTGACATTGAATAACTGAAATTTGTTTTAAATTCAACTGTTGGTTTGTCATCTGCTGTAAATTTGAATGATGAATCAACTTTGAATGAGAATCTTGCTATAGTTTCATTTCCTTGGCTGTCAACTGCTTTGTAATACATTACATAACTGCCATCTTCAAGTGTTCCACCATCAATTTGATTTTCTCCAACAGCACCGTCAACATTAAATACAATATCTTTTGCAAAGATATCTTCAACATCTTTACCTTCTGTTGTATATATATCTTTCTCTGTTGATGATGAATTGTCTTTTCTTATATATCTTGTAAGTTTAAGGTCACTTAAATTTGTATCACCTTTATCTTTTGCAAAAATGGCTTTCATTACAATATTTTTACCATTTTCGTAATTTTGTTGAATTTTGTATGATACATCTTTGATGTTTTCTGTGTTTTCTTTATTATATGGGTCTGCAACAACAATTTCAGGAGCTTTTGTATCTTTTACCCCAGTGATAGTAAAGTCACCTGTTGTTTCCTTTCCAAGAGCATCTTTTACAACATACTTAAATGAATAAGTTGCATTCTTTGCATCATAGGTCTTTCCGTCTATTGAATATGACTTCTTTGCTGTAAACTTTCCATCTTTTATTGTTTGGTCTGTTACATCTTTTAAACCATCATTTGTTGTAAGTTTAACAGAAACTGTATAGTATACAGGTGTTTCAACACTGCCCATTTTCCCTACAACTGTTGGAAGTGTTAATTCTGTTCCAATTTCGGCACTTGTTGGTGCTGTTGTTGAATATGAGAAAGTAAGTTTGTAATCTTTTCCATATTCTTTGTTAAATACGGTATCTGCCAATACTTCAAATTCTTTTGTTACTGTGTTTAAGAATTCACCGTTCTTTGTTCTTGCTGTATATTGAACGGTGTACTTTCCTAATTCCAATGTTCCATAATCAAGTTCACCAGTTTGGCTATTGAATTGTAAATCTCTGTGAGATGGTGATGATACTTTTATTTCTATATCGTTTTCCACTTTAACTGCATCATCATCAAATTCTACTTCTGCTGTTGGAATATAGATTTTGCCTGTGTATGATTGATATACATATTTTGGTAAAATTCTTTGTGTGTTGTCTTTTAAAACAATTTCATTTTCACTAACTTGACCTTCAACAGTGTATACAGCTGAATATGTTTTTGCATTTTCACCTAAACCTTCTGTGTAAGTGTATGTGATTAAATATTTACCAATTCTTTCAACCTTGAATGTGCCATCAGTAACTTCAACTTCTTCACCAATTGGACTTATTACTTTGATTTGTGAACCGGCAAGTGGGTTTTCTGTTGAACCTAAAACAAATTTTGCTGTTGGAATTGTGAATGTTGAACCAATTATGGCTGTTGTTTTTGAACCATCAACTTTAAGCATTCTGTAATCTGATACTGGAAGTTGTTCAGCAAATACAAATGTGCCATTATTGCTTGTGTTTTTATTATCAACTAAAGCAACTACTCCTGTGCCAACTACTGATGCTGTAGATGTTGCGAGTAATGCTAATGCGCATGCTTTTTTGATTGATTTTTTCATTATTATGCTCCTATTCTAATATTAACAAATAGAGTGTATACTATAACAAATTTTTTGTCAACGAATTAACAAAAAAATTTGATTAACTTTCACATTTTGTTCTAAAAAACTATATCCCATATTCCATTTGTCGGTATTATTGTTTGAAAATTTCAAAAAGATATCGTGTCTTATTTTGTCGAAACATTTGTTTGTTTGTAACAATAACACATATATATAATTAAAAAGAAGGAACTCAAAAATTTGAGTTCCTTCTTTTGTTTTTTCTTTAGTTCCCACAAGGAGTGTTGTTTGAACAACCGCAACAAGAAAGTAATAATAGCAAGAATATAATATTCATACAATCACCACCGAACAATGTTGAGTTGTCGCAACCACAAATAGAAAGCAAGAACATAAGCCATACCAAGTTGCAAATGCAGTTGTTCCCACCATGTGTCATATTGCCAATTCCACCAAAAATGTTCATCTATGTACCCTCCAAAAGAATTATATCTTATATGTAAATTATTTTATCTTTTGTGCTCTGTGATTTTTTCTTTTGTCATATCATAATATGAGCATTATTGAATTTTGTTACATCGTTTGCATTTTTTCAAGTATTGCAATTTTAAGGGCATCAATGCCAAGATTGTTTTTGGCTGAAATATATATGCCATCAGTTTGGTCTTTTGTTTCAAGTTTGTCGCATTTGTTATAAACTTTAATTATTGGGCTTGTTATTTTTAGGTCACTCAAAACTTTGTTTACAACCTCAACTTGTTCTTTGTAATATGGGTTGCTTGCATCAATTACATGCAAAATTAAATCCGCGTCCTTTGCTTCTTCCAATGTTGCTGAAAAAGCATCAACCAGTGCATGTGGCAACTTTGAGATAAATCCAACTGTGTCGGTAAGCACAAACTTATTACCTTCATTAAGCCAAACTGTTCTGCTAGTTGTGTCCAATGTTGCAAACAATTTGTCATCGGCATAAATTGACGACTTTGTAATAAGGTTCAAAAGTGTGCTTTTGCCGGCATTTGTATAACCAACAATCGCAACCTTGTATATTTGGTTTTGCTGCCTTGCCTTTCGTTGGACTTGCCTATTTTGTTTTACTCTTTCAATTTCTTTTTCTAATCTTAGGATATTGTTTTGAGCAATTCTTTTGTCAAGTTCAAGTTTTGTTTCTCCGGGGCCACGCATTCCAACGCCACTTCCGCCAAATCTTCCACTTGTGCCTGAAATCCCCGAAAGTCTTGGCAAATTATATTTTAGTTGTGCAAGTTCAACTTGTAACTTTCCTTCTTTACTTTGTGCTCTTTGTGCAAATATATCCAAAATAAGGGTTATTCTGTCAATAACCTTAACTCCCCAAATATCTGACAAATTTCGCACTTGCGAACCCGAGAGTTCATAATCAAAAACAACCACATTAACATTGTTTTTGTCGAGTTCAGTTTTAATTTCTTCAATTTTTCCACTACCAATGAGCGTTGCCGGAGTAACTTTTCTTACCATTTGAAAATCTTGACCAACAACATTAAGTCCAGCAGTTTCACACAAATTTTTTAACTCTTTTAATGAAAGTTCAATGTTATCTTTGTTTGAAAAAGTGACGCCAACCAAATATGCATTTTCAGTTATTTTTTTTGTTTCTGTGAGCATAAAATCACCACCTCCACTTTTGTATATTATATCACATAAAAGTGGCTGTTACAAATATTTTATGTTTTTAGTATTAAATCTAGTGTGTTAGTATCAAACAATGCATATTTTTGTTCAAAATCTGTTGCCAATATTTTTAATTTCCAAAAATACACAATTTTTGCTTCGTAACCTTTGGCAATTGTCAAATAACATTCAAATTTTTTATTATTATTTAATATTTTTAAAAAATAATTATTATATTCGTCAATACACCTTTTTTGTGCGTCTTTGTATGAAAACTTAAATAAATTTGTAATGCAATTTAATTTATAAAAATTGTTATCTAAATTTTCAATATTTACTTCAAAAAAATCATCACTTTTATTATTTATTTTTATATCTTCCACAAAACTATTTTTGAATGGATTTTTCCTTAATTTATACCTATTTGTTTTGTTATTTATCTTTATGTTTACAAATAAAAAATTTGTATTAGTTTCTTTGTTAATCATTTCAACTTCAAGTAAAGAATAGCCAACGTTTTTTGTTGGGTTTCCATCATCATTAAACGGTTCTTCCCTTTCGCCAAAAGATAATTCAATTTTGATATAATTGTTATCAAAAGAATAAAGTGAATATTGAATTTGAGAAAAAACTTGGTTTTTATCTATTTTTGTTATAGGAAAATTTTTTATAAAATATGTGAGTGCAAAAATAAAAAATAAAAGGACTATTACAAATATTTTTTTCATATATAATATATATTCAAAAATATTAGTTTATAGCATAAAAAATTCTAACCTGTTTGGTTAGAATTTTTTGTTTATCTTTCATTTTCAAAAGTGTTTGGTTTTTTTAATTTGTCAATATCTTTCATACTTACTTTTAACACATTGTTAATAAATGGAGTCAAACTTGTTGCATTGTAATTGTCGGCAAGGAATTTATTTACAAGTGTTGATATTGTTTCACCATTTGTTACCTTTATGGATTGTTTATCTTTGAAAATATCAAAAATTATTGATTCTCTTAATGTGAGTAATGAATTTGCAAATTTGCTGGCTTGCAACTCGTCATCATCATCCTTTTGAGCAATCAATCTATTAAGGTCATCCACAAGTTGACTTGCGTCAAAATGTTTATTGTTTTCATAGTAGGCAAGTATATCCTCAACAAACAAGTGTCTGCGTTGCATTTTTGCATAAACTTTTCCGGTTTTGTTTGCATAACCGCTCATAATAACAACTGATTTTGCCATATAATTTTTAAATGCTTTTACACTAACTGTATCAATATATCTTCTTGCATCCTTTTGTGTTAATTCAACTTCTTTTGTTGCCGGTTCAACCGATTCTTCTTTTTTTTGTTGCGATTTGTCTTCACCGAAAACCATTGTATAACTTGTTGGAATTTTGTAATCAACAAATGGTGGGATATCATGATTTATTGTAAAGTATTGATAATCTTTTTCACTTTCTTTTTGTGCAATAGCAGTATCTGCTAATTTATTATTTTTTGTTTGCTTTTGTGGATTAGCATTAACTTCATCTTGTTTTGATTTAGCTTTTTCTTCTTCAACTGTGCCTGCTTCTTTTTCTTGAAGTTTTAATTTGCTTCCAAGCAATGCTTCTTCATAATTTGTAGGTTCGTTTGAATAAGCAAAACCACATTTTTTTGCATTGTCAACAACTTCATCTAAAGAAATTCCCATTTTCCCCAAGTTGTATATTGCAGTTCTCATTCCAAGTCCTGCCAATTGTTTCAATTTGTCTGAACCCGGTTCAAGTGTGCACAACACATTTGATAATTGCAATTTTAATGCATTTTCTATGTCGTTATTATTTTTTACATCGCCATAGTTTATTGCTCTTGACATAAGTATATCTGCATATAGTGTTGCAACAAGCATTTCTTTTGAAGTTAATTCAACTTTGTCGTTTTTTGCAAAATATTTTACTGTTGCATTCATAATCTTGTCTAAAATTTCAGTAACTCTTTCTTGTTGTGAAACGCCATATTTTGATTTTGAAATTGAATTCAAATATTTTGTTATCTTGATTTTGCCTTTATATCTTATTGGTGCAACCGTTTGTTCCTTATGTAAGAACTTTCTGCACATATTCAAAACACGATGAGCTTTGTCTTTTAGCATGCCAACAAGCTTTGAGCCATTCTTATAAATGATATGCTTTTTGGCATAATCAAGTTCTTTGATTTTTATTTTGTATGAATTTGAAATATTTTCAATCAAACTATTGTATGTTGAAAAAGTTGTATTACCTGCAAATAAACTTTTCTTTTTTGAAGCGTATGTATCAATGAAAGGCAACCTTAGTCCTTGATTAAATGAATTTGGTGCTTTTAGGGCATAACAAGAATATTTTTTATTCCCACCATCTTCATTAAGTGCCACCATATCTTCATTTATCTTGGTGTTTAATGACCAAGTGTTGTTCCAATCGTCAAATGATTTCACACCAGAGTTGGCAACAAATGCAATATTTGAAGATTGCATTCTTGTGATAATATCTCTATAGTTGCTATTTCTTTTTGCAAGCAAGAATATTGCGTCCTCACCCGTCCTTTCATATTCTTCAACATCTTTAAGCATTTCTTTTGTCAATCTTGATTTGTCAACATTTAACATAACACTCACCTCTTGTCTTAATATTTTACAATGTATTTTAACATATTATACAAATAATTTCAATACCCTTTTATCTGGAAAGTTCCATTTCCTCATATTTATTTATATTGTTTGTGTTTTGTTTTGGTAATTGAGTCTTGGGTTGCTCAACTTTTGTTTTGTCGTTTGATTTATCTTTGTCAAGTTCATTTATATAGGACATAACTCCCAAATATTTCCCCATTTTCATACCAAACATAATTTCTTTGTCTAATTGGATTTTTAAACTTGGTTTTGGTGGATGAAGTCTATCTATATCTTTATCTTTCACTTTTTCCGGTTTGGATACATTTTCTATGGAAGGTTTTTTATCTTCTACCCCCGCCTTGCCTTTGCCGGAATCTTTTCCCTTATCCTTTCCACCAGCACTTTTTTCTTTTCCCTTTTCTTTTGCTTTTGCTTTTGGTTTTGGCTTTGGTATCATTGGTTTCTTTGCTTGTGGGGCTTTGGTTGCAACAACCAAACTTATACCTTTAAACTTATCTTTGAACAATTTTATAAATTGTTGGTTTACCTCTTCCATTTGTTTTCTATATTCTTGTGGAAGTTTTACGGCATTTTTGTATAAAATTTTATCTAAAATATCTTTTGTTGTTTGCCAATACTTTGGGTCAAGTTTGTCAACCGGGATTTTTGAGATTTCTTTTTTAAAAATCTTTAAAATCTCATCACCACTTGCACCACTTGCTTTTAATATTTTTAGCACATCTTGAATATATTTTTTATTTTGCATCATAAATGGTGCACTCATTGCCTTGAGTTTATCTTTTTTCTCCATTATTAAAGTTTCAAACTTTAATGCCGAATTTTTTATATCTTTGCCTTGGCTTTCATCTTTTGTTATAAGATTGAATGCCTTCTTTAATTTATCTAAAAAGTTATTATCATTCGCTTCACAATAGTTTATTAAAAATGTGTCGAGTTCTTGTTTTTCATCATATAAATTAAAACTCTCCAGCAAATACAAACTTGCATATTTTTTGTTATTTGCAACATCAATTGTAAATCGAAATTTTAATTTATAAGTATTGTTTGGAGTACAAAGTTCACATAACGCTTCGGTATCTTTGTATGAAGTTAGCATTTTTTTTGCACCAACAATTTCTTGAATTGAGTCTTGTGATACAACATACTTGTCTTCTTCATTAAAAGACCCAACAAGACCTTGAGATATTGCCAAGTTTTCTTGCAGAAATCTTTGATAATCTGTCATATGTACTCCTTTTTTCTATTTTACTACATTAAGCCTTGTTTTGCAATATTTTTATTTTAGTGACAAATTTTCCAACTTTTGTTGTTGGTCGTGTTTTTGAAGTTCACAAATCATATCATCCAAATCGCCATCAAGGAATGCATCAATTGAGAACACTGAATAGTTTATTCTATGGTCAGTAATTCTCCCTTGTGGGAAGTTGTAGGTTCTTATTCTTTCACTTCTATCACCTGTTCCAACTTGGTTCTTTCTGTTTTGAGAATATTCTGTGTCTATTTGAGTTTTGTAGTAATTATACAATTTTGCCTTTAATAGGTTCATTGCTTTTTCTCTGTTCTTTATTTGTGACCTTTCGTCTTGGCAAGTTACAACAATTCCTGTTGGAAGGTGCGTCATTCTTATTGCACTATCAGTTTTGTTAATATGTTGTCCACCCGCACCGCTTGAACGATATGTGTCAATCCTTAAGTCTTTGTCCAAGATTTCAAAGTCAACTTCTTCAATTTCAGGGAGAACTGCAACAGTGACTGTTGATGTATGAACTCTGCCTTGTGATTCAGTTTCTGGAACTCTTTGAACTCTGTGAACACCACTTTCATATTTCAACTTGCTAAATGCATCTTTCCCACGAATTGTCAAACTACATTCCTTAAGTCCACCAAGTTCGGTTTGTTCAAGTTCATTCACTTCAACTTTCCATCCATTACGTTCTGCATATCTTACATACATATTCATAAGAGTGTTTGCAAAAAGTGCTGCTTCTTCACCACCAGCTGCCGGACGAACTTCAATTATTACATTTTTGTCGTCATTTTCATCTTTTGGCAAAAGCAATATTTGAATATGACTATTAAGCTCTTCAATCTCTTTTTTTGTGTTTTCAATATCTTCCTTGAATGCTTCAATCATTTCTGGGTCTGTTTCGGTTTTTACGACTTGTTCACTCTCTTCCAAATTTTTCATAAGTTTGGCAAGTTTATCGTGGCATTCGGCAATTTCTTCAATACTACTTCTTTCCTTTACCAATTTTTGCCATTCTTTGTTGTCGGCGATAATTTCAGGATCAACTACCAATTTTGTAAGTTCATCATATCTTTGTTTAATTTTTGCTGTTTGTTCTAACATCTTTCTTCCCTTTTGTTTTTAATTTTGCAATTATTACTCTGTCATTATTTGAGTAATCTTTTATACATTTTATATCTTCAAAACTTTCACTTAAAAGACTTTCCACTTGTTGTTTTTGGTTGTAACCGATTTCCAAAAATAACATACCATTTTTTGCAAGATATTTTGGTGTTTCGGTTGCAAGTATTCTATAAAAGTACAAGCCATCTTTTCCGCCATCCAAAGCAAGTTTTGGGTCATAATTTTTCACTTCCACATCAAGACCATTTATTTCATTTGATGCAATATATGGTGGATTACTTACTATGATATCAAATTTTTTACTATTTTTCAAGTCGTCAAACATATTAGATAAAACAAAATTTATCTTAACATCGTTATTTTTGGCGTTTTGCATTGCAACTTGCAATGCCTTTTTGGAAACATCAACTGCCGTAAAATTTGCATCCATATTTTTTGCCATACTTATTGCAATAATCCCACTACCTGTGCACATATCCAAAATATTCATTTTGGGTTTGCAATATTTTAGAGCATTCTCAACCAAAATTTCTGTATCTTGTCTTGGAGAAAGTACATCTTTTGTGACGATAAAGTTGTAGCCGTAAAACTCAGTCCTTCCGAAAATTTTTGTTATTGGTTCTCCTTTTATTCGTCTTTGGGTGCACTTTTCTATTTCCTGTTGTTGTTTTGTTGTGATTTTTGTTGTAAGCAAAAGTTGTGAGCGTTTTATATTAAGTACTTCACAAATCAAAAAATCGGCCTCACTTTCATCCAAAATCCCAGCAGACTTTAACTGCTGTTTCACTTTGCTATAAACCGATGAAAAAGTTACTTCTTTATCCAAAAGTTTGTTTGTATCCACAATTCCTCTCTTGTTTGATTTCATCAATAATAATTCTTGCAATGCATAATCTGCAATTTCTAATTCTGTTTTTGTTGGTCTTTCAACAATCAAAAATTCAAAAATTATTGTTGTTTTGTTAAGCCAATTATACTTGGAATTTTCTAATAAATAAAGTATTTCATAAATAACACAAAAACAAATTATGCTAATCACAAAATTTACCAAAATTTTCCAAATACTATCACTACTAAATCCCAAAAGTGCCAACATTATGTTTGAAAACATAAACGAACACAAAATGAAATGTAGATAGTTTGTTGGTTTGTACAAATTGCCATTTGAATTTAGCAAATTTGTGCACCCATTGAACCTGTAAAACTGCCTAAATGCAAGAGTGTATCTCACCGAAAGCAAAATCAAAAACAAAATTAGGTTTTTACAAGTCCCAACCATAAATCTATTTAGTATTATGTTTTTCGTGTAACCGGTTAAAAGCACCGAAAGTGCCATTGGCAAATAACCAAATAAAAGTATGCTACAAGTTATCGCCAAAACAAGAACAATGACTTTCATAACAGTTTTTGTTTTTACATTTAACCCATTTGATATGTTTTTTACTGCACTATTGTCTGAATAAGAAAATGGCATTTTTATTAAATTTTTTATAAAGAAATATGTGCCAAAAACCAAATATTCAAGACCTCTTAAAATCGGAATGTTGTTAAAAACTACTTTTATTTTGTTCCTTTTTGAAACTAGATAAGATTTGCCTTTTGTGTCAACATAACTTTGTGCCATATTTTTGCCACAATAGAAACTTGTACCATACAAATTTGGCATTGAATATATTTTTTCCATATAATAAGTATGACCAAATTTTGGCTTTTAACACATAATAAAAGCCACTAACATAGTGGCTTTTGGGGTTACATTATTAAATATTGTGAGTTTTCTTAAACTTGTCAACTCTTCCGCTAACATCAACGATTTTTTGTTTGCCAGAGAAGAATGGATGGCATTTGTTACAAATGTCAACTTTAATTGTATCCCCATGAACAGCTGAGCCTGTTTTGAAAGTGTTTCCGCAAGCACAAACAACTGTTACTTCATGATAATTTGGATGTCCTTCTGTTTTCATTTCATTTCACCTTTTAATTAAATTTTATACTTTTGTAGCATAACATAAACAAACAAAGATGTCAACACAAATCAATAACTATTTTAAACTATATGCCAAGTTTACTATATCGCCTGCTCCCAAAATCAAAATATCATATCCTTGTACTGCTTTTTCTTGTATTTTTTCTTTTGCGAGCGAAAATGAAGCAAAGTATTTACAATTTTTACCATTAAATTTTAATGCTTTATAAAGAGCAAATGCACTCGCCGATTTATCTGGTTTTTCTCTTGCAGGAAATGTCTTTATAAGATATAACATATCAACATTATCAAAACAAGTTAAAAATTCATTAAAAAGTGTTTTTGTTCGTGAATAAGTGTGAGGTTGAAAGACAACCAGAACTTTTTTATTTGTGCAATTTTTAAATGTTTGTATTGTCTCTTTTATCTCGGTAGGATGGTGTGCGTAATCATGAACAACAAGTGATTGCTTTTTTATTATTTCAAACCTGCGTTGTATGTTTAGTGGCATACACAGACCAATCTTTACATATTTTTTTGGAACATTTAGTTGGACACACACACCAATCACTGCAAGCGAATTTATTACACTATGTTGCCCATAACATCCCAAATCTATGTGTGCAAAAAATTTACCGTTAATATATGCATCATAAGAAAATTTACCTTTGCGATTCATTACATTTTTTGCAATTATGTTTTTATTGTCAAATCCAAAACTAATGTTATTTTTATTAGAACAATCAAAATTTGAAATAGTCAGATTTGAATTCTCCAGATATTTTTTATAAGAAAGTTTTTCATTATAAAAAGATTTAAAATAATCCAAATGTTCGGGTTCTACATTCAAAACAACCCCAACCTTTGATTTTAAATTCAAAAAGCAATCGTGATACTCACAAGCTTCTGTAACAAAATAATTTTTATCACCATTGATAAATCCAAAACTGTGTCCCTTGATTATTCCACCGATATGCAATGTTGGGTTCATCCCTGCCACCAAAAGGCAGTTATATATCATTTCCGTTGTACTCGTTTTCCCATGAGAACCGGCAATTGAAATAACATTTTTATACTTTTGAGAAATAAACCCCAAAAGTTCACCACGTGAATATGTTTTTATTTTATTTTCTTTTGAATATTTTAATTCAACATTATCTCTTTTTATTGCATAGTTGTATATAACAACATCAACATTAGAAAGGTTTGATTTTTTGTGTCCAAAAAACACCTTTATTCCCAATCTTTGCAAATCATCTGTAATTTTTGATTTATGTATGTCGCTACCTTGAACATTATATCCACAACTTTTGATATAGAATGCAAGAGCCGACATACTTATTCCGCCAATGCCTATAAAATGGAATAACAAATTTTTCATATAAAAATATATGTAAATTTATAAATTTAGTTCACTTAAAAATCTTGTAAAATTATTTGCGTATAACTCAATTTTGTGATATAAATATATTAGTTACAAAAAAGGAGATTCAGTTATGAACATTACAGAAGTAAGAGTAAGACTTGTAAACAAAGAAGATTCAAAATTAAAGGCAGTTGCTTCAATGACAATTGACGGATGTTTTGTTATTCACGACATCAAAGTTATTCAAGGAAATGAAGGATTGTTTATTTCTATGCCTTCAAGAAAAACTCCAGAAGGTGAATACAAAGATATCGTTCATCCAATCAACACTGAAACAAGAGAAGCAATCAGCAAAAAAATAATTGAAGCATATGAACAAGAATCTAACAAAGCTGAGTAATTAAGTGAAAAAATACCACATCAAGTGATGTGGTATTTTTTATGGTAATTAAAATAAAAAAGAGAGAACGGCAAAACTAAAAAAACCTTTCTCTCTATAAGGAGATATCCATATGAAAAATGATATCTACAAACATAATTTCTTATGCTTGCTCTTACATTATATAGCAATTCCATGCAATTGTCAATAGTGAATTTTAAATTCCTTTTGATTTTTTTATTAAATCTCTAAAATAGTTATCAACATTAGTCATTGCCTTGTTTAGTGCCATAGTAAATCTTTGTAATATCAATTGGTCATATTTTAGTTCAACAACCTTTTGCTTTGATAATTCCAAAGCATCAATCCCTAATTCCTTTACCATTTCTTGGCAAATTACTTCACCCAATAAAATTTGGTAGTTATCATTGTTTATTCCCATAATCGCCAACAAATCAGGATAATAATCGCTAAATATTATACTGTCATAGGCATAGTTAAAGAACAGACTCAACTTTGTTATTGAATGCTTGTTACCATTTGCACCTGCCAAAAAAAGCCATTTATACGATAACTCAACATTTTCCGGGAGTGCTGGATTTGAGTGTTTGAACCAATAAGAAAGTAAATCTTGTGCAACGACATCTCCCATAACTGCTTGCTCGCATTGTTTAAGATATTCATTTGCATAAATATCTTCAATTTCAATAGAGCCTTTTCCATAGGTCATTTTTGCAATTGTTGCCCTTCTCTTTAGGAATTCATTTCTATAATAATCGATTGTATCTGTCCTGTTATATGTTATACCTTCAACTTGTTTTATAATTTTCATAATAATCTCCAAAAACTATTCAAGATTATTATAACAAAAATTATTAAACATTACTACTAGATTTTGGTGCCTTTTTTGAACTTTTTTGCTTTTCTTTTTTAGCATCCAAATAATATCCGCTGACAACCATTTCAAAATAAGGATATATAAAGACAAAGAAAACAAATGTAGATATAATTAGTGGAACAACAATCCCAACCCAACTTGGCACACTTGCAAAATAGTTTAGAATAATCATTAAGCAAGAGAAAACAAGGTCAACAACCAGCACAAAGAATGCTTCCATAAGATAAACTAAAAATATTTCAAGTCTTTTACCATAAACCAACTTTTTGCTTTCATTTAGACACCTTGTGGCTGAATATGACGGGTTATCTGCCATAATATAAGGTGCAAAACTATAATTTAACCCACAAACAATGCCAGGAAAAACTAAAAGAATTGACCAAAGACAAATTAAAACAAGACTACAAATTTGCAAGCAAAAACAAGAAATACACCTTTTGTAATATAAAAACACGCCTTCAACTTTTATTTCTTTGCCTTGTATACTATTTACGACATTACTTTTAAATCCAACGAGTGCAAATGAAAAAACAAAAAATGCAAGTGCAAAACCAAATATTGGAAAAAGCAAGCACAGAAATACACTCACCCACATTACAAAACTTGATAACATAACATCAAAATTACTTTGATGAAAAATCTCATTTGTTTTTTGCCATAAATAATCATTTTTATTTTTCATGAACTTTCCTTTTTGTAAGTATTTGCAAAAAGAAAAATTTTAATCATAAAAAAAATATGCACAAGCGTGCATATCTTTTTTACATAAGTGGTGAAAATAATCTTAATATTGCTTGAGCAAACTTACTGGACAAAAATCTTCTCTTGTAAGTTTGTTTTGTAAGTAATTCACTATTTTCTATATCGTGCAAAAATATTTTTTTGTTTTGTTCCACAAAATCTTGTCCATACATAACAGCAGATATTTCAAAGTTTAAGGCAAAAGACCTATTATCCATATTGCATGTTCCAATTGCAACAGCAAGGTCATCAACTAATATTGTTTTTGAATGAATAAATCCTTTGTACAAATATACATCAACGCCAATATCTAATAGTCTTTTTATATAAGACAAAGTTACATAATATACAATTTTTTTGTCAGGTTTTTTGGGTATCATAATTTTTACATCTACACCGCTTTTCTTTGCCATGATAACGGCCTTCATAAAAGTTTCGTCAGGTATAAAGTATGGTGTTTGAATATATACCCTTTTTTTTGCAAGATTTATCATTTTTATATAAGTATCTTCAATATTTCGTTCATCGCTTTCCGGTCCACTTGTAATGATTTGAATTCCAACATTACCTTTGTTGGTTAAAGAATCTTGATCAAAGTAACCTTGTTCAACAAGTTTTTTTGCATCAAGTCTTTCCTTTTTTACACATCTAAAATCATTAAAGAAAACATTTTGCAAATCCCATACAGCCCTACCTTCAATTCTTATATGTGTATCTCGCCAAGGCGAGACTTTTTTTACCTTGCCCATATGATCATCTCGAATGTTTATTCCACCTGTGTAGGCAATTTTTCCATCAATTACAACAATTTTCCTGTGATTTCTATAATTGATTTTTAGGTTTATCAATCTTATTCCCATAAATGGTGGGAAAAATTCTGCGACTTCGCCCCCATATCTTTTTAACTTCCTAAAAAATCTTCTTGGCGTTCCCAAACATCCAACAGAGTCATAGATTAGTTTTACTTTTACACCACTCTTTGCTTTTTCTAACAAAATATTCATTATTTCTTTGCCAACGTTATCATTCGCAAAAATGTAATATTCAATATTTATTGAATTTTGGGCATTTTTTAAATCTTGTTTTAGACGCTCAATTTTTTCTTCGCCACTTGTAAAGACTTCAACTTTATTATCTGTTGTAAATGCATAGTTGTCATCGCTCTTTATAAATTTTATTAAATCATATGCATAATCATATTTTTCGTTTTGTGCTTTTAGTGCCTTAAAATTAACTCTTTGCCATGATACAAACTTATAATAATCTATTGTATATCTTTTTTTTCGGTTAATAAGTCGTCTTGTTCTAATGCTTAACCCACCACCAAATAGAAGATACAAAACAAACCCAATGACTGGCAAAAAGGTTAAAACAACAAACCAACTTAATATTGTGTTTGGTTGTTTTCTCTCTGCCATTATCATTGTAAATAGAAGTATAAAATTTAATATAAATATCGTAATTAAAATTATTGTCTCTGTGTTCATATTTCCCTTTTTTTAACAAAAGACGGAAAAAAGTTTATCCGCCTTTTGTCAAGTTTTAAAATTATTTGGTTTTTGTACATATGTAAGTTGCAATATTAATATCAACCAGTTCTCTATTTGAAGTTAATATTCTTGCATAAACGACCAAAGTTGCACTGCCTTTATTGTTTATATTGTACGAAACAGTAACGCCATTTGCATTTAGTTCAACCGATTTTACCAATCCATTGTCATCTGTTAATTTGTATGCATAATTTATATCAGTAAAGTTTGCCAATGTAAGTTCGTATTTTTCGGTTTCTGTTGTAATATCTTTCGTTTCATTTATTGCAATATTACTATTTGTATTATACACAACAACATTTACACTGCCAAGACTTGTTGTTGAAACAATTCTATTATCTCTGTCAAAAACATTGTAATAATATGCAAAGGTAAATGTGCAATACAAATCATTACTTGATTGTTCTTTGCTAACTGTGTAAGTATATTCCGTTGAATTTGTGCCATCATTCATCTTTTGTTGAATTTCTTCATAACTTGCTAGGTTACCATATATATCAACAAAATGCACAAATTGAGAGATTTCTTTTGCAAGTTCATCATTGTTGTTTAATGCATCCCAATCATATACTTTTTGAGTTTGACCTTCTCCAATGGTAACTTCTTTTTGGGCAATTTGTTTTGCAAGAATAACGTTTGTTGATGAAATTGACATTTTTACTGCATTGTCCCTTACATACCTATCACTTGTAATAGTGTATCCTGTTAATGTTGTAGTATTGCATTCAATGCTAATATCTTCACTTGCTGTAATTGATAAAGCACTAGAGTAAGCCATATCCAATATATTTGTTCTATCTGCACCATTTACAAAGAATATTTTTACACTTGTAGAATTGTTAAAGTAATCAAGAACTCTCTTTCCAGACCAATAATTGCTATTTTTGTCTTTTACTCTGAACAAGTTTAATATATCAGAAATTTTTGCTTTGCCATTTTCAACAACCAAGGTACTTGCATTTTTTTCTATATCTTGAATTTCAGGTTTTCTGAATGCCAATTGAACTGTTGAAATTAGTTCTTTTGAATTTTGACCATATTTTACATATATATCAACTTCCAAATAGTTTACATTCAAATTAAATTCACTATCAAGTTCAATCAAACCAGTATCTTTGTTGATTCTTGCATATTTATCAATTGCTGTATCTGTTGAATGTATACCAAAGGCAAGACTTCCGGAAACATTATTCCCCGAACTGTCAATATTGTTTGGTAAATACAAATCATCTTCATTGTACACAATAGCATTTGAATATCCCGGATTAAGCATAAATGCATTATCTTCGCTAGATTTTCCAGCCCAAGTGCCAAGGTCAACATTTACATTTCCTTCATTATCAACATTTCTGTAGTTTACAAATTTTACGACATTTGAACCATAAGCAAATCTCTTGTCAACATCAACATATTTTAATGTTACATTGATATTGACTGGGTGTCCTGTGTCACCTTTTGAATATTCGTTATTGTCGCTATTTTTTGCATATGAAATATCAAATCGTACAGTTCTTTGTTGATATACAATGTTAGTTTGATTTATTGTAACAGTACTCCAACTTTCGCCATCTACAAAATCTTTTAGGTTTAATGCATATAATCCATCAAATTCTGTTATCGTTGCTTCATTTTGAGTACTTATTGCAAGTTTTATATCTTTTAACTTTCTTATATCGTCTTGAGATAAGCCGTTATTAACATAAATATATCCACCATTTTGTGCAATTTTCCCAGTCAAGAATTTTGTATATTCTCCACTCTTTATTATCCCTTGTCCAACAAGAGATATAGTATCGTTTCTTAATGAATTGCAAGCAATCTTTAAAGTTGAACCGTTTTCAAAGTATACAACTATTTCGTTATTATCATAATTGCTGATATTTCTAAGCCCTATTTTTAAAACTTGGTCTTTTATTATTTGATGTGAAATATTTAATGTGCAATTATTTTCTTCAATTCTAACATATTTTTCATTTCCATCACTTGTTGTTATTGTTGCTTCATTCCCAACAAGATAATAACATACTTTGTCAGGATTATCTTTGTCTGCTTCCAAACAATATTTTGAGAATGTTATGCTTATTGCTTTTCCGTCAGTTGATAGATAGATTTTTCCGTTTGCATCTTTTAATTCACTTAATCTACCCAACGAATCCCACATTATTAGTTGGAATGTATAGTTTTCTATTGAGTCAATTTCAAAAGTATCTTGCAAACTTGCAAACACTTTTCCCGATCTTGAATCTAATATAGGTTCGCCAATTGCACTATCAGTAATAACCTTGTCTGTTGTTTTGTCAACCAAACGCAAACCAAATGTTAATCCCAAATGTTCACTTGAACTAATGCCGGATATAACATAGTCAATCGCAACGGAATCACTCTTTTCAAGACTTCTTTCTCCAACTTTGATTGCTGATGATTTGTTGTCAATTACTTCAATAACATCAAGCATATCAAAAGGAACGCCATCTCTTACATAAACTTTGTCATCAATTGTTTTTATTGTATATAGTGCTTTTACAACACTTGGGATACTTAATATAATTGTTGAACCGGAATACATAAGTTCAATTTTTAAAGTTCCTTCAACTTGGACTTCCGAAGCCAAAATGTTTAGTGAATTTATTTTAATTTTATTTCCACCTGGTAGTTTAGCAAAATCATCAATATATTGTCTATTGCTATCTTCAAATGCTACAGATTTTATTGTAACATCATCAAGATCGATATTTTGATCTACAGTTTTTTCAAAGTTAATTGGAACCAATACATTTGGACTTTGTTCACTTGTTCCACCTGAGTTGTTATTAACAATTTCCAATGTATCTTCTTCATAGAACGAAAGTGTGCCGGAATTATAAATTGGATTATATATTGCAAGAATTGTAATATAGTAATCAAATGTATAACCATAATCATCTTCAAACACAAGTTTAATTTTTACATTTCCAAAAGAAATTTTATCAAAATAGAATGTTAAATTATTCTTGTTATCAAGTCTATGAATCTTGCCATCTCCATTATCATCAAAATTCTTTGCTTGTGTTACTTTAAATAATGGGATAATGTTTCCACTTACACCATCAATTGAATTTGTATGTTCAATATAGATAAGATTGTTACTTAAATCCAAATCACCCAATGTTGCAAAAGTTTTTGAATTTTGCAAACTATTGTCGTTCAATGCATGAATTGTGCATGGATTTGTTTCGCTGTTTTGAGATGCATCAGTGTTAATTAGTGTTAAATTTTGATAATCGGCACTAACCTTGAATTTTAACACATATTCTTCACTACTCTTGTCAATTGTGATTTTAAACACAACTTTTACGTAAACAGGTTCATTTGGTGCACCCATTGCCAATATTTCATAGTCAATATTTTTGTCACCAGCACTTGTTGCTTTTGGTGTCACACGCAAGAAACCTCTATTTTGTTCAACTAATTGTGAGAAGTTTTCATCATAATACTCAAAAATATCTGTTTGTTCAACAGTAATTTTTGAATCATTATCACCAAGGTCTTTTACTGTATAATAAATATTATTTGACTTTCTCTTCAACCCGGCACTAACCCTATCATATTTTATTGCTTCGTCTTTGATAAGATTAACCTTGTTGCCTGTTGAAACCTCAAATGTTGATTTTTCAAATTCTGCATCCAAAATTTCTTGTACATAATATGAATCAATTTCCACTGAAGTATCGGTAATAATCAACTTACCTGCTTTTATTCCTGTGCCGGCAATTGATGTGAAAGACATTTCACTCAAATTTGTAATCTTATATAATTTATCTATATCACAAACAGTTCCATTATACTTTAGTTCAATTCTTGTTTGTATTGACAAGATTTGATAACTTATTGCACTTGTTATAGTATCATCAAGTACTTCATCACCATTTTCATCATAAATTGCAAAGCCACTATTTATATTTTCATTCAATTTTGGGGTTGTCATTTGTTCTGGATTTATTGTTTTAAAGTAAACATCAATTATAGGTGATGCATTGTTTAAAACAAGAGATTGCCCATTTTGATTTACATTCACACCAAAGAGTTCTTTTATGCCAAGATAATATTTTTTGCTTGTGTCTGCTATTGATGATGATATTTTTATGTTTAGTCTAACTGTTTTGGTTGGTTCATCATTTGAACCCAAATAAATTAACTCTGGATTATTTTGGTCATTTGGTGATGATGCATTAAAATTGTATTTGTTAACACTCCACACCTTGCTTAAGTTATTTGATATAATCACCAAATAATGTCCAATTTCAAAATACTGTTCTTCAATTTTAAGATACACTGCAAATCTTACATTATCTTGTTCTTTATTTAATATAAAACCAAAATTAGTGTCAAATGCATAATATTTGTTTTCTTCAATAACTTCACTATTGTTAACTTTAACTTGCGTTAAAACTTTGTCATATCCACTTGCTTTGATATAAACATTATTCTTGCTATATTCTATATCTGCTGGGTCTTGTGTTCCAATCTTTGAGATAACAAATCTTCTTCCATTTGCAAGCAAAGCCTGTTTGTTAAGATTGATCGTGTCACTTTGAGCCCCATTGTAGTTAATATAGAAATATTCACAAGGTTCATCTGCTGTTGACCTTTGAGTGCTTGATGCTTGTGGATAATTTGTTTCAACTTTAAAATTAGGATTTAATGTAAATACAACATATGCAGTAAGTATTGTATACTCGTTGCCATTCAAAATATTTATATATTCAACTCTGTATGTAACAACTGTTTTTTCAACAACAAGTGGTGTTGTTATTGTTAAATCCAAACCATTTGTTTCTGCTCTGTAATGTTCTTTTAATGGGATTTCAGAAATAAGGGTTGCCCTAAATCCTGTGTAATTTTGTTGCCATTCTTCAACAGTTTTTCCAACAATCACAAATGGTGACAAAAGTTCGGTTTGTGCATTAGATTGAACCAATGTTATTGATATTTGACTTCCATTATCATTTGTTACTATGTTGTCGTTTGAAATTTCAAATTTGTTTGTCAGTGAAATTTCTTGTGAATTTACTTTATTTAAGGACAACTGTGGATTAACTGTAAACTTATATTTATTTGTGTAAGTAATAACATTCCCTTCAGCATCTGTTCCCAAATTGAATGATATTTCAAAAGTTATATCAAAAGCATCTTTTACTGCACCAATTTTTATACTTTTACCATCAATCCATACATTTTCAGTATAGTTTTTGTCCCCTACTATTGATATTTTACTGATATCAAATGTTTGGATTTCTTCCGTAAAATCATCATCTACATTCGAATACTTGTATGCCTTGAACGAAGTTTTGTCTATTATTGTATTGTCTTTTATATTATTTTCGTTTGCTTTTACAACATAATTTGATTGAACGCTCACATTGATATCCAAAAGTTTTCCATATATTGTATAAAACATTAGCTTTGCAGACCAATTATTTGTGCATTCTTCAGTAGAAATTGTGTATATGTCTTGAGTTTTTTCTATAATAATGTGTTCATCTTTTGCACTTTCGTCATATGCATAGAATTGCAAAAGTGAAGTTACATCGCTAGTAATTGTTGAATTTCCACTTGGGATTATCTGTTGAAGCCCGTAGTTTAATTCTTTTGATTCACCAGCCTTGATTTCTATATCCTTTATTGTTTGGTCGCTTTCATTTTTATATGCTTTCAAGTTTGGTATTTCGCCAACGCTAACATAATAATATCCCAAAAGTCCTTCTGTTGATATTTCAATTTCAACACGAACTTTTTTGAAGCCATTTGAGTTGATATTCAACAAACCTGAATTATTACCACTGCTAAAATAAGCGAATTTAGCCCTATCTTGCGCTTCAAAGAACATACTATCAGAAGTTGTTGCATATAGAACTTTTGAAACCTTGAATTTAATGTTTGCACCTTTTGATGTTCCATTATATTCGTTATCATTGAGATAAATTGCAACTCTCTTTGAATCTTGAGATTTGTTTGGAACAAAACTTTCTTGTGTTCCAAGCAAGTCAATAGAAACCTTGCCATTTTCTCCACTTGACAAATACTCTCTCTCAAAATCACTTGAACTTGCGATAAGAGTTTGCATGTCTACTTGTGTCATTTCGCTTGTTCCATTAAGATATGGATAGAATACTTTTAGGCTCAATTCCTTTTCAATACGAAGTACATAAGGAATGATTAGTGAAGATGGTTGCAATGGATTAAGATTTGCAAAAATTGTAACATATTTAACTTCGCCTGCTGGAATTATTCTTATGTTTCCATTTTCAAGCAAACTTGCATATTCGGCATCGTCAGTATACAAAGTATATTTTACGGAATCGGTTTCAATTGCTTGAACACCAAAGTTCCCGTTTGTTAATTCTTCTATTGTATACTTAAATTTTTCGCCCTCGTCGGCTGTTGACCTTATTGAAGTGTAATAACCATTTTCGATAAGCCAATTTGAATCTAGCAAATTGATTAAATCAACGCCATTAAGCACACCATACTCATAGTTCACAAATGGCATATCAAGTGGGAATAGCATTACATTAAATGTAAGACTGTTTCCGTTTTCCAAAAGGACTGTGATTGTTAAATTATCGTTATTATCATTCTTTGATATGAGAGAATATCTTACCCCCGTAATATCAAATGATGTGTCAGTTTTACTAACATAATCATTTTCGGTTATGCTTAAATCTTTAACTTGACCATTGTTGTCAAAGTAAAACATACCTTTTATCTTATCAAAGTCGTATATTCTATCGTTTACTAATTTTAAGTAATATTCTCCATCATATAGAACCCAATCACCATTTTCGTTGTTCATCTTTATATAAGGCGCAACTTGTACAGTGATTGTAGCAATTTTACAATCATTATATTTTACAATAATATCAAGATTCTCAATTCCTGTAAGTTGTTTTATACATCTTAATGTGTAATTTGTGACTTCATAACCAGTAACCCCATCATTTAGTTCAAACTTAATGTTGTTATTAAATTGTGTGTTTCCTAGTTTCCTACTCAACTTGAATGGATAAGTTACTGTGTTATCATTACCAAAGATTTCTTTTTCACCAGTGATTGTTGCTTGCCCTGATGGTGTGTTTTTAAAGTCAAAGTATATTGTATCCGAAGTTAATTCAACTTCTATGTTTGGTGTTACATACAAATATACATCATAGTATGCATCATAAACTTCTTTATTGTTTGGATGAGCACCGAATGTCAGTGTCATTTTCTTTTGACTTTCACTAAACGAATCAAAGTAAACTTTCACAGAGAAACTTCTCTTGCCATTTGTATCAATATCCGGCAATACAAAGTCATGGTCAATATCAAGTTTCGCAACTGTTGTTTCTCTTGTTAAAGTAATGATTCTTCCATTGTCGTTTACCATAAATGCATAGTTTACATCATCTGTATTTGTAGTTGAATTTGATACAATGGTATAACTCATTACAACACTAAATTCATAAGAATATTCAGAATACAAACCATAGTATAGTTTTGGTCCATCATCTTCACCACTAATGCTTGGTAATTGTGTTGATGGTTGAGTTATTGTTATTTGAACATTTGGTCTTACATCAAGTGTAATATATTGAGAAATTCCAAGTTCTGTAATACTTGCAAGCAATCTTATTGTTATTGCACTTCCAAAGTTTCTTGTAAAGATTATTCCTGTTTCATCAATTGTGATATATTTACCCAATATGTTTTCATCAAGTTCTTCAACAAGTGAAATTTTCACTTGGCTTACGAGTGAAGCAACTTCAGTTTGAGCTTCGCCTTGATATTCGTACATATATTGAACAAGGTTAATTGCACCAATAGTTGTGTCATTAAATTTTATTTCTGTGCCTTTTGCTCCAATAACTGTAATTGTTTTTAAATCAAAAGTGTATTGTCCTTCTTTTGTTTCATCATAAACAGTTTCTGTTCCCCAAATTGGTTGCAAAGTTGACTTATCTTGAGTTTCGGTAATGAATTTTACTTCACTAACTCTTCCAGAGTTTCCTGCATGGATATAAAGAATTTTATCTTCCATACCATCTCTCTTTAATATCAAATTAACATCTTTGTCTTTGTCAACAAGTGTAAATGTGTCCCCATTTACCACCATAACATTAGGGTCTGAACTTTCAAGTTTGTAACTATATGTGATAGGTAATCTTCCATACTTATCTTTCATAACAATGTTTACCCTTGAAGTAACAACTTTCCCTGCATCCTCGCCTGTGACAACAAATAGGTCTTCTTTTACATCTTGGTCATTAAGTTTAAATGTTCTATCAATCCTTTGTACAACTCCATTTGTTGCTACAATATCAGAAGAAATTACAACTCTATTATCTTTTGATGTTGGAGATACCAAATTAAGATTAAAATCAAATGTATATGCTTCCCCATTATATATCTCTATATAATCAGCAACTTGCTCGGCAATTTCTGTATTATTTGCTTTTACAAACTTGCATTCAATTTTGTAATCTTTGTAAACATCGTCTGCCAAGTTATATCTTACATAAAATTCAAGTTTTGTTTCCGCTTTTTTAAGCAACTCGCCAACATAAACTGAATATTTTTGTTTGTAAATACCATTTTCTTCAAAAAGTGATAGTTTCTTAAATGTGATTAGTGGCAAATCTGAACCATCAAGGTTTTGTTCCTGACCATCAAGTTTCGCAATTATACTAATCTCATTCTTTTGTATCGCTTGTTTAAATATATCTTTTTCAATTTCATCATTTGTATCTTGTGTTATTGCAATGTCAAAATAATTTTTTGCTTCGCCCAAACTTTGAACAAATGCAAATTTTGAAGTTTGAGCTATTTCGTCCTCAACAAGCATTGATTGTAAATCATCTTGCGTGCCATTATATTCAAGCGTTGAATTAAATGCTTTCAGTGTTTTTTGAATGGTTACGTTTAATAAATCCAAAACACCCTTGCTTTTGCTGTATTGGTCAATAATATATTGACCATTTTCATCAAGTTTAACATGTCCCAAATAATCCGCTTGAACTGTTGTAAATAAACAATTGAACGACAAGTTGTGTGCCAAAACGGACTTTGCTTTAATTACACCATCTTCAAGTTCATAAAGATTAAGTGTTTGACTCCCAATTGAATATGCACCCACTGCTTTGCAATCTATTAAGTCTAAAAATTCAGTTCCATTATAATTGTCTGTGTCAAAATATACAAAATACTTTATTGTTTTATATAAATTTTTGTCAGGAACATTTGTGTAAGGTTTCAAATCAAATTCTTTATATTCAATTTTTGTATCATCTTCATTGTCAAAAATCTTTATTGTTATATTCTTTTGTGAATCTGTTAAATTCCAAGAAACACTTTCACTTGAATGTTTGTCCACTCTAAATGATAATTTTTGTGGAGTGATGTTTGCTTCTTCATCAAGATATGCAACCTCAATATAAATTGTATCTGCATAATCTTCATTAACAACAAATTCCCAAAAGTAATCATCAACACTTCCTGTCATAACCGACTTAAAGTATGTTCCACCTTTATAAACCACGCAACCACTATTTGAGCCTTCTGGCATTTTTATGATGTTAAGGTCAGCATTCGCATTATTAACACAATCTACATATTCCCCGTTGCTTATTGTCAAAAATCTTATTCCAACATTTTCAAGTTTGTTTTGAAGAGAAATACTTGGATTATTTGTTGATTTAAGTTTGATGCCAAGACTTGTGCTCATATCATTTGCATCCAATGTCTTGTTTGCATACAAACGTTTTACTGTGTCAATGTAAATATTATTTATGTTTGCATTAACAGTCATACTGTCAACATTGATATTTTGTATTGTAAAAGTTTTTGTACTTTTTAAAGAGATAGGATTTTCATATGTCAAACCATTTTTAAGTTCTTCCATCACATTATTAAATTTTGCTTGGTCAGATAAATTTTCTTGACGTTTTAACACTTCTTGTTCTTTTAAGGTCGACTTAAAGCAATATCCAATAATTGTGGACTCACCGATATCTTTTGTCAAAAATTGATTTGTGTGACCTTGTTGCTCAATTTTTGTATCATTTAAAGATTCAACAACAAAATATGCATTTTTGTATACCTTTGCAAATCCACCTTCCCCATTTTGGCTAAATTGATATGCACTTCTGGCTGGGTAAAATTTTAGGCTGGCATTTATTGTTGAGTTAACAACAAACGCATCTGAATTTTCTTCAATGCTGGAAACTCTTGTTTCAACATCAATTTTGTAAACGGGCACGTCAATATTTACATTAAGCTTTGCCGAAACTTCTGGTTTACCTTGTTTTGAATCGCCTAGAGAAGTTGCTCTTATTGTGCTGTGCCCACCAACTATCCATTCAAGTCCATCACATTCACTATCGTTTATCAGTTTGTTTAAAACAACCTCAAAACTTTCGCCAATCTTTGCCGTTTTTGGAATTGTTATTATTCCATCAGTAATCTTGTCGTCTTTTTCGGTAACTTTCCCACTTGTGACAATATCCAATTTTAAATCTTTAATTGTAACATCGTCAGTTGATGCAACAACAGTTACTTTAAAGTTATTGTCAACATTGTATGTATCAATGTTATTTTTTGCCTCAGTGTTATCCTGAAAATAAATTGCAGTTGGATATATTTTTGGTTCATCCATTGCACCTGCAAGTTTCATAATACCCAAGGTAATGCCAAGCACACCAATAAGTGAGCCAAAGCAAATTCCAAAGATTTTTAAAAATGTGGTAAACTTAAATTTCATAATTAACCTCTTTTTGAGTTGACCTATTTCTAGTATTTACAATATCGTTCAAAATAATTATATAGATAAAGCCTTTTTAAGTCAAATAATATAAATAAAAAAATTTTTAAATATTATAATATTTATAGTTTTTCAAATAAATATTCAAAAATAAATTTTATAATAAAAAATACAAAATAAATACAATAAAAATATTAAAAAATAAATATAATTAAAATTTATTTTTATTTTCAATATTATTTTATTATTTTTTTAATTTTTTAATAATTTTACCAAAAAATTGAATTAAAATATCAAATTTGAACTTATATCACTTGTAAAAACTTTGACCGTAAAGTTCAAGTGCTATATTGACAATTATCACTATATATGATAATATATAACTATAAAAAGGAGATTCGCTATGGAAGAAAAGAAAGTCCCACCAGTAAAGAAACCTAAAACAACAACCACAACCAAAAAAACAACAAGCACAAAAAAGGCAGTAACAACACCAAAGGCTGTCGTAAAAAAGCATATAAAATGCAAATTATATTTGGTTCCAAATCATAAAAACCTATACTACTATTTTGAAGAAAACTCCAATGAACCAAAGTTCTATAGAGAAGTAAAACCAAGAAAACCTAGAGCAACAAAACAATCAACAGGAGAAAAAATGGAAAATAAATCAAACGAACCAGAAAAAAAGACCGAAGAAAAGAAATATCCACTTGAAGTTCGTGAAAAAGTTTTAGCCGATAGAGATAATGCAGACAAAGTTGTAAATAGTATCACAAATAAAGAACAGACAAAACCAGCCGAAGAAAAGAAATATCCGCTTGAAGTTCGTGAAAAGGTTTTGGCAGATAGAGATAATGCAGACAAAATTGTAAATGGTATCACAAACAAAGAACAGACAAAACCAGCCGAAGAAAAGAAATATCCGCTTGAAGTTCGTGAAAAAGTTTTAGCCGATAGAGATAATGCAGACAAAGTTGTAA
>CAMEJD010000008.1 GCA_945919375.1 uncultured Clostridia bacterium
ACTCCCGGCCCCATGGTCCCAAACCACGTGCGCTACCAACTGCGCTACACCCCGTCATATGCGACTATTGTATATTATTATAATTTGTGGAATAAGTCAAGTGTTTTTTTAAAATATTTTACATTTTTTGCAAAGTATTCACTTGCCATATGTACATTCACAACCCGCACCAATAGATGCTCTTATATTTTGCACAATTAACTTGAAATTGTCAAGAAAATTTTTGGCATTTTTAGCTAAATTTTTTCAAATTTTTATAAAAACATCACAAAGCAAGCGATTAGTATTTGTCCAATATAATATATTATATGATTTAGGAATATAAGTGCTTTGTCATCTTCCTTTCCCCCAAAATAATTTAATGATAATATTAAGTCGCTAATAAGAATTAAAACAGAACCACTTGCAAAGAACCACAAATTTGAAACATTATACCAAACTGAAAATACTATTGATAAACACGATAATGTTACAAGCAATAGAGTATAAATTACAGACTGATAAAAGAATTTACCAAAGTTTAATTTCATTAACTTTGTTATACATAAAATGAATATTGTTAAAACAATTGATATTGCAATTGCAATGCATAATGGTTTGTATAATTCACTAAATCCAAAACTACTTATACACAAAATTAGTGCTGAAATATAGAAGATATGCCCAATTCCAAATGCCGTCATTCCAGAATTTAGGTAGATGTCACTATCTTGTTTGTAAATTATTTTTAGGTCAAGAACAATATCTCCAACCATCCCACAAATAAGGCCAATGCAAATTAGTAAAGCAAAAACACTTGGATTTTCCATTAGACCATAAAGTGAAGAGATTACAAACATAAAAGAAGCAATTGTCTTTGTTAACAAACCAAATATTCCACCCTTTCGTATTCTCTCAATCAAAAAGATTCCCATTGATAGCAAGCATAAAATCAACATAATATAATTAACCAACATAATTATCCCCCTATAATTATTTCTTACTGATGTAGTCCAAGATCTCACTTACCGCCTGTTGTTTTGTATTTACTTCAATTTTGATAATATTGTCAAACTGATTCATAAAAGTAATTTGCCTTTTTGCATAGTTCCTTGTTTTTTGTTTTAACAGATTTACACAATTTTCCAAACTATCTTTATGCTCAATGTATGGCACAATTTCTTTATACCCAATTGCTTTCATACTTTGGCAATCCACTGTTGCCTTTTGCATTAAATACTTTGTTTCTTCTACTAATCCTTGATAAATCATTTTGTCAACACGATTATTTATTCTTTCATAAATTACTTTTCTGTCACCTGTAAGCCCAAACAAAATAAATTCATCATTTTGCTTTGATTTCTCAAGTTTTTGTTTGCTATTAGAATATAACTCAATATATCTTATAAGCCTATGCCTATTATTTTTATCGTCTTGTTTTATACTATATCCAAGTCCCTCTAACCTTTTGCATAAATCTTCTGTTGCCAATTGTTCAAGTTCCGCTCTTAAGATGTTATCTTTGCCGGCATTACCACAATTATAGCCATACAAAAGTGCCTTTATATAAAGCCCAGTTCCCCCACAAATAATAACATTTTTACCACGAGATTTTATGTCTTGAATAGATTTTTTACAATCATTTATAAAATCAAAAACACTATATTCTTGATTACATTCTCTTATGTTAATCAAATGATGCAAAACACCTTGCATTTCTTCTTGTGTTATCTTTGCTGAACCAATATTGAGATCTTTGTATATTTGCATTGAATCTGCAGAAATAATTTCGGCATCAATAATTTTTGCTAATTCCACTGCAATATCACTTTTCCCAATTGCGGTTGGCCCATAGATTATAATAGACTTTTTCACGAAACAATCCTTTTGAACATTTTTTCAAGTTGACTTCTTTCAAAAACAATAACTATTGGTCTTCCGTGCGGGCACAAAAGTGTGTTATTGTTCTCTTTTAACATATTAAGCAAGATGTCAACTTCGTCGTTTGATAAAGTATTCCCTGCTTTTACTGCCGCTTTACATGCCATTGTTGCAATCATTCGTCTTACAATTTCATTTGGCTTTTTTACTTTTGTGTTCATATCACCTAAAACATCATCAAAATACTCTTTAAGATTAACATTTTGAATTAGCATTGGAATACTTGAAATTTTGTAACTGTTACTACCAAAATATTCAATATCAAAGCCATATGACCTTAATAATCCTAAATTATTTTCAAGGTATTCTTGTTCTTTGTTATTAACATTCAAAATATAAGGGACAAGCAAGTTTTGAACCATAATATCATTGTTTTCTACCTGCTTCATAAATTTGTCAAACAAAAATCTTTCATGACCAGCATGTTGGTCAATTAAATATAGGTTATCATCTTTTTCAACAATTATATATGTTTTAAATGCAATGCCAATTACTTTTTTTTGAGAATCAAAAAGTTTTTGATATGTTACTTGCTCTTTTTGTTCTTTGATTTCATTTTGTAACGACTCATTTATTTTTTGTTTTTCTTCTATATTTGAATCAGTAAAAATATAAGTTTCTTTTGGAGTATAAATTTGTGATGACTGATTATTTGAAGTTGTTGTCTTTGCATAGTTTGAAATATTGTCATTATAGTTTATTTCAGATTCATAAGTGTCATTATTTTTTTCACTATAATTTTCAGTTTGTTTCTGTTCTTCATCAGAAAAACTTATACCTTCATCTTTTTCAACTTTGTTAAAAATTGGTGTTTCATCAAAAGAAGTAAAACCACTTGATGAATATTTTTCATCATCAAGCGCTTCAACAATATGTGTTTGTTTTGATAGTGCCAAAAATACAGCATCATTAAACAGCCCATAAATGTGTTGCGAGTTTTCGAACTTTACTTCTAATTTGTTTGGGTGAACATTTACATCAACACAATTTGTTGGCAAATCTAGAAACAGGATATATACCGGGAATTTTCCTTTCATCATAAAGTTTTCATATGCCCTTGAAATGCTTGCACTAATCAACTGATTTATGCAATATCTATTGTTGACAAAAAGTGATTGATATGTTCTGTTGTTTTTTGAATGTGTTGGCTTTGAAATATAACCATATATATGATAGTCGTCTTTTTTATAGTCAATTTCTATCATATTTTCAGCGATATCCTTACCGTATATTGTATATATAATGTCTAGCAAACTACAATTTGTTGTGTTATACACCATTTTATCATCAACAATATATTTAAAACTTATATCTTTGTGTGAAAGCATAAGTTTTTCAACATAACTTGTTATATCATTTTCTTCTGTCTTGTTTTTTCGCAAAAACTTTGCTCTTGCGGGTGTGTTAAAGAATAGATTTGTTACTTTGATATTTGTACCTGTATTGCACGCAATTTCGCTTAAAGAGATTTCTTCTCCACCTTGCATAACAATTTTATTACCAATATCATCATCACAAGTTTTTGTTGTGAGTTCAACCTTGCTTACAGCACAAATACTTGCAAGTGCTTCACCCCTAAACCCCATTGTTTGCAAATTATACAAATCGTCAATGTCTTTTAACTTACTTGTTGCATGTGGCAAAAATGCTAATTTGAGTTGGTCTTTCTTTATGCCAATTCCATCATCTAAAATTGATATTAGGGTCGTTCCACCACCTTTAATTTCAATGGTTATATTTTTTGCTTTGGCATCAATTGAATTTTCTACAAGTTCTTTTACTATTGATGCTGGTTTTTCAACGACTTCGCCCGCAGCAATTTTGCCCCACACTGATTTATCAAGTAATTTTATATCAGCCATTTTTTCTCCTTATTTTTTAACTCTTTCCACCAAGTCGCATAATGTTTCAAAAGCAGAAATTGGTGTCATTTTATTTATATCCAAATCTTTTAATATGCCAACTATTTGAGTATAGTTTACATCTTTTTCTTTTGTTTCTTCTGTATCAACATTGTCAATGATAAATTTCTTTGTTGAATCATTTTTTTCAAGTGCAATTGAAATTTGTTTTGCCCTTTCAATTATCTCTTGTTTTACTCCAGCAAGTGCAGCAACTTCAATACCAAAACTTTTTGAAGTACTTCCCCTAACTATTTTACGCAAAAATACAATGTTGCCATTCAATTCTTTTACTGCAATTTTGTAATTTTTTACGCCTTCAATAAAGTTTTCTAATTCAGTTAGTTCGTGATAGTGTGTCGAAAATAATGTTTTTACTTTCATATTCTTTGATAGATACTCAACAACTGCCCAAGCAATTGATAATCCATCAAAAGTGCTTGTACCCCTGCCGATTTCGTCCAATATGATAAGACTATTATTTGTTGCATTGTCCATAATATTTGCAACTTCCATCATTTCAACCATAAAGGTTGATTGACCCTGTGATAAATCATCACTTGCACCAACTCTTGTAAAAATTCTGTCTGTCAAAGATATCTCTGCATATTTTGCAGGAACAAATGAACCAATATGTGCCATAAGAGTAATAAGTGCAACTTGACGCATATATGTACTCTTTCCCGCCATATTTGGCCCGGTAATTATCATTGTTCTATCATTTTCTGTGTCAAGATAGGTATCATTTGGGATAAATTGATTGCCTTTAAACAAGTCTTCAATAACAGGATGTCTACCATCTACTATTTTAATGTCTTTTACTTTACCACTAATAACAGGCTTTGTATAATTGTTTTTTATTGCAAGTTCACTTAATGCAAGAATAGAATCAAGTGTTGCAATTGCTTTTGCTGTTGTTTGCAAATTTACCAAATTATCTAACAGCATTTTTCTTATATCGGCAAAAATCTGTTGCTCAAGTTTGATAGATGCTTCTTCACTTCCCAAAATTTTTTCTTCAAGAGCTTTTAATTCCTGTGTTATAAATCTTTCATTATTTGCAACGGTTTGTTTCCTTATATAATTTAGTGGAACATTTGAAACAAGTGATTTGTTGACTTCTATATAATATCCGTAGACTTTGTTGTAGGAAACTTTTAAGTTTTTTATGCCAGTTGTTTCTCTTTGTTCCGCTTCATAATTTGCTATCCATGTTTTCCCCAACACATAAGCATCTTTCAATTCGTCAAGTTCTTTGTTATAACCTTTTTTGATGAATCCACCATTCGTTGTTAAAAATGGAGGCTCATCCACAATTGCATTATTTAAAGTATTATATACATTGGTAAAATCACTTATTTTGGAATCAATATCAATAATCAATTCACTTTTAAGCGAACCAATTTGTTCTTTTATTGATGGTATAAGGGCAAGTGTGTTACAAAGCCCCAAACAATCCTTTGGTGTAAAATTTCCATATGCAATTCTGCCGGAGATTCTCTCAATATCGTTACATTTTGACAAAAGAGATGTAAGATTATCTCTTATTAGTAATTTTGAGCACAATTCTTCAACACTATCCAGCCTTAAGTTAATTCCCTTTGAATCATACAATGGTTGTTCAATCCAAGATTTTAAAAGTCGTGCACCCATTGATGTTTTTGTTTTATCCATTACACCAATAAGCGAACCTTTTTTCTTTCTATCACGCATTGTTTCAAGAATTTCAAGGTTTCGTCTTGTGTTGATATCTAGCACCATAAACTTTTTATTTTCAAGTTTTTGAATTCTATTTATATGACTTAAATCTCTTTTTTGAGTAAGTTTTACATATCCAAACAAAACTCCACATGCAATTATTTCATCTTTTTGTTTTAGTTCAAATTTAGTTTGATAATCTTTTCCAAATTGCATACAAAGTTGCATATCTGCATAAGACATATTATAATTTTCAACATATTTATATGTAAAACTTGGGATAAGTCCCGATTTCCTTACTGTCAAAGTATTTTCAAAACTTTCATCGCAATTTGCAAGAATTTCGCTTGGCATAATTCTTACCAAGATATCGTTAAGTTCTTTATTCTTTTCTTCGCCTTTAATTTCACATGCTTTAAACTCACCCGTTGTTATATCGAGATATGCAATACCTATTGAATTGTCGGTAACATTTATGCACGCAATATAGTTATTAGATTTTTCATCAAGCAATGTTTCATCAATAACTGTTCCGGGAGTCACAATTCTAACAACATCTCTTTGTACAATTTCCTTTGCACTTGTTTTATTTTTTGGGTCAGTTGTCTGTTCACAAATTGCAACCTTGTATCCTTTTGACAACAACTTATTTATATAGCCATCGGCAGCATGATAAGGAATGCCACACATAGGTGCTCTTGATTCAAGTCCACAATCTTTTCCTGTTAATGTTAAATCAAGAACCCTTGACATTTCAATGGCATCGTCAAAGAAAAACTCATAAAAATCGCCCAGTCTATAAAACAAAACTGTGTCGGGATATTCCATCTTTGTACGCACATATTGAATCATCATTGGTGTGCATTTTTTTTCATCCAATATCTTTTGTAAATCCATTATTTATCCTTTTTTTGTGATTTAATTTCTTTTTCCAAATCTAGCAAATAATTAACTCGCCTATTTTTTTCACATTCTTCAACTTGGTCAGGCATTTTTTCGGCAACTGTACCACTTCTTTTTGAGTACATAAAAGCAAAAATTCCGTCATATTTTACTTTTTTTACAAGTTCACAAGTGCTCATAAAATCTTCATCTGTTTCCCCCGGGAAACCAACAATAATATCCGTTGTAATTCTTATATTTGGCATCTCTTTTCTCAATTTTCCAATAAGTTCAAGATAATGCTCAACGGTGTAATGCCTATTCATAGCCTTTAAGATTTTATTACTTCCGCTTTGTACCGGCAAATGAATTTCTTTTATTATCTTATCGTTATTTTTCATAACATCAATAAGTTCATCACTCAAATCTTTTGGATGCGATGTCATAAATGTTAGTTTAAAATCGCCATCCAATTTGCATATATCATCAAGGAGTTCTGCAAAAGTGCCTTGATTTTTATCATCATTGCCATAAGAATTCACATTTTGACCGAGCAAAGTTATTGTTTTATAGGTGTTTGTTGCTATAACCTCTTTTATTTCATTTAAGATATCTTGCTTACTTCTGCTAACTTCTCTACCCCTAACGTAAGGGACAATGCAGTATGTACAAAAATTATTACATCCATACATAATGTTTACCCAAGCATTGTCGCCACTTGTTCGATATGCATTTACACCTTCGTGAATATCTCCACTTTCCATATAGTCAAGAATTCTTTTCTTTTCTTTTTGCTTTCTTTCTATAAGCGATTTTAGCATAAATAAGTTGTGAGTTCCAAGAACAATATCAACAAATGGAAAAGTTTTGAATACATAGTCGGCCACTTGTTTTTGTTGTGTCATACAACCACAAACAATAATAATCTTATCTTTGTTTTGTTTTTTTGATTTCTTTAATGCGCCAATATTCCCAAAAGCCCTATTTTCAGCACCTTCTCTTATTGCACAAGTATTGAAAACAACAATATCTGCCTTTTCTCTATCTTCAGTATGTTTGTATCCCATTTCTTCTAGTATGCCAGCGATTTTTTCAGATTCATGAACATTCATTTGGCATCCGTATGTAACAATATTATATAGCATTTTTTATCCTTTTTTACAAATACCATAATAACACAAACAATACCTAATTTACAATAAAAATTCCCTATTTTGTGTACTAAATATATTTGTTAATATATTTTGTTCTCTTGCTTTTGAATATTTTAGTCGGTGTATAATTACAAGATATATACTCATAATAAAAGTATATGAAAAAGGTAGCAAAACACATTTTTTTATCTAGCATACTTTTTATTGTTGCAATTTTTTTGATTGCAATTATTATCATAAGTGGTCTTTACATATTCTCGAATAAAACACAGTTTGACATAAACAAAATAAAAAATTCCAGCATAAGCTTTGAAATTTACGACAACCAAAACAGAAGAATAAAAGATGAATGTCTTTTGGGGAGTTTTATAAAGTTAAACACACTTCATTCATACACAAAAGATGCTTTTATCTCAATTGAAGATAAAAACTTTTATAAGCATAATGGATTAAACTATAAAAGAATGGTAAAAGCAATGTTAAAGAATATATCATCATTTAGTTTAAAGGAAGGTGCTTCCACAATAAGCCAACAATTGATAAAAAACACTCACCTTACGAACAAAAAAACATTTTCAAGAAAAATTAACGAGATTGCCTTAACAAAAAAGCTCGAGCACACCCTATCAAAAGACGAAATACTTGAATATTATCTTAACATAATATACTTTGGTGACAATTGCTATGGTATTGAAAATGCAAGCAGGCATTATTTTTCAAAAAATGCAAAAGATTTATCAATTGAAGAAAGTGCAACACTTGCCGGACTTATCAAGTCACCAAACACTTATTCCCCAACAAAAAATATTCAAAAGACAAGAAGTAGAAGGAATGTTGTTCTTGGCGAAATGTTCAAAGATAACAAAATTACTTTTAATGAATATAACACCGCTATTTCCTTGCCAATCAATGTAAAAATTTCAGTAAATAACGAAAACACTTTGAATACATATACACAAGCAACAATAGACGAAGCGACACAAATCTTAAAAATGCCAGCAAAACAAATTGCTATTGGAGAATATAAAATTTATAGCAATATGGACAAAAACAAACAGGACAAGTTGCAAAAATCACTTTCCTACTATGACAATGGAAGTGATTATGCAGGAATTTCAATTAACAATTCAAAAAAAGTAATTGAAGCATATTATGCAAAATCAAATGTAAAGTTACTAAATGCAAAAAGACAACCCGGTTCATGCATAAAACCAATTTTGGTTTATACGCCAGCATTAAATGAAAATTTAATATCTCCTCTTACGCAAATAAACGATGAACCAATTAACATAAATGGGTATTCGCCAAATAATATTGGTGGTAAGTTTGTAGGATACACAAGTATACGAAACTGTGTGTCAAAATCTCTTAATATACCTGCAGTAAAAGTATTAAGTTATGTTGGAATAAACAAGGCGAAATCTTATGCAACAAAATGTGGAATCGTTTTTGACGAGAATGACCAAAGTCTATCACTTGCTTTGGGTGGACTTACCTATGGGGTTAGTTTAAAAGATTTAACGAATTCTTATACGACTCTTGCCAATTATGGAAAATTTACACAAGCAAAATTTATTAACTATATTACCGACAACAATGGAAAGATAATCTATCACTATTCACCACAAGAAAAGATTGTTTTTAGAGATGATAGTGCGTACCTTATGACAGATATACTAAAAACATGTGCAAAATCAGGAACTGGTCGAAAGTTAGGAAATCTTGATTTTGAGGTTGCAACAAAGACAGGAACTGTTGGGAAAAAAGAAAACACTGATGCATATAATATTTCTTACACTTCTCAAGATACAGTTGGTATCTGGCTTGGAAATGCTGACAATTCACCAATTGAAACAGTTGGTGGAGCAATCCCAACCGACATAACAAAAATGTATCTTGCAGAGATATATAAGAACTCAAAGCCAAAAGATTTTGACATTCCCAACTCTATATATGAAGAAAAGATTGACACATTGGCACTAAATAGCGAACATGTTGTATACAAAGCATCTTCGTTTATTCCGGAAAAATACCAAATTATTGAACGATTTTCAAAATTTAATCAACCAAAAGAAAAAATAATTGATAAGATTTGTATAAAAACTCCAACACTTAATGGGAAAGTTGAAAATAAAACTGCTTATTTATCTTTTTATGCATATGATTATTTAATATATGAAATTTACAAAGAAGAAAATGGCAATGACTTTTTACTAAGCACAATAACAAACACTGCGGGCTTATGTGAACAAAAATTTGATCTAAACAAAAGGACAAAATTTTTTGTAGTCACAAAACTAAAAAATTACGCTGACAATACAGAGATTATCAGCGATAAAAGTAATATTATTGAATTGTTGGCGAACTAAACACCTGCCTTTTTACGAACTTGCATTTCAATTTCTTCCATAACATCTGGATGCTCTTCAAGATATTGCTTTGCATTTTCTCTTCCTTGCCCTATCTTTTCATCGTTATAAGCAAACCATGAACCTGTTTTTTGACAAATTCCCATTTCGGTTGCCATATCAAGGATGCAACCTGTTTTTGAAATGCCCTTTCCATATATAATATCAAATTCAACAGTCTTAAATGGCGGAGCAAGTTTATTTTTTACAATTTTAATCTTTGTTCTGTTTCCAACAATTGCGTCACCATTTTTTATTGAATCAACTTTTCTTACATCCATTCTTATACTTGCATAAAACTTAAGAGCCTTTCCTCCTGCAGTTGTTTCTGGGTTACCAAACATAACCCCGATTTTTTCACGAAGTTGGTTAATAAAAATTACAGACGTCTTGCTTTTGTTTGCAATACCTGCAAGTTTTCTCAATGCTTGGCTCATAAGTCTTGCTTGAAGCCCAACATGATTATCTCCCATATCACCATCAATTTCTGCCTTTGGTGTTAATGCAGCAACAGAGTCAACAACAACAACATCAACCGCTGCCGTTCTAACCAATGTGTCACAAATATCCAATGCTTGTTCTCCGTTGTCCGGTTGAGAAACATATAATTCCTCAACATTAACACCCAATTTTTCAGCATAAAGTGGGTCTAACGCATGTTCTGCATCAATAAAAGCAGCAGTTCCTCCAAGTTTTTGTGCTTCAGCAATTATGTGCAAAGCACTTGTTGTTTTACCAGAACTTTCTGGTCCATAAATTTCAATAATTCTGCCCCTAGGAATTCCACCGACTCCCAAAGCAATATCAAGTGGCAAGCAACCAGTTGGAATAACATCAATCTTTTGAACAGGGGCATCCCCCATTCTCATAATTGCACCTTTACCAAATTGTTTTTCAATTTGAAGAATTGCTTGATCTAAAAGTTTCTTTTTACTATCGTCCATCTTTCCTCCAAAACTATAGATATATTATATAATACTTTTGCAAAATTTCCTAACAAAAACCATAATTTATATAGTATTTTTATCTAAATGAAAATCATTCTTTTTTAACTTTTTAATTAGATAAAAATAACTTGAAACCGTTGCAGAGTCTATAATGTTTTTATAATTACCTTTAAAAGTATTTTTGTATACATGAATTTCATTCCTATCGCCAACAGCGATATAGCAAAGTCCATTTTGTGAATTACCTTTTGCCGTAAACTTTCCAACATTTGCAACAACAATATCGGCGGTTGAACTTTTTAACAAGTTAACTGCCATTTGATAAACTACATTTGGAGTAACTTCACCTTGAGAATTTATTGTTGAGTTATCAATTCCAAGAGTTGTTATCTTTGACTCTATATTTGGCACAACAATGCTTTTGTCAATATAATTAACTGCATCTTCTGCTTGTTTTGTTAAATTTTCACAAAGCGCCCCACAAGTTATGTCTTCAGCAAAACTAACCTTTACTTCATTTAATTTTAAAAGATTGTAAACAACTTTTTCAATTGGGATATCTTCAACCGAATAAATATACTTATCTAATTTTAAGAATACATTTTTTGCAATTTCGTCAAGTTCTTTATTGGTGTCTATTGATTTTAACACAATATCAACTTCCATTGGCTTTTCAAATAAGTTGATACTTACTTTGCTTTTATTCTTGATTTCAGGTTCAATTAACTTTGTAATAAAATCAATTCCAAGCCCAAAAGATTTGAAAGTGTAACTGCGATATTTTTTCTTTTGTTCCTTTAAAATATAATCCAAAACAACATCATCAAACATAACTCTTGCTTCATCATAGATATTTGGCAAAACACAATATATTGTATTATTATGCTCAAGTATATACCCTTGTGTTGTATTCATTGGATTTATTATTGCTTGTGCTTGAGATGGCATTTTCCATTCATTTTCAACATCCTTTTCCATTGGTTGATTAAGTTTTTTGTAATGTTCAAAAATTGAATTTTTTGCATATGGGTTGTCTATTATTACATTTCTTGTCAAGTCACAAATATATTGATTCAAATTATTACAAGACCTATCTACTAAAAATAGTTGTATTTCATTTTCATCCACACACTTTGAAAAATTGGCAGTGTATCCAACAACACACTGCTTATCGGTTTTTATATTATTCTTAAAAAAGCATTCAGCAATATAGGCAGAAAGCAAATTTATTTGTTTACCCATAAGTGCTTTATCCGAAATAGTATATATACTAACCATTTTTCCTCTTGTATTTACCTTTGATTATTCTTCAGTTTTTTTATCTTTTGTTAGAACATCTTTATTTTTTATCATATAGTTAAGCATTGACCAAATATTAAGCACAACTCCAATGCCTATAACTACATAACATACAATGCTATAAACTAACATAAAGATTTCAAATTTTTGTGCTGTAAACATAATATTAAAATATGAAAGTAACATAAGCATTGCAACGGCAACATCAATAACTGCCGCTTTTATTTTCCCCAATTTGTCGGCAGCCATAACAAAATTTTTTGAGGCAGCAATTTGCCTAAATGCAGAAATTACCATATCTCTTCCCGTAATCAAAACTGCAACAATAATGCCATATGGATTTGGTATCGTTCCATCAACAACAACCAAAAGCAAACTTGCAAAAATCAAAATTTTGTCTGCATTTGTGTCAAGAAGCTTTCCAAGGTCTGTTACCATATTATATTTCCTTGCGATTTTGCCATCCAGCATATCTGTGTAGATTGCCAAAACGAAAAGCCCCAAGGCCACCAATTTGCCCCACACCCAAAAATTTTGCATATACATAAACATAATTATTGGAATAAGGCAAATTCTTATTATGCTTAATTTGTTTGGTAAGTTTAATTTCATTATTCTATTTCCCCTTTAAATACACCATCATTATAACTCAAAATTTTAACATTGTAAAACTTTCCACATTCAATATTATTATTGTCTTGAATCTCAAAAATAAAATCAACTTGTGGCGATTGATATTCGTCCCTGCCATAAAAGTTTCCGTTTGTTTCATCAAAATAATCAATAAGGACTTTTACAACTTGTCCAACTCTTGCATTATTCAAGTTGTCCGCAACTTCTTGTTGCACTTTTTCAATCTTTTTAAGTCTATGTTTTTTTATAAAGTTTGGTACTTGTCCTAGCATATAATAAGCTTTTGTTTTTTCTTCTCTATAAAATGGGAAAAATCCAACATTATTTAATTTTGACTCTTTTACAAAATTAACCAACTTTTTGAATTGATAATGCGTTTCCCCCGGGAATCCAACTATGTATGTTGACCTTATTGCAATATTTGGATAATTTGTTTTTATCTTTGATATTAACTCACGCGTTTGTTTTTCATCACAATTTCTGTTCATATCTTTTAATATTTTGTTGTCAATATGTTGAAGTGGAATGTCTAGGTATTTGCAAATTTTTGGATTGTTTTCAATAAACTCCAAAAGTTCATCAGTCACCATCTCTGGATAGCAATAATGCAACCTTATCCACTCAATACCCTTTATTTTGCTCAATTTGTCCAACAACTCAATTAGACTATTTTTCTTGTACAAATCTTCGCCATATCTTGTTATATCCTGTGCAACAATAATAAGTTCCTTAACACCATTCCCAGCGAGTTCTTTTGCTTCCTTGATTAAATCATCCATTGGAACAGAACGATATCTTCCCCTTATTCTTGGAATTGTGCAGTATGCACAACCATTGTTACACCCATCAGCAATTTTAAGATATGCATAATGGCTGTATGTTGTAAGCAACCTTTCGTTTCCGCGATACTTGTTTTTGTATTCGACATTATATACGTCAAATATAACTGACAAAATTGTGTCATTATCTTTAATTTTTACAAATGCGTCAACTTCGGGAAATTCTTTTTTTATATCATCATAATATCTTTCAGTTAAACAACCTGTTACAATAACTTTTTCGCACTTTAATTTCTTTTGATTTATTGCAATCAAGATATTGTCAATTGCTTCCTTGACAGCGGGTGCAATAAAGGAACAGGTATTGACGATAATAATTTCTGCTTCATTTATATCGTCAATAACTGTAAAACCATAATCTCTAATTTTCCCTAACATATGCTCCAAGTCGACTCTGTTTTTGTCACAGCCCAAACTTATTGCACTTACTTTTTTTTCTAAGAGTTCTTTTTCTTCCATTAGTCATCACCATATAGCTCTTCATATTCTTCCATTGTAATTAAAACTGCCCTTGGTTTGCTACCATCTGCTGGAGATATAAAGCCTTTTTCTTGCATTTGGTCAACAATTCTTGCCGCTCTTGGATAACCAATAACCAAACGTCTTTGTAACATTGAAATTGATGCTTGCCCATTTTCTATCACACATTTTACTGCTTGTGGAAGCAATGGGTCGGTTCCACCTTCGCCCGATGTTTCGCCATTATTTTGACTGAACACATCTTGTTTTTGTGGGTTTTGGATAAAGTCTTCAACACTAGCATCAAAATCATATTCACTATTTTTTTCTTTAACAAAATCAACAATGTTTCCTACTTCTTGTGTTGTAACAAAACATCCTTGAATTCTACGAGGTTCTGGTGCATCATTTGGCTTATATAACATATCGCCACGACCAAGCAATTTTTCTGCACCGGCTTGATCCAAAATTGTTTTACTATCAGCAAAACTCATAAGTTTAAATGAAATTCTTGATGGGAAGTTGTTTTTCATTGTACCTGTAATAACATCAACAGATGGTCTTTGTGTTGCAAGAATCAAGTGAATACCTGCCGCTCTTGATTTTTGAGCAAGACGAGCAATTTTTTCTTCAACTTCTTTCTTTGACGTCATAAACAAATCTGCAACTTCATCTATAATTATTACAATATAAGGCATCTTGTCAACTTTACCTTCTAAAACATCACTGCTTGAGTTATATTCGCCAATATCCTTTGTTCGTGAATTTCTAAACATTGTGTAACGTCTTTCCATCTCATCAACTGCCCAAGTTAGCGAGTTTAACGCTTTATCACTTTCAGTAATGACATTTGGAACTAATAAATGTGGTAAGCCATTATATATCGAAAATTCGACTTGTTTTGGGTCAATTAAGATAAGTCTTACATCATCTGGTGATGTCTTGTATATCAAACTCAAAATAACAGCATTAAGACAAACAGACTTACCACTGCCCGTTGAACCTGCAACAAGCAAGTGTGGCATTTTTGCCAAATTACATAACTTTACACTTCCAGTAATATCTTTACCCAAAACAAAAGTTAATGGGTTCTTTGAGTTTTGGAATTCTGGAGAAACAATCATATCTCTAAGTCCAACTGTTGCAATTTTTTCATTTGGGACTTCAATACCAACTGCACTTTTACCCGGAATTGGTGCTTCAATACGAATATCTCCATTTGCAGCCAAATTGTAAGCAATGTCTTCGGTGTGTGAAAAAATTTTCTTTACCGAAACACCTGCTGGCATCTCAATTTCATATCTTGTTACAGCCGGTCCTACAACGGCATTTACAACCTTAGCAGGTATACCAAACTGCTCCAAAGACTCTTCAAGTTGAGTTCTTTTTTGCATAACATCTTCGTTTAGTTCACTTAAGTCCATTGATTTTGTTGTAAGCAAATCAAAGGTAGGATAAACATATTTAAGATGCTTTTTAGGTTTTATTATTTCTTTTTCCGGTTCTTTTATTTGTTGTTGCTCAACTTTTGGTTTTACAAATGTATGTTGTTTGTCTTCCACACTACTATTGACAGACTTTTCTTCTTTTGTTGAATTTGATAATTCTTTTAAAATTTTGTCATAACCAATATCTGCCGTGTCGGATTCATTATTTGTGAAAGCTCTATCATTACTTTCACCTTCTATTACCTTATTTATTTGATTATCAACAATTGGTGCAATAAATATTTTGTTTCTGTCAACAATTGTGTCGTCATTATCACCAATATCTTCGCCTTCATGTAAAACGACATCTGGTTGTTTTGATAGAACTGGGTGTATAATTGGGTCGCTAATTTTTGTTTCACTAATTACATTTCTCATTGTAGGAGTAAGTGTAGGTTTTTGCCCCTTGTATTTATCCATATTAACAGTTTCATTTTTTTGAGTTAAAAGATATGCTTTAAGTGAAGCAGCATCTGAAAACTTTGGTTTTTGTTCTGACTGTTGTTCTTCAGAAATATAATTTGACTTGATTAGTCCAAGTTTTCTTCTTGCAACATCTTCTTCCGGTTCATTTTCTACTTTTGCATCAAGCACAATATTAACTTTTTCTTTTGGTTGTTCTTTTTCAATTTCTTTTTCTCTTTTTGGCAACAAAACAGGCTCAACCGAAGGCACAATATTGGTTATTGTTATTGGTTTTTTAAGAATTTGTGACCTATTCAAATAATAAATATAGTCAGCAAGCAAAGCCCCAAAAATAATGAGTGAAATACTGAACAAAATATATGCACCTGCTTTGTTTAGAATGAACACAATTGGCGCAGTAAGTATTCCACACATAATCCCACCAACTGTCATTTTTTGAGCATAGCATCTTCCCAAATATTCAAAAAATTTGCCACTTGTATCAATAAACAAAAGGTGTAAAATACATAAAAGCGACAAAATTGCACAAGACAAATATACTATATATTTTGTTGTCATAACATATTTTTTGTTGTTAATAAGTGCAACACCTACAACAAATGCCGTTATAAAAAGTGGATATGAAAAAAGTCCAAACACACCCAACAAAAATGATTTTAAAAAAGGTATTATATTTGTAAGCAAAATAAAGAATACCACTGTTGAAACTGCGACAAGTGTTATTCCTGTTATTTTGTTTTTTTCCCTCTGCGATTTTTTTGCTTTCTTTGGTTCATTAGACAAATTATAAACTGCCACTTTTCACCTCTTGAATTATCTACATAATACTATACCACTATTCAAGACAAATTCCAAGTGTTGTTTATAAAATATTTTCACAAACTGTTGTCAAATTATATCCTTCTTTTTGGTAAAATTTTATCACTTTACCCAATATTTTACATGTTGAAAGTGTTGGATGCATTAAAATCAAATCGCCATTTTGAGGATTCTTTATTGCTCTTTGATAAAGTACATTTACATCGGTATCTCGCCAGTCTATTGTGTCTTTTGTCCACATTATTGTTTTATATCCCATACTCTCGGCAATCGTTAAAGTATTTTGACCAAATGAACCACTGGGTGGAGCAAAAAGTTTGATATCATAATCAAACAATTCCTTCACTATCTTATGTGTCAACTCCATTTCAGTTTTATTTTGCTCCAAAGTTAACCTTTTATGGTCTTTGTGAAAATAGCCATGATTACCAATTTCATTCCCATTATCTATTATTTTTTGAACTACTTCACTATTTTTTACAACCCAACATCCACCAACAAAAAATGTTGCTTTTGCATTGCATTCTTGTAAGGTTTTAAGAATGCTATCAATATATTCTGTTCCCATATAAACATTTATCATTATTGAAATATTGTTATTATTTTTATTTCCATGATAATATGGAGAATAATTATTTGAACTAAAAACCGGTAAAACCCCACCTACATAAGTAAGTGATAACAAAATTGCAAACATACAAATAATTACACCATTTGCTATATATTTTCTAAATTTTTTCTCTGATAATCTTTTCATAGCATAATATATGCAAATTGGTAAAGAAAAAATGTTAATATTTGCAAATTTACAACAAAAAAACACGCTCAATTGCGTGCGTGTTTTTGTTTAACTTATCGTTATTGTTCCATCAGTACAAACAACTTTTACTCCTACATTTATACCATCCGGAACATCCCTTGTAATAGCATTCCATTGTGCCTGTGTTCCATTATAGTTAATTGTTGTCAATTTATTTCAGCAGAGCAAAATTAACGATAACCCAAAATGCTATTTTCAAATCCAACATAAGTAATATAAAAAAAGAAGTAAATCATTAAGATTTACTTCAATATTCTAACATTTTGCAACAAGTTTGAAGTCTACTCTGCCTTTGTCGTCAACTTTGATTACTTCGACTTGAACCATATCTCCAACTTTTACAACATCTTCAACTTTTTCAACTCTCTTGTCGCTAAGTTTTGAGATATGAATCATACCTTCTTTACCTTGAGAAACTTCTACAAATGCACCGAAATTCATTATTCTTACAACTTTGCCTGAATAGATTTTCCCAACTTCAAATTCGTCAACAATATTCAAAATTATTTCTTTTGCCCTTTCTGCCATTTCTTGATTTGCTGTTGCGATAAATACTCTACCATTGTCATCAATATCAATTTTAACACCAGTTTCGTCAATAATCTTGTTGATTGTTGCACCTTGCTTTCCAATAACATCACCGATTTTTTCTGGTTTGATGTTAAAGGTGATAATTTTTGGAGCATATTTGCTAAGTTCTGCTCTTGGTTTTGCAATAATAGAAAGCATTTTATCCATAATAAAGATTCTACCTTGTCTTGCTTGTTCAAGTGCCGTTGTGAGTATTTGTTTGTCAATCCCTTTGATTTTTATATCCATTTGAATTGCTGTAATACCCTTGGTTGTCCCTGTAACCTTAAAGTCCATATCTCCAAGGAAATCTTCCATTCCTTGAATATCACTTAGTACTGCAACTTTGTGAGTTGTTGGGTCTTTGATAAGTCCCATTGCGATTCCTGCAACTGGAGCTTTGATTGGGACACCTGCATCCATAAGAGCAAGAGTTGAACCACAAGTAGATGCCATTGATGATGAACCATTTGATGAAAGGACTTCACTTACAAGTCTTATGGCATATGGAAATTCCTCTTCACTTGGTATAACCGGAAGAAGTGCTCTTTCTGCAAGTGCACCATGTCCTATTTCCCTTCTGCCCGGACTTTTTAATGGTCTTGCTTCGCCTGTTGCATATGGTGGCATATTATAGTGGTGAATATATCTCTTAACTTCTTCATCTTCATCAAGAACTTCAATTTCTTGAGCATCGGAAATTGGTCCAAGTGTGCAAGTTGTCAAAACTTGAGTTTGCCCACGAGTGAACACACCTGTTCCATGAACTCTTGGAAGAACACCAACTTCACACCAAATTGGTCTAATTTCGGTTAATTTTCTTCCATCTGGACGTATTCCGTCATTTAATATTTTACCCCTTACAATTTCTTTTGTTAGTTTGTATAAAACATCACCGATTTCTCTTTCTCTATCAGGGAAAATATCTGCAAAGTGTGCCTTTACATCTGTGTCAACTTCTTCTTGGTTTTGTTGTCTTGTTTGTCTATCAAAAGTGTCAAGAGCCTTTACTAACTTATCATAAGCATATTCTCTAACTGCTTTTTCAACATCTTCTTTTGGGAGATAACTAACATAACTTGCAACCGGCTTACCAATTTCTTCTTTCATTTTTAATTGGAAAGCAACTTGCTTTTTGATTTCTTCGTGAGCAAACATAATTGCATCAAGCATTACATCTTCACTAACTTCGTTTGCACCTGCTTCAACCATTAAGATTGCTTCATTTGTTCCACTTACTGTCAAGTGCATTGAACTTTTTTCTCTTTCTTCTTCTGTTGCGTTTACTATAAATTTCCCATCTACGCAAGATACAAGACAGGAACCCGTTGGGCCTTGAAAAGGTATATCACTTATAGTTAAAGCGATACTTGAACCAAGCATTGCAAGTGGTTCAATAGCAACATCCGGGTCAACCGAAAGTGCTGTTGCAACAACTGCAACATCATTAAAAAATCCCTTTGGGAAAAGTGGACGAAGTGGGCGATCAATCAGTCTTGAAACTAATATTGCCTTGTCGGCAGGCCTTCCTTCTCTCTTTTTATATCCACCAGGGATTTTCCCTACTGAATACATTTTCTCTTCAAAATCAACACCAAGTGGGAAAAAGTCAATACCTTCTCTTGCTTCTTTTGCCATTGTTACATTTACCATAACAACGGTTTCACCGCATCTAACGATGCAAGAACCATTCGCTTGTTCACAATACTTGCCTGTTTCAACAGTTACTTTTTTGCCGCCAATTTCTGTTTCGTATACTTTTGCTATATTACTCATTTTTACCTCTTTTATAAAAAATATGGGAGCAATAAATAATTGCCCCCTTTTAAAATTATCTTAAATTTAATTCTTTTTTCAAAGCACGGAAAGCGTCAAGATCAGTTTTTTCAAGGTATGATAAGAAACCTTTTCTCTTTCCAACAAGTTTCAAAAGACCACGTCTTGAGTGATTATCTTTTGGGTTTACTTTTAAGTGTTCTGTAAGTTCATTGATTCTTTCTGTAAGCAATGCGATTTGAACTTGAGCAGATCCTGTGTCATTTTTGCTTTGAGCAAACTTTTCAATAATTTCTTGTTTTCTTTCTTTTGTCATAATTTCCTCCTTAAAATAGTTACGCCAAAAAACGAAGAATACCGTTAGAGGACTCGAATACCTGCGTCTTTGGACAATACCGTTTTTTATTTTATCATACAAAACATTACTTGTCTAGTATTTATTAAAATAATTCTTGTTTTTTCTTTATTATTTCATCAATTCTTGAGATATATTCCCTAATATCCTTTACGTTCGCAAGTCTTTCTATTCTATTGTCTATGCTATAAACCTTTTTGGAGATTGCATTTGCTCCACAAGCAAGTATTGATGTTGTTTCTTCCATACTGTCAACATTAAAAATACAAAGTCTATCCTTATAATATCCAACATTTTCTTGTTCGGCAAGTTGATTCTTTTGCCTATACAAGTAATAAGGTTTATATCCGTTTTGTTGAAGTGTTGTTGTTGCATAACTAACCATTTTTTCAATCGTATCATCGTCAGTGCTTTTTTCACCACTTATAGTTAAGTTTGAGCCGTTTTTTCTTGATAGTGTGTGAATTGTAATATTTTCAGGAGCGAGTTCTAGCACTGTTTGAATGCTATGTTTAAAGGTTCGAAGCGTTTCACCACTAAGCCCTGCAATAAGGTCCATATTTACATCAAAGCCATATGGCAATGCAAGTTTATATGCATTGATAACATCCTTTACGGTATGCTTTCTTCCAATTCTTTTTAATGTTGCATCACAAAATGTTTGCGGGTTAATGCTAATTCTTGTTACGCCATGTTCTTTTAGTACTTTCAGCTTTTCATCTGTTATTGTGTCAGGTCGTCCGCACTCAACCGTAAACTCATTTACTGGGTAATTTATATTGCCTAGCAAATAGTCAAGTTCTTGTGCAGTCAAAACAGTTGGCGTTCCCCCACCAATATATATTGTTCTTATAATGTACGCATTATCATTGATGATTTTTTTTGTTGCATTGATTTCTTTTACTAAACATTCCAAATATTTGGGCATAAGTTCTCGAACTCTATCAATTTCAGAAGAAATGAACGAACAATAATTGCATCTTGTTGGACAAAATGGAATATTTATATATAAGTCAACCAACTTATCATTTCTAATAATACATTTTTGATTTCTTATTACATTTGAAACAAGCATTGCTTTTTCTCTTGAAACCAAAAAATTCTCCATAAGGGCTTCTGTTAACATATATGGGTCAACACCTTGGTTTAGCAAGTCATAACCTATTTTTGTTGGTCTTATTCCAGTAAGAGAACCCCATGGCATATTCTTGTTAAAGTGTGAAGAAAAAAGCTTGTATAATGTTAATTTTGCAAATCTTTTTAGTTGTCTTTGGTCTTCCAAAGCATCATTCGTTGGTTTGAACTCTTTTTTTTCTGTCAAACTAAATATGTCGTCACCATTTTTTACAGTGAACTCATTTGTTATTATATTTTTGTCAGTCGTCATTTTGTGAGTAACAAAAGGTTCACTATCGTTCAATTTCTCATCAGGATAAAATAGATGACATACATTAAATATTTCGTTTGATATTTTTTCATAATTTGTTGTAATTTTCATTATCTACCTACCCTAAAAACATCTTCAACACCTTTGATGTCTTTTAAAATATTTATTACTTTTTCAACATCCGATTGCGTTGAGATTTCAACTTTTAATATGGTATTTACCTTTCCATTGGATGTTTCTTTACTATCTAGCCCAAGAATTTTGTACCCACCTGAAACCATTTCTGTTGTTAAAGAAATTAAAAAACTATCTGACTTGTTTGAAATAATTTTTACAATAATAGATGATTTCCTATTTTCAACGTTGTCGTCCCAAACGGCATTGATAAGTCTATCATGTTCCAAATATTTTAAGTTTTTACAATTTGAGCAATGAATTGTAACCCCTCTGCCACGAGAAATATATCCAGTTATCCCCTCACCATAAACTGGTGTACAGCAACCGGCATAACGAATAAGCATTCCACTATCCCCATCAATTAAAACGCCGTCTTTATTCTTTTTTACTGTAAGTGTGTTTGTTACTGCTGGAATATTTTGAGCAACTATATCCTGTTTGTGGTCATCTTCATATAATTGGCAAATTTTGTTACAAATATTATTTACCGGGACACTTCCATAACCAATAGCAGCAAAAAGTTCATCAATTGTGTTAAATGCATATTTGAATTGAGTCACATCAAGATATTTGTCTATCAAAAGTTTGTTTGGAACATATCCTTTGTTTTTTATTGCTTGTTCAAGCATATTTTGTCCCAGCTTGATATTTTCTTCTCTCAAATTATGCTTAAAATAAGCATTTATCTTTGATTTTGCCGACTCTGTTTTTACAAATTTAAGCCAATCTTTTGATGGGCCTTTACTATTTTGTGATGTTATTATTTCAACAATATCGCCGTTTTTCATTTTTGTTGAAAGCGGTTTTATTTGACCATTAACTTTTGCACCAACACAACTATTCCCAATGTCAGTATGAATGTTGTATGCAAAATCAAGTACTGTTGCCCCTTCAACAAATTCTAGAACTTTACCCTTTGGAGTTTGGACATAAATTTGCCCCTCACAAAGATTTGTTTTTAAGGTTTCAATAAATTGTTCTGCCGACAAATCGTTTGATGATTCAATTATCTCTCTAAGCCATGTAATCTTTTTATCTAGGCTTGTCATTTTTGTTCTCTTTTCTTTGTAAAGATAGTGTGCAAAAATTCCATACTCCGCCATTTTATGCATTTCGTAAGTTCTAATTTGAATTTCAAGAGGTCTATTATTTTCAACAATAACAGTTGTATGAAGTGATTGATAGCCATTTTTCTTTGGATTGGCGATATAATCTTTAAATCTACCTTCCATTGGTTTGTAGATACCATGAATTTTCCCAAGGACTGCATAGCAATCTTCAATTGTGTCAACCAAAACTCTTTCAGCAATCAAATCATAGATATTGGCAAGACTAACACCTTTTGCTTGAATTTTTTTGTATATACTTGAAAAGTGCTTTTGCCTTGATGTTATTGATGCATCCTTTAAACCAAGTTCATCTAAAATTATTTGAAGTCTTTTTGTTGTAATTTCAATTTGCTTTTGGTTTTCGTCATGTTGGAGCATAACGCTTTTTGCCAAATTTTCATAAGTTTTTGGATTAAGAAATTTTAAGCAATAGTCTTCCAAATTTGATTTTAGAGAATTTAGACCTATTCTTTCTGCAAGTGGTGCATATATCTCCCTTATGTTTACAAGATTTCTATGCTGTTCTTGTGTTAATGGTAAAGTGTAACAAGAAATTTCATAAAGCATAACATAGAGTTTTACAACTATAACACGCAAGTCTTTGTTCATTGCAATAAACATCTTTCTCAAAATTTCGGCTTGTTCTGTAAGAGTCATATTTGAAGTAATGGAAAAGTCGTTTTTAAGGCTATCATAAATTTCTTGTGTATCTTTGTTTACCTTACCGGTTAAGTCAAAATTTTGTTCAAAAGAAATATAGGCTAAAATTGTATCATAGTCCAATCTAAATTTTATTAAGTTTTGAATTACCGAAAATATTTTGTCAAATTTGTCTTTATTTGAATTTAATATATTATCCAATAATTCCTTTTCTTCATTATTTAATTCATAATTATTAAATATTATTTCTTTAATTTTTTCCATATATTTTCCTAATTAGTTTTACTTTATTATATATATTTGACTTATTTAGGTCAGTTTTTATATTTTTGTTTAAAACAAAGGCAAAGAGCCCGTCTTTTGTACATGTATTTATTATATTTAATTCAGTAAAAATGTAGTAATAAAATAAAAAATTTGAGAACGAAAAATTAGTTTTAAAATCTCTTAATATTTTTGAATGAAGGCCTATTAAACTTGTAAATTCTTCATTTTCAATTTTTTGCAATATTCTATAAAATTTTGTAATATTTTCTCGTGAAATATCCAAATTTAATATCAAATTAACATCATTATTTTCAATTTTTGGAATATAAATTTCCGCAGATGAATTTTGACAAATATTATTCAAATATCCTTTATCAAAAACCGTATCCAAAAAAACAATTTTTTTGTAACTATTGGCAAAAGATATGTCAAGTGGTGACAAATTCAAAGCATTAAACCCTGTTGCTCTGCATTCCAAAAAGTTGATGTCATAGATATTTTTTAAGTCATATTCCTGCAAAAACTTTCTATACCTATTGGCATCAAAACATACAAAGCAAGTACCGAAAGACGATGAGGCGCATCCAGCAAAAATATCCAACAAATCTTTGTCATTGTATGTTTTTATTCTATTTCCAAAATCTTCATTTGTGTTATATCTCAATTGGTTTAACTTGAATGCATTAAAATATTTGTCAGAAGAATCTTTGATTTCATTTGAACTATCAAAGTTTTTGACCAATCCTTTGTACACCGATTTATTTTTTGATTGAAGTTCAAAAATAAATTCATAATAATTCCCAAAGTTAAGTTTTGGATAATCCTTTAGATAGTTAAAATATATCATACTTAACTTGTCATCAATGTTAATATAAGCATGAACTGACTTTGGACTTAATCTTGAGATTTTTACTTTGTTTGTCTTTATCAAAAACTTTGGCTTTGCATTTTCGCATCCGCAAGGTTCAAGAAGTTTTAAATCATTATACAAGTTATCAGTCAAGTCATTTAACGATAATTCAACATCATAATAATCAATAGGAATAAATGCTTGTGAATTTACATTCTCAAAAATAAAAGCCATTACCCTGTTTTTAAACTCTTCAAAATTTTCAACCTTTAACGTCAATCCCGCCGCAACTTTATGCCCGCCAAAAACAACTAATAAATCGTTTACCGAACTTAAAACTTGATGAATGTTTACATCATCAATGCTTCTTGCAGAACCTTTTAACTCATCGCCATTTTGTGAGAGCAAAATAACAGGTCTGTTGTATATATCAAGAAGTCGTGAACATACAATGCCCAAGATTCCACTATCCCATTTGTCAGATTTGAGAATAATTGCAGGCATTTTTGACATATCCTCGTTTTTTAACATTTCCATACAATCGTCAAAAACTTTTGTGCAAATTGTTTGCCTTTTTGTATTATGGTCATTCACCTTTTGCAAGAGTTCTTTAACTTTTACTGGGTCAGTTTCAAGCATTAGTTCAAGAGAATCTTCTGCCGAGCCCATACGTCCCGATGCATTAAGTTTTGGTGCAATTTTAAAAGCAATGTCGTTTGCATCAAGGTTTGTTAGGTTTATTTTGTTTTGTTTGAAAATTTCTTTTAGTCCATATGGCAAATACTTGTCCATAACCTTTAGACCCTTTGCAACAATTATTCTATTTTCTTCAGTAAGTGGTACAATATCTGCGATTGTTGCAATGGTTGCAATTGGCAAAAATTCTTCACACTCCAATGTCCCTAATATTGCTTGCGAAATTTTAAAAGCGACACCTGTCCCGCAAAGACCATTAAAAGTGTATTTTTGATTTGCAATTTTTGGATTTACTACAATTGTATTTGGCAAAATTTCGGGTATTTCATGATGGTCGGTTATAACAATATCAATGCCAAGTTGCTTGCAATATTCAACTTCTTTGTAACATGTGATACCGCAATCGACCGTGACAATTAAATCAGGCTTCTTGTTTTTGCAAATTTTATCAATTACTTCACATGTAAGACCATACCCATCAATAAAACGGTTTGGCAAATAATACCTTGCATAGGCACCCAATTTTTTTAACATTTTTAACATTATGGCCGTTGCACTCATTCCATCAACATCATAATCACCAAAAATTAGAATATCTTTTTTATTGCTTGCATACCAAGTTATCTTTTCAACTGCTTCCTTCATTCCAGAAAGTAAAAACGGGTCATAGTAGTTTTGATTTGTTGGGTTAAAAAACACTTGCAAATCACCCTCGGTTTTATACCCCCTTGAATATGCAATTTCAATTACTTTTTTATTAACACCAAACTTTTGTGCTAAACTTGAAATGACAGTGCTATCAGCACCATCGTTATAAAATTTTATTAGTTTCATATACTTCTACCCTGTCTAAAAATGTTAGACACCACTTTATGAATATAGTATACAAATTTTTTTACTCTTTTACAAATAAATTACAAAAAAATATGCCCACAAGGACATATTTTAATTTTTATTCTTTTGTTTCAGTTTCAACAATTACTTCAGGTGCATTGTTAATGTCATCATCTGTCAATTTTTCTTCAACAACAACATTATTGTCAATTACCTTTTGTTTTTTCTTTCTTTGGATATAAAGCAATGCCCAAAGTCCTGGAACCAACAATATATCTGCATAAACACACACAATCAATCCAAGGAATAATGCTATTCCTACATTTTGAATTGCGTACAATGGCATAACTGCCATAAATAGAGCAAACATCAATACAATAATTGAAATTATTGCAACAAGTTTTATGTTCTCTTTTGTTGTGATATTTGCCAATTCCATTTTTGATGTTTTTGCATAAATTTCTTTGCCATAATTTGCATTTGCTTTTGTAAAGAATAACATTGACAAAAGTTCAGATAGCATTGTTACGAATGCAAATGCACCAACAATGTTAATATCAACAACTGTTCTTGTTATCAAGAGTAAACCGGCAAATGTAAGATTTGAAATTACACTTACAAACAATGCAACAAATCCTGCACATAAACCTTTTCTTGATGCAATATAGATAAATAAAGCAACAAAAGTTACAAGTATCGCAAGAATCAATGACATTGTCACTTCACTTGAAACATTTCTATCAAAGTTATCAACTTTAACAAATGTATCTTTTTCAAATTCGTCAACAACATCTGGATGGAATTTCTCAAGTAAGTCTTGCTTTAGTTGTTCCCTAACTTCGTCACTTACTCTATCAAATTTGATTGTAATTGCATCACCATAATTGTTTACATCTGCTTTTTGATATACAATTACATCAATTTTGTTTGCTTTGCAAACTTCGTCAATATCTTTTTTTATCAAATCATAATTTGATTTGTTGTTTAAATCACTTTCAACAACAACTGTTGCAACTGTGCCACCCTTGAAGTCATATGAAACATTAAAGCCTACACAAAATAGTAAGACAAGACCAACCACAATTATAAGACAAGGTGCAATGAGATGATAAAGCCAATTTTTTGAAAAATTGTATTTTGTATTGTTTAAGCCATTTTTGAGTTTGTTATAAAAACTATTCTTCATCGTTCTTTGCCTCCTTCTTAAGTGCCAAATGGCTTGCATTTGTGTTATTTAATGGTAAATACCAAGTTGTAAATAATCTTGTCAAGAGCAAAGAAGATACAATTGAAAGTACACTACCAATTAGCAATGTTACTGCAAACGATTTTAACCCTGTTGTTCCAATTAGATATAAAACAACTGATGCAATTGCACCCATTGAAGAAATATCAACTATATTAAACAAAGAGTCTTTGAACCCAAGTTTAAAAGAAAGTGGAATTTTTCTTCCCAAAGAGTATTCTTTTCTTATTTTTTCAAAAATTACCACATGACACAAAACTGTCATCATATAACCTATAACTATTCCAAAAATACCAGAGAGTGTTAAAACAAAGAATGAATTTGGAAGTGCTTGCATAAAGAACAAATATAAAACTGCATTGATTATGCTTGTAAGCATTGAAATCAAACCCAAATCTCTGTATCTTATGCACATAAACAAGTTTACAAGAACAAACGCAATCAACATTCCAAGGGCGATTGCAAAACCAATATTTTTACCAAGTGCCGGACTGTTTACACTGCTTTCCTTTAATGTAAGCTTTACATCAAAACTTCCCATATACACATTAAGAGCATATGCATTCAAAGCATTTTCTGTTGTTGCCGAACTGTTTGCCAAAAATGTTGACCCTGAAGTTATTTCTTTTTTGATTGAGTCAAGTGTCCCGACCTTTTCATTTGTTTCTGCATTATAGAAATAAACCTTGTTGCCGTTATCTTTAACATATTTTGTAAGTTCTCTATATTGCTTTGAACCCAAACTATCAAATTCAATCAAAACACCATATTCATATTTTGTTGAATCACTTGATGATTGTTGATAAGACAAACTACACTTTTTTATTCTTTGTGAGGAAATGTCATATTCTGTTTTGTTGGTTGTTTCTTCCCCACGAATAATAAGTTCCAATCTTTCGTTCATTGCAGAAAGAATTGTTGAACTTGCACTATCATTCACAACTTCAACTCTAATCATATTGTCATTTTGCTTTCCAATTTGGGTATTTGAATATCCAAACATTTTTAGAGCATTGTTTACAAACTTAACAGTTTCGTCCATCTTTTCACTTGAGAGTGTTGTGATTTCTTCACTTGTTGTGGTGCATTCATAAACGGCAGTTCTGCCTTCTCCCAAGTCATATCCAAGTGGTATTGCATTGATAAAACCAGCAAAATTGTCTGTTGAACCAAAAGGCATTCTAAACGAGCAAACTGATAGAAAAATGCCAATGGCAACCAAAATGGACACAATTATAAAATTTATTCTTGAAAATCGTTTAGCCATTACTAATCTCCATTTTTGTGTATTTACACATTTTTACTTGTTAATTATAAAATATTAAACATTGTATGTCAATTGATTTTTTACAATAATACATGTTTTTACACATTTGTATTCAATAAAAAAAATAAAAAAGAAAACTACAAAAGTAGTTTCCATGATTTCTCTTGCAAAATACATTTTACTTGTTTTTGCCAACATTAACAGCAATTATTCCACAAATCGCCCCAATTATGCTACCAAACAAGCAATCGTTTAATAATGATATTCCAAATTCAAAATGTCCATCCAAAATTGAGAATGCAACAAAAGCAATTATTGTGAACAAAAACCCAATGCAAAGTCCTGACATTAACCCCATTTCTTTTGATTTTTTTAAGCCGACAAACACGCCTATCATAATTGAAATTGTTTTTATTATCTGATTGATTGGTTTTATTAGCGAATCACTTATTGAGCAAAATCTCAAAACAAATGCAAAAATCAAAATCAAAATTAAACAAACAGAAAGTGCCATTAGTGAACCCTTTAAAACAGCCCCCAAAAATGACACTTTCTCGTTGTTATCTTTTACCAAATCTTTATTCTTCATAACTTCTCCTATCACACTAAAAATGTATGCAAGAGAAATTTGTTATATGATTACTATTTGGATTTTTTTGATTTTTTGCTTGAAGTTTTCTTTGATTTTTTTGCAACAGAAACGGCTTCTTCTTTTACTTCTTGCTCAACTTCAACCGGTTTTGATTCAGATGTTTCAGGCAAAACTGCAACTTCATCATCATGATTTTCAACCTTATCTTCCACCTTATCTTCCACCTTATCTTCCACTTTCTTTTCTTCAACTTTTGGTAAATTTTCAATCGCTGGAGCAGAAAGATTTGCATAGATTGCATTTATGTCCAAAGTCATATAACTTTTGTGCTTTTCGTCACCAGTTTCAATTGTAATTGTTTTGAAACCGTCTTTTTCTTCAAAGCCAACAGCTTTTCCAATAACTCCGGAGGCAGTCATAACCTTATCCCCTTTTTTGATTGAGTTAATCATTTTTTGTGCTTTGTCCATTTCTTTTTTGTTTCTTGCTTTCATCATAAATGGTGAAATAATCAAAAACAAAGCAAGAACACCAAGCAATATCCAACTCATTATTCCACTGCCTTGAGCATTACCTGCAGTGCTATCTAATAAAAAATTCATAATTTTCTCCTTTTACAAAATTTGAGTCCAAAGTATTGTTATAACAACAAGTATAACAATTGGAATTATAATTTCTGAAAATGTTGCTAATAACATATTTACTCCACATTAAAATATTAACATATAACTATAATATTTGCAAACAAAAATTGTTTTATTATTTGTTGTTTTGTCTAAAACTTATAGTCTTTTAGATATTCTTCCTTAAAATCAAGCAACCTATCTTCCCAAATTGCCTTTTTTATTTGTTCCGTAAGCCTTGTCAAATGTCTTAAATTATGAATAGATAAAAGTTCTGCACCAAGCATTTCTCCCGCTTTTACCAAGTGATGAATATATGCTCTTGTGTAGTGTTTGCAAGCATAACAATCGCAATCTTCTTCAATTGGAGAAAAGTCTTCTTTGTATTGTGCATTTTTTATAACTAACTTACCTGTTCTTACAAAGGCAGTGCCATTTCTTGCAACCCTTGTTGGGAGAACACAGTCCATCATATCAATACCACGGGCATAGCCTTCAAGCAAACAATCCGGACTTCCAACACCCATTAAATATCTTGGCATATTTTCTGGAAGTTTTGGACGCATATAGTCAAGCATTTTGTACATAACCTCTTTTGGTTCACCAACGCTTAATCCTCCGATTGCAATTCCGCATCTTGCATATGGTTTGCAGTCTTCTATGCACTTATCTCTTAAATCTTCATAAAAATTTCCCTGAATGATTGGAAACAACATTTGGTCTTTATTTTTTTGAACAGCATAACATCTTTCAAGCCATTTTTTTGTAACTTCGGCACTTTGTTTTGCTTCCTTGTATGTTGCACCATATTTGCTACAAACGTCAAATGCCATAATTATATCTGAACCAATGTCATTTTGCACTTGCATACACTTTTCTGGAGTCATCAAAAATCTTTCGCCGGATAAGTGCGAAGAAAATTCAACACCTTCATCACTAATTTTCCTAAGTTTTGCAAGTGAAAATACTTGAAATCCGCCACTATCAGTTAAAATTGGTCTATCCCAATTCATAAACTTGTGAAGTCCGCCTGCCTTTTTTATTGTTTCATTGCCCGGTCTCAAAAACAAATGATAGGTGTTTGAAAGTATAATTTGTGCATTGAGTTCCTTTAAATCTTCAACTCTAAGCCCTTTTACTGTGCCTTGTGTTCCAACTGGCATAAAAACAGGAGTTTCTATATCTCCATGTGGAGTGTGAAAAACACCAATTCTTGCACCAGATTGTTTGCAAATATGCTTAATTTCGTAACTAAATTTTTCTTGTTCCATAAATTTCCTTTTACATTATGAACATTGCATCGCCAAAACTGAAAAATCTATATTTTTCTTTTACTGCAATGTTGTATATTTCCAAAGTTTTGTCAACTCCCATCATTGTGCTTACAAGCATAATCAATGTGCTTTCTGGCAAATGGAAGTTTGTTATAAGAGCATCAACTACTTTCATTTTGTATGGTGGATAAATGAAGATGCTTGTGTTTTCTGCTTTTTCGTGAACCACACCATTTTTGTCACTTGCACTTTCAAGGACTCTTACAGATGTTGTTCCAACTGCAATAACTCTTCTCCCTTCCTTTTTTGCAAGGTTGATTTGGTCTGCAACATCTTTTGTTATAACATAATACTCACTGTGCATTTTGTGATTTAGTATACAGTCATCTTTAACCGGCCTAAATGTTCCAAGACCAACATGTAGCATTACTTCCAAAACAATTACACCTTTTGCTTTGACCCTTTCCAAAAGTTCTTTTGTCCAATGAAGTCCTGCTGTTGGTGCTGCCGATGAACCTTTTTCTTTGCTGTAAACTGTTTGATATTGTTCACTATCTTCAAGTTTTTTCTTGATATAATGTGGAAGTGGCATACTACCAATTCTATCCAAAATATCTTCAAAAACACCATCAAACATAAATTCTACTTCACAAATTCCTTCGCCCTCAATTTTGGTTAGTTTGGCACTCAACTCATCACTAAATTTTACAATAGTTCCAACTTTTAGTCTTTTACAAGGTTTTGCCATGACTTCCCAATGAGTGTAGTCTATTCTTTTTTGTAAAAGCATTTCAATTTTTGCACCCGTTTCTTCTTTTATTCCATAAATCCTTGCGGGGATAACTCTTGAGTTGTTTAGCACCAAAACATCACCTGGTTTTAAATAATCAATGATATCTCTAAATACCTTGTGCTCAACTTTATCATTCTTTCTATCATATACCAATAATCTTGCACTATCCCTTGGTTCTGCGGGACTTTGAGCAATAAGTTCTTCGGGCAAGTCATAATGATATAAACTTCTTTTTGTTAATTGTTCGTTTGTATATCTTTCCATAGCGACATAAGTGTACAATTTTTTGTTTTTTAAGTCAAGGAAAAGAGAATGTAAACATATAAAATAATTTACATCTGCAATGCGTATAAAAAAATAAGACAAATCTAAAAATCTGTCTTATTTACATTTTAAATTATTTTTGTGCCAAAACAAAAGTGAAATATGGCTTGTCTATTTGTCTAACATATTTTGGACATAGTTTTATTGCTTCTTCGCTAGCATAACTATCTTTCATTTCAATTATTTTGAATTTATTTTTAACAAGTGAATTTACTATTGTTGCATATGTTCTATGATATTTAGTAACATCTACATCATTCCAAATTAAATGTCTAACTCCTTCCCTATTATAGTCAGCAAATAAGTAATAAAATTTGCCATTTATAATCATTTTGCTTTCACTATTTTCTTTTGTTGGTTCAAATGTTGTATTTATTGGACTTTCTTGTGAATATATCAAATAGCCGTTTGGATTTAACAAGTTATAAATATCATTCAATAATTTGTCAAAATCTTCTATATAATGAAAAGCAAGCGAACTGTACACAATATCAAATTTTTGGTTAATATTGCTAATATCTTCCATTCTTAATACTTTATATTCTATATTTTTATCTCCATTAACTTTCTTGGCTTCTTCTATCATATTACAGGATATATCTGTTGCTAAAACGCTTTTTGCACCCATTTTTATAAATCTTATATCCATATTACCATCACCACAACCAAGGTCAAGTATTGTTTTTCCTTTTACATCAGGCAACATTGAAATCATAATTGGATTTTCTATCAAATTGTTTGCATTAATTTTATCTTCTCTCATTGATTGATATTGTTCAAAAAATTCTTGATTATCATATACATTATTCATAATTCACCACCATTAAGAATATTGTAACAAAATTTTTATGATATGTAAATATAAAAAAATCCACCAAATCGGTGGATTTTTTAGTTAGATTTTTTTGATGTTTTGTTTTGTGTGTTCATTTTGTCCATTTCGTTTTTTACTGCATCTTCAGTTTTGTTTACAATCTCTTTTGCTTGTGGATTATATTTATACAAAAGTGCACCGGCAACCATTCCCAAAACGAGCCCACATATAAGGCCATCCTTCATAAAAAACCTCCCTATGCTAGTTTGCACAGAAAGGTTTATTTTATTACATATTATTTTTTATCTTTTTCAAGTAATGTCAATTTTTCTGCTTCAAGTCTTGCTTTTTCTTCTTCTTTTGCTTTTCTTTTAAAGAATTCTTCACAAGTGAGAGCCAAATCTTCCAAAACCAAGTCTATATACTTATAATCTTTGGTTTCAACATCGCCAAGAACTTCCAAAACGTCTTGTCTTGTGATGTTTTGTGCATTTTTAACTGATTTACCAATTACAAGTTCAGTTACAACACTTGATGCAACAATTGTCATAACATTGCCCATTGTTTTAAATCTTGCATTTGTGATAACTTCATTATCGTCTGCCAAAATATAAAGTTTTACAACTTCTGCACCATTATCACCTTCAAGTTTTGCTGATCCATTTGAGCCCTGAAGTCCGCCAACGTTTGAAGGATTTTTAAATATTTCTAATACTTTTTGATTATACATTATTTTGCCCTCCCAGTTTTTGTTACAGGTGACATAGCTCTAAGTTTTGCAACTTGTTTTGCGAGTGTGTCAATAACATAATCAACATCATCTTTTGAAATTGACTTATCAAAAGAGAATCTTATTGTTCCATAAATATATTCATCACCTAAATGAATTGCTTTTAAGGTATTGTTTGGAGTCATATCTTCATTTATTGATGCACTGACTGAAATTCCGTTAAGGTCAAGTAATGTCATAAGAGATTCACTGTTAATCATTTCAAAAGACAAACTCAATATATTGTTTGCTTTTTGATATTGGTGACCATTTACTTTTATAAATTCAATTTTTGCGGTTACATTTCTTACAAAATAATCTCTAAGTCCTTTAAGTTTTTGGTTATTTACAACGATATCACGAGTTGCAACTTCAACAGCCTTTCCAAATCCAACAATTGCTGGAACATTGAGTGAACCGGCACGCATACCAGATTCTTCATTTGAACCAAGCATAAATTTTTCTATTTCAATACCATTTTTAAGATATAATGCCCCAACACCTTTTGGGCCATGAATTGCTTCTGCAGACATTGTCATTGCATCAATTCCCATATCAACGACATTAAGTTTTACAAATCCAACTACCATACTTGCATCTGTGTGGAATATTGCGCCTTTGTCATGAGCAATATTTGCCAAAGTTTTTATATTTTGAATTGTTCCAATATCTTTATTTAGTGCACTGATTGAAACCAAAATTGTTTCATCTTTGATATAGTGCAACAATTCAATCAAACTAACAAGACCTTCACTATCGCAATCAATGTAATCAACATCAAAGCCTTCACTTTCAAGTTGTTTGCAACAAGCAAGCACACTTTCACTTTCCAACTTTGAAACGATTATATGATTACCTTTATTTCTGTTTGCTCTTGCAAGACCTAATATTGCCCAGTTGTTTGATTCTGTTGTTGAAGATGTGAAATAAACTTCTTTTACATTGGCATTTATTGATTTTGCAATCTTTTCTCTTGATCTTTCAACCAAACCGCTTGCTTCTCTTCCAAAAGCGTGTGACTTGCTTGGCTCGCCATAAAAAGATGTAAAGCAAGGCATCATTTCATTGAGGACTTCGCTTGAAACACTTGTTGATGAAGCATTATCCAAATAAATTCTTCTTTCCATTTTGTTTCCCTTTTACTTTTGTATTATAACACCATTAAAAATGGTTTGCAATATCAAATTTTTGAAAAATTGTTTAATTTGGCAAGAATGTCCTCTTTTTGCATATAGCCTGAAAATTTTTCTTGTTCCTTGCCGTCTTTGAATATTATCATTGTTGGAACAACCATAATGCCGAACTTTCGAGAAAGGTCCTCACTTTTATCAATATCAACCTTGTAGATCTTTGCGTCTGTTTCTTCGCTTACCTCTTCCAAAACCGGTGTAAGCATTCTACATGGTCCACACCAGGTTGCAAAAAAATCAACAAGGACAATGCCATTTGTATTTGTTACTTTTTCTTCAAAATTATCGCTGTTTATAATTTCCATAAAATTCTCCTTACAAAATATATTTTTTCAAATCTCTTTGTTTTACTGTTTCGCCAAACACCTTGATGACATATGGTCTATCAATAACAACTTCGCTTAATGGGTATTCACCACTTGCATTAAATGAAACATCTTCCAAGAGTTTTTCCATTATAGTATGCAACCTTCTTGCACCAATATTCTCTGAACTTTCGTTTTGTTGTTCGGCAATTGTTGCAATTTCATCAAGAGCATCATCGGTAAATTTAAGGTCAATGTTATCAACCTTAAGCAAACTTGCATATTGCAAAGTGATAGCATTTTTTGGAGTTGACAAAATTTTTACAAAATCTTGTTTTGTCAAATTATCAAGGTCAACTCTTATTGGGAATCTTCCCTGAAGTTCTGGAATCATATCTTCAATTTTGGAAACATGGAATGCACCTGCCGCAATAAACAAAATAAAGTCGGTTTTAACATTGCCATATTTTGTTGCAACTGTTGAGCCTTCAACAATCGGCAAAATATCCCTTTGAACACCTTCTCTTGACACATCGGGGCCACTTTGTGAAGATTTGCCAACAATCTTATCCATTTCATCAATAAAAATTATACCTTCTTCCTCTGCCCTTCTTATTGCTTCACTGTTTACATTATCATTGTCGATAAGTTTTTCACTTTCTTCTTCCATAAGATTTTCTCTTGCGTGAAGAACTGTCATTTTTTTCTTTTTCTTTTTGTTTGGGAAAATATCACCAAAAACTGCGCCAATACTAATTTCGCCCATTCCCATACCATTCATCATATCAAATGATGCAGATTTTTCTCTTACTTCTACCTCTATTGTCAAATTTTCATATTTGCCTTGATTATAATTTTCTTCAATTTCGGCAATTGTTAAATTTTCTTGAGGGTTTGTTTTTACAAGTGTTTCAGCAATTATTTTTACCAATCTTTCGTCAACAACTTTTTTTGCCTTTTGCTCAACTTCGTGCATTTTTTCATCTTTCACCATTCTAATTGAAACAGACACCAAATCACGAACCATGCTTTCAACATCTCTACCAACATAGCCTACTTCGGTATATTTTGTTGCTTCAATTTTTACAAAAGGTGCTTTAACAAGTTTTGCAAGACGTCTTGCAATTTCAGTTTTACCAACACCCGTTGGTCCTTTCATAATAATGTTTTTGGGAGTGATTTCGTCACGAATTTCTTTTGGTAATTGACTTCTTCTATATCGATTACGAAGAGCAATTGCAACTGCCTTTTTGGCTTCATTTTGACCAATTATATATTTATCTAATTCTGTTACTATTTCTTTTGGCGTTAAACTCATAAGTCCTCCTAAACTTCTTCACAAACAATATTTGAATTTGTGAAAATACAAATTTCGCTTGCAATTAAAATTGACTTTTTTGCAATTTCTTTTGCTGATAGTTTTGTGTTTTGCATAAGTGCTTTTGCTGCCGCTAGTGCATAGTTCCCACCACTTCCAATAGCACAAACATTATCTTGAGGTTCAATAACTTCACCTGTTCCTGACAAAATTAACATTTGGTCGTGGTCGGCAACAATCATCATTGCTTCAAGTTGTCTTAATGCCTTGTCCATTCTCCAAAGCGATGCAAGTTCAACTGCACTTTTCATAAGATTTCCAGAAAATTTGTTTAACATCTCTTCAAATCTTTCACTTAAACTAAATGCATCGGCGACAGAACCTGCAAACCCGATAACAACCTTATTGTTGTATATTCTTCTAACTTTTACCGCATTATTTTTAAAAATAACACTTTGCCCCATTGTGACTTGACCATCGCCACAAACACAGGTCTTTCCATCTCTTTTTACTGCACAAATTGTTGTGCCTTTAAACAAACTTTCCATATTAGTCCTCCATATATTCTTTTATTGCATCCATTGAACGAGATAAAAAATATTCCTTACGTAATCTTTTGTCAGAAATATCTTTGTCGCATACAAAAATTCCATAATTTGCATTCATAGGTTCAAAATTTTTTTCGTTCGCTGGGTTTGTTATATATTCTATAATAGCACCAAGACATGTGTTTTTGCTAATGTTTTTTAATGGTTTATCATCAATTAGTCTTAATACATTTTGTGCCACATATAGACCACTCGCAATGCTTTCGACATAACCTTCCACACCACTTAATTGACCAGCAATAAAAACATTTTTGTAATTTTTTAGTTGAGAAAACCCATTTAGACACCTTGGCGCATTTATATAACTATTTCTATGCATTGTGCCATACCTTAAAAATTCAGCATTTTTTAAGGCTGGAATAAGCGAAAATACTCTTTTTTGTTCTCCAAATAACAAATTGGTTTGAAAACCAACCATATTAAGTGCTGTCCCATTGGTATTCTCGCGCCTTAACTGAACCATTGCATACGGCTTGCCTTCTTTTACTTGGTGAGAAAGTCCAACCGGCTTCATTGGACCAAAGCGTAGTGATCTATCCCCACGTTTTGCAAGCACTTCAACTGGCATACATCCTTCAAATACTTTTAACTTTTCAAAAGAATGTAACTCAACAGTTTTTGCTTCTTTTAGTTCTTTTACAAAATTTTGATATTCATCATAATAAAGCCAACAATTCAAATAATCCTTTCCGCCTTTTTCATATCTACTCCCCCAAAATGCACGATTCATATCTATGCTTTCCAAACTTACGATTGGAGCAATTGCATCATAAAAATAACAATTGTCTTGACCAATAAGTTTTTGCAAATTGGAAAATAGTTCATCGTCACATAACGGACCTGTTGCGATTATTGTTGGGATAGTTGTATCAATGTCGGTCACAACTTTGTCTACCACTTTGATATTTTTATTTTGATAGATTTCGTCAGTTATCATCTTTGAGAATTTATCTCTATCAACAGCAAGGGAGTTCCCCGCAGGAACAGAGCATTTTTCGGCTATGTCAAGCAAAAAACACCTCATCTTTTTTAATTCCAATTTAAGCAAACCACTTGCCGACAAACTTTCGGTGCTTTTTAGACTATTTGAGCAAACAAGTTCGGCAAAAAAATCGCTTTTTTGCGCGGGTGTTTTTTTGACTTTTTTCATTTCATACAAATTTACTTTAACATTATTGCGTGCCAAAAACATTGCTGATTCACAACCAGCAAGTCCGGCACCTATTATATTTACAACTTTATTCTTTAACATATTTACAATTTGGGTTTGAGCAAACAACCTTTTCACTTTTTTTTACCAAAGGTGACTTACACTCTGGGCATTTTTCGCCTGTTGGAATATCCCAACTCATAAATTTGCAATCTGGATATCCACTGCAAGAATAAAAGATCTTGCCTTTTTTACTTCGCATTTGAATAACTTCTTTGCCACACTCTGGGCAAACACCTTTTGGCAAAGATTCATCTTGATATGGCATAATGTTATGGCATGTTGGAAAGTTTGAACAACCCAAAAACTTGCCAAACTTGCCTTCCCTTATCACCATATCATGCCCACACTTATCACACTTTATATCTGTTTTTATTGGCTCTTTTTTTGGCGAAACGTATGCATTAAAGTTTGCATTTGACAAAAGTTCCTTAAAACTCTTCCAAAATGCATCAATAACATCTTGCCATTTTACTTCATCTTCGGCAACTTCATCAAGTTTTGTTTCCATATAGGCAGTAAACTTGACATTTATCATCTTATTAAAATAGTTCTCCAAAAATCCAGTTACACTTTTTCCAAGTTCAGTTGGAACAATATATTTGCCGTCTTTTGTGGTGTATTCACGAGATGCAATTGTTGTTACAGTTGGTGCATATGTTGCAGGACGACCAATTCCTTTTTCTTCCATTGCCTTTACCAAACTTGCTTCTGTGTATCTTACTGGTGGTTTTGTGAATTTTTGTTCTGGTTTTAATTCAACAAATTCTAATAGATCGCCAACTTCCATTTTTGGTAATTTTGAATTGTCTTTTTCTTCTTTTTCATCTTCTTTGGCACTATCATATGCTTTATAGACACTTGTCCAACCTGCAAAATTAAGAGTTTTGCCGACTGCTTTAAATACACAATCATTTGCCTTTATTTCACAAGTTACATTGTCATATTCTGCATCAGACATTTGACAAGCGACAAATCTCTCGTAAATAAGTTTGTAGAGTTTGTAAGCATCACTTGGTGCGATATTTTTTATGCTTTCTGGGTCACGAGCAAGTGAAATTGGTCTTATCGCTTCGTGAGCGTCTTGGGCATTTTCTTTGACATGGAAAATGTTTGGTTTTGATGGCAAATATTCATTTCCATATTTGTTTGAGATAAAATCTCTTGCCATTGCCAAAGCACCTTCACTAATTCTTACGCTATCGGTTCTTATATATGTGATAAAGGCAATTTTTCCTTCGCCCGGCAAATCAATGCCTTCATATAATTGTTGAGCGGCACTTGTTGTGCGTTTTAATGACATATTCAATTTGTTTAATGCATCTTGTTGCATTGTGCTTGTTGTAAATGGTGCAGGTGCTTTTGACTTTGTTCTTGATTTCTTTACATCTTGTACAGTGTAGTTTGCATTTTTTAGGTTTGTCAAAACTTCATCAACTTCGCCTTTGTTGGCAAGTTTAATTTTTTTGCCCCTAAAAGACAATAATGCTGACTTAAACTGCGAACTATTCTTTTTTAGTATTGCCCCAAGATTCCAATATTCTTCCGGTTTAAAGTTCTCAATTTCCTTTTCTCTGTCAACAACAAGTCTTAAACAAACCGACTGAACACGACCAGCACTGAGTTTGGGTTGAATTTTTTTGCATAAAATTGGGGATAGTTTGTATCCCATAATTCTGTCAAGTATTCTTCTTGCTTGTTGTGCATCAACCAAGTTTAGGTCAATTGCTCTTGGGCAAGTTAATGCCTTTTCAACTGCTGACTTGCTAATTTCATTGAATACAATACGACATTTTGAATTTGGGTCAATCCCCAAACAATATGCCAAGTGCCAAGCAATTGCTTCTCCTTCTCTATCTGGGTCGGTTGCAAGCAAAATGCCATCACACTTTTCGGCTTTTTTCTTTATATCTTCAATAACACTCTTTTTGTCCGGTAAAATTTCATATCTTGGCTCATAGTTGTTGTTAAGGTCAACACTAAAAGAATTTTTTGGCAAATCTCTTACATGCCCTTTTGATGACACAACAAGATAGTCCTTTCCCAAATATTTTTGCAATGTTTCTCTTTTCCCTGGAGATTCAATTACAACAAGTTTCATTTGTCCTCCTAAATCGAATAATAATTCCCTGGTAATTTTTTTATTATTCCACGAATTTGCATTGTTGTCAAACAAGTATTCAAATTTTGTACAGAAAGATTTGTATAAATTTGTAAATCATCAAAACTTCTTTCCCCAATCGTTAAGTAATTATAAATACGCTGTTCGTCAAAATTAAGTTGAATTTTCTTTTCCTTTTTTGCATTTGCCGTTATTCCATAACTATTCAAAATATCTTCAACACACGTCACGCATGCACCATGTCCACTTTTTATTATGTTGTTTGTTCCTTTGCTGTTTATGTTGTTTATATTCCCCGGAATACTAAAAACATCTCGCCCAAGTTCCAAAGCAAAATCTTTTGTGTATAATGCACCACTTTTTTCGCCCGCTTCAGTAACAAGAACACCCTTGCTTAATGCGGCAATTATTCTGTTTCTTGCGGGGAAAGAATAACTTGTTGGCTTAAATGATGGATAATATTCAGTGAGTAGTAAACCTTTTTGAGCAATTTCTTTTGACAAATTCACGTTCATTGCCGGATACATATGCTCAAAGCCATTTCCAAGCACCGCAATTGTTTTTCCCCCATATTTTAGACACGTTTCGTGAGATATTTTGTCAACACCAACAGCAAGACCACTTACAATTGTAAATCCATTTTCGGATAATCCTTTTGCAAACTTTTCGGTTACATCTTGACCATAAAAAGATGGTTTTCGCGTTCCAACCATTGCAATGCAAGGTGTGTCCAAAAGCTCCAAATTCCCTTTGTAGTACAAAATAAATGGTGGTTGGTCAAGTTCTATCAGTTTTTGTGGGTAGTTATCATCTTCAATTGTCACATATCCAACCATATTAGTTTTTAGGTAATCTTCAAAAGTTTGAAAAGAAAAATCATTTAGCATTCTTTGAATGGTATCAAATTTTTGGCCAAACTCTTGAACAATAAAACTTTCCGCACCGTCAATTGCCGTCAAGACTTGGTCAATGCAAGAATAGTGCGAAACAATATCACTAAACTTTTTGTATGTTATGTCTAGTGATGATAAAAATATGTATGCTTTGTCTTTGTTTGTTATCATTAAATCAAATATTTCCTATCAAGTGAGCGATATTGTATCGCTTCTGCTATATGTTCTGGCAAAATGTTCTCTTCGCCCGCAAGGTCGGCAATTGTTCTTGCAACTTTTAGTATTCTGTCATGTGCCCTTGCCGACAAATTCAACTTTTCAAACGCAAGTTGCAAAATTTGTTTTGCATCTTCACTTAAAGCACAATACTTTTTGGTTTGAACAACATTCATTTTTGCATTTGAATATACCTTTGTTCCTTTAAATCTTTCAAGTTGCTTTGCCTTTGCCTTGTTTACTCTTTCCCTAATTACGGCACTACTTTCACATTCTTCATTTGAGTGCAAATCGTCATATGTAACATTGTCAACTTCAACGTGCAAATCTATTCTATCCATAATTGGCCCCGAAAGTTTTGCCAAGTATTTATGAATTTGTTGTGGCGAACACCTGCATTCAAGTTTTTTTGAGCCATAATTCCCACATGGGCATGGGTTCATACTTGCAACCAAAATAAAAGATGACGGATATGTTACAGTTTGATTTGCTCTTGCAACAGTAATTTGACCATCTTCCAAAGGTTGCCTTAATGTTTCAATAAACGACCTTGTGTATTCCGGCATTTCATCCAAAAATAATACACCATTGTGTGCCAAACTAATTTCCCCCGGTTTTGAGTTTGTTCCACCACCAACCAAACTAACATTGCTTGCTGTGTGATGTGGTGTTCTAAATGGTCTTTGTAAAATTATACCTTCACTTAAATCTAAAGCACCAGCTATACTATGTATTTTTGTTACTTCCAATGCTTCTTCAAATGTCATATCCGGCAAAATGCTAGGGAAACACTTGGCAAGCATAGTTTTTCCACTCCCCGGTGGTCCAATCATCAAAATATTGTGCCCACCTGCAGCTGCGATTTCCAATGCCCTTTTTGCCGAAAATTGACCTTTTACATTTTTCATATCCAAACTTTGAGAACTTTTTTCATTCTTAAGCTTTTCAAAGTTAGATGTTTCAACAACTATCAATTTCTTCTCTGGATTTTTGTATGACTCCACAAGTTCATAAAGACTTGATATTGTGTTTACAGTTATCCCTTCAATAAAACTTGCTTCAAAATAATTTGCTTGTGGAATAACAAAGTGTGAGTATCCCTTTTCTTTGGCAGCAATCAAAATTGGCAAAACGCCATTAACCTTTTTCACTTCGCCATTAAGTGAAAGTTCGCCAATAAAAACCGTGTTTTCGGTCAACTTGTAATCAATTTGATTTGTTGCACAAAGAATTGCAACTGCCATTCCAAGGTCATAGTGTGGACCTTCCTTTTTTCTGTCTGCAGGTGCAAGATTACATACAATACTTGAAACAGGATAATCGTATCCCGAGTTTTTTATTGCACTTTTTACCCTTTCTTTTGATTCCTTTATGGCAGTATCTCCAAGCCCAACAATATCAAACTTTGGCAAGCCATTTGATATATCAACTTCAATGGTAACCAAATAGCCATCAATACCATTAAGACCAAAACTTAAAACTTTTGCTAACATATATTCCCTTTGTTTTTTAGTATAGCATTAAAACCAAACTTGTCAAAACAAAATTTAGGAATAAAAAATCACATAGCAAATTTTTGTTATGTGGTTTTGTTTTGAGATGTTGAGATTTCTCCAAGGCAGGACGTTATGGTCGGCAGTCGAAATTACGACAATAAAAAAAATCTAGCAATTGCTAGATTTCTTTTCTTAATATATCGCCTTTTTCAAGATTAAGGTTTGTGAATAGATATATCTTTTGTTGAACATCTTTTGCGTCTACAATTTCTTCTCCATTTTCATCAGTCATTTTTTCTATTTTTATAGTCTTATTAAAGGTATCTTTGTTTGGAGATAACACTTCCAAAGTATCACCAACTTTAAAACGATTTCTTTGCTCAATCAAAACCTTTTCCCCATCGCCATCAGCAAGTACGCTTGCCATAAACTCGGATGTTTGAACAGGCATACTACTTTCCAAGCATTCCTTATCTTTTGCACCAAAATAGAAACCTGTTGTATATTTTCTGTGACTTGTTTTGCAAAGTTCCTTCTTTAACATATCAAAGTCTTTTTCTTTTAGTGTATTCATATTATCAAGTGCATAACGATAGGCATTTACAACATTTGCAACATAGTATGGAGATTTCATTCTTCCTTCAATCTTAAAACTAGTGACTCCTGCATCTTCAAGTTCTTTAAGGTGATCAATCATCATCATATCCTTGCTGTTAAGAATATAAGTGCCTCGGTCGTCTTCTTGGATTTCGTATTCTTCGCCCTTTCTTGATTTTTCTGTGATAGTATATTCCCATCTACATGGTTGAGTGCAAGCACCACGATTTGCATCACGACCGGTAAGATAATTTGAAAGCAAACATCTTCCACTATATGAAATACACATTGCTCCATGAACAAAACTTTCAAGTTCCAAATCTTTTGGAATTCTTTTTCTAATTTGTTTTATTTCTTCAATACTCAATTCTCTTGCAAGAATAACTCTTTTTACGCCCATTTTGTACATAAAGTTAATTGCATAAGAATTAAGTATATTTGCTTGTGTTGAAACATGAATTGTTAAACTTGGTGCATTTTCTTTTATAAATTCAATTATACCGAGGTCAGATACAATAACTGCATCAACCTTTGCTTTAACAAGCTCATCAAGGTATTCTTTTAACCCAATAAAATCACCTTCGTGAGCCAAAATGTTTATTGTTATATACACTTTTTTGCCTATGCTATGAGCATATGTTGTTGCTTCCTTAATTTCGTTATCTGAAAAATTACCTGCGAAAGCTCTTAATCCAAATTTTTTACCTGCAAAATAAACTGCATCTGCACCAAATCTAAAAGCGGTTTCCATTTTTTCAAATGTTCCAGCGGGTGCTAATAACTCTGCCATAAATTTCTCCTTGTGTTTATACTTTTTTAGTATAACACAGGATTATGTTAAAAAGCAACTTATGTTAGGCGTATTACCCTATAATTTATTCCATTGCCAACAAGTTGATAGATTCCGCCAAAGGTATCAAAGTTTCTTCTTGAAATAATTTGTTTAACAATTCCCAAATCGGCATAAGAAAAGCGAACCGAAATCCCGCACGAAACATTTACTGCTCTTGGTGTGTTTATTATCTCACAAGGAACACGATAGGACTTTAAGATATTAGCAAAGTTTATTGTATGAGATTTTGCTCTAAAAACGATAATACAATAATTCATTTTTTCTCCCCTTGTAAACCAAATTTGATACTATTTCATACCATATTATTATATAGAACAAAGGAGTAAAAAGTGATTTATTTAGATAATAGTGCAACAACCAACACAAAACCAAAAGAAGTGATAAAAGCAGTAAATTCAGCATTTACAAAATATGTTGCGAACCCCGGACGAAGTGGGCACAAACTTGCCTTTGAAACATCAATTCAACTTGAAAATGTAAGGAATAAAATTAGTGAATATTTTAATGCCCAAAATGTTGTGTTTACGCAAAATTGCACTGATGCATTAAATCTTGCAATTCAAGGTACAATAAGCGAATGTGGGCATATTATCATTACTTCAAATGACCACAATGCTTCGGCAAGACCTGTTTTTGAGATGCATAAAAAATATGGGATTGAAGTTAGTGTTGCAACACCAAAAACAAAAGGAATTTTGACACTTGACGACATATTGCCATATGTCAAAAAAAACACATATCTTATATGTGTTAATCATATGAGCAATGTTGATGGCGAAATTGCCGACATAAAGAGAATTGGCGAGTATTGTAGTGAGAACTGTATTTTGTTTTGTGTTGATGGTGCACAAAGTTGTGGGCACCTTAATTTGGATATGCACAAAAACTACATCGACCTTTTGGCTCTTGCCCCACACAAGGGGTTATATTCTCCACAAGGGGTTGGTGTGCTTTGTTTTTCAAAGCGAAGTAAGTTAAAGCCTATTAGATTTGGTGGCACAGGAACAGAAAGTGAAAATGTTTATCAACCAATGGGAAGCATTGAAAGTTATGAAAGTGGAACACTTGCAACACCAAATATTTTGGGGCTTGGTGCAGGTCTTGATTTTGTGAAAAACAACTATAAAAAAATAAATTCCAAGATTGATGACCTTGGAACATACCTTAATTATGAGTTGTCAAATATAAATGGCGTTAAAGTATACACTCACCCAACGAACTCTTTTGGAATAATTGGGTTTAATGTGAAAGATTATGGCTCAAGTGAAGTTAGTCAAATTTTATCCGACAAATACGGCATTTGCACTCGTGGTGGACTTCATTGTGCAGGACTTAAACATAAAGCATTAGGAACACTTGAACAAGGCATTGTGAGGGCAAGTTTAAGTTACTTTAACTCATTTTCTGATTGTTTAAAACTTGTTAAGGCGATAAAAGATATTGCAAAACAAGTTTAAAATGCATTTTCTATATGTGTAATTTTATCTCCCAAAATTTCAATAACATCAAACCTTATTTTTTGGTCAAGTGTTGAATATCTTTGAAGATAAAGTTCTGCAATTCTTCTAATTTTATATTGCTTTTGGGCAGTGACTGCTTCTCTTGGAAGTCCAAACATTGCAGTATTTCTTGCTTTTACTTCAACAAAAACAAGGGTATCTTTGTCCATTGCAATAATATCAATTTCACCTATTTTGCAAGAAAAATTCATTTTTACAATTTTGTAACCCTTTTTTATCAAAAAGTTCTTTGCTTCTTGTTCGCCTGTTACTCCGTAAATTTTTGTGTTAGTCATTTTTATCTCCAATAAAATGTTTGATGAATGTATCTCTATGGATTTCGCATTTACCAAATTTTTTAAGATTTTCTATGTGTTCTTTTGTGCCATATCCTTTGTGTTTTTTAAAGTTATATTCAGGATATTTTTTGTCAAGTTCTTCCATAAGTCTATCCCGATACACCTTTGCGAGTATTGATGCACATGCTATTGAATAACTTTTTGCATCTCCTTTAACTATTGGAATATTAGGTACATCTAATTCTAAACCGACAATATAATCAATTAAAACAAAATCTGGTGCAACTTTTAAGTTTTTTACACAATTTTGCATACCAAGTCTTGTTGCATTTAAAATATTTATTTTATCAATAGTTTTGTTATCTACTTCCTGAATTGAATAACAAACTGCTGTATTCTTTATTTTTTCATACAACTCATCACGCTTTTTGGGTGTAAGTTTTTTGCTATCATTTACACCTTGAATAATTTTGTCGTTATCTAGTGGCATAATCACGCATGCGCAAACAACCGGGCCGGCTAGTGGGCCTCTGCCTGCTTCATCCATTCCAGCAATAGTTTTGTAACCTTTTTTTGCATATTCGTGTTCAAATTGTAGCATATTTTCTTTAGTATTCATATTTCACACACTCACTTTGTCTAATGTAATTTTGCCTAATTTGCCTTTTCTAAAATCGTCAATAATTGCAAAACAAGTACGGTCAAAATCGGGTTCATTGCCTTTTAACAAATAATGTTTTTTCTCTGCAATTTGCTCCATAATTTCCACAGCAGAAAAGTTTAGGTCTGTTATCCCATATCTTTCAAATGCCGTTTTATAATGGTCTTTTAGGTAATTTATCAAAGCAAAACAAAGTTCGTTTGTGTCAACAATTTCATTTTTTATGCTACCAAGTATTGCAAGGTTTTGAGCAATTGTTTGGTTATCTAAATTTGGCCACAATGTTCCCGGAGTGTCAAGAACTTCAAAACCATTTTTAAGAAGAACCCATTGTTTACCTTTTGTAACACCGGCTTTATCTCCCGTTTTTGTCTTTTTTTGACCACAAAGATTATTTATCAAAGTACTTTTTCCAGAATTTGGCACACCAACGACCATTGCACGTAAATTTATTTTTATATCCTTGTTTTTATACTTGTCTATTTTTCTTTGGCACAAACTTTTCATAATCGGTTCAATAATCTTGTTTGCACCACTAATTGTGCTGTTAAGACTTATACATTCACAATTGTTTTGAGATGTTATATACCTTTTGAACCTTGCAGTTTTTTCGTCATCGGCAAGGTCTGTTTTGTTAAGCACATAAAGAACGGGTTTGTTTAATGCAAGTGAAGTGAATTTTGGGTTAAGGCAAGAAAAAGGTGCTCTTGCATCAAGAACATATATAAGCATATCAACATTTTTTATTTCCGTTTCCATAATTTTTAAGGCTTTTGCCATGTGCCCCGGAAACCAATTTATTTTACTTTCCATATCAATCCTTATCAATTAAATCGGGTCTTTCTTTTTTTGTTATTTCAATAGATTTTTCTTTTCGCCATTCATCAACTTTTTGATGGTTACCGGATATCAACACATCGGGCACTTTTTTGCCCATAAATTCTTCCGGCCTTGTATATTGAGGATATTCCAAAAGCCCGTTTGAAAAACTTTCTTCCTTTAGGGAATCTTTTGCAATAACTCCCTCAATTTGACGAGCTATGCTATCTATCATTACCATTGCAGGAAGTTCTCCACCTGTTAAAACATAGTCACCAATAGACACGCTTTTTGCATTCAATATTTCAAGTGCTCGTTCATCAACGCCTTCGTAATGTCCACACAAAATTACCAAGTGTTCTTTCTTTGCAAGGCTTTTTGCCATTTGATGATTAAAAGTTTTTCCTTTTGGACTTGTATATATTACAACATCATTATCTTGTGCTATGCTATTATACGCATCTACTATAGGTTGTGGCATCATTACCATTCCTGCACCACCACCATATGGATAATCATCACATTTTTTATGAGCATCTTTTGAAAAATCTCTAATGTTTATCACATTAATCTCAAACAAATTTTTGTCTAATGCTCGTTTTATTATGCTGTGATTAAGGGCATCAAACATTTCTGGAAAAAGTGTCAAGATGTCTATTCGCATATTTTTACCTCATCATATTTTGATTTGTCAACAACAATATTATTGCCATTAACACTCAAAACAATGGAAGTCAAAAAAGGTATTTTATACTCTCTTTTGTTTTCAAGGATTGTCAAAACATCGGCAGAACCATAGCTTTCAATATCAACCAATACTCCAATATATTCTCCACTTTTGGCAACTACATCTTTGTTTAGCATATCATCGGTAAAGTACATATTTTCTTTTAATTTTAGTTCGTTTGATTCTACAAAAACTTGTTTATTTCTATATTTTTCTGCCAAGTTTCTATCGTTACAGTTTGGTAATTTTATATAAATAAATTGTTGCCTTATTGCAAAACTAGACAACGTGATTTCTTGGTTATCAATAATTACCTTTTTTACATTTTTATATATAGATAAATCGCTATCTGCTGGGTAGATTTTTAGTTCCCCTTTCACGCCTTGTGGCTTTATTATTTTTCCTAATAATTGTTTCATAACTTCCCTATACAAATAAATAGGCAAGAGTGTTGCCTATTTACCTAATTATTTGCTTATTTTTACATTGTATCTAATTTTTTCTTTGGCAGCAACAGACTTTACAATTGCACGAATGCTTTGTGCAATTCTACCATTTTTGCCAATAACCTTTCCAAGGTCTTCTTCTGCAACATTAACAATAATGTTAATTTCGCTACCTTCCCTTGTTGTTGTTATTGCAACTGCTTCTTTGTTGTCTACTAAACTTTTTACAATGTATTCAACTAATTCTTCCATAATTGTCCCCTTTATGTTTTGTTACTAAATTTTTTTAATAACACCACTTTGGTGGCTTAATTAAAATTACTTTCTTTCAATAACGCCACATTTAACTAACAATTCTCTGGCTGTATCTGTTGGTTGAGCACCATTCTTAAGCCAAGCAGCTGCTTTTTCATTATCAATTTTGATTTCTGCTGGATTTTTGAGTGGGTTATATGTTCCAATAACTTCAACAAATTTACCATCTCTTGGAGATCTTGAATCAGCTACTACAACTCTGTAGTAAGGTGTTTTTTTATCTCCTAATCTTGTTAATCTAATTTTTAATGCCATTTTATCTTTCTCCTTTTTGTGTATTTATATATTTTAATTGCTAGTGCAATTTGATATATCAATTTTAAAACATTCTACCGAACAAACCTTTTTTGTTTTTCATTTGTTTCATCATTTCTTTTGATTGTTCGAATTGCTTTATAAGCATATTTACATCTTGAATAGATGTTCCACTGCCCTTTGCAATTCTTTGTCTTTGACTTGATTTAATTATTTCTGGGTGTATTCTTTCTTTTTTTGTCATACTTTGAATTATCGCTTTGTTGCGTTTTAATGCATTCTCATCAACTTGAACATTACCAACTTTGCTTCTAAGCCCCGGTATCATTGAAATAAGGTCATTTATATTGCCCATTTTGTTAAGTTTTTCAAGTTGAGATAAGTAATCTTCAAAAGTAAATGAATTTTCTCGGAATGATTTTTCCATCTTTTTCATTTCTTCTTCAGTTACTGCTTCTTGTGCTTTTTCAATTAAAGTTAACACATCGCCCATACCAAGAATTCTTGATGCAATTCTGTCTGGATAGAATGGTTCAATATCTCCAATCTTTTCGCCAACTCCACAAAACTTTATTGGTTTTTGTGTTATTGCTTTTATTGATAGTGCAGCACCACCACGAGTGTCACCATCTAGTTTTGTAAGAATTACACCAGTTATATCAAGGTCGTTATTAAAACTTTCTGCAACTGTTACTGCATCTTGCCCTGTCATACTATCAACAGTGAGCAAAATTTCTGTTGGATTAACTTCTTTTTTGATGTTTTTTAACTCATTCATCAATTCTTCATTGATGTGAAGTCTGCCTGCAGTATCAAGGATAACAGTGTCATAACCTTGTTTTAAGGCAAATTCAATCGCCTGCTTTGCTGTTTTTACTGGGTTCTGCGTTCCCTTTTCAAAAACATCAACCTTTGCTTGCCCTGCAACAACTTTTAACTGATTTATGGCTGCCGGACGATAAATATCGCATGCTACCAAAAGTGGACGTTTGCCCGATTTTTTTAGATATGCACCAAGTTTGGCACACATTGTAGTTTTTCCTGCACCTTGAAGTCCACACATCATTATTACTGTTGGTGGGTTTGATGCAACTGCAAGTTTTTGATTTGGGCTTGACATCAAGTTCGTTAATTCTTCATTAACAATTTTAATTACCTGTTGCCCCGGGGTCAAACTTTTCATAACCTCTGCACCACTTGCCTTTTCAGTTACATTTTTAATAAAGTCTTTTACAACAAGATAATTTACATCGGCTTCTAAAAGTGCCAATTTTATTTCTCTCATTGATTCCTTTATTTCAAGGTCAGTAAGTTTGCCTTTCTTTGTAAGTTTTGAAAAAATGTGTGACATTTTTTCGCTTAAACTTGTAAAGAGTGCCATTAAATCTCCTCCAAAAGTTGCTTGATTTTTTCTTTTATCGACTTTTCATCACTTTGTAAAATTGCAACCAACTCTTGCTTTATTTCGTAAAGTTTTAGCTTGTCCTCATAAAAATACAGTTTTTGTTTGGCTTTTTGGATTGCATCCAAAACCCCTGCTCTTGTTATATTTTCATCTTGTGCAATTTCCGAAAGTGACATATCTGCATTGACATAACGAGTTATAGCAAGTTTTTGTTTTTCACTCAAAAGGTCGCCATAAATATCAATTAAGTTCCCGAGTCTAACATTTTCTTCTACACTCATTTCTCACCCAAAAAGTATTTTACTGTCAAGTAAAATTACTTTACACTAAAATATAGCACATAAAGTTTTAAATTGCAAGCGAAAAATAAAAAACAGTAAAAATTTTTACTGTCTTTCTTTTTTATTTTAATATTCCATATCAACTTCTTTATTATCACACATTGATGCATCTTTTATGATTTTTACTTTTACACTATCTGGCATTTCCTTTTTAAAGCTAACATAAAACAATGTTTCAAATACTGTTTCGTAGTCATCGTCGTAAAAATATTTTTTGCAAATTACTTTGTATTTATTGAATATTTTTGTATATTCCCCACATTTTAAACTATCAACCTTTAATAATTTTTTAAAAGCTTTAATTAATACCTGAGTTTCAAAATCACGTTGATTAAAATTATAAATATTATTGAGCACTTTTAAAATTTGTTTTGTTGTTAATTCTTTTGAAGTGTCCAAAAATTCTAATTCTCTATTTCTATAATTATCATATTTCATAAATCACCTACAATGTATTATATGAAATCATTGATAAAAGTTTACTGTTATGGCAACAAATCCAAAATTATTTGATTACATACTCCAAATTTATTATCTTTTATTGAGATGTAATTTTGACTTACATTTATAAAATCTTTTAAGGAATTAAGGACATTTCCCTTTTGTTTTAATATGTCATATCCCAAATTTTTTAACTCGTTTATATTAACACCCTTTTGAGTCCTTAACGACAGCATAATAAGTTCTTCAATTTTTTCTTCGTTTGAGATTTCTTCTTTTTGATAATCAAATTTACTTTCAAGATATTCTTGCATATCTGTTGTATTATTATACCTAAAACCATCGATATAACTATGCGCCGAAAGACCAAATCCGTAGTAATCTGTCAAGTTCCAATAACCCAAATTATGCTTACATTCATATCCCAAAAGAGCAAAATTTGATATTTCATACCTATAATATTTTTTACCTTTTAAATACTTTACAATTTTATTATAATAATCAACACATTTATCTTCACTTGCAACTTTTACTTGTTTTTGTTCTATTTGTTTTGTTAATTTTGTACCATTCTCGCAAATAAGCATATATGCACTGATATGATTTATTTTTTGTTTTAATAAACATTTTACACTATGTTTTAAAGATAAATAATTTTGATTTGGAATTCCAATCAGTAAATCGCAATTTACATTATTAAAATATTTTTTTGCTATTTTAATTGCATTTATTGCTTGTTTTTTTGTGTGTCTTCTGCCAATTATTTTCAGTTGTTTATTATTCAAACTTTGCACTCCGATACTTATTCTATTTATCCCAATTTGTTTGTAGGTTTTAAGTTTGCTTTCCGTTATACTGCAAGGGTTTGCTTCTATTGATATTTCGGCGTTTTTATCAATATTAAAATTATTTTTTAATTCATTAATTATTAATTTTATATATTTTTCATTTACACTACTTGGAGTTCCACCACCAATATAAATTGATGTAATATTTTTGTATTTATTTGAATTAAATTTTATTTCTTCAACAAGTTTTTTAAAGTATTTTTCTTTTATTTTTTCATCATATTTTGCCGAACAAAAATTACAGTAAAAACATTTACTGTCACAAAAAGGAATATGGACATAAATCATACAATTAGTTTTCATCATCTGTTTTAAGAATACTAATAAATGCTTCACTTGGAAGTTCAACACTACCAAATTGACGCATACGTTTTTTACCTGCTTTTTGTTTTTCAAGAAGTTTTCTCTTTCTTGAAATATCGCCACCATAACATTTTGCAAGGACATCTTTACGCATTGCGCTTACTGTTTCTCTTGCAATAATTTTTCCACCAATACATGCTTGAATTGGGACTTCAAAAAGTTGCCTTGGAATAACTTTTTTCAACTTTTCTGCAATTTGTCTGCCCCTTTGATATGCTTTATCTCTGTGAGTAATCAAACTTAAAGCATCACAAGTTTCCCCATTTAGCATTATATCAAGTTTAACAAGATCGCTTGGCATAAAACCATAAACTTCATAATCAAGACTTGCATACCCACGAGTGCGAGATTTTAGGGCATCAAAAAAGTCATATATCATTTCGCCTAGTGGCATATGATATTTCATAACAACTCTTGTTTTTTCCAAGTATTGCATATCCAAAAATTCTCCACGCTTTTCTTGGCATAAATCCATTATTGGTCCAACATATTCAGGTGGCGTATAAACACTTAATGCAATCATCGGTTCTTCAATTCGTTCAATTTCTGCAACTGGTGGAAGCATTGATGGATTGCTTACTTCAAGCATTTCCCCGTTTGTTTTGAAAACATGATAACTAACACTTGGTGCTGTTGTAATAATATCTAAATCAAATTCTCTCTCTAATCTTTCTGTTATAATCTCCATATGGAGAAGTCCCAAAAATCCAACACGAAAGCCAAAACCTAATGCTATTGAAGTTTCTGGAGAAAAATGCAATGAAGCATCGTTGAGTTTTAATTTTTCCAAAGCATCTTTAAGGTCGCCATATTTTGAACCATCAAGTGGGAATATACCACTAAATACAACTGGTTTTACATCTTTATAACCTGGTAATGCTTCACTGCAAGGATTTTCGGCATCAGTTATGGTATCTCCAACCTTTGTGTCAGAAAGATTTTTTATGCTTGCACAGATATAGCCGACATCACCAACACATAATTCATTTACAGGTTTCATAGAAGGAGTGAATACTCCAACTTCAGTGACTTCATATGCTTTGTCAGTTTTCATCATTTGAATTTTATCGCCAATTTTAACTTTTCCATCAAATACCCTAACAAAACAAATTGCACCTTTAAAATTATCGTACATACTATCAAAAATAAGTGCTTTTAATGGTTTTTGTGTGTCGCCTTTTGGACTTGGTATTTTTTCTACAATTTGCTTTAAAACATCATCAATGTTTATTCCTTCTTTTGCAGAAATGCAAGGAACATCATCTGCAGGAATTCCCAAAACATCTTCAATTTCTTTTCTTGATTTTTCTATATCTGCACTTGGCAAATCTATTTTGTTAAGCACTGGCAAAATTTCCAAGTTGTTATCTAATGCAAGATAAGTGTTTGCAATGGTTTGTGCTTCAACCCCTTGAGAAGCATCAACAATCAAAATTGCCCCTTCGCAAGCAGCAAGCGAACGAGATACTTCATAAGTAAAGTCAACATGCCCCGGTGTGTCTATCAAATTTAAAATATATTCTTCGCCATTATAGTCGTAAAACATTCGGGTTGGAGTTAGTTTTATTGTGATTCCCCTTTCCCTTTCAATGTCCATACTATCCAATATTTGGTCACTCATATCACGACTGGATACGGTTCCAGTTTTTTCAATTAGTCTATCCGCAAGTGTGCTTTTGCCATGGTCAATGTGCGCAATAATGCAAAAGTTTCTTATTCTGTCTTGTCTTTTTTCCATTTATTCTCCGTAACTAATTAGTATTATATAAAAATTTGGTATATTTTGCAAATTATTATTTTGAAATTTTACTTTGTTATGCTAATATTTTAATAAAAGGAAATATATTATGGATTTATTTAAGACTTGGCTTGTTGAATACCCAATTGCTCATCGTGGGCTTCATACCGATGAAATGCCGGAAAACTCTCTTGGAGCTTTTCAAAATGCAATAGACAATGGCTACCCTATTGAACTTGATGTTCATCTCACTTGTGATGGAACAGTTGTTGTTTTTCACGATGATAGTTTGGCAAGAGTAACAAACAAAGATGGATATGTTAAAAATTTAACAAAAGACACATTAAAAGACTATTCACTTTTTGGAACAAAATACACTATTCCAACATTTAAAGAAGTATTAGATTTGGTTGCCGGACAAGTTCCAATTTTAATTGAAGTGAAAAATACAGGCAAAGTTGGCGAACTTGAAAGTGCCTTACTTAAAATACTAAAAGATTACACTGGCGAATATGCTATTCAAAGTTTTAACCCTTATGTTCTTGAATGGTTTAAGAAAAATGCCCCACAAATTGCAAGAGGTCAACTTGCTGGATATTTTAAGGGTGAAAAATTATCTTTTATTAAAAAGTTTGCATTAAAGCGTATGCTTCTTAACAAAAAAATATCTTGCCCTGACTTTATATCCTATGATGCAAGAAATGTGCCAAATAGATTTGTTAATAAATATAAAAATTTACCACTTCTTGTTTGGTGTGTTCGCAGTCAAGACGAATATCTTAAAAAAGTTAAATATTGCGATAATATTATTTTTGAAAACTTTGAACCAAAAATATAAAATTAAATATTTTAATAATAAAAAATGTAGTCATTTGACTACATTTTTTGTGTATTCTAAACTTCAGGTAAAACAGCTAATACTTTTATTTTTGATTTTATTGATTCTTTGAATGAATCAATTACATTGAAATATCTTGAATCAAACATAATATCAACATTATCATCTTCATTAAAATCAGTGAATAGTACATTCAAAAATAGTTTTTCTCTTTCCTTATCTATAATAATATCATAAATAATATCATTTACATATTTTTGATAATATTCTTTGTTTTTTTCATAACCTTTTGCTATATAACCACATATTCTGTTATTATACATCTTTATAATATAAACCTTATCGTATTTATTATTAAATCCAATATCAAAAAATTTCTCAATTTCTATCGCTGTTAACTCACCTGCACTTTTTATAATTACTAATTTTTTATTTTATTTTCCGCATTAAAATTTCTTACCATTCAACAATTTTGCCATTCTCGTAATGCCAAAATTGCCCTTTTTGTGTTGGCTGATTTTTGCTATACCAATATGTCCTTGAAATAAAAGTCTCATCCCACCCTGATGGTTTACTAGTTGCTTCGCTATAAATTTTTAAACTTTCTGAACAAGCCCGAAATGCAAAGTATCCTATATATGTCACACTATTTGGGATGTTAATGCTAACTAGATTTCTACAAGAATCAAAGGCATAACTACCTATACTTGTTACACTACTAGGTATACTTATACTCGTTAATGAACTGCAACCATTAAAGGCACTAGTACATATAAATTTACATGTTTGACTTATTATACAATCGGTAATTCCCTTTGAATTTGGTTTAATAAAAACAAGATATTTATTATTACTATCCCCCAAATATAACCCATTATTATATTCATTATATGTTAAAGAACTGCAACCATTAAAGGCATAAATCCCTATACTTGTTACACTACTAGGTATATTTATACTTGTTAATGAACTGCAATCACTAAAGGCATAATTGTCTATACTTGTTACACTACTAGGTATACTTATACTCGTTAATGAACTACAATAACTAAAGGCATAAGCACCTATACTTGTTACACCACTAGATATACTTATACTCGTTAATGAACTGCAACCAGCAAAGGTATGACTACCTATACTTGTTACACCACTAGGTATACTTATACTCGTTAATGAACAACCACAAAAGGCATTATCGCCTATACTTGTTACACTACTAGGTATACTTATACTCGTTAATGAACTACAATAACGAAAGGCATAATCATCAATTGTTGTAATTGTGTTTGGCAAAGTTATACTTATTAAATTGCAACATCTTACATCTGAATAATCCTCATTAGCAAACCCAAATTTAACAATTGTTGTAACAGGTTTGCCGTTGTAACTTGATGGAATGACGATATTTGAAAGACGATTCGCAAATCCTACCCCAACTCCATATGTTCCATCATCAAGTGGATAAAAAGCAAGACCTTGTGGGTTATTATCTGCAGATGTTGATGTGTCAGTTGATTTTAGTTCACTAATAGCAATGAGATTTTGCCAATCACTATCTCCAACATAGTGCCATTGGATATAGTCAGCAGTTGTTCTAAATTCAACTTGTTTTCCATTTATGCCAGCATCACCTTTGTAAGTTTCACCTAATGTTTGTTTAATTTCATCAACAGAAATCGCATTATACCAACTATCTTCTCCTTCATATGACCATTGAACATAGTTATCAAAAACTCTCACTTTTATTTTCTTATCTTCTCCACAACCAACAAACAAAAATATACATGGTATACAAACCAATACGAGTAAAAATATTAATACTTTTTTAAATTTCATTTTTTCTCCTTTATATTATACAAAATTATTTATTATATTGTTTCATTTATATATTACTAGACATTTTGTCTAGTGTCAAGATATTTTATCTAGTTTGTATCATAATAAATATATGGATAAGAAATTTTGTAATAACCTAAAATATTTTAGAAGAGAAAAAACTTATACACAAAAACAAATAGCAACAATACTAAACGTTGTTGAAAGTTGTTATGCCAATTGGGAGCAAGGAAGAACCGAGCCTAACATAGAAATGTTAAGAAAATTGTCAGAAATTTTATCTGTTACACTTGATGATTTAATAAATGGTAACTATTAAAAAAATGTAGTCAACGGACTACATTTTTTATACTATTTACTTTATGAATTATATTCATAAATTGCTGAAATCTTTGACTTTATGTTTTGTTTACCCTTGCCTAAACGAGAATCATATGCAATTTGTCTTGAAGATACCTTTTCAATCCTATTTTCAAGTTTAACTGCAAGTGTTGGTGGAACAATTGAGAATTTGGCAAAAGCGATTTCTCCATATTCTGCTGTGTTGTATACCCTTAACCCTTTACGATACCTTGACATTACTTCAAATTCACCAATTGGAACATTTTTTATATAACCTTTGAACGTTGCAACTGTAACTGCACCACTTTCTGTTATTTGGTCAGCGTACACGACTTCATCACCAAAATCAATATTCATACCCATAACACCTGCTGTCACTCTTCCTGTTGGTTGAATATCCCTACTTTCAAAGTTCAGTACCATTCCTTTTTTGGTCACCATTAAGATTGATGAACCTTCTATTACAGTTTGAACTGCAATAACTTCATCTTTATCTTTTAGTTTTATTGCTTGAATGTTATTTTTTGAAACAAAGTATTCTTTCATACTAGATTTCTTTACCATACCTTGTTTTGTAAAGAATACAATATCTTCAAGCGACATTAAATCTTCGTTATCTATAACTCTTATTTCAACAACTTTTTCATCAGGTTGAACATTTTTATCAAGAGTGTTAAGCAAACAACCCTTATCTCTCCACTTACCTTCTGGAACATCGGCAATATTGATTTTTATACAATTACCATAGTTTGTAAATAGCAATGCCTTTTGACTTGTAAGTGCGTTTCTTAAAATCAAATGAACATCATTTAATGTTGATGTATCTGTTATTTCCCTTTGTGCCAAATTATAATTTTTTAGTGGTATATTTTTTAGAGTATTATTTGCAGTGTAAGAAAGCATAACTTCTTTTGCAAATGCTTCTTCGTGGTCAATTTCCACCTTGTCAATATCTTTGTCTTTTAGAATAACCGACAATCTTTCACTCTTATATTGTTTTTTAAGTTGTCCTAATTCTTCTTTTACAACATTATATTGTAACTTTTTGGAGTTATATATTGCTGTTAGGTGTTCAATTTGAACTTTTAACGTAGCAAGTTCTTCTTCAAGTTTTGTAATTTCCAAATTAACCAAACGAGCAAGACGCATATCAAGTATTGCCTGTGCTTGTTTTTCAGATAAATTAAATCTTTCTTTTAACTTTTGTTTTGCTTCAACAGTTGTTGCACTCTTTTTAATGATTCTTACAACTTCATCAATATTTTTGATTGCAATAAGCAAACCTTCTATGATATGTGCCCTATCTTTGCAAGCATCAAGGTCAAATTTTGTCCTTCTTTGAATAATTTCCCTTTGATATTCAACATAGTATGAAATAATATCCAAAAGCCCCATTTGTTTTGGCTTTCCATCTGCAATTGCAACCATATTTATACCAAAAGTTGTTTGCATTTGTGTTGATTTGTACAAATAATCAAGTATTGCTTTTGCATTTCCCTCTTTTTTGAGTTTTATTACAACTCTCATTCCGTCTTTGTCTGATTCGTCACGAATTTCACTTATGGCGGAAAGTTTATCTTTGTTTTCTTCTTTTAGTTGTGCAATTTTTTGTTGCAATTGAACTTTGTTTACTTGATATGGGAGTGCAGTAATTACAATGGCTTGTTTGTCGCCATCAGTTTCAATTTTACAAGTTGCACGAATAATTATCTTACCTTTTCCTGTTGCATAAGCAGTTTTTAATTCATCGCCCGCAATAATTTGTCCACCAGTTGGGAAATCTGGTGCTTTTATATATTGCATCATTTCATCAAGTTTTATTGATGGTTTGTTTATATATGCAATAACTCCATCGCAAACTTCTGCAAAATTATGTGGTGGGATGTTTGTTGCAACACCAACGGCAATACCTGATGCTCCATTTACCAACAAATTTGGGAATCTACCAGGCAACATATCTGGTTCTTTTAGTGTATCATCAAAGTTCAAACTCCAATGAACAGTGTTTTTGTCCAAATCTCTTAATAGTTCCATTGCAAGTGGTGTAAGTTTTGCTTCGGTATAACGCATTGCAGCGGCGCTATCGCCATCAATTGAACCAAAGTTTCCATGTCCATCAACAAGTGGCTCACTCATAGAAAATGGTTGTGCCATCCTTACCATTGCATCATAAACACTGCTATCTCCATGTGGATGATATTTACCCATACAGTCACCGACAATTCTTGCCGATTTTCTGTATTGCTTATCCGGTTCAAGACCAAGTTCAAGCATAGAATATAGTATTCTTCTTTGAACAGGCTTTAATCCATCTTCAACTCTTGGCAATGCTCTATCCATAACAACATGCTCTGTGTATGGAATCATTGCATCATGAAAAACCTCCTCAAGAGATTTGTATATAAGTCCCTTGTGTGGAGTATCCCCATTCCCATTTGAATATGTTGTTTCTTGATTTGTTTCTGTTTTTTTGCTTTCTTTCACGACTGTTTCCTTACTTTTTTTATCAATTTTTGGTGTTTGATTGTTATCCATATCAAACAGTCCCATTTGACCTTCTATTGCCACGTTTTGTTCCTCTTTTGGTTCTTCTATTGGTTTTAAATCTAGTTCATCATAACAGATTTGCCCAACAATAATGTCATTTTCTGGGTTTTGTGGCGAATTTTCTTCAAAATCCACTATTTCTCCTAACTTAACATATCATCACTAAATTTATCTTGTCTATTAAAGTTTGCATGTTCGGCAATATATGCCTTTCTTGCATCAATATTATCTCCCATCCAAGTTGTAACCATCTTTTCCGCTTCGGCCGCATCATCAATAGTAACTTGAACCAAAGTTCTCTTGTCTGGATCCATTGTTGTTTCCCAAAGTTGCTCTGGGTTCATTTCACCCAAACCTTTGTAACGTTGTATTTGATAACCCTTTCCAGCTCTTTCTATTGCTGCCGGAAGTTCATAATCAGAATACACATATTCTGTGTAATTCTTCTTGTATACCTTGTAAAGTGGTGGAAGCCCAACAAACACATGACCATCGGTGATTAGTTGACGCATATATCTAAAGAAGAATGTTAAAAGTATTGCTCTAATATGTCCACCATCTTGGTCTGCATCGGACAAGATAATAACTTTGTGATATCTTAAATTATCAGCATTATAATCTTCGCCAATTCCTGTTTCCAAGGCACTTATCATTGTTCTTATTTCTTCATTTCCAAGAACTTGGTCAATTCTTTTCTTTTCGGCATTAAGTGGTTTTCCACGAAGTGGTAAAATTGCTTGAAACATTCTGTTTCTACCTTGTTTGGCACTGCCACCCGCAGAATCCCCTTCCACGATAAACAACTCGCTTTTTTCGCCTTTTCTTGATGTGCAAGCTGCAAGTTTTCCAACAAGATTAAAATTGTCTGCTGAACTTTTTGCTCTTGATATTTCTTTTGCTCTTTTTGCCGCTTCTCTTGTTTTTGCTGCTTGTTTTGCTTTGTCCAAAATAACTGTGGCAATTTTTTCATTTTCTTTCTTTGCAAAGAATTTGCCAAGTTCCAAAACTGTTAGTCTTTCAACTTCTGTTTTTGCTTCTGGGTTACCTAATTTTGTTTTTGTTTGACCTTCAAATTCAACACTATGCATTTTTACTGCAATAATACAAGAAATACCTTCCCTAAAGTCTTCGCCCATAAAGTTTGAGTCTTTTTCTTTTAGGTATCCAGAATTACGAGCATAGTCATTCATAACTCTTGTCCAAGCACTTTTGAAACCAACTTCATGAGTTCCCCCTTCGGTTGTTGGAATGTTATTTACATAACTGAAAATATTCTCTGTGTAACTATCAGTGTGTTCAACTGCAATTTCAAGTTTAAGAATATCACTTTCGGCACTAATATAAATTGGAGAAGAATATAATTTGTTTTTATCTTCATCAATATATTTTATAAAGTCTTTTATTCCACCTTCATAGTGATAAGCAACATGAGTGTTTGTTCTTAAATCGTCTAAAATAATTTTTAGACCTTTGTTAAGAAATGCAAGTTCTTTTATTCTTTTGTTAATTGTGTCAAAATTGAATTGCAAATCGCCAAACATTCTGTCATCAGGCAAAAATGTTACAGTTGTTCCTTGCTTTGTTGTTGCTCCAATATCGTGAAGTTCACATTGCGGAATACCACTTTTTAGTTTGCCATTAACTTCTTTGCTTGCAAACTCCATATAGTACTTTCTACCTTCTTTGTCAACTTCAACTTTAAGCCATCTTGAAAGTGCGTTTGTAACTGATGCACCAACGCCATGAAGTCCACCAGAATATGAATAACTTTTGTTGTTAAACTTCCCACCTGCGTGAAGTTGCGTGAATACAACTTCAACACCTGACTTTTTTAATGTTGGGTGCATATCAACAGGAATACCACGACCATTATCACTTACAGTTGCACTACCATCTGTGTTTAGTGTGATTGTGATTGTGTCGCCATAACCATTTGATATTTCATCAATACTATTATCAACAATTTCCCAAAGTAAGTGATGAAAGCCTTTTATTCCGGTTGTTCCAATGTACATACCAGGTCTTAATCTTACCGCATCAAGTCCTTCAAGAACCACAATATCTTTTGAATTATAAGAATTATCCATATTATCCGCCTAATTATATTTTATCTATTCAGTCTATTTTAAAACAAAAAACTATTTTTGTAAACAAAATTTTTGGAGCAAAGCGTATTATGTTGGAATTTCTCAAAAGTCACAAGTTGAGATAGGCAGCCGAAATGACATAAAGAACATAGTATAATAAATTTGCAATTTTCTCAAATGACAAAAAAATATCTAGCGTTTGCTAGATATTTTTTTATGCTAATTTTTTCTTAATGTTATGGGTGTGCCATTTGTCGTTGGCAAATAATTCCCGTTGCCCCCAGTCCATGTTCCACTTGGCAAAGCAATGTCAGCTATTGTGTTTCTTTGAGGAGATATTATTTCCGTTAATTTAGTACAATTGTATAAAAAATCACTATATGATGTTACTTTTGACAAGTCAAAACTACTTAAATCTAAACTTGTTAAACTGCTACATCCAGAAAACATCCTATACATTTTTGTAACATTTGATGTATTAAAACTGCTTAAATCTAAACTTGTTAAACTGCTACATCCAGAAAACATACTACGCATGTCTGTCACTTTTGATGTATCAAAACTGCTTAAGTTCAAAGAAGTTAGACCACTACAAGAAGAAAACATAGCTCTCATATTAGTCACTTTTGATGTATCAAAATTACTCAAGTTTAAAGTTTTTAGACTGCTACATCCATCAAACATGTATTCCATGGTTGTAACATTTGATGTGTTAAAACTACTTAAATCTAAACTTGTTAATTTGCTACAATTATAAAACATACTACCCATACTTGTCACATTTGATGTGTTAAACATGCTTAAATCCAAACTTGTTAAACTGCTACATTCATAAAACATATCTTTCATATTTGTCACATTGGATGTATTAAACTTACTTAAATCAAGACTTTTTAAACTGCTACATCCAGCAAACATAGTATTCATATTTGTAACATTAGATGTATTAAAACTGCTTAAGTTTAAAGATGTTAGACCACTACAAGAAAGAAACATATTCCCCATGCCAGTCACATTTGATGTATTAAAATGACTTACATCCAAACTTGTTAAACTGCTACATCCAGAAAACATATTATACATATTTGTAACATTGGATGTGTTAAAGTTGCTTACATCCAAACTTGTTAAACTGCTACATCCAAAAAACATACGTTCCATACTTTTAACATTAGATGTATCAAACTTACTTACATCCAAACTTGTTAAACTGCTACATCCATCAAACATATATACCATATTTGTAACATTAGATGTATCAAACTTACTTACATCCAAACTTGTTAAACCGCTACAATAATCAAACATATAACTCATGTCTGTCACATTTGATGTATCAAAACTGCTTACATCCAAAGTTGTTAAACTTCTACATTCATCAAACATATATGCCATGCCAGTCACTTTTGATGTATTAAAGTTACTTAAATCCAAAGTTTCTAGACCACTATTATAAAACATCATACCCATGCTAGTCACTTTTGATGTATTAAAGTTACTTAAATCCAAACTTGTTAATTTGCTACATCCAGAAAACATACGTCCCATATTTGTAACATTGGATGTGATAAAATTTTCACCTAAATCTAAACTTGTTAATTTGCTACATCCAGAAAACATCCTACTCATGTCTGTCACTTTTGATGTATCAAAACTGCTTAAATTTATACTTGTTAAACTGCTACATTCATAAAACATTCGACTCATGTCTGTCACATTTGATGTATTAAAATTTTCACCTAAATCTAAACTTGTTAATTTGCTACATCCAGAAAACATACCTCCCATATTTGTAACATTAGATGTGTCAAAACTGCGTAGATCTAATTCTGTTAAATTTTTACAGTTAGAAAACATATAAGCACTTTTTTGTGTCAAAACAAATTTATTGCCAATTTTTGAATAAACAACAATATCATACATACTATTTGAATTTAATGTACAATATGCGACATAGGAATCATTAAATTTTTTTGTTGAAGAATTGTAACCCACATCAATTGTTTGCGTACCATCTACCACCTCTGGTTTTGTTCCGGTAAATTTTATTGAGTTATATTTGCTCACATTAGATTTTAATTGATCAGCAATATACTTTATCAAATTACTAGTTTCACTTCCATTACTATTATACAATTCGGGAACAGTGTAAGAAAACTCACCCGAGATATTATATGTTATGCTTTTTGATGCATAAACACCCATAAATGCTCCGGCTGAGATAAAACACAAAGATATTATGAATAAAAATATTGTTAATTTTTCTTTCATAAAATATTACCTTTTCGCAATACAATAAATTATACAATATCCCCCCACACATGTCAATTTTTATTTATATTTATATGGTTGGGATTTTCTATTTTTTTATTCAATATGGTTGAGATTTCCACAAATCAAGTTGTTGGGGTCGGCAGTTGAAATGACAAAGATTTATTAAAAGATAGTATTTCCTTTGAAAATATTTCAAATATGCCGGCAAGAGTGAAATGTGTTGAACTTGCTTGGCGAACTTTGGATGATATGTTAAATAAAAAAAATATCTAGCAAACGCTAGATATTTTTTTATGCTGTTTTTGTTAATGTTATGCTTGTGCCTGTCGTTGTTGGCAAATTTGTGTAAGGTGTTGTCCCGTTGCTATCCTTCCATGTTCCACCACTTGGCAAAGAAATGTCAGTTTTTGGGTTTATTTTAGGTGATTTTATTTCCGTTAATTGAGTACAATTGTATAAAAAACTACTATATGATGTTACTTTTGACAAGTCAAAACTACTTACATCTAAACTTGTTAAACTGCTACAATTATAAAACATATTATACATATTTGTAACATTAGATGTGTTAAAGTTGCTTACATCTAAACTTGTTAAACTGCTACATCCAGAAAACATACAATACATACTTGTAACATTAGATGTATCAAAACTGCTAACATCTAGACTTGTTAAATTGCCACATCCCCAAAACATATATTCCATATTTGTTACTTTTGATGTGTTAAACATGCTTAAATCCAAACTTGTAAGCGAGTTACAATTATAAAACATTCCACCATTATGATATGAACTCTTTCCCATATCTGTCACCATTGACGTATCAAAATTGCTTAAGTCTAATTCTGTTAAACCGCTACAACCTGAGAACATACCAACCATTTTGGTGACATGGGATGTGTCAAAACTACTTAAATTCAAACTTGTTAAACTGCTACAACCTTGAAACATTCCTCTATCATAATTCCCACCCATTAGTGTTACATTCTTGGTATTAAAATTTCTTAAATCAAGGCTTGTTAAACTGCTACATCTAGAAAACATGCCATCCATTTTTGTCACTTTTGATGTATCAAACTTACTTACATCCAAAGTTGTTAATTTGCTACATCCAAAAAACAAATCACTCATATTAGTAACATTTGATGTATTAAAACTTGTTATGTCCAAACTTGCTAAATTTTCACAATTACCAAACATAAAATTCAAACTTGTTACATTTGATGTGTCAAAGTTTTTTAAGTCCAAAGTTGTTAAACTTTCACAACAATAAAACATACTACTCATGTTTGTCACTTTTGATGTATTAAAACGACTGACATCTAGACTTGTTAAACTGCTACAAAAACTAAACATACTACCCATATTTGTAACATTGGATGTATCAAAGCTGCTTAAATCTAAACTTGTTAAACTGCTACATTCACCAAACATACTTCCCATATTTGTCACATTTTGTGCCTTAAAATTTTCACCTAAATTTAAAGTTGTTAAACTGCTACAATTATAAAACATATATCCCATATTTGTAACATTAGATGTATTAAAACTACCTAAATTCAAAGTTATTAACTTGCTACAATTTTGAAACATTCCCTTATAGTAATCTCCACCCATTAGTGTTACATTCATGGTATTAAAGTTACTTAAATCCAAACTTGTTAATTTGCTACATCCACAAAACATACCCTCCATGCTAGTCACCTTTGATGTATCAAAACTGCTCAAATTTAAACTTGTTAAACTGCTACATTCATAAAACATTCGACTCATGTCTGTCACATTTTGTGCCTTAAAATTTTCGCCCAAATTTAAACTTGTTAAACTGCTACAAGAACGAAACATACTACTCATATTTTTCACTTTTGATGTATTAAAGTTACTTACCAAACTTGTTAAACTGCTACATCCATAAAACATATATCCCATATTTGTAACATTAGATGTGTTAAAGTTGCTTACATCTAAACTTGTTAAACTGCTACAACGATAAAACATAACTCCCATATTTGTAACATTAGATGTATCAAAACTGCTTAAATCTAAACTTGTTAATTTACTACATTCATGAAACATATATTCCATATTTGTTACTTTTGATGTATCAAAACTGCGTAGATCTAATTCTGTTAAATTTTTACAGTTAGAAAACATATATACCATATTTGTCACTTTTGACGTGTCAAAACTACTTACATCCAAAGTTGTTAATTTGCTATCGTAAGCGCTATAAAACATATAAGCACTATTTTGTGGCAAAACAATTTTCCCAATTTTTGAATAAACAACAATATCATACATACTATTTGAATTTAATGTACAATATGCGACATAGGAATCATTAAATTTTTTTGTAAAAGAATTGTAACCCACATCAATTGTTGGCGTACCATCTGCCACCTCTGGTTTTGTTCCGGTAAATTTTATTGAGTTAAATTTGCTCACATTAGATTTTAATTGATCAGCAATATACTTTGTCAAATTACTATTGTAAGCTCCTTCACCATTATACAATTCGGGAACGGTATATGTAATTTCGCCAGAAAAATCATATGTA
>CAMEJD010000009.1 GCA_945919375.1 uncultured Clostridia bacterium
CCTATACTTGTTACACTGCTTGGTATTTCTATACTTGTAAGGCCGCTACATCCATCAAATGCATAATTTCCTATACTTGTTACCCTGCTTGGAATGTTGATACTTGTAAGGCCGCTACATCCATTAAATGCATAATCTCCTATACTTGTTACACTGCCATCTGTTGGTATAACTGATGTCTTACATCCTGCTACCAATTCTGTCCCTTTGATTAAACAATTACCTTGTGCAGTATATGTTCCACCTGTTCCACTCACTGTTATACTTTCTAGTCCGCTACATTTATAAAATACATCAGTCCCTATACTTGTTACACTGCTTGGTATTTCTATACTTGTAAGGCCGCTACATCCATAAAATGCACCTTCTCCTATATTTGTTACACTGCTTGGAATGTTGATACTTTGTAGAGTTTTGTTATTATAGAATGCACGATCATAAATAACCTGAACACCAGATAACATTTCTTCTGTTATTGTGGTTAAAGATCCAGTATATTCAAATAAGAACTTAACATTTGCATTATCACTTGATGTTACTATTTTTAGTCCATTACTATCTGCTGTTAAGTTTGCTAACCATGGTGTACCAGCAAATGCTTGAAATCCTATACTTGTTACACTGCTTGGTATGGTAATACTTGTAAGGCCGCTACAGTTCCAAAATGCATTACTTCCTATACTTGTTACACCGCTTGGTATGGTGATACTTGTAAGGCCGCTACATGAACTAAATGCTTGAGATCCTATACTTGTTACCCTGCTTGGAATGTTGATACTTGTAAGGCCGCTACATCCATAAAATGCACGATCTCCTATACTTGTTAATTTACTACCTGTTTCAAATGTTACAGTTGTAAGGTCGCTACATTCTTCAAATGCATAATCTCCTATACTTGTTACACTGCTTGGTATTTCTATACTTGTAAGGCAGGTACAGTAATGAAATGCATAATCTCCTATACTTGTTAATTTACTACCTGTTTCAAATGTTACAGTTGTTAAATTGTTACAGCGATAAAATGCTTCTTCTCCTATCAATTCAATTCCACTTCCTAAAACAAGTTCTTGGATTACAGAACCATAAAAACAACCCATTGGAATTTCTTTTATGTTATCTTGTATAATTACTTTTCTAATATTATTACAATTTCCAAATAATCCCATACCCTGTTGAAGTCCTACAACTGGTTTATCTTGGAAAGTTTCAGGATCTTGGAAGGTCTTAGGAATTGTTATTTCTCCAGTTATGTTTTCATCTTTTGGTCCAACTACCCATTCTGTGTCCTTGTTTGTTGCAAAATATCTAAACTCCCCTTCCGTAAAAGATTTAGAAATACTTATCTTCAAATTGTATCCAGATGTTAATTCTGTTTCACCGTCCGTCACTATAAATATACAAAAATTTAATGGAGTTGCTTCAGTTAAATCATAATATGCACTTGCAGTATCTAAAGCCATTACATATACTATATTTTCACTACTAACATCTTTCCCGAGTTCTTGAAAATTTGCATAACATTTTGGTGCAATAAAAATCATAAATGAATTACTTGTGGAAAAAGTAACCTGAACGTTATTAAATTTGGATGTATCTATATCAGATAATTGAAAATTATATAAATATCCTTGAGTATCAAAGTGGTCACCATCTAACTCAAAAGGAGAATCTGTAATTTGTTCTGTAAGCACTTTTGTTTTTGTTTCATCAACTGTAAATTCATTATCGTAGTTTAAGTAAGAAAATGTTGCAATTGGACCTGCAATTTCGCCATTATTGATTGTTACAACATATTCAAAGTTAATATCACTCATTCCAAGTGTTATATCGTCAAGCATAAATGCCATTACTATTTTTTGTTTATTGGATTTTGAAAGACTTGTTATTGGGTTTGTTTTTACAAAAGTTGTATTTGCATTTTCACCAAGTGTTCCACTTACACTTGCACTTATTATGTTATCTCCATTATTTGTTATGGAAATCACAACAAAATATGTCCTTTGGTCTGTTGTATTATATGCAATGTTAATTCCACCAGTTGTATTACCTTCAAGAGCATCCAAATTACTATAATTTTCACTATCCAACCCCTTTGTGGTAAAGTCATATTTATAGTCTGTTTGAACAGCATTTTCAACAGTGTCACTTGTTAAAAACTTTTCGGCTTCAGCTTTTAGATTTGTTGCATTGTTAAAACTGCTTGTATAAACATCTGTTTCTACTGTTGCAAAAACATCGTTTACTACATAACTTATGCTACCACCAATTGTGTATGAAACAGATGTTGCTGCAAGTACTCCAAAGCATAGTACTGCAATCGCCAAACACATTGTGGCTATTGACATGACTAGTTTTAATTTTTTCATTCCTTTCTCCTTTTATTTTTAGTTTGTAAAATTAAACTAAATTTATTACGATAGACAAAAAATCGGTTGACCAACAGTCAACCGATTTTGTCTATCTTTTTTGCCACCTACACTTTCGGTCAACATGTATGAGATCATGTACTGCAGTACGAATACTGCTTATTATCTATTATTAATAATATAATGGAATATTTGCGTTTTTTTTGTCAAATGTTTTTTACAACTTTTTTACTTTTTTCAAAAATTTTTTATATTTTGTCATTTCGAGTGTGACATCTTCGCAATCGCTAACGAGAAATCTCATTCTTTGTCAAAACTATTTCTTTTTTGTGTCTTTTAGTGTGATTGTTCTGTTAAATACCAAGTGGTCTTGAGTTGTGTCTTTATCCAAGCAAAAATAACCATTTCTCATAAACTGATATCTATCTTCAAAATTAAAATCTACATCATCTTCAATATATGCATTATTTAATATAATTTTTGAATTTGGGTTAATTTTGAAATTGTCTGTTGCATGCTCTTGACCTTCAACTTCTTCTTGGCTTTCTTCATCAACAAGATTTTCAAATAATCTTGCTTCAATTTTTCTTGCATGATTTGGGTTTACCCAATGAATTGTACCTTTTACTTTCTTTGTGCAATTGCTTCCGGATTTTGTACCTTCTTCATATTCAGCATAAACTGTTGTTACATTACCATTGTCATCAACATCAAAATCAGTACACTTTACAATATATGCACCTTTTAGTCTAACTTCTGCACCAACATACAAACGGTGAAATTTTGGATCTGGTATTGATATAAAATCTTCTCTTTCTATTAAACTTTCTTTTCCAAAATAGTATTTTCGCTTTGTTGTTGTTTCATTTTGTGGATAGTCTTCAAGTTCAACTTCTTCTTCCTTTCCGTCTTCCCAGTTTGTTATAACAAGTTTTATTGGGTTCAAAACTGCCATAACTCTTTTTGAAACTCTGTTTAAATCATCACGAATAAAGTGATTCAAAAATTCTGGGTCTATTAGCGAATTGCTTTTTGAAATTCCTGCTGCAACAACAAAATTTTTTAAGCTTTCAGGAAGCACACCCCTTCTTCTTAACCCACGAAGAGAGTAAAGTCTTGGGTCATCAAAACCTGTAACCTTTCCGTCTTGAACAAGTTTTTTAATAAATCTTTTGCCAAGAATTGCACCTTTTATATAAAGGTTTGCATATTCTACTTGTCTTGAATGATTTTTTAATCCACTGTTTTCTACAACCCAATTGTATAGTGGCCTGTGGTCTTCAAATTCTGGACCACAAATTGAGTGAGTTACTCCTTCATAACAATCATCAAGTGGATGAGAAAAATCGTATGTTGGATAAATATTCCAACTTCTTCCAATTCTTTGGTGATTTAGGTATTGAATTCTATAGATTACTGGATCACGCATATTCATATTTGGGCTTGCCATATCTATTTTTGCTCTCAAGCATCTTGACCCCATGGGGAACTCGCCATTTTTCATTCTTCCAAACAAGTCAAGATTTTCTTCAACTGACCTATCTCTATATGGGCTGTTTGTTCCCGGTTCGGTTAATGTTCCACGAGTTTTTGATAGTTCTTCTGGGCTCAAGTCACAAACATAGGCTTTTCCTTCTTTTATAAGTTTTAAAGCCACTTCATAATTCATTTGAAAATATTCTGTTGCATAGTGAATTTCATGCCAATTATAACCAAGCCAATGAACATCATCTTGAATAGAATCAACAAATTCCTGACTTTCTTTTTGTGGGTTTGTGTCATCATATCTAAGGTTGCAAACGCCACCATATTTTTGTGCAAGACCATAGTTTAATACGATATTTCTAACATGTCCAATATGCAAATAACCACTTGGTTCTGGTGGATGTCTTGTTTGGACATGGTCGCATCTTCCTTCTGCTAAGTCTTTGTTTATAATGTCTTCAATAAAATTAGTTGCTTCTACTTCCATTTTTACTCCCTTTTTCCCTATTTAATGTTGATATTTTAGCATTATTGTTTATATTTTTCAAGCGTATAAAAAAAATATTTAAACTTATACATATTTTTTTAAAAATTCTTCCACTGCTTGAATATATTTACCTTTTAGAGTGTACAAACTCTCGCCATGTCCAGCATTTTCAACTGAAAGTTTGTTTCTATATTCTTCGGGGCAAGCGTTATACAATTCGTCTTGCATTTTAAATGGCACAAAGTTATCTTTTTTGCCGTGGATTAAAAGGATTGGGACATTGCACTTTGAAATTTGTTTTACCACATCAACATCACTTAACTTAAACCCCACCTTGTGTTTTGCATACAAATTAAAAATTTGGAGTGTTGGAAGAATTGAAAATATCACACTTTTGTTTGCAACACTCTTTACAACTTTGTATGCATTAGAATACCCACAATCGCTGATTATTGCTTTAACATTTTTTGGTTTTTCTGTTCCGCTATACATACAAACCGATGCTCCACCCATACTTACTCCAAAAACAACGATTTTGACATCTTTGTTTTGTTCAACCAAAAAATTCACCCAAGAAGATATGTCATATTTTTCATAATATCCCATTGAAATGATTTTGCCATCGCTTTTGCCATGCCCACGATTATCAACAACCAAAACATTGTACCCCATATCGTAAAACATTTTTGCATAACATTGCATTTCGTAAGCATTTGATGCATAACCATGGACTAACAAAGCAGTGTTGTTTGATTTTTTGTTGAAATAATATCCAACAAGATTAAGTTTGTCAAAAGATTTAATACAAATCATTTGATACTTTTGTTTGTCCCACCATGAAAAATCAATATTATAATGATTAAGGTCTTTGTACATAACTGTTGTTATAATCCTACCAACATAACTATTCCTATTTAATATCATGTCATATCTAAATAGACTTGCAAAAAAATAGAATATAATTGTAGCAACTATAAACCCAACGACTATTAAAAATACTATTGTACCTAATTCCATATTATATATAATAACATATATAATTAAGTTTTTATAATGTTTTTATACCATATAGTCAATAATTCCACACAAAATTGAGTAACAAACATTATTTTTGTAGTCATTTGTAAGCAACAATTTTTCTTCTTCTTTGTTTGATAAAAATCCACATTCAACAATAACGCTTGGATATGGTGTGCAATTGATAATATAATAATCTCCGCTTTGTGATGTTTTTCGGGGTTTTATTAGTTTATCTTGAAATTGTTTTTGTATTGAATTTGCTAGTTTTATTGAATGTTCATTTTCTTTGTTATAAAAAACTTGCGCTCCACGAGAAGTATTCCCTTTTGTGCTATTCATATGAATTGAAATAACAATGTCTGGTTTTGCCCTTTCTATAATTTGTTTGCGTTTTTTCATATCGTCTTTCTTTTTGTTGACTGCAAACGGACTATATAATCCAGAATCATTTGACCTTGTCATAACAACTTTAAAGCCGAACTCACTGCACATACTTTTTAATGTTTTTGAATATTCCAAGTTTATATCTTTTTCAATTGTGCCACTATATCCAATACTTCCCCCATCAATTCCGCCATGCCCTGCATCAATAACAATTGTGCTTATGTAAGTTGAAGCTTTTGCTGTTTTGGCAATAAAGAACACACCAACACTGCTTATGACAAACAATACCGCAAAAAGCGTGGCTATAAGATATTTCTTTTTTATAACAAAACAAGTTAATTTTCCAAATTTTTTCATACAATATGTATACTACTTGATTTTTGATATTATGTAAAAAAACAAGGCAAATCTTTACGATTTACCTTGCTTTTTATTTTTGATAGATTTTTGAAGAGATTAGACTTCTGTCTTTTCGTTCCATAAATTATCAAATTCGGTTTCCCAAACCAAACTTGGGAAATTACTTTCGTTTGCAACATAATATGCACTTCCACCCGCATTCAAAGTTGTCCCGCTTGGTCTATCAGTGTAGGTATTGATTGTAATTTTTGCACCACCAATTAGTGAATATGTTGAGTCAATATTACTCCAACAATTGCTTGCGTTTGTTGGACTTTGTGCATTTGCAATATATGCAAATGTATAAACTGAACCAATTTGAACACCCGAACTGCTTTGTGCATTTATCGTGTTGTATACATATGACCTTGAAATCCTGTCGTTTGCTGAATATCCTACAAGACCTGCAATATATACCTTGTCGTTTGATGTGTTTGATGCCAAACGAGATACAACTGTGTTTGTGTATACATATGAATAACTGATTGTTCCTGTGTTTGCATTATTCCCAACAATTCCACCAAGGTATACACTTGCATTTCCAGAAACTTTTGGAATTGTTATTTTTGAAGTTGTATTCTTAAGCACACATCTTTCAACAACCCCTTCATTGTTTGCAACAATTCCACCAACTGTGGCATTTATTGAACAAACTTCAATGTTGCCGTAGTTTGCACATCTTGTAACTGTTCCATAGTTTCTATTTGCAATGCCTGCATAACCCATTTTTGTAGACTTTGTTTGAGATGTTAATGTAACATTGCAATAATTTACAACATTATCTATTGTCCCTCTATTGTTTATGCACACACCATTCCAATATACTTCTTGGTCTTGAATTGATACATTATTTCCTTCAACACTAATTTTTATATTGCTTATTGTTCCATAGTTTTCCATACAAATCATTGAAATAGTGCCTGCAACAGTAAGTTTGCCTGTGTATGTTGCTGAAATATTCAAGTTCATTATCTTACCTGTTGATGCAATATCCGAGAACAATGACAATCTTTTTGTTTTAAGTGTACGCACAACATCTAGGTCGCAATTCCAAATCAATTTTTTATAGTTGCCATCATAAACGCCTTTAAAGGAAATATTGTCTTCGTCTTTTTTAACCATCCCAAGTGGAGAAACATTGCTTATATCACATGTTTGTTTAAAGTTGAAATATTCATCTTGTCCAGAAACTGTGATTTTTGTTTCTATTCCGTCTTGAGTTAAAATATACGAATTTTCATAAATTGGCTTGTCAATTCTATACTTAATATTTGCAAATTGTGTTTCGTTGCTAATTAAGTAAGGATTATCGGAAGTTCCAAGTGAACCACAAACGCTTGCACTAACTTCACTTGTTTCAAATAGGTCAATTAAAGTTCTTGTGTCACTATTTTTATAATATGTGTAACTTGATGTCAAACTGCCCTCATCACCACTTGTTCTAACAACAACGGCAACCGAAACTTTGTGATATCCAAGTTCAAGAGGAATGTATGTGTTTGTTGTGTTATCTTTTGTAATGAATGTGTATGTTCTTATTACGATAGGGTTGCCATTTTCATCCAATTGCAATTCACCATTTTGATCCATTGCAAGAACTTCATCTCTAATCTTGAAACTATGGTCATTTGATGTGCCCTCTGTTGACCAGTAATAATACATCTTTTCTTCGTCATAGAACACTTCTGCAACAGATTTTGGTTTTTTGATATCTCTTACATCACTAAGTACTGATGGAACATAACTTAAAGTGCCTAGTGGCAACACTTGTATTTGATAGTATAAAGTGAATTCGCTTACAATATCAAATTCAAATCTATTTGTATCTATCTTTGTATCCTGAACAATAATTTCTTGTTTTTCTGAAGTTGTGCCACCATTTTCTGTCCAATATACAATTTTGTATTTAACTTGTAAAGATTCACTTAAATCTGTTTTCCCTGTTGAAACAACATACTTGCTCCAATTGATGTACAGTGAATCACTATCTCCACTCTTTGAAAGCAAAATGTCTGATTCTTTTATACCATTAAGTTGGTAAATAATTTCACTATCATAAGCATTGATATTTACAAATTTTACATAATCTGAACTAATAAAATCTTGAACCCCATCTTTTGGAATTACCCTTACCCTTAGTGAGAAGGTTTCTTCCAAAGTAAGACTATCTATAATGTTACTAAAGAAACTTGGGTCACTGCATATAAATGTTTGCACTGTACCAGAAGTTGAAGTGAATACCAATTCATAATCATAGTTTACTTCGTCAAGGTCACCTGAATATTCCCATCTGAATTCGCCATCATTGATTACAACATTATCAATAACAACACCTTGTGTTCCATTTTGACCTTGAACCTTGCTATACTTTTCAAATATATATCTTTGTTCAATTAAACTCATTAGATAATATGCTGTTGAATTATTGTATTCATATAACCTTTCTTGCTTGTTATTTTCATAATATGCTTGAATTGTCACTTGATATCTACCACTATCCAAATCATCGCAATCATATGCGTATTTTGTTAGACTGTCAACATCCTTAAACCCTGAGCCCGAAACAACATACTCGCTGTCGCTTATGCTACCATCCTTGTCAACCTTGTTGAATATAAGTTTGTAAGATGTAACACTAAGTCCACCATTGCTAATTATTTCCCATGTAAGTTTACCGTCTTTTGCAACAATGTCTTTAAGTGAAGCAAGAACTGTTCCATAAATTCCAACAGTTTCATTTGAGTTTACATAGGCAATGGTTGTTTCGTTCATATCGGTTTTTAAATCGCCAATTGCTTTGAATCTATACAAAATATTCTCTTCGGCAAAAGTTGTTTCGTAACTAATGTTATTTGAACTATCTGCTATGTTTGAAATCTTTACATTGTTTTGTTTTTCGTCGTTGATATATGTGTTAATTTCGTATGAACTTGCATGTTCAATTTGTTGCCATTTAAAGATACCGCAATCAACTTTTGACACTGGGTCATATAGTTTTACGACTTTTCCAACACTTGAATCTTTTCCTGTTAGGGTTGCTTGAGTTGTTGAAGCAAGTCTTAGCCCGATTGCTTGAATATTTATTACATATTCAATTCCATTTTCAAGTTCAGCACAATCCCAGAACGCTTTGTTTAATGTAATTTGTTTTGAAGATTGTTCTGTTGTCTTTTTATATGTAACCAAGTATTCTGTTGCACTTTCTTGTGAATTCCAGTACATTTCACCGTTGCTTACATATGCTTTGGTTTCATCAAGGACTTTCATTTCAATTGAATTTGAAAGTTTACCATTTATTACTTTTGAATTATCACCTGCGACGAACACATAAATTCTTGTAAATTCGCTTGTAAGTTCACCATTTTGAATACAATCTGTCAAATTGAACTTGAGTTCTTGTGTTGTTCCAAGAATTTTTCTATTTGTTATTTCTTGTCCTTGTTCGTCTTGTGTTTTGCCCTCTACAATAATTTTATATGTTGGATTTGTTATTCCATATTTTGCAGGAATTGTAATTTTGTTCCAAGTTAATTCAAAACTATTATTTTCATAAATCATTTTAATTTTTGGTGCATATGGCACATAAACTTCTTGAGCCATGCCAAAATTTGATGTTACATAGTTTTTGTTATCACCAAATTGTTTTAGGTACATATTGTATGTTCCACTTGGTAAATCGTTTCCAACTTCATCAAAACCATTATCTACTGTTGGCCAACCAAGATATTGGAAATCGTCAATATTTGCCGTTCCACCCGAAAACGTTTTTATTTGGTCCCTTAATTCTTGTGAAATATTTATAAAGTCTGATAAATCGTAAACATATGTGTATGTTGCTCCTGTTGATGTGTCACTAAATTTTAATGCAACTTTGTCATTTGACAATGATTGAATTGAAATTGTTGCTTGGCGTCTTATTCTTTGTCCTTGTGAAAGTTCAATCAGTTCTTTCGTACTAAATTTTTCTTTTACATTCCAAACAAATGCACCATCTTCCACTTCCAGACTTTCTGGAGATTGAAGTTTTGCAACCTTTTGAGCTTCTAGCATTATTTCGCCAGTGTCACTTGTTTTTTCTATTGCATATTCCACAGTATTCCCACACATAAATTTTGGGTCTGTGGATATTGCTCTTATCTTTAGTGTGTGAAGAGAATAATCGCTCCAATTTTCTAATTCGGTTTGCAAACTTGCAAGTGGCGTTTCGGAATAGATTTTGTCATCAAGATAAACAAAATATCCTGTTGCCATTGACACTTCTTCCCAAGTTATTTTTCCGTCAATAACTTGAATTTTTGGTCTACCAAGTTTTTGAATTTGCAAGCCTTCGCCAAATCTTGAGTTAAGATGATAACAACCTTCACTATCAACTGCAGAACTCCCTCTTACTGCAACATTAAAATTATATATTGTGTCTGCCAAATCATCACTGTTTGGAAGGAATATTGTGTCATCTACATAAGTAAGTTTGTTATTAAATCTTACTATATATCCATTTTGTGCATTCTGATCTTCGTCCCATGTTATCTCATTTATTGTATAATCGAATTTTTGTGGATTTTTTGATAATACTTTAAAGTTTGCCGTTAAGGAATCTTTTGAGTTGTTTGTCATTATTTTTATCTTAATTGAAGATGTTAAATCTGAATAGATAATATTTGCATCTGAACTTTTTGCTTTTATACATACATTATACGACTTGTTTTCTTGCAATTCATTGTACATATCATTTGAATACATTACAAGGTGGTCTGTTTGTTCAGATTGAACATAAGTTAAATCATATTCGTTACCATCAACAACTGCAACATAGCTCAAATCGGTTTCTTGTTCTTTGAATGTTATATATCCATCTATTACTTTGTAATCTTTTACAATTGCAAGTTTTTTACATTCATAATCTTTTTCAATAGTAGTTGATTCTTTTGTTTCTTCATCAACTGTTGTTTCAAGCATATAGGTTGAATCAAGAATTATGTCTTGGGTTTTTAATGTATTGCCAACATTGCCAAGTGCCTTGATATTTGCTTTAAGTGCTCCCACTTTTCCAGTAAGTTCGCTAAATAATGTATGAATATTATTGTTGACAAAACCAGTAAGTATTTCAACTTTATTTGAGTCTTGAATTCGTAATGCATAATCACTTGCATCACCAATTTGGTTCCAAATAAGTTTTCCATTGCTAGTTTCAAGTTTTGTGTTTTGCGACAACTTTTTGCCTGAAATACTTATTTTTGAGCTATTGATGTAACTAATTCCGTCATTGCTAATCATTCCTTGCTTGTAGATGGTCAGCATAAAGTTTGCTGATAATTTTTGAAGAAATGGTATATCTAATGCTTTTTCAAATTTTTCTGTTCCTAACACAAAGTCGTTTATAATATCACTTTGGTTTATGTTGAGAATATATTTATTTGCATTGCTATCAATATCACCTTGAACATAGATTAAAGAATCAATCCCATTTGCTCTCCTTACAAAACCAAAATTCTTTACATCACTTAATTTTGTTACTTCTTTTTTGGTTGAGTTTGAAAGAACATAATTTTCCAAATTTACCTTTCTTACTGTTTTTATTACAAAAGTTTGTTCAATGCTTGTATCTACTTTTGTTTTTGAATCACTATATTCAAAATCTTCAAAATAGTATTCGCTACCATATTTTAGATTAAGTTCTTTTACAACTCTACCTTCTTTTGTTGCAATTGTAATTTGGTAAATACTATTATCATCAATTGCGTCCTTGTTTTCATCACCAGCAATAAGTTTGTCAACGAATATTCTTACATTTGCTTCTTGTGCCTTTGTGAATGTGTAATTGGTTGAGAATGGACTTGAAAGTGTTTGATATTCATCAATGCCTTGCCCACCAACTGCAATAACCTTTATTGCAACATCACCAAAGAATGTGTTTGCATACAAAAGTTCTTGCATATCATAGGTTGTTGACAAAACATTTTCTATTTTGCCACAAAAGTCTTCGCCATGATAGTATTCTATATAATATGATTTTGCATTTTCTATACCAGTAAAAGACAAAATTCCATTTTGACTTATTGTAATGTCTGTAGGAGATTTGAATCTTGTTACAACATTTGATTTTGCAAAATCTGAATCGATGAAATTACTTTGTCCAATAACTTTGATTCTTACAAAATATTTCCCGTCATCTTTTGCATCATCAATATAAATGTATTTTTCTTGACTTGTTATGTTATCTCTAATCAAAGTATCATTTTTGTATAAACTAATTAAATATCGTTTAACTTGAACACTTGAGTTATCAAACTCCCAACTTATTTTTAGTCTTTCTTGTTTTATTACATCTTCGCTTGAAGAAATTGTTATGTTGCTTACATTTTCAAGTTTAATGAAATCTGCACCATTTGAATAGTTAGAAGAAAGTTTGTATTCTTCGCCATTTGCCAAAGCGACAAATGGATCAATATCAACTTTAACACAAACGCTAATTTGATTACTATTTAGATTCTTTATTATTTCTTGAATTTTTGTGTCAGTTGTAAAAACAACATTATTAGAAGTTTCCAAAAATTCTGACAAATCTTGAGCAGTAAATTTGAGTATATATTTATTATCTTCAACTTTTGTCCAAGTAATTTGGTTATCATTTACAACAGGAGTTTCAAGTGTGCCAATTCTTGAGAAATTAAATGTTCTTTCTTTGCTGTCAAGATAATAATATTCGCCACTCGTATATTTTGTTGCAATCAATTTTATTGTAACTGCAAACTTTCCCGTTAGGCTTGTTAAATTCTCAATTTCTTGACCGTTGGAAGTAATCTCAATTTTGTCAAGTTGCATTATTTTGTGAAGTTTTGAATCATCTCCAACTGTGTATTCGCTTTTTGTATATTTTGTTTGAACATTGATTTTTTCATTTTCATCAATAGATACTTGTTCAACATTTTCCAACCTTTCAACATATGCATCAACAAATTCAGAAGAGATGTATCCTTGTTTTGTAATTTTTAGTCTTAATGTATATTTGCCTTCTTCCTTAACTTTTTCGGTTATATCAAATTCCGGTGTTGTGCCAGTGTAGAGAACTTCAAAATCGCCATCATTTTCCGATTTGAATTTAAGTTCGTAAGTTGCCCCTTCAATTTCGCTTGCTTGCCAAGTTACTTTAACAACTCCGGAGTTTTCACTTACAACCATTGTTTTGTCGCTTTTTAACTTGTGAATTAGGGTTTGTTCACTCGCATGTGATGAAAATTTAAATTCTCTTGTTTCGCTTAAATCCAAAGCACCGCCTTGGTATTCATATTGAACATTTACATAAAAATCGTTCGTTTTGTCTATTGCTGTCAATTCTTCATCACTCAGAACATCAATGGTTTGAATTTCTTTTGAAACAGATTTTACTTTTATTATGTCATTTTGCGTAAACACAAATCTATAAACAAAGTTTGAGTAATCAATTGTGTCCCAAGAGAGAGTCGCATCATTTAGAATTGGTTTTTGTGGAGTTTGAAGTCTTGAAATATTAAATGTTTCAAAGTCACTATCAAGATAATAAATATTGCCAATTGAATTTTGATTTGCTACAAATTTTGCTCTTATAACAAAGTCTGATGTTGTTTTGTCCAAAGTTAATGTTTGTTCATCATTTATTGTAACATATGTTTTTTGTTCGCTAAGAGAATTTGGGTCAACTTGTGTTGTCACTTGAAGGACTCCATCTTTTGAAAGATAATAATTTATTGGAGTCACAAGTTTTGTTACTTGAATTATTGAAAATTCAGATGGATTGATTAAAGCATTCGCTTCATTTTTTGCCCTAACCTTAATCACATAAGTTTTTGCTTGAATTATTTTTTCACTCAAATCAATTGCAATTGTTTCGCCACTATTGTCATATGTAAGAGTTGAATCATCAAATAATATCTCATAATCTGTTGCAAGTGCATCTTTTTGAATTGTTAAGATTTTTGTATTTCTGTCAAACGAGATTTCTGGATTGTTCAAAGTGTATGAGATTTCAAAAGATTGTTTTGAATAATTTAAGCTATCAAGATACAAGCATCCAACACTGTTTGAGCCAATTGCTTTAACATAAAAATCATAATAACCATACTCGTATGATGAGTAAGAATATTGATTTTCTGTCGTTAATCTTGTTTGTTCAAATGGCTGACCATTCTTATTGACATAGTATTCATAACCTGAAGCATAAGGTGAAACTATCCAATTTACATTTTTATCATTTTGATTATTTGTAACAGTTAAATCTGCTTGCCTTACAACTTTTACCGATGTTGTTGAAGGGATAAAGTATTTTCCATTGCCAACATCTTGATACTTTATTGCTTTAATTGAAATTGTGTATTCTCCAACACTACTAAACAACACGTCAATGTTCCCAAAACTTCCATTTGATAATTTATTTAGTGGGGTTGTTGCATTGTTAAATGTTACATAATATTCATACAGGTCTATATTCTCCGATTCGCTATGGGTTATGTAATATTTCCCGTCTTCAACTTTTTGAGCTATTGTATTTATGTTAATTTTTGCGAGGTTTGTAAGAGTTATAACATTTGATTCATTTGATTGAACTTCACTATTATTTTGCGCCTTTACGATTGCACTAATTTCATATATTCCTTCTTCCGTTTTGTCAAAAATATATTTGCCTTCTGCGTTTAGTGTAACTTTTTCTGTTTTGCTTTTATATGTGATGCTTAACTCAATATTCTTCCCGACATAATCTGTTGCACTTATTGTTTTTGTTTGTGGATCAAAAGAAAGAGTTGTTGCTGTTAATTTTGTAACATTTTCTATTTTGCTTTCGTTCTTACTTGACAAATAGTCTTTACTATCTGACACAGCTTTTAATGAAATTTCATTATATTGTCCCGGATTTATAGTTTTTGATACGTCAAAATTGTTTTGGTCAACATCTGTTGATATTGAAGAATCGCCAGCCCTTGTTATTATTACATAGTGGAAATCGCCAACCAAAGAATTATCCCAAGTTACCAGTCCGTTGTTTATTGTTATTTGTGGAGCATAGAGTCTTTTCCAAACAACAACATCACTTTTGCCAACAGCAACTTTGTTTATTGTTTCGCTTTCACTTGAATTATTATATGAAACCGCATTAACTTGAACTTTATATTCTTGAACTTTTGAATCTTTTGGATCATACAAATCAATAGCAAATTGTTTTTGCGATACTTTTGGATATGTTACACCATTTACAACAACTTCAAATTCGCCAACATCATCTCCACATTCCCAAGATAAAATTTCAGTTTCATCATTGTAAGTTACATTTGTTGGATTTGATAATTTTCTTACAACATATGATTCGGAATAATTTGAACCACTATAAAGTTCTTGTCCGTTAACTGTTATTCCGTCACATTTAACTTTGATATCATAAAGTCCCCTTTCACTTAAAATATACGAATTAGAGTTCTTTATTGAAATTTCTTTTGCTTGTTCATTGTTATGAGAAACAAGTAATGTGTAGGAGTTTATTTCTTGAATTGAGTCGCCAATTTTTACTATAACTTTGTTCCAAGAAATTGAGTTTGTTTGTTCATTATAAACAATTCCGTTTGGGGTGTCACTTTGCATTGGCTTTGCAAAAACTTTTACTTCCATATAAGAAAATGCAGTGTCATAATTTGCATCAATAATGGTCACACCAGAGTTTACTGCAGTTATGGTTTGTCCACTTAATGCAACGACACTTGCGTCATGAGTTGTGAACTTTATATCACTTTTATTCGCATTGTCAATTTTTACGACCGTTGATAAATCCAGAGTGTCACCGATTGACATCTCTATATACGACTTTTCAAAAGATAAATTGTATTTTGGACTTTCGTTACAACCTGCGATTATTCCAAAACAAAATATACTCAAAATGCCAAATATGTATGGAAATATTTTTTTCATAAAGTACCCCTTTTTTGTATCAAAGTTATTTTTCTTTTTTATTCTAACACTTTTTGACATTTTTTATCAAATAAAATACACATATTTTTGCAAAATATTTATTACAAATAAATACCTTATACAAAGTCACAAAAAATTAAATAAAAAATATGTCATAAATCGACATATTTATTGATTAAATTTATTATTATTTGTTTGTGTTTTTGCTCACAAATTAAAATATTTTCAAGTTGTTTTTTGATATTTTTTTGGTTTATTTTATTTAATGCAATTTTACAACTTATTATTGATTTTTCTTTTATTTCAAGAGCATAATTTAATATATTTTTTATGCCCTTGTAATACTCAAAATAAATACCGGAAATTGGAATATTTTTGCTTGAAATATAAGATGGTTCTTCATAATTTTCAATAAGTAATTTTGCCAAAATTTGGCTATTTGTTTTGCCATCTTCAAACATTTGCTCAAAACATTCTTTAAGTTCTTTTATATCATACATAACATTGCAAAAATAAAAGAACTGCATCATTTGAAAAATTTGTCCATTTTCGCCTGAATATAGTTCCTTTATTATTTTTGTTTCATATTCGTTTTTGCTTACACCATAAATATTCACATACATTTTATATGACAAAATTTTTTATTTTGTTACTTCCAAAAATTTGTCCAATTTTGCGCATAAATCAATATCGTTAAGATATTCAAGTGCGTTGCCTTTTGGAATGTTGAATTGTATCTTGTATGCCTGCAAACATTGTGTGTGCTTTTTATATTTTTGATTTAGTTTTGCGTCTCCATATTTTTCATCTCCCAAAATTTGCATTTTACTATGGGCAAGTTGTGCCCTTATTTGATGAGTTTTGCCTTCACTTATTTTTACATCCAAAAGAGATAACTCCACGTTAATATCTTTTCTTTTTTGATAGTGAGTTTGAACAAAAACCGAGCCCGCGACCTTTGTATCAAATATTTTTACTTCACTTTTTTCGCTATTTTTTTTCAGATAACCTATCAAGTTGTCTTCTTCCTTTTGACAATTTGAAACAACTGCAAAGTATTGTTTTAAAACATAACCTTTTTTAAAACAGTCAATCAAAATTTTTTGAGTAAAAAGACTTTTTGCAAACAAAACAAGTCCAAGTGTATTTCTATCTATCCTATGAATTGGGTAGATTTCTATATTTTGCTTTTCTTTGTAATCTTGCTTTATATTAAATTCTCCGTCACAAACTTCAATGCCTTTATCTTTGTAAAAGACAATTATGTTATTATCTTGATAAAAAACTGAGTATAAATCTTTTTTTGAAGTTGCATCCAAAAATATTGTTATATTGTCGCCAATGGCAACAAAAACATTTTCTTTTGTACGTCTTTCATTTATCAAAACATCTTTGTTTCTTAATGCCTTTTCAAAAGCAGAGTACTTATATTGGGGCAAGTTTTCACTCAAAACTTTTATAAGCCTTGCATTTTGATTTGACACAATTTCAATTTTTTCCATAAACTACCTTTGTTCTAAAATAGATTATATACGAATATATATTAGTATGCAAACCAAAATTGTAGCAAATTGGCATTTTTGCAAAATTTTAAATATTTTAGTAGATTTTGTTTGAATTTTTGGTTAAACAATGTATAATTATTATTGGAGGAGAGAAAAATGGCAGAAAAAAATGATTTTGTATCAGCAATGGATAGTCTTCCATTCATCCTTAAACTCATTCTTTGTATCCCTGCTCTTGACATCGTTTGGGCAATCTATCGTCTTGTTAAAGGCGTTAGCACAAACAATGTTTTGATGATTGTTTTTGGAATACTTTGGATAGTTCCAGGAATTGCTATTGGTTGGCTTGTTGACCTTATTAGCACAATCCTATTTGGAAGACCAAAATTCTTCGCTTAATCGGAGATAAGAAAAAGGCAAATAATTGTATATTATTTGTCTTTTTTCTTTTTATTTTTTTGCATTTTATGTATAATAAAAGCATATGGGAGATAATATGGACACAAAAGAAATAGCAAAAAAAATTGCACAAAAAGAACCACTTGGCAAAAATTTGATTGATAACTTTATTACTTCATATTGCAATGGTAAAATAAGTGATGATGAAATTTTGCCAATTATAAAGGCAATATATGAAAATGACATATCTGACCAAGACCTATTCTTTCTTACCGATGCCATGAAAAATAGTGGGCATACACTTGATTTAAAGGAACTTGGACAGGTTATTGACAAGCATTCAACAGGTGGAGTAAGTGACACTACAACAATTATTTTGGTTCCTATCTGTGCCGTACTTGGTACAAAAATGTTAAAATTGAGTGGCCGTGGGCTTGGGTTTACCGGAGGGACTTGTGACAAACTTGAAGCTTTTTGTGGATACAAGACGGATATTGATTTAAAAGATGCCATAAACCTTGTTAAAAGAAATGGTGGATGTATGATGACATCTTCTCTTGAGATAGCCCCTGCCGACAAAAAAATATATAGTCTTAGGAATAAAACTGGACTTGTTGACAATGTTTCATTAATTGCTTCCAGTATTATGAGCAAAAAACTTGCAAGCGGTGCAAACATAATTGTGCTTGATGTAAAATATGGCAATGGTGCTTTTATGCAAAACCTAAAAATAGCAAAAAAACTTGGCAACAAAATGAAGAGAATTGGAGAACTTGCCGGCAAAAAGGTTAAAATCGTTTATGGAAAAATGAGTCAACCATTGGGCTACAATATTGGCCCAAAACTTGAAACAATGGAAGCAATCAAAGTTCTTGAAGGAAAAGAAAAAGGGAATTTGTATAAAGATTCTGTTCGCTTGGCATCTATATGTGTTTCTCTTGACAAGCACATCCCTTTCTTTTGGGCAAAGCATAAAGTTATTAAAACAATAAAAGACAAAACCGCACTTGAAAAATTGAAAGTTATGGTAAAATCTCAAGGCGGAAGTTTGGAATTATTCGGTGAAGATTATTCAAAACCAACACTTGTTACAAAATCAAATATTGGCGGAAAGGTTAAAGGTTACAATACAAAAGTTCTTGGCGAAATTGTTTGTGAAATGGGAACAAATGTAAGAACTGCAAATGATAAAATAGACTATAATCTTGGAGTTATCACAACAAAAAAAATTGGAGATAAGGTTAAAATTGGAGATGATTTGTTTAAAATTTATGCAAAAGATTTGGTTCAAGCAAAAGAAGTTGAGAAAAAACTTTTGAGTACTATTTTAATAAAATAATTAGAAATTTACATAAAATAGCAAAAAAACGGCAGATTTGCCGTTTTTTTATTGTTTTTTAACTAATTTTTTGTTTTCTTTTTTCCTTATAAATAATTTGATTATTTCACTTAATGCAAAAACTACAAGCCCAATACCAAAAACAATAAGCCAGTTAACAAGCCCGATATTTGTAACTTTTAGCAAGTTCCTTACTGGTGTAAATTCAATTATTGCCAAGGTTCCAAAACTAAACAAAACCGAATACCATATCCATTTGTTTGAAAATGGATTTGTTTTAAAGAAACTTGTATTTGTTCGCATTGAAATAAGATAGGCCATTTGAATAACATTAATAGTTAAAAATGCCATACTTGAAGGTATAAGTGGGTCAGATGAAATCACTGTTCCAATATAGAACGCAACCAATACTGCAATTGTTTGGACTATTCCAATAAATATTATTTCAAGACCAACACCACCCGAGAAAATAGATTTGTTTGCCCTTCGTGGTGATTTTGTCATTAAGTCACCTTCAGGTGGTTCAAGTCCAAGTGCAATTGCCGGCAAGGTGTCGGTTAATAGATTTACAAATAATATTTGCACTGGCATCAAGAACGTTAGATTTGGGAATAGTATTGTCGCCAAAAATAATGACAAAATTTCCGCTGTGTTTGCACCAAACAAAAATGTTATTGTTTTTATTATATTTGAGTAAATTCTTCTACCTTCTTTAACTGCCATAACTATGGTTGCAAAATTATCGTCAGTTACTATCATATCTGCAACTTCTTTTGTTACATCAGTTCCCGTAATTCCCATACCAACACCAATGTCAGCATTTTTTAGTGACGGAGCATCATTTACGCCATCACCTGTCATTGCAACAACCTTGCCCAAACTTTTGTAAGTTTTTACAATTCTTACTTTGTTTTCTGGGCTCACTCTTGCATATACTTTTATATCATATATTATCTTTTTGTATTCTTCATCGCTCAATTCATCAAGTTCAGCACCTAACATTACTTGTTTTTTGTTTGAGCAAATCCCAATTTCTTTTGCAATTGCAAATGCTGTATCTTTGTGGTCGCCAGTTATCATAATCGGTGTCATATGTGCGTTCTTACATTTTTCAACTGCATCTTTCACTTCTTCTCTTGGTGGGTCCATCATTCCAACAAGCCCAACAAAAGTCATATTTTCTTCTTTAACTTCGCCCAAAGTTACCTTATTTTGTATTGCACAACCAAGCACTCTTAATGCACTGTTTGCCATTGTTTCGTTCGCTGATATTATATTGTTTTTTAGTTCATTATTTAACTCAACTTCCACTCCGTTTACCAAAACTTTTGTGCAGTGCTTTAATATTATATCCGGTGCACCTTTTGTGTAAGCAGTAAAAATGCCGTTTTGTTTGTTTATAACAGTCATTAGTTTTCGGTTGCTATCAAAAGGTATTTCATCTACTCTAACATTTTCAATTTCAAGTTGTTTTTTATTTAGTCCACATTTTTGAGCATATTCGGTTAGTGCTGTTTCTGTTGGGTCGCCAACATATTTATCATGAGAAAACTCACTATCATTACAAAGTGCCATTGTTTTTAGGAGAGTGACAAACATTTCATCTTCAAACTTTTCGGCAGTTTTTAGTTCGTTGTTATAAAAAACTTTTCTAACGGTCATAACATTTTGAGTTAGTGTCCCCGTTTTATCACTACATATAATTTCGGTGCTTCCAAGAGTTTCAACAGCGTGCAAGCGTTTTACGATTGCTTTTTGCTTGCTTAACCTGTTTACACCCATACTCATTATTATTGTAATTACTGCTGGCATACTTTCCGGAATTGCAGCAACAGATATTGCAACAGCAGTTAAAAATGCTGTAATAATGCTTCCGTTTGGTTTTGCAATTACTTCCAATAAAAATGTTATAACCGCAATAACCAAAACTATTATTGTGATAACCTTTCCAACTGACTTTATGTTTTTTTGCAATGGAGTTATATCTTTTTTAGATTCAGTTAGCATTGTGGCTATTTTGCCAAGTTCGGTATCTTTGCCGGTTGCAACAACAAGACCTTCTGCTCTTCCAAGCCCAACAACACTACCCTTGTATGCCATATTTTTTCTATCCGCAAGTGGTGTTTTTGCTTTGCATAATTTTAGGGCATCTTTTTCCACAAGCAAACTTTCACCAGTAAGCGAACTTTCGTCAACTTTTAGGCTTGATGAAAAAATAAGTCTTACATCTGCAGGGACAATATCGCCCGCTTCCAAAATAACTATATCACCAACAACAATATCACTTGAATTGATTTTTACGATTTCGCCATTTCTCTTTACTTTGGATTGTGGCTCACTCATCTTTACTAATGCCTGCATCTCTTTTTCGGCTTTGATTTCTTGCAAATATCCGATAAGAGCATTAACAAAAACAATTGCCAAAATGATAAACCCATCAACCATTTCGCTGTAAGTTTTTTGAATAACTGCCATAGTTATTGATACAACGGCAGCAACCAAAAGAATGATTATCATAATATCACAAAATTGTTTTAAAAATTTTACAATATTTGGTGTTTTCTTTTTTTGTGGCAATTCATTTTTCCCATTTTTTGACAAACGCTCAACGGCTTCGTCTTGCGTAAGTCCATTTTTGTTTGAGCCAAATTCATTTAAACATTCATCAATTTTTTGTTCATAATTATCCATAACTAAAATAATATCAAAACACATCAAATTTATCAATTAAATTAACAAGCAAATGGTAGACAAAATTGCCAAATATAGAGAAAAATAGTAAAATTTGCCAGTTTTTGCAAGCTTTTTCATTATTTTTATAGCAAAAACACCACAAATTAGTGCAATAATAAATGCTAATGAGATATTTAAAAAACCACCTGTGTATACATTTTGATTACCAGATACACACTCATAAATTTCAAACAAAAGAGAACAAATTATAATTGGGATACTTAATATAAAAGAATAACTTGTTGCCTTATCACTATCAATATCAAGAAGTATTGCAGTTGAAATTGTTGTTCCACTTCTGCTTATTCCCGGCAAAACTGCAACCCCTTGCATAAGTCCAACAATGCTTGCATTTTTGTAAGATATCTCTTTGTAATTTTTATATTTTTTTGATTTTGTTTTAAAATATGTTATCATAAGCAAAATTGAGGTTATCATAAAACAAACTGGCAAATATGCCCCAGAAAATGAATTGATAAAAAAGCCTTTGAATATCAGAACAACAACCACTGTACAAATTGTAGACATCATAAGACACTTGCCATCTTTTGAAAAAGGATTTTTTATAAGTCCCCAAATATCCTTATAAAAAACAATTATAACCGAAAGCAATGTTGCAATATGCAATATTATTGAAACAAGCATAAAATTCCCAGTTTCGATCTTGAATATCCTATCCAAAAGCACAAGATGTCCACTTGATGACACAGGCAAAAATTCGGTTAAGCCTTGAACAAGTCCCAACAAAATAAAGTATAATGTTTCCATATAAAAAGGATATGTAATAGCTTTGATTTTATTACATACCCTTTGTTTTTATCTATTTATTTCTTGTGATTTTTTGACATTTTTTGTAATTACTTCGCCATTTGCAGACCTTTCAAATTCTCTTACAGCAAAAGGTGTTAAGTTTTCTATGTATTTATCAATATTTTTGTAAATTGATTTATAAATAAGCGCATACTCTCCCTTTATGAATGGGATTCTTGAATATAGCATTTTATATTCGTTTTGATATTGTTTTGCACTTACCGGATTTTTATTTTTATCCAATTTAATATAATCATAAAGCATACACCAATTTCTTAATTGACACAAAATGACAACAAAATCATTGATTTGTGAAAGCACTTCTTCGGCATTTTCAAAATCTTTTTCCTGTTGCTTTGTATATTTAGGTTTTAACCCATAAAATTCACTGCCATTTGGCAAAAACTTGAAACCATTAAACACATATATGTCCTTATCAGTCCAAATGTTATTATCCTCATTTTTAGTAAATTCGGCAAGAGAGTTTTCCATCAAAATTTGTTGATTTTTGCAAATGTTTTTCCATTTTATTATTTGTTGCCTTGCTTTTTGCAATATTTGTTTTGAATACTCAAGTCTATTTTCTCCACCAGAAATTTTGTCTATTGATTGTTGATATCTTTCGCAAATACCCAAGCATTCTTGTGGATGACCATTAAATAACCAATTTAATTTTTGTTCTTTTATATCCATTTTATTCCCTTTTTATATAATTATTCTATTACACAAAGGTTATTATGTCAATATGCAACTTTTAAATTTGTTGGGTTTTTTCCATATATTCTTTATATCCGCACATCATTGAAACAATGTTATTTTCACTTCTTATATCAATAACTCTATTTGCAACAGTTTCAACAATTTCTTGGTCATGACTTGAAAATAACATACACCCTTTAAAATTTATCATACCTTTGTTTAGTGCCGTAATTGATTCAAGGTCAAGGTGATTTGTTGGCTCGTCTAAAATCAAGAAGTTTCCACTTTCCAACATCATTTTTGCAAACATACATCTAACTTTTTCGCCACCAGACAAAACATTTACTTGTTTTAAGGCCTCTTCACCCGAAAACAACATTCTTCCAAGCCAACCACGAATGTAACTTTCATTTTGGTCTTTTGAATATTGACGAAGCCAATCGACAAGGTTTAGGGTATTGCCTTCAAAATACTCTCTGTTATCTTGTGGAAGATAACTTACTTTTATTGTTTTTCCCCAATTGATTGTTCCGCTATCTGCTGTGTCTTTCCCCATAAGAATGTTAAACAATATTGTTGGGGCAAGACTATTGTTTGACAAAATAACAATTTTATCATCTCTGTTAAATGAAAAACTTAAATTTTCAAAATATCCTTTTTTGCAAAGATTTTTTACCACCAAAATTTCTTTTCCAATTTCTTGCTCATACTTAAAATCAATAAATGGATATCTTCTGGAACTGATTTTAAAATCATTGATTGTAAGTTCGGCAAGTTCTTTTTTTCTTGATGTTGCCTGTTTTGCTTTTGAAGCATTTGCACTAAATTTTGCAATAAAATCTTTGAGTTCTTTTGCTCTTTGTTCTGCTTTTTTGTTTTGATCTTTTTGTTGACGAAGAAGCAATTGATTTGTTTCATACCAGAAATCATAGTTTCCAAGCATCATATTGATTTGACCATAGTCAACATCACAAATATGTGTGCAAACTTTGTTCAAAAAGTGTCTATTGTGTGAAACAATGATAACTGTGTTTTCAAAATCAAGCAAGAAATTTTCAAGCCATCTTGTCGTTTTAAAGTCCAAGTTATTTGTTGGTTCGTCTAATATCAAAATATCAGGGTTTCCAAAAAGTGCTTGTGCAAGCAATATTTTAACCTTTTTCTTTGGATCAAGTTCACTCATTAACTTATCAAAATCACTTTCTTCAATGCCAATGCTTTTAAGCAAAGTTTTCGCTTCGCCATCTGCTTCCCATCCACCAAGTTCGGCAAATTCCGCTTCAAGTTGGGCAGCAAGCATTCCATCTTCTTCATTAAAATCTGGTTTTTGATATAATTCGTCTTTTTGTTTGCTCACTTCCATAAGTCTTTTGTGCCCCATAAGTACTGTTTCAAGTGCGGTATGGTCATCAAAGGCATTTTGGTTTTGCATAAGAACTGACATTCTTTCTTTATCATCACGAATAACTTCACCTTTGTTCGGTTCAAGTTCTCCGGTTATAATTTTTAAAAATGTTGATTTCCCAGCGCCATTTGCACCAATAATTCCATAGCAATTTCCACGAGTGAACTTCAAATTAACGTCTTTGAACAATACTCTCCCACCAAATTGCAAGGTTACATTACTAACTTGTATCATTTTTCTTTCCCTTTAATAAACTAATTTCTTTGGTAGTATATCATTATGCCAAAAGTTTTGCAAGCACAAAGCATAGCATATAATAATTTGACTTGCTTTTGGTTTTATGATAAAATTGGAATGTTTTTTTCGATAAGAAAAAGCAAATAAAAGAATCTTAAAGGAGATCTATGAGATCATTAAAACAGTGCCTAAAAGACATAAATAACAGCAAAAAAATTGCAATATTTTGCCACACAAGCCCAGATGCTGATGCTTTATGCTCAAGTGTTGCACTAAAAAAATTGATTAAACTGAATCAACCAAAAGATACAAAACAAAAGACTATTGATCTATTGGTAGATGCCGATATTGATGACATAAGCGATGTAAACAAGGCAATTATTGCGGGAGTTGAGATAAATAACCCACACTACAAGCGTTATGACCTTGCAATTGCTGTTGATTGTGCAAATTTGTCAAGGCTTGGCAAATATGCAGAATTATTTAAGAAAACAAAGAAAAATATACAATTTGACCACCATGCAACAAACGACAATTTCGCAAAAAACAACATTGTTCTTCCAAGGGCATCTTCTACTTGTGAAGTGCTGTATGCCTTAACAAGACTAAAAAATCTTAATATTAGCGATGACATTTGCAAAATGATTTATTCCGGAATAATAACTGACACAGCAAACCTTACGCAAGGTACAATAACTGTTAACACCCACAAAATTATAACTGAGATGATGGATAGAAAAATCAATCTTAATGCACTTAATGAACATTTCTTCAAAAATAACACCAAATCAAAGGCATATCTTCTCAAACAAGCCTTGGACAGTTTGACCTTTTATTCTGGCGATAGAATTGCCTTTATGAAATTGACAAAACAAGATTTGTCTGAATGTGATGCCACAATGGATGACACTTTTGGAATTGTAAACCATGGCATAGATATTAAAGGTGTTGAAATTGCCGTTATTGCCATAAAGCAAGAAGATAACTCGTATTATGTTAGTCTTAGAAGCAAACAGGAAATAAATGTTGGTACAATTGCGCAAGAACTTGGTGGTGGTGGACATGACCAAGTTGCTGCATTTACATACACTGGTTCTCTCACTGAAATGAAAGACTCATTGATAAAGGCTTGCAAAAAAGAACTTGCAAAGCATATAGACAACATTGAAGCACCATTGTTTGAAGGTGACGAAGTTGTAATTGACCAACAAAAACCTGTACAAAATCAGTAAAAAATCACGAAAAAATACATAAAAAACCACTATTTTTTGTAAATAGTGGCTTTTTATTACAAATTTTAACCCCCTGCCCCTGTTGGTCCGGTTGGTCCGGTTGGGCCGGTTGGCCCGGTTGGTCCGGTTGGTCCAGTTGGGCCTTGCACACCTTGAATCCCTTGAGTACCAGCAGTCCCTTGAGCTCCTGTTGGTCCGGTCGGTCCAGTTGGCCCGGTTGGTCCGGTTACACCTTGAATACCCTGCAATCCTTGGATGCCTTGGCTTCCGGTGGCACCGGTTGGTCCGGTTGCGCCAGTCACCCCTTGAATACCTTGGATACCTTGACTTCCTGTTGGTCCAGTTGGACCTGTAGGGCCCGTTGCCCCACTTGGAATAGTTAAGTTTAGTACAAAGTTTGGTGCAGTTCCTGTTATAGAAGCTGCCGCTTGTGTACCTGGGGCACCTGTTGTAACAGTTCCTATTGTAATTACCGGTGTTTCTCCGTCAGTTCCAGCTTCCCCAGTTGGTCCAGTTGGGCCGGTTGGTCCGGTTGGCCCGGTTGGTCCAGTTGGGCCTTGCACACCTTGAATCCCTTGAGTACCAGCAGTCCCTTGAGCTCCTGTTGGTCCGGTCGGTCCAGTTGGCCCGGTTGGTCCGGTTACACCTTGAATACCCTGCAATCCTTGGATGCCTTGGCTTCCGGTGGCACCGGTTGGTCCGGTTGCGCCAGTCACCCCTTGAATACCTTGGATACCTTGACTTCCTGTTGGTCCAGTTGGACCTGTAGGGCCCGTTGCCCCAATATTTCCTGTTGCTCCGGTCGGTCCAGTTACCCCGGTTGCACCTTGCACACCTTGGACACCTTGTATTCCTTGCACTCCTTGGATGCCCGTTGCCCCTGTTGCACCTGTTGCCCCAGTAGGTCCGGTTGGGCCGGTTGGGCCGGTTGCACCTGTCACTCCGGTTGATGGACCAGTAGGTCCAGTTGGGCCAGTTGGACCAGTTGGGCCTTGTGGTCCCCTTTGCCCCTGAGCGGTGATATCATTGGTAAAATAATCTCCACAACAAGGATATGGTGTTCTTGAACAATTACATGCCATAATTTTTCTCCTTTTATCCATTGCATTATATGTTTTTGTTTAAGTTAAAGTTACATCTTAATTGACATAGCTTTTGCAAAATGTTAAAATTATATTGTAGGATTAAAAGGAAAAATACTTATGAAAACAGTAAATTTTATTAAGTCAAACAAAGATGCAATAATTCCAGATTATGCACATAAAGGCGATGCAGGAATGGATCTTTATTCTTGCGAAGATACAACAATTGAACCTATGGAATGGAAAAAGGTAAACACAGGCCTTATTATGGAACTTCCAAAAGGTACAGAAGGACAAGTGAGAACAAAAAGTGGCATTGCTTTTAATTATGGCGTTTTTGTTTTAAACACTCCCGGCACTGTTGATGAAAATTATCGTGGCGAAGTTGGAGTTGTTTTGTTTAACCTTAACAAAACACCATTTGTTATCAAAAAGGGTCAAAAGATTGCACAACTTGTTATAAATGAAATTTGTTATTGCAAAACAAAAGAAGTTAAAAAAATGTCAGAAACTTCTCGTGGTGAAGGTGGTTTTGGTTCAACAGGTCTTGGCAAAAATAAGAAAATTTAAGCAAATTTATCCCAAATTTATATAAATTTGTCAAAATTTTAATCAATTTCTTGGTTTTTGTAGTTCCCATAAAAAACTACAATCTTGCGTCTGTAGCTCAGTTGGATAGAGCACGAGTCTTCGAAATTCGGTGTCGTTGGTTCGAATCCAATCAGACGCACCAAATATTGCAAAATACAAAACATCAATTTTTATTATCAGAGAATAAATATGTATAAAACTTAAGTTATTGGCTATACCCCATCGGCAAAAAATATGGCAAAGAAAATTGAATCAAAATGTAATGAGATGGAACAAAACGGATTTTGCTTGATTTCCACAACAATAACATTGAGCGCAAAAGCAATTTTAGTCTTTAAAAAATGAGTAATAAAAAATATCTATCAATCTGGTAGATATTTTTTCTTTTAAAGCGATTTTGCAACAACCGTTATCTCGCTTCTATTATAAAATAGTTGTCTGGCTGTTATTAGTTTGAACTCCTTTTGCAAAAACAAAAGGTCTTTTTCTATTAAGTTAAGAGTATAGTTTTTGGGCAGTTTGAATGTCATTATAATCAGTCCATTTGGGTTGAGTTTGTCACGAAACTTGCCCATAAGTTGAATACTTTTTTGGACGTCCATTTTCATATCATTTACTATAATATCAAACTTTTTGTCGTTATAATGGAAAAAATATTCTTGAATTGTCATTTTTTTGTGTTCAACATTTTTTAATGTTAAAACCTTTTTGTCCATTTCTGCCGGGTCAATTGCAACCATATTTATTCCAGTTTGGGCAAGGACTTTTGTCCAACCACCTGGGGCGGAGCCAAAATCAACCCCGTTTTTTAGATTTGATGTGTCTATATCAAAAACATCAAGTGCTTCTTTCATTTTAAATTCGGCACGACATACAAAATCTTCGTTTTCTGCATAATGTGGAATACCACCCTTGAACTTGCTAAGATTATTTTCAACACTATCAACACCACAGTAAATATCTTGATTATCTATAAAAATGGAAACAACTTGCTCACAATTTTTTACATCTAAAGTAAAACCTTGTTCACAAATTTTTGTTGATAGTTCTGTTAAAATTTGGTTTGTATCTAAATTGATATCGGTATTATGCCTTAGTTGAATGCTAAAAGTTTTTGACCTGTTAAGTTTGTTTTTTGCCAAACTTATCACCTTGTATTTCCAATTTGAATAATAGGTCAACACTAAATCTACCTTGCAAATATGTCTTATAAAAATAATTGGTTTGTTATATATAAAATGTGCATATTCTTTTGAGTTCCCATTAGTTTCAGCAAGTCCTATGCCACCATTAAGCCATTTTAACATTTTAAAATTTGGGTCTTTTTGCTCAAATTCTTCCAACATAATATTGCTTGACAATTCGTCGCAAGTAAAAATAAATCTCATAAAATTCTCCATGTAGAGTTTAGCATTTTATGGTAATTTTTCAAATAGATTTTTTATATTAAGTTTTAATTTTCTTTTTATTAGATTTATACAACATAAAAATATTTCAAAAATTAAGCCAAATATCAATCTTTTGTTTGTCGAATTTTTTAATATAGTGTATAATTATTACGTAATAAAAGGAGAATTTTATGGATTGGGCAGGTATTTGGGAATCAATCAAAAACTTTTTTACCAATAACTACATTGGAATAATAAAGTTCTTTGCAGTTCTTGTTTTGGGAATTATTCTTATAAAGTTATTTCTTAATATTGTAAAGCGAATTATGAGTAGGACTAAAATGGAAAAAGTTACACAAAGTTTTTTGTATGGCATACTTAAATTTTGTTTGTATTTACTTTTGATTTTAACTTTATTGAGTACATTAGGAATTTCTATTTCTGGAATAATAACTGCGTTAAGCGCTCTTGTCCTTGCAATTGGTATGGCGCTTCAGAGCAACATTTCCAACCTTGCAAATGGCATTGTAATTATTTCAACGCATATGTTTAAAAAAGGTGATTACATTAGCGTTGACGGTGTTGAAGGAAGCATATATGATATTAACTTTTTGTTTACAACAATAATGACTACCGACAATAAAAAAATAACAATTCCAAACTCAACAATTGTAAATAATGCCGTAACCAACTTTGGTGCAAACGCAACAAGAAGAGTTAATTTTTCTTTTGGTGTTGCATATGAAAGTGATGTTGAAAAGGTAAAGAAAATAATTATTGATGTTATGAAGAGTAATGGAAAAGTTAGACTTGACAAAGAACTATTTTGTAGATTAAAAGAATTAAACAGTAATAGTATTGACTTTTTTGCTTACTGCTGGGTAGACAATGAAGATTATTGGGATGTTTACTATTATGTTATGGAAAATGTTTTTAACGAGTTTAAAAGAAACAACATATCCATTCCATACAACCAACTTGAAATTAGAGAAAGAACTGACAACCCAATTATGCCTGTTGAAAATGACGGTTTGCCACAAAGAGTTGAAAAAGAAAGAGTTGAAAAAAAGCATATATTTGACCTTGAAAATGATGACCTAATGACAATTTTTAAAACCGGCAAAAATAAAAAACCAAAGAAAGATAATTCAAAAACAAAAAAAGTAAAAACAGATTCTGCAAAAGAAAAAGTAAATAAAAAATAGCAAAAAAAATATGCAACATGTGTTGCATATTTTTTATTGACCATAATTTGAATCTTTTTGTTTGTACATCTTATCCACAAATGCATCCAGATTTTTCAAGAACTCTTGTTTGTCTTGTTTTATTTTTGATAAATTTTCTTTTGCAAAATCCAAGAAATAACTATCCAAACTTGCTTGTTTTGAAATATCCATATTAACATAATCCCTTGCTCTATTAAACAAAAATTGATGTTTGTTTATTTCACTTTTTAAAGTAGTTTCTTGAAATCTCGTCAACAAATTTTGATAAATTAGTTCATTTGGTTTTTTGCCGTCACTCATCTTTATTTTGTGATAAACAACAAAACAAAATGCGGAAATATTTAAAAATAGATTTCTCTCTGCAGGTGTATATATTTTTTCAAAGCATGGAACTTTTGTGCCTATAAAAGAAACCTTTACACTTTTTTTATTGTTTATAATCTCAAAATTGATATATTTGCCTATATCGTAAACTTGTTTTAATGTTAACATAATTTTTCTCCTTTTGGTTAGAAAAAGCGAGTTAAACTCGCCCTTTTACATTGATAAGTCGTTATCATTTTTGTATTGTTCTTGTATTTGTGTTTTTTGCTTTTTGTTGTTTGAAATCACTGGTTGTTTGCCATATAAGATAAATTCTTTATATTCGGCAAGTTCTATCTCTTGTTCCTTTATTAAAGAACTTTTTTCTTTTTTTAGTTCTTCAATTTTTGCATTGCAAGTTCCTATATTAAATTGCACATCTTTTGCAATTTTTTTATGTTTTCCACTAAATGCACTAAATGCATATCCAGAAATTGCTCCAACACCAAGAACACAAAGCCCTGCGATAAGATTTAGAAAGAGTAAGAAAAATCCGCATGTCGCTGTAAGCATTCCCGCTCCGCTCAACCATTCAAAAATGTATCTCTTTTTATTTCCTTCATTTTGAATGTTGACATAATCTTTTCTTTGTTGCTCCAATTTATAAATCTCGTCATCGATTTTGCTCAATCTTTCATCGATTGATTTTTTTACCATTTTTTAACCCCTTTTGTGAATATATTATATTGCCAAAACAAGATTATGTCAATAATCAATTTGTGGTAACTTTGTATATTCTCTTTGAATTTTCATCAACTTTTATCTTGCTTGAGATTGCAACATTTGCAATTATGTATACTTCGTTATCCGATGCTAAAACAGGCAAAACACTTCTCATTCTTTGTGGATATTTTATATCAATTAGATAGTCTTTTAATTTTTTTGTTCCGCCACCAAATTTTGAAAACACATCGCCATTTTGTCTAAATCTCCAAACTGCATCTTTTGGCAATTTGTCTGGGTCATAAAATAGTGCATTTTGGTCATTGTCAAGTGCATCAACTTTTTTTGTTGTAATTCTGCCAAATCCATCAACAGCAAATGTTCCAAGTTTGTGTTTTTCGTACAAATGTGGCACTTCTTTTTGTTTGGAAAGTATCGTCAAATAGTCATATTCCTTATATACACTTACTTTTAGTGGAAGTTCCAACCTTTTCCCATTTTGTCCGCTTTGAACGAAGTCCAAAATCATATCAATATGTTTGTTTTCTATGTCCTTGTTTATACCAATACTATGCAATGCCTTGTATAAAAGCCTTGAAGTAATTGGCTTTGGATATACAAAATATGAAAGTGGAACTTTTACTTCTTTTTCACCGATAATCAAAGAATCTTTTGGGACTTGACTTTGAATATACTCATCATCTTGACTTGCCAACAGCCCAAAATTTGTTATTGCATTGATTGCATTTGGCCACCTTTTTTGAATAAGTGGCAAGACTTCATTACGAATAAAATTTCTGTTATACTCATTTTCAAAATTACTTTCGTCTTGAACAAAAGGAATTTCATTCTCTTGTATGTATTTTTCAATTTGTTCTCTGCTTGTTTCAAGCATTGGTCTTATGTATTTGTTGTCACGAATAACACTCATACCCTTAAGTCCAGTGACTCCGCTTCCACGAAATAGGTGCATAAGTATTGTTTCTGCTTGGTCAAACTTGTGATGTGCAAGAGCAATTTTATCAACTATATGTTCGTTAAGCAATTTTTCAAAGACCAAAAATCTACCTTCTCTTGCCCCACTTTCAAGTGAAATTCCTTTTTGCTTTGAAAGAGTTATGCTATCAATTTTAAATTTGCAAACTCTTATACCATTTTTATTGCAAAAGTCCTCAACAAATTTCACTTCGCCTTTGCTTGCTTCTCTTATTGAATGGTCAATTGTGATGGCAATTACATCAAAGCCATAGTCAAATTTTATTTCGTTTAGATAGTTTAGTAGTGCCATACTATCTTTGCCACCACTAACACCAACACCAATCGTTTCTCCTTTTTTAATTAAATTATATTTTTCAATGAGTTTTTTTATATTTTCCATAATTTTTTCCTTACAATATTTTACATTATGAAATATTATAAATCAATTATAATTTTACAAAAAATATATAATAAATTGGCAAAATTATTGTTTTTTTAGTATTTTTTGTTGTTTTTTTATAATATTTAAAATATATTTGTATTTTTTTGTAAATAAAAATCCACTAACATTTTTATTAGTGGATTTTTATTTTAGTCTATTTGGTTTATATCACTTGCTTTTTCTTGTGATTCTTTTTCTTTTGCTCTTTTGTCTAACTCTTGTTGAACTTCTTGTTTAATTATATTAGGATTTTTTTCATGTGAATATAATGCATACATTACACCCAAAAGAGCACAACAAATCAAAAAGCCAACACCAACAGCAATTGTTCCCCAAATTCTTATGCTTGTTGAACCATTTGATAACATTGCATTTGCACATATAATCAAAACTGCAACGCAAGCAACCGCCATAATGGCAAACAAAATTGATAATGTTAAATATAATGTTTTTTTCTTCATAATAATTCTCCTTTTTTATTTTTTACTTTTTATTTGATTTTATTCTTGAGTGTTATTATCCAAATTTTCATTATTTCGTTCAGCATTCTCAATGTTTTCTTCAATCACTTCGTCAACGCTTTCTTGATGCTCTTCTTCGTGTTCATTTACTGCCATACTTACAACCTTTGCACCCTCTCTCAACTTCATAATCTTTACACCTTGAGAGTTCCTTCCAATAAGGCTAATATCTTTTACCGGTGTTCTTATTATTACTCCATTATCAGCAACAATAATAACATCTTGGTCAATCCCTACTTGTTTTAAAACTGCAAGTTTGCCGGTTTTTTCATTAAATATGCCAGCTTTGACACCTTTTGCACCACGAGATGTCAACCTAAAGTCGTCAACATGATTTCTTTTTCCATAACCTTTTTCACTTACTGTTATAATTTCGGCATCATTTTCACCTTTCTTTATAACTGTCATTGCAACAACACATTCGCCGTCTGCAAGATTTATTGATTTAACACCTTGGGCTGTTCTTCCCATTGTTCTTACTTTTTGTTCGTTAAATCTTGCACATTTGCCATCACTTGATGCAATTAAGATTTCATCATCACCTGTCGATGTCATAATGCCAATAAGTTCGTCACCTTCGTTTAGGCTAATTGCAATTTTACCATTTTTACGTATGTTCGCAAATTCAATAAGTTTTGTTTTTTTGATAAGCCCTTGTTTTGTTGCCATAACAAGATTGCTTGTTGTATCCTCGGTTAATGAAATGATTGTATTAACTTTTTCGCCACTTTCAAGTGGAAGAAGGTTAATCATTGCCCTTCCTTTTGCTTGTCTTTGTGCTTCTGGAATTTCATAAGTCTTTAATGTGTATACCTTTCCAAAGTTTGTAAAGAACAATAGGTCGTCATGTGTGTTTGCAACAAATATATCTTCAACAAAATCTTCTTCTTTTGTTCTGTGAGCACTTATTCCAATACCGCCACGTTTTTGTGTTCTATATTCATCAAGACTCATTCTCTTGATGTATCCTTGGTGCGTTTTTGAAATAACAACATCTTCCTTTTTGATTAAATCTGCAATGTTAATATCGCCAAGGTCGTGACTTATTTCTGTTCTTCTTTCATCACCGAACTTGTTCTTTATGTCTTCCAAATTATTTTTTATGATTAAAAGAACTTTTGCTTCGCTTGCCAAGATTGAGTTAAGTTCTTCAATAAGATTTTCAAGTTCCTTGTATTCTTCATTAAGTTTTTCAACTTCCAAACTTGTAAGTTTGCTTAACTTCATCTCCAAAATTGCATTTGCTTGAATATCGTCAAGTTCAAAGTTTTGAATAAGTTTTGTTTTTGCATCGTCTTTGTCATCTGCTTCTTTTATAATCTTGATAACTTCATCAATATGTGCAAGTGCGATAACAAGACCTTGAACAATATGCATTCTTTCTTCGGCTTTTTTTAGGTCAAATTTTGTTTTTCTTATCAAAACATCTTTTTGGTGTTCAAGATAATAATACAATACTTCTTTTAAGTTAAGAACTTTTGGTTCACGATTAACAAGTGCAAGCATAATAATACCTTCACTTTGTTGGAGCATTGTCTTTTTGTAAAGCATATTAAGAACAACTTGAGCATTTGCATCTTTCTTTATGTCAACAACAACTCTAAGTCCATCTCTGTCACTTTCTTCTTTTATGTCGCTTATGCCTTCTATCTTTTTATCTTTTACAAGGTCAGCCATTTGCATAATAAAGCGTGCTTTGTTTACACCATAAGGCAATTCAGAAATAACAATCCTAAATCTACCATTTTCAGTTTCTTCAATTTCGGCTTTACCACGAACAATTATGCTCCCACGACCTGTTGTATAGGCTTGGCGAATTGCATTCCTTCCCATAATAATTCCACCGGTTGGAAAATCCGGAGCTGGAATGTAATTCATAAGTTCATCAACAGTTATATCTGGGTTGTCAATAAGTGCTTCAACGCCATTTATTACTTCAGTTAGGTTATGTGGTGGAATATTTGTTGCCATACCAACGGCAATACCATCTGCACCATTTACAAGCAAGTTAGGAAATTTGCAAGGCAAAACTCTTGGTTGCATAAGTGTATCATCAAAGTTTGGATACATATCAACAGTTTCTTTGTCAATATCTTCAAGCATATATTCACTAATTTTGCTTAATCTTGCTTCTGTGTAACGCATTGCGGCAGGGCTATCACCATCAATTGAACCAAAGTTCCCATGACCATCAACAAGTGGATATCTTATTGAAAAGTCTTGGGCAAGACGAACCAATGCATCATAAACACTGCTATCGCCATGTGGGTGATATTTACCCATAACTTCGCCGACAATTCTTGCACATTTTTTGTATGGCTTGTCACTAAAATTCCCAAGTTCGCCCATAGAGTAAAGAATTCTTCTATGAACAGGTTTAAGTCCATCTCTTACATCAGGAATGGCACGAGATACGTTTACTGCCATCGCATAAGAAATAAACGATTTTTTTAATTCATCAGTTGCTTCAACTTGCATAACTTTTGTGTTTGCAAACAACTCATGAAGTTCTTTTTTCTTTTCTTCCATATTTTCACCTTTCACTTAATTTTTACTATACATCAAGGTCTTCAACCAAGGTTGCATTTTCTTCAATGAATTGTCTACGAAGGTCAACATCTTCGCCCATTAACTTATTAAACATTGCATCTGCTTCTACGGCATCTTTCATTGTAATTTGAATAAGTATTCTATGTTCTGGGTTCATTGTTGTTTCCCAAAGTTGTTCTGGGTTCATTTCACCTAGACCTTTGTATCTTTGAATTGTGATTCCTTTCCTACCGTATTTTGTTAGGTTTTCTTCAAGTTCTTCATCACTATAAAAGTACATTTCGTCTTTGCCACGAACAAGCTTGTATAGTGGTGGCATTGCCGAATACACATATCCTTTTTCAATCAGTGGACGCATAAATCTAAAGAAGAATGTTAAAAGCAAAATCCTTATATGTGAACCATCAACATCGGCATCGGTCATACAAATAATCTTTTTGTATCTTAATTTGTCTTCATTAAAGTCATCTTGAATTCCTGCACCAAAAGCAGTTATCATACTCTTTATTTCATTATTTTCCAATATATGGTTAAGTCTTGCTTTTTCTACATTCAGGATTTTTCCACGAAGTGGCAATATTGCTTGAAATCTTCTATCTCTACCCTGTTTTGCACTGCCACCAGCCGAATCTCCCTCAACAAGATATATCTCACAATGTGTTGGGTCTTTTTCTGTGCAATCAGCAAGTTTTCCGGGGAGTGTTGTACTTTCAAGCACGCCCTTTCTTCTTGTTGATTCTCTTGCAAGTCTTGCTGCTTCTCTTGCTCTTTGAGCTGTTATACTCTTTAACACCAACTCTCTTCCAAGTGATGGGTTTTCTTCCAAGAAATCACCAAAACCTTCGGTCATTGCCTTTTCAACTTCTATTCTCATTTCACTGTTGCCAAGTTTTGTTTTGGTTTGACCTTCAAATTGTGGGTTCATAAGTTTTACAGATATAACTGCTGTTAACCCTTCTCTACAATCATCTCCAGAAAGTTTTTCATTTTCTTTTAATATTTTGTTCTTTTGAGCAAAATCATTGATAACTTTTGTAAGTGAGTTTTTAAATCCAACAAGGTGTGTTCCGCCTTCTTCTGTGTTAATATTGTTTGCGTACGTGTGTATTATTTCATTGTATCCATCGTTATATTGGAAAGCCACTTCAACTTCGCTTGTTGAAGAAATTTTGTTGAAATATACAGGATGTGGGAATAAAGGATTTTTGTTGATATTAAGATAGTCAACAAACTCAATAATTCCACCCTTAAATTCAAAAACATCTTTCTTCTCTTTGCCTACTCTTTTATCTTCCAAAGATATTACAATTCCTTTGTTTAAAAAGGCAATCTCACGAAATCTATTTTTTATTGTTTCATAATCAAATTCAACAGTTTCAAATATCGTGTCATCGGGAAGGAATGTTACAGTTGTCCCCCTTTTATCACTTGGTTCCATTCTTTTTAGTGGAGCATCTGCCTTGCCACGACTGAATTGCATATAAAAATGATAACCATTTTGGTAAACATCAACTTTAAGCCATTTTGAAAGTGCATTAACGCAACTTACACCAACGCCATGAAGTCCCCCAGAGATTTTGTAACCACTGCCCCCAAACTTTCCACCAGCGTGAAGTTTTGTTAAAACAACTTCAACTGCACTTTTACCTTCTTTTGCAATAATTCCCGTTGGAATACCACGACCATTATCTGCAACACTGCACGAACCATCATTATTAAGAGTTACTTCAATATGCGTACAATATCCAGCAAGTGCCTCATCAATACTATTGTCAACAACCTCGGTTATAAGATGATGAAGTCCTCTTGAATCAGTTGAGCCAATGTACATACCCGGTCTTTTCCTAACAGGTTCTAGCCCTTCCAAAACTTGAATATCTGATTGGTCATATTTTTCGCTCTTGGTTAGGTCTAATTCTTCTTCCATTTTGTTCTCCTAATTATAAATTTTGCAAATATAATTTGATATATATCTTTATAGCAATATATATAAATATATACTTATAGTATTATAACATACTATAGTTTATAAATAAAGTAAAAAGTTAAAATTTATGGCAAAAAACAAATGTAAAGATATACAGTTTTTATCAACTATTGCAGACCCAAATGGTTTGTGGTAAAATATGCCAACAAAGGATAGATGTATGGATAACCAAGATTTAAGGTTTATTAATTTTTTGGTTTATGATTATTGTTTAAAAAATGTCAATATGCCAAAAATCAAAAATGTAGGCGAACACTTTTTGGAAGCGTTATTAGCAGAAGCACAATTAAATGTGCCAAACCTAAAAAGAATCAACTTTAAAGATGAAATTGATTGCTATAGGCTAAAAAATTGAAGAAATTTACAAATTAGGCAAAAACACAAAAAACAAAGACTATTTACTTTAAAAAAAGCTTCGAAGTAAACTTCGAAGTCTTTTTTATTCAGTATAATAGAACAATAATCCAAGAGCAACAGCAATTAAGATAATAAATAGCACAAAGAATGTAATCTTTACGGCCGACTTTGGCATTTTTCCTGCAAGTTTTCCGGTTTGACCATTCATATATGTCAAATAATCTTTGTCTTTATATTTGTATCTTACTTGATATATTGGCAAAATACAATAATCAAATTTTTCATTGCTAAATATTGTATTTTGTGAATAACTTACAACACTTGAATACGAATATCGTGACAACACTTGATTTTTTATAATTTTTTCCATCATAGAATCTGCCATTTTTTTACAATTGGCTAAACTATTGTCATAATATTCAACACAATACCCCAATATAAAATCAGGTGTAAATTTTACAAGTTCGGCAGTTGAAAATGGTTTTAATTTATCAAAAATATCTTGTGTTATGTGCGAACTTGTTTCCACCATAATATCTTTTTGATTCATTGCTTGTTGACCCGATATGTTTTGATATGTAGTGTTTGTTTGTGTTTTCCCATTAACCACCACAGTTGTTGTGTGAGCAAGCACACCTTTGTATGTTGTATTTGTTTTTGCATCAAAAGAAAAACATGGAACATACACACCGGATATATTGTCAACCGGTGGTGTTTTTTTGAATTCATTTGGCAAAAACCATTTCTTTTTTACTCTTTGCTTATATAACCTACTTGCTTCTTCCTTGGAATATTTGAAAGGAATTATTGCATCGGGTTTAAGACTTGGCATTTCCTTTTCTTCGGCAACATAACTACTTCCACAATACGGACATTTTTTTGCAACTTCCAATTTGTTAAGCACAACATTTGCACCACAATTTGAGCATTTAAAGACTTTGCTCTCGTTTGCAAAATTGGTGTATGCTTCTGTATTTTCTATATTTGCCACATAATTATGCTTTTCAACATTAAAGTCATAATCAAGTTTTGTTACATTTTGACAAAATTGGCATTTAAGCCCCTTATCTTTGGGCGAAAATGCCATATTGCCACCACAAGATTCACATTTTTTACTTTGTCTTGTTAGTTCTTTTTCATTCATTAAATTTTATTCCCACATTCTGGACAAAATTTTGCACCCTTTTTAAGTTCTGCACCACATTTTGAACAAACATTTTTGTTTGCAACTTTTGTGCCACATTCAGGGCAGAATTTTGCATTCTTGCTTAATTCTGCACCGCAGTTACTGCAAGTAAGTACTTGGCTTGCTCCACATTCTGGACAGAATTTTGCACCTTCTTTAATTTTTGCACCACAGTTGTTACATTCAACAAGTTTTGCTTTTGGTTTGTTTTCTGTTGCTACATTTCCAATAAAAGCATTCCCAATTGTTGCACCTGCACCAAGCCCAACACCAAGACCTGCCAAATTTCCACCACTAGGGTTGTTTGCTGCATCTTTGATTGCTTGTGCTGTTTGATATTGTGTGAATGTTCCCATCTTGTCTTCCAAAACACCAAGTTTTGTTCTTTCGTCAAGAACTTTTTCGACTTCTTCTGGGAGAGAAATGTTTTCTATAACCAAACTGCAAAGTTTGAGCCCAAGTTTTTTGAATGGTTCTTGGGATAATTCCAAAACCTTTCCCGAGAATTCACGATAGTTTGCCGCAAGGTCAAGTGCCGAGATTTTGCTTTCTGCAATTGAATCTGTTATTGATTCAATAAGCATAGGTTTGATTTGGTCTGCGACATCACTAACTGTATATACTGCGTTTGTTCCAAAAACTTCTTTCATAAACACTTTTGCATCATCAACTTTGAAAGAATAAACACCAAAGCCACGAAGTCTAACAGTTCCAAACTCATTATCGCGCATCATAATTGGGTTTTGTGTTCCCCATTTTTGACCTACAAATTGTTTTGTGTTTACATAGTAAACTTCGGCCTTAATTGGGCTTTCAAATCCTGTTGGAAGAGATAATGCTTTTGTTAAGAAAGGAATATTTTCTGTTGAAAGCTTGTATGTCCCCGGCATAAACACATCTTGAATTGTACCTTTGTGAACAAAAATTGCCACTTGAGATTCCCTTACAACAAGTGTTGAACTTGTCATTATTTCATCACGATCTTTTAATGGAAAACGATATACAATTGTTTCTTTTGAATCGTCTTTCCATTCAATAACTTTTAGAAGTTGTTTTTTTACAAAATTAAATAACCCCATAATTTCTCCTTATAAATATATAACCTATATTAAAATATTATGCGATTTATGTCAAGAAAAAACAAAGTTAATTGCTTAACTTTGCTTTATTTTTTATATGTGTTATTTATTTTTTAACTTCGCCATTTTCTATTTCTAGTTTATTACATTGCACATTATAATTAAATGAAGTGCAAGTGATGAGTGTTTGCACATTTTTGCAATATGCAAGCAACCTATTCTTTCTGTCATCATCAAGTTCACTCAAGACATCATCCAAAAGCAAAACAGGTTTTGTGTTTATTTGGTTTTTTATTATATCAAGTTCGGCAAGTTTTAACGACAAAGCACAAGTTCTTTGTTGACCTTGCGAACCATATGTCCTTACATCAACATCATTTATTGTAACTTTTATATCGTCCCTATGTGGACCATAACTTGTGTAGCCAAGAGCCAAGTCTTTGTCAAGATTTTTCTCCAAGTGTTTGATTATATCTTCTTCGGTTTTTTCTTCAATTCCAACATATTCAAGTCCCAATTTTTCTTTGTTGTCAGTAAGATAAGAATGTGCCTTTTGTGCAAAAGGAGCAAGCATATATACAAAATTTTGACGATATTTTGCAATTTTTAGTGAACAAGTTGCAAGTTGAGTGTTCCATATCTTCATAATATCAACAAGGTCATCTCGCTTTAGATTCATTTTTAACTGTTTGTTTCTATTTTGCAAAATTTGATTATATCTATTTAGCAAATAAAAATATTGTTTATTTGTTTGCGAAATATCTATATCCATAAATCTTCGCCTATCTTCTGGGCTTTCTTTAATGAGTTTCAATTCGTCGGGAGAGAAAAATACACCATTAAATTCGCCCAAAAGTTCGCTTATTTTTTTTATTGGAACACCATTTATTTTTACTGTTTTTTTATCTTTTCTTGAAAAAATTATTTCAACAATGCTGTTTCCAATTTCTTTTTTTATAAAAAGTTTTATTTTTGCAAACTCACTGTCTTTGTTTATTACTTCTTTTTCTCTTGATGCTCTAAAACTTTTTCCAACAACGCAAAAATACACAGCTTCAAGTAAATTTGTTTTTCCCTGTGCATTTTTCCCACATATAACATTTAAACCGTTTTTAAAGTCGATTTCGCATTGTTTGTAATTACGATACGAAAATAGTTGTAATTTTGTTATCTCCATTTGTATATTCCCAAAAATTGCATAACAACTTGCCAAATTCTTGGCTCACCCTTGTGAATAAGGTAAACGACTTTTGCAACCAAACGTTCCGTTTTCATTGCTCCATAACTAAAACAATCAATTGAAACAGGTCGGTTATCTCCCGCATAAAATATTTCATCTTTATCTATATGATAGTATTTGTTTCCATTCTCATCTGTAAATATTTTGCTTGCATTTTTTGATGAATCGTATAACTTTTCATAACTGCCTTTATAACTAGATTTGTCTTTGATATAATCTTCTTCAAGTTTTTTCCATTCGCCTGTTGAATTATACTGCAAATATATTGCATATTCGCCATTATCTTCTTTTATCATTATATTATCATTGCCCATTGCAATAACCCTTTTTATGACATATGTGGCAGATTCCCCATTCATAGGAGGTCTATTGTAAATGATTATATCACCGTAAGTCACACTTTTTATATTTGGTGTTGCATATGCACAATCGCCACTATAGTATGTTGCATTGATTAACGGACGCATACTTGGCCCAGAGATTGGGTAGTAAGATAAAAAAATATTACAATAGAACATTATGCCAACAACAAAAATGGCCAAGGCAAGCAAAAGCATGGCTATACTTTTTAGTATAGCCTTTGTCAGTGATATTGGTTTCTTTTTGTAATTTTCATATTCGATTTTTTCCACTTTTATCTTCCCATTGAAAATCTACAACCGCAGTAATTTTGCCTATATAAATTCATTTCTCGGCTAAGGATAATACTTCTTTTGTATCCATCGTGTTTTTTGAAATCGGAATAAAGAAAAGGAATCCCAACTTCTTTTTCAATTTCTTCGCCAATTTTGTTTATATGTTCAGCATTTTTGTGAGAACTTACCGTGAGTGTTGTTCCAAAAAAATCAAAACCATTTTCCTTTGCAAAAATTGCCGTTTGTTTTAGTCTTAAATAAAAACAAACATCACATCTTTTGCCCCCTTCTTTTTCGGCTTCAAGACCCTTAACCTTTTCCAAATATTCCACTTCGTCATAATTTGGGCTGACTAATTTTACCCCGAGATTGTTTTCTATAACAATTTTTTGATTTTGTAATCTTTTTTCAAACTCTTCCTTTGGATAAATATTTGGGTTATAATAAAAAACTGTTATTTCAAAATTTGGTTTTAATCTTTCAATAACAGCACTACTACATGGTCCACAACAACTATGGAGCAATATTTTTTTCTTTCCATCAAACTTTGCAATTTGTTCTTGCATAAGTTTGTCATAATTATTTTTTAAGTCCATCAATTTCCTTTACAATATGGTCTATTATTTCATACTTACTTTGAAGGTCTTTTAAAGACAAGTCTTTTTCATCCCCAACAATATATGTATGAAAACAATATACATTTTTCATAAATACAAAGAAAACATCAACAACATTAAATTCAGGCTTTGTTATAACTTTTACAACACTAAGCATTGAGCTATCTTTGTTAAATATTTCCCAATGTTCAGGCGTTATACCAAATTCTTCTTGTTCTTCTTTGTTGTCTTTTAATTCCAAATAAGACTCATCAAGTTGTTTTATAAACTTGTCATCTTTGCCATAATCGTACAATGTTAAGGTGTTAAATGCTCCATAAATTGTTCCAACTTTATAGCAATAAACAACTCTTGCTTCTGGCAAACTTGCAATTCCATAGTTTGCATAATCTTTTGGCAACACTTCTACCCAACTCAATTTTTGTGTTAATTGGTTTTTAAGTTTATCTACTGTATTTAGCATATTTACCCCTTAATGTATTATAAATGAATTTTTGTCAAAATTCAAGTAATATAATACAGTACAAAAGATAAACAAAAAATTTTGTTTATCTTTTGTAAATTTATTCAAAACTTGATATTGTTTTATACATATCGGCAAAACTTCCCATTACTGTTTGTCTATAATAGGTGTAACCTGCTGTATTGTCAGCAATACACTTAAAATAAACATAATGACTTTGCAATTTTTCGCCTTCAGAAACGCTGAATGTCATTTCTGTATACTTTAAAACCAAATTACTATTTGTTGGTGGATTATATATTTTCCCATTCAATGTTAATGTTTGTGGTTCTTGGAAGTAAAATGTCACAACATAACCAGTCAATTTTTCAACTGGATTCTTGTTTGTTCCGTTACATTCTTCAATTCTTGATTTAAATGAAGTCCTTCCCGAAAAGAATCCAGACATAACACTTTCTTCAAATGCCGACTTGTAATTTGACATCAAATTGTTATAAACTTCAACGTCTTTACTGTCTTCACTGTCTTTTTCTCCGCCGGGGAATGGTTTACTTGAACCTGCCTGTTTTATATTGATAAATGCAGGCTCATCCACATCCGGTGCATAGTTTGTTTTTACAATACTTAAAGTGATTGATGTGGCAATCAAAATTCCACAAATACAATAAATTAGAATTAACCACCATTTATTCTTTTTTGTCATCTTTTTTCTCCTTTGCACCTTTTGTGCCTTTTCTTGCTAATACTCTCTTTGGTTTTTCTTCTTTTTTGTCCTGCTCTTGAACTTTTGGTTCTTCTTTTTCTTGCTTTTCCCCTTGCTCTTCGACCTTTGGTTCAAGTTTTTGAGCATATTCTTCTTCAATTTTTTGTTTTGCTTCTTTGTTTTCTTTTTCAACAAGGTTATAGTCGTCTTGAGAAATTATACCTTGTTTTAGATAAACTTGTGCAGTCTTTAACTTTTGGTCAAGTTCGGCAAGTTTGTCTTTTTTTTCTTTTTCTTCTCTGTATCTTTGTTGTTCACTTTCAGTTTGCTTTGACTTTTCTTCCATGGCTTGCTTGATTTCTTCATTTGTTTTTCCTGCAAGAATCATATCAACTTCGTCTTTATAAATTGTGTCTTTTTCAAGCAAAAGTTGTGCCATTTGTTCAACAAACTTTTTATTCTTTGTTAGTATTTCTTTGGCTCTGTTATAGTTATAATCCAAAATCTTTTTAACTTCGCTATCTATTAACGATGCTGTTTCTTCGCTGTAACTCTTTTTTTCTTGATAATCTCTACCAACAAAAACTTCGCCTTCACTTGAGAAACTCATAGCACCGAACTTATCACTCATACCCCATTCGGTAACCATTTTTCTTGCAACATTTGTTGCTCTTTGGATATCGTTGCTTGCACCGGTTGAAATGTCTTTCATAAACAATTCTTCGCTGATTCTTCCACCAAACATCATTGCCATCATATCATTGAGTTTATTCTTGCCCATATGATTATCGTCATTGTCTGGTCTGCTCATTGTATATCCGGCAGCATTTCCTCTTGGAATAATTGACACTTCTTGAACTTCTTCACAATTTTCAAGCATTTTTCCAACAATTGCATGCCCACTTTCGTGATATGCTGTTATTATCTTATCATTTTCAGTTATGAGCAAGCTCTTCTTTTGTGGTCCCATAATAACTTTGTTTATGCCTTCTTGAATGTCTTGCATTGTTATTTGTGACCTATTTCCCCTTGCTGCCAAAATTGCAGCTTCATTAAGCATATTTTCTATGTCTGCACCGGTAAATCCAGTTGTCATTCTTGCAAGAGTTTGAAAATCAACATCGCTTGCAAGTGGTTTGTTTCTTGCGTGAATTTTGATTATTCCTTCTCTACCTTTTACATCAGGTGGATTAACATATATTTGTCTATCAAATCTGCCCGGACGCATAAGTGCTGGGTCAAGTACATCACTTCTGTTTGTTGCTGCAAGAACAATAATTCCTTCGTTTGCTTCAAAACCGTCCATTTCTACAAGTAATTGGTTTAATGTTTGTTCTCTTTCGTCATTTCCACCACCAAGACCTGCACCTCTTTGACGACCAACTGCATCGATTTCATCTATAAATACAATACATGGTTGGCATTTTTTTGCCTGGTCAAACAAATCTCTTACTCTGCTTGCACCAACACCAACAAACATTTCAACAAAATCACTACCACTTATTTCCAAAAATGGTACATTACTTTCACCTGCAACTGCACGAGCAAGTAATGTTTTACCTGTTCCTGGTTGACCAACAAGGAGAACTCCTTTTGGAACTCTTGCACCAAGTTCAGTAAATTTTTGTGGGTGTTTTAAAAACTCAACAATTTCTTGAAGTTCTTCTTTTTCTTCATCTGCACCTGCAATATCTGTAAATCTAACTTTGATATTAGATGTCATTCTTGCACGATTTTTGCCAAAACTCATTGCACTGTTATTTGATTTTGAAAACATTTTAAAAATAAATATAAGTGCAAAAACACCAAGACCTATATACAAGATTGGGAACAATGTGTCAAGCCAACTTGCTCTTGTTGCCGGTGCTTCATATGATATTTTTTGTTCTTCCGGTTTGCCTTTATTATATGCATTTATCGTTATAACAATTTGTTCTTTTTCTACTGATGTGTATTCAATATAATAGTCTGCTATGTTTGGGAATTTTTTCCTATTGTCACCTTTTACACTACTTTGGCCTTCTACAAGCAAAACTCTTGCCTCTCCATCATAGAAATATACACTCGCAACATTATTATTCTCTATATCAGAATAGATTATTGATGTGTCTTTTTTTGCAAGCCTTGGAGAAAGATTTGTAAATGAAAAAACAATTAAAGTTGCAAGCAATAATAATATTAAGATATAAGTAAAATTAAATCCTGTTTTCTTTTTATTATTCAAAATTTTTACCTCCGTCTAGTTTGTCTAATAATATTGTATTGTATGCAAAAAAAATACAACACAAATACTTTGCATTGTATTTTAACATAAACGAAACAACTTTTGCAACTAACTTACAAACTTTTATTATTATAAAAGTAAGATATATATCTTAAATACGAATAATTTGTCACTTAATCTTTCACTTATATATTAAATTTTATTTATGTCAATTGCATAAAAAGAGTTATTTTTTACAATTATTGCACTATTAAGTTTGTTTCTTCTAATTTCCATTGCACACTTTTTGGCAAAACATTTTGCAAAATGCTTTTCCTTTTGAGTTGGCTTACCACCCCTTTGGATATAACCAATGGTGCTTATTTTTACATCGCTATTCAATTGGTCTTGAATGTAATGCTTTAGTTCTTCAACATCAATCAAATCTTCTTTTACTATAACAATTGGTGCATCTTTTTTGCTTTGACTTAATGCTTCCAAACATTTTTCCTTTGTGCAAAATTCGTCTGTAAAAACATAATCTGCATCAACACTTTTCCCAACATCCAATGCAATTTGTGGGCATTTTCTTCCCATAACTTGATATATGCAAGTTCTATTAAACGACTGCATTGTATCGTTAACTTGCTTTATAAAATTGATTGAGTTGTTGCATGCAGTATCAAACCCAATACAATAGTCAGTCCCTGCAAGGTCATTATCTATGGTGCAAGGGACAAACATAACATCCATTCCCCTGTCACTGATTTCTTTTAGACCTTTTAGTGAGCCGTTGCCACCCATAACAACAAGACAATCAATATTATGTTTTTGCAAAGTTTTTATGGCATCGTCAACACCTTCGCCAGTTTCAAACTCTTGACATCTTGATGTTTTTATGCAAATTCCACCATTATTCCTGTTTTTTCTTAAAAATTTTATATCGTATGGAATTGTTATATCATAAATAAGACCTTTGTATCCTTGACTAAAGAGAGTTATTTTGTTATTTATGTGCAACCATAAGCAAAAGTTGTATAGAAAAGTGTTCATCCCAACACCATCACCACCACTTGCCAAAATTCCTATATTCATTTTTTACTCCTTTTTGTCGTCAACCAATACAACATTTTCTTCTCCCAAAACACCAATAAGTTCATTGACCAAATGGTTGTTTCCATTAACTTCATTTGGTAACCTGTATGCCTTGTTATCGCTTGTACATCTTACCATAACCGGGCAATCACCTTGATATAATGACAAAATTAAATTAACTTTGTCAGCAAGTTTTTGGTCCTTTAGGTCATATTTTAGGTACAATCGTTTGTTTGTTACTTGCTCTTTTACTTCTTCTTTCATCTCACTTATTCTTTCAATCAAGATAATAGGTTCTTTACCCGGACGAACGGAAAATCTTCCACCAATTTGAATAATCTTGTCTTCTTCAAGCAAGTCCTTATATTTTTCATAAATCTTTGGTACTGCCATTGCCGAATATGTGCCATACAAGTCTTCTATTTGCAAAATGCTCATCGGCTTGTTTGTTGTTTTTACAAGTATTCTTTTTGTTTCAGTAATAATACCACCACAATTTACAATTGCGCCATCTTCAAGTTCATATTGCTCAACTTGATTCTCTTCATCGTCAACATCTTCTTCTGCCATATCTTCATTTTTGGCAATCATTGGGCTTTTGAAATTAAAGTTGTCCCATCTTGATGCAAAATTTTGCAATGGGTGACCTGACATATACACACCCATTATCTCTTTTTCAAGTTTAAGTTTTGTTTCTTTATTAAACTCTTTTATTTGTGGAACTGTTACCTTGTCCATTTCTTTTGTTTCAACTTTAAAATTGTCAAAAAGCGAGAACTGTCCACTTTGTCTATTTTTCTTGTCTGTTGCGACCTTGTTAATTACATCTTCATAAATCGCCATCAATTGGCTTCTATACAAATGGAAACAGTCAAAAGCCCCGCTAAGTATCAAACTTTCCATACTTTTTTTATTTACAACACCAGTATCATATAGTCTTTCAACAAAATCTCGTAAGTCTTTAAATTCTCCATTTTTCTTGCGTTCGTTTATCATTACATCAATAGCCGAAACCCCAACGCCTTTAAGTCCACTTAAACCATATCTTATTTTTCCATTCTCAATTGAAAAATATGTTGTACTTTTGTTTATATCAGGGATCAAAACATCTATTCCTTCACTTCTTGCATACGCAACATATCTTTTGATTTCGTCTGCATTTGTAATACGGTTGTTTATGATAGCAGTCAAAAATTCTACTTCGTAATAACATTTTAGGTATGCTGTTTGATAAGTGAGCATTGCATATGCCGTTGCATGAGATTTATTGAAGGCGTATTGAGCAAATGTTTCCATTTCGGAGAACACCTTTTCTGCTGTTTCTTTTGGAATACCAAGTTTAATTGCTCCCGGAATGGAATGTTTACCAGTTGGGTCTTCCCAACCATATATAAACTTTTCACGCTCGTGTGCCATTTTTTCAACTTTCTTTTTACCCATAATTCTGCGCACATTATCTGCTTGTCCAAGGCTATATCCACCCATAATTTGGCAGATTTGCATAACTTGTTCTTGGTAAACAATGCAACCATAGGTAACTTTTAGCACATCTTTAATACATTCGTGTGGATACTCAACCTTGTCGGGATTAAATTTGTTTCTTACATATGTTGGAATACTATCCATTGGGCCGGGTCTATAAAGCGACACACCGGCGATAATATCTTCAAGGCTACTTGGTTTAAGGTCTTTCATAAACTTTTTAAAACCACCACTTTCAAGTTGGAATATGGCTTCAGTTTTACCTAGTCCAATCATATCGTAAACTTTTTTATCATCATAACCGATTTTATCAAAATCTATATCCACATTGTGTTGTTCTTTAACGTATTGCAAAGCCTTGTCTATATCTGTCAAAGTGTTTAGTCCCAAAAAGTCCATTTTGAGTAGTCCCAAAGATTCAAGGTCAACTGCTTCATATTGAGTTGTAATATCTTCGCCATTCCTTGATTGTGGAACAAACTCATCAACCGGTTGCGGAGCAATAAGCACACCACAAGCATGCATAGATGTATTCCTTGGGAATCCTTCCACCTTTATTGCAACATCAATAACATGCTTTAAGTCTATATCATTATCATAAATTTCTCGGAGTTCTGGAACAATATATTTATCATTTTCAGGTTTACCGGTTTTGCCAAAATAATATGCAAGAACAGGTGGTTTTTTAATTCCTTCTGGCAACCTACTTGGAATCAATTTTGTAATTTTATCCGTTTGGGAATATGGTATTTGCAATACTCTCCCAACATCTTTTATGGCATTTTTTGCCTGCATTTTACCAAAAGTGATAATATATGAAACATTTTCTGGGTGATATTTCCTTTTTGCATATTCAATAACTTCACCCCTACGTTCTTTATCAAAGTCAACATCAAAGTCGGGCATTGAAACTCTTTCACGATTGATAAATCTTTCAAAGAATAGTGCATACTTTAATGGGTCAACTTTTGTTATGCCCATAAGATATGCAACAATGCTACCTGCACCACTTCCACGACCTGGCCCAACCGAAATACCGTTTTCTTTTGCCCAGTTAATATAGTCCCAAACAACAAGGAAGTATTCAACAAAACCCATTTCGCGAATGGTTGTAAGTTCGTACTCAACTCTATCATAAACTTCTTTTGTCGCATTTGGATATTTTTTTGGAAGGTTATCATAAGTCAACTTTTTCATATACTCAAAAGTTGTCATTCCATTTTCTGGAACATATGGTGGAATAAAGTTTTCATTTGCAGGAAGAACATACTTTTCTTCAAGCCCCATTTCGCCATGGACTTTTCTTTTTATTACAACATCGCATTTGTCTGCAATTTCCAACGTTGTTTTAAGTGCATCTTCAAACCCGACAAATGCTTCCTTCATTTCTTCATAGGTCTTATAATATAATTCTTGTGTTGAGAACTTAAACCTATCTGGGTCATTTTGTGTTTTACCCATTTGAACGCACATCAAAATATCTTGAATTTCGGCATCATCTTTTGTCAAATAGTGACAGTCATTTGTTGCAACAAGTTTTATTCCTGTTTTTTTACTTATCTCATTAAGCCCCATCATAATTTCTTTGTCTTCCGGAAAATTGTGATTTTGAATTTCAAGATAAAAATCACCCGGAGCAAACATTGAGTTTAGGTATAATGCAAACTTTTCGGCATCTTCTTTTCTATGTTCCAAAATAAGTTGCTGAACTCTACCAAAAAGACAACCAGAAAGACAAATAAGACCTTCGCTGTATTTTTCCAAAGTTTTGTAATCTATTCTTGGTTTGTAATAATACCCGTCAACAAAGGCAATTGTGTTAAGTTTTAACATATTTTTGTATCCTGTATTATTTTTTGCCAAAATAATCAAGTGGTCGTATTTTGACTTACCCTGTTTGACTTTTAGGTCATCGCACATATAAAATTCACAGCCAATAATAGGTTTTATTCCTGCTCCAAGGCATGCAGTATAAAACTGCAAAGCCCCATACATATTTCCATGGTCAGTTATAGCAACTGCCTTCCATCCTCTATTTTTTGTTTCTTTTACAAGGTCACCAACTCTTATTGCACCATCAAGCAAACTAAATTCTGTATGGTTATGAAGGTGTACAAATTGTTCCATTATTTCTCCTTTACTTTATCTGCAATTTTTATTAGTTTGTTAAGTCTATAATTTAAAGCACTTTTTGTTATTGGAAATCCCGCAAGACGAATAAGTTCGTCAAGACTTTCTTCGGGGTTTGCCATTCTAAGCAGTGCCACATTTTGCAAATCTTGTGGCAATTCTTCTAGTCCTATCTTTGTTATTATTGTTGATATTGCGTCGTTTTGCCTAAAACTTGCATCAACAGTTTTTGCAATGTTTGCATTAACACAATTTGTTTGTCTGTTCACTTTGTTTCTTAATTCTCTTACCGCAATTTCATTTTGAAGTGAAAAAACACAATTGTACGCACCAATAAGTGCCAAAATATTGCTCACTTCGTTTGCATCTTTAACGTACAAAATATACAAATTTTTTCGTTTTACAATTTTTGCATAAATTTCAAATTGGGTTAAAACTTCTTTAAGACCCTCCAAAAATTGTTCGTTTTTGGAAGCAAATTCCATATGATAACCAGTTGACATTCTATCTTGTTTGTTTATCTTTATGCTTGAAGTCCCACATCCAACAAATACACCACTTACAAAATGTTTTAGGTTGTCTTGTTCCTTTAAAAAATATTCATCAATTTTATATCGCCTTACAAGTTTTTCTTCTTCTATCGCAATGCAACCTGTATCCATTAGTATTTGGCAAGCAAGTGAAGGTTCAAATGTCAACTTGTAATAGTCATCTTTTTTTATTTGATAACTTTTGCAAACTTCAACTTCTGCACTTTTGCCATACATTTTTTTTATTATTTCATTAACATATGGTGCAAGACTTTCTAAATCGGTGTTTAGTGTCAGATTTACTTCTGGCTCAAGAGTTATACTTGCCGAACTTGAAAAAAGACCACTTAAAAAAGCAAGACAACTATAATCGTCTTCAATTGTCTTACTCAATATTTCATTCTTTACATCTTTTGAAAAACTCACTTTACTTCCTTTGGTTTTATTTCAATTTTTTTGCCATAGTTGGCAATTCTGTCAAAATCAATGTCACATTTTATTGCAAAGTTTAGTGGCTTGTCCACTTCTCCAACTCTACTTGCACTGTGAGCATCACTATCTATTGTTATCTTTGCACCATTGTTTAATATTGTTTGAATATCTTTGTATGTGTAGGCAATTCTCTTTCCGTTTATTTCAAGGTGAGTGCCTGTTTTTTGTGCATGCTTTGACAATTCATCAAAATCAACAGCCATTCCAACACCGGGATGAGATATGATATCAATTGGATACTTGTCCATTGCCATCATAAGAGAAAGTGTGTTTCTTTCTCTTGTTTTTTTGCCTTTTCTTCCAAGCAAGTTTGGTACATAAAACTTCCAAAACTCTTTTACACTTTTTGCCCTTGCAAATTTGTGAAAGCCAACAACAATCAAGTCAAACAATTCTATTTCTTCTTTTGTTAAATCAATATCTCCTTGACTTGATATTATATTTGCTTCTATTCCAAGATAAATTTTTACACCCGTCAAATTTTGGGCGTATTCAATTTCTTCTCTCATTCTTTTTATGTTCTTTTTTTGAAGTCCATACAATTTGTGGTTAAATCCATGTTCAGTTATTGCAATTTCCTTTAGACCTTTCTTTTGTGCAATAAGAGCGTTTTCAAGAATTGTACCCGTTGCATGCATTGCGTTATGCTTGCCACTTGAATAAATTGTATGTGTGTGATAATCTCCATATAAAATCATTTTTTATCTCCAACAAAAATTACTTCTTCTTCAAGCCAAACCCCATAGTTTTCATAAACCTTGTTTTTTATAAAGTCAATTAGGTCTTTTACATCTTTCATTGTTGCATTATTTTTATTTATTATAAAATTGCCATGTACTGTGGAAATTTGTGCCCCATTTATTTTAACACCTTTTAACCCCAAATTGTCAATTATTTTGCCGGCAATTATTCCATTTGTTTTTTTAAATGTACTCCCAAAATTAAAAGTTTCTAGCGGTTGAGATATTTTTCTTTTAGAAAAATATTCTTGGCACTTTGCTTCAATTTGATGTTTATTCCCATTTTTTAATTTTAACCATGCTCTTAAAACAATATAACTTTTTTCACTGACAACACTTTTCCTATAAGAAAATGTCAAATCTTTCCCTTTTATTATCCTTATTTTTTTGCCATCAAACACCTGTAATTTTTGGACAAAACTACCAATGTCTCCACCATATGCACCGGCATTCATAAAAATCGCACCACCCATTGTCCCCGGAATCCCATAACTAAATTCAAGACCAGATAATGAATTTTTTATTAAAAACCTATTTAGAGAAAAAAGATTTACGCCACACATCGCACAAACTGTATTCTTTCTTTTTGTTAGTTCATTCAATTTTTTTGTGCAAATCACAACCCCGCGGAAGCCATTATCTGAAAAAACAACTTTTGTACCATTCCCCAATATATAATAAGATATTTTGTTTTGCTTACAAAATTTTATTATCTTAACCAATTCTTTTATTGTTTTTGGTTCAACAAAATAATCTGCCTTGCCCCCAATTCTTATTGAATTATGTTTACCTAATTCTTCGTTTTTTATTGCACCAGTGTTTACAAAAAAATATCCAGTGCTTACATCCTTTTTTGATTTATTAAACAATTTGCCCATATTAAATTATATGAATTTGTGTAAAAATAGTTTAAAATAGTAATTTTAATTTAAAAAAACAAGGAAATTATCAATTTTTCCTTGTTTTTCTATTATTTTTAACATTCAAAGCAATATTTGTATAAGTCATCAATCACATTTTTTACTCTTGTGCTCTTGACTTTAAATCCGCTTTTTTCAAGAAGATTTGCATATTCTTTTATTGTTGGCCTAATTAGGTCACACAAATTGTTGCATTTTATATAATTTAGCGTTGCAATATCTTCCATTAGTTTTTTTGTTACTTTGTGAAAACCTAGTTTTTTCATCTCAAAAATCAATTTCTTAATATAAAGCGAATAGGTGCTGTTTACAACAACCCCTAATTCGTTAAATTTGTCATTGATTTTTTGCAAGCACTTTTCTGCGTTAAATTTGTAAACAGGGCTATAAAACAATTTTGACGAAAAGAATTCTTCCAAATTTGTAAACATCATCTCTTTGTCCAAATTGTATATCTTGTCATCCTTTATGTAAAATATCTTGTTTTTATGTTCCTTTGAAATATATTCGCTAATATTTTCAAATTTTTCTACCCATTCCACCAAGACGGAATTAACACCTTCGTGAAATTTGTCCAACATATCAAAGATATTTCTTGATGCAACAATTTCTATTCCATTTTGCAAAGACACTTGCCTTAGATTATAAAGCATACAATAATTGTCTTTTGACAAAAATATGCATTTTTTGTCCATTGTTATAAATTCATTCCATTGTCAACAAAGTATGAAACTTGTTGTGCTTTTGCGTTTTGTTTTGCTTGGTTCTTAACAAATGTTTCATTTGCCCAATTATAAAGGTCGCCTGTTAGTTCGTGAGCTTCATATTCCTCTATTGTTCTGTTTGATAATTCTTGAAGTTTTACTGTATAACTTGCAGATTTTGACGCGTTCTTATCTTTAATGCCACAGCCGATTGAACTTGTTAGATATTTTACATCATTTCCATTAGATAACCTATATGTACCAAAAATTGTAAAGCAACGATCTCCTTCATCAGCAACTTCGCTTGAAACAACTTCAAAAGTATAACCTTGCTGCCTATATTTTTCCATAAGCCCAACATATTTATCTGATTTAATAAGATATTTTGCAGAATTGTAATTTGAATGTTCATCTAGCGTTAAGTCTGAACCCAATAATTTTGCATTCATAGCATCAGAAAGTGTACTGATGTCACTTTTAAATCGTGTTTCACGACTTGCAACATACTCTCTTCCGTCTGATTTTTTTTCATAAGTTTTTGTATAAAGTACATTATCTTCTATATACATGCCAGCAATATTCACAAGGTCGGTTGCACTGTCAAAACTGTCAACAAATGAAAAGACCGCTTCCGGACTTAAAACATTGTCTGGTATTGTGTATGTTATTGTATCTGACCAAACTGATGAATTATAGTTACCTGTTGTATCCAATGCTTGAACTTTCATTGTTGAAACTTTGTCGGTTGGCATAAATGAATATGAATTTGTTTCAACTTCATTTTGCTTTCCATTGACATTAACACGATACATATTTGCGTGTTCAACTTCGTCCCAAGAAAGGATATTTGTTTTTTCATCATATGCCAAATTTGTTACTTGACTTAATGTTTCGTGTATTGGTGTTGGGTTTGTTCCATTTCCTCCACCGATAATCCCTATTTTATTAAGAGCAATAATTCCTGCAGCAACTGCAACACCTGTCCCAGCAATTGTAGATATAACCTTTATTATTTTTGACTTCTTTGATTTTTCTTTTTTCATAATCACCTCATCACTGATTTATCATATTTTACCACATCTTTATTTGCTTTGCAATACTCTTTTTCTATGCCGGTGTCTCCGCAATGCAATAATAAGTTTTGTACAAAATTTTGATATTTTGAAAATATTTGTAAAAATGTGTTGCATTTTAGATTTTTATTTGTTATTATATAATTGCTAGGGGGAAAGAAAAAGGTGTTTAATCGGAACAGTGTGATATATTATCATGATAATGACGACAATGATTATTTAAAACTTATGGATATTTGTACAAAAATAGGGTTAAGTTTATTTGATTGTCAAAAGTTGGATATATTAACATATATAATGAAAAATATTAACCCTTTATATATTATTGTAAACAAAAAGCAAAATATAAACACAGGGCTTTTGGTTGATTTTTGCAATATATATCCAAACTTATATGTTTTTCTTATAAATTGCGAAACCGACGAACTTGCCATGAGCAATTGTTTTAAACTTAACGATATGGAAACCTTGTATTCAAAACTTTACACTCATCACAAGTATTATATCAATCATATGGTTGATACAAAAGAAGAAAAAAAGTTATTTTATAACCATCTTATTCTTGAATTGGATAAGTTATCATTTAGACCAAAACTTATTGGAGTGAAATACTTGACCGATTTAGTATACGAGTTGTACCTTAATTCCGATTCAACTCAAAACAAGTGTTGCAAAGCATATAATATGATTTCATCAAAATATAACATCTCCATCCCCAGCATTGAAAAAGCAATTAGATTCTCAATCTTGACTGCTTATGCAAGATGTCAAAACAAACAACTGTTTTTAACAATTTCAAAAAACAACAAAACTCCAACAATAAAAGAACTTGCAAACTATTTGATTGATAAACTAGTGTATATTGCCGACGGAAAAAGTTATTAAAAAAAAGACCAAAAATTTGGTCTTTTTTGTTGTTATGGTTGGCGTAACCGCTAACCATACTGACAAATTTCGGCACGTTTTATTGTACTTTCTCTTTGCAATTTATGAAAATGGTTATCACTAGTTGAGAGCATTTTTGCGGTGGACTGAATATTTATTAGATTTTCAAAACGCAAACCGGCTCCAATTTTGTTTATTAGTGTTGCAACTTTTTTATGACTTTGTATTTTAACGAAGATTTTTTTGAAGTCAATCAAACTCAAAAGAATTATAATCGATTCAATTCCGTCTTCCAACGCATTGGCATATGCCATAACCATTATGTCATATATCACAAGTAATATATTAGGTAAAAGATACATTACTTTTATTGAGTCGAGATTTTTTTTGTATAGTGCAATTGTACACCAAGAATATGTCAAAATTGGGATGATATCAAAAACTGTATTTAAGTTTATTGACCCCAAAATGATAAATCCTGCAACAAACAAAAATCCCAATGTCTTTGGCGCTTGCTTTGATTGTGCTTCATAAAGATAGTAAACCAAACTTTGCACACAAGACAAAAATACAATAAGACCCGCACCGATAGAATTAACAAAAACAAAAGTTAATCCATATGCTACTTCCCCTACTAGACTAAAAAACAAAAATGTCTTTTTAGTTTTTACCGTGTAGGATAAGCATAGCATCAATGTCGCAGTCAATCCAAATACTTGGGCGAGAACCTCGCTGACAGTTGACATTTTACTAGAATCCTTTTATATAATCACCACAAACCATTAGCCTTACTACCATAGATTGGATAGGATTGCCTTTTATTGAGCATTGCCTTTGCTTTTATAGGTAAGACCCCACATTTAGTAAGAATTTGCGATTTAGATTTCTTGCAAATCTGCAAGATGCACCAGGACTTGTGATATCACTTTGACCACAATAGAAGTGTTAAAATTTATCTACCCGTTAACTAGTAAAACGGACGTTTCGTTTGCAACACCCACTTCTTTATGGTAACTAAAATAGTCCCAAAAGTGATATGAATCTATGCCTAATGACATTTATATTATAATACACAACTAAAAAAAACGCAACACCCTTCTGTTTTTTATATTGTATTTTTTTGCAAAAATATTTACTTTTTTATATAGATAATATATACTTGTTTGGAAATTTTATAGGATAGTATTATGGAAAATTTAGATGATTTATATAACTTTGATGCAATAGTTATTGGTGCTGGGCATGCCGGCTGTGAAGCCTGTCTTGCCCTTGCAAGAATGGGTAAAAAGACGCTTCTTCTTACAATAAACCTTGATGCAATAGGATTTTTGCCTTGCAACCCAAGTATTGGTGGCACAGCAAAAGGGCATTTGGTTTGCGAAATTGATGCCCTTGGTGGAGAAATGGGAGTTAATACCGACAAAAGTTTGCTTCAACTTCGTATGCTTAACCTTGGGAAAGGGCCTGCAGTCTATTCTCTTCGTGCACAAGTTGACAAACAACTTTATCACAACAATATGAAAAAAACTTTGGAAAACAACCCAAATGTATATATTAAGCAAGCAGAAGCAAAAAATTTGCTTATTGAAAACAAAAAAGTTGTTGGTGTTGAAACAGCACAAGGAGAAATTTATCATGCAAAAACTGTTGTAATGTGCACTGGTGTTTATCTTAAGAGCAAAATCATTATCGGCGAATATTCAAAAGAGAGTGGCCCAAACGGTTTTTTACGTGCCGAAGATTTGACACAAAGTTTGATTGACAACGGAATCACTATAAGAAGATTTAAAACCGGTACACCAGCAAGAATGAACGGAAGGACAATTGATTTTTCAAAATTAACAATTCAAAAAGGTGATGAGAATATTCAATCATTCAGTTTTATGACAAAAGAACAACCAAAAAATATTTGCAATTGTTATTTAACCTATACAAATGAAAAAACTCACGACATTATAAGAGCAAACCTTTCTCGTGCTCCTATGTATAGTGGAATAATAAAAGGTATTGGACCAAGATATTGCCCTAGCATTGAAGATAAAATTGTTAGGTTTGCCGACAAAACAAGACATCAAATTTTCCTTGAACCGGAAGGTCTTTATACAAACGAAATATATATCCAAGGTGTATCAACTTCTCTACCCGTTGATGTGCAAAAACAAATGTATCGAACTATTGAAGGTCTTGAAAATGCACAAATTATGCGTGATGCCTATGCAATTGAATATGATTTGATTGATAGTCTTGAACTTAAACCAAGTTTGGAATACAAATATATATCCGGTCTGTTCTTTGCCGGTCAGGTTAATGGCACAAGTGGATATGAAGAAGCCGCCGCCCAAGGTCTTATTGCAGGAATAAACGCAAATAACTATCTTGAAAATCGTGAGCCACTTATTCTTGGAAGAGACCAAGCGTATATTGGTGTTTTGATTGATGATTTGGTTACAAAAGGAACAAATGAACCATACAGAATGATGACTTCTCGTGCAGAATACAGACTTCACTTACGTCAAGACAATGCCGATGTAAGACTTACCGAAATTGGAAGAAAACAAGGTCTTGTTAGTGACAAAAGATGGGAAATATTTACAAAAAAACAAGAAGATGTTAAAAAAATATATGAACTTCTTGAAACAAAATTTAAAGTTGATGAAATAAAAGATTTTTATGAAGAAAATGGCGAAAGTGTTCCAACCACATCTCAAACCATTTACAAAATGATAAAGAGAAGCAATATTGATATTTTTAAAGTAAATCACAAGTTCCATATCTTTGATAATTTTGATAGGCGTGAACTTGACTATGTTAACACCGAAGTTAAATTTGAAGGATACCTAGCACAAGAAAAAGAAGATATAAAGAAATTTAAGGAACAAGAAAATTTGCTTATTCCACAAAATATTGAATACAAAAATCTTAAGGGGTTAAGGCTTGAAGCAAGACAAAAACTTGACAAGGTTAAACCAATAAGCATTGGGCAAGCATCAAGAATTTCTGGTGTTTCCCCTGCCGATATTACAATTCTTATTATGTGTATAAAAAACAATAAACTTAAATAAAAAAAAGTTCACTAAGGTCTAAGTTAATTGAAACTAGTTAAATAAAAATTTTATTATAAACTTTGTT
>CAMEJD010000010.1 GCA_945919375.1 uncultured Clostridia bacterium
CATCTTTTTTTGTTATTACACTCCCACAGATTAAGAGTCAACTCTTAATCAAAATTTTTATAAGTAAAAATTTTGGCGACTGCGAAGAATAGCCAAGTATATATGCAAGCATAAACTTGTCAATTCTTCTTGTTTACAGTGGGTCTGGGGTTCGAGTCCCCAAAGATCCACCATATTCAAAGGTGCAGGGATGCATCTTTTTTTGTTATTACACTCCCACAGATTAAGAGTCAACTCTTAATCAAAATCAAAAGTGTTGAAAGTGTTAAAAAAATTTCGATTTCGTAATGTAATTATTGTTAATAGATTAATGGAGTAACAATTTCGGTTTATGCTGGTTGGTATCACCATACGCTACGTATTAATGGTAAACTATGTGATGAACATAATACATTAGTAAGTTTTACACCGATACAATTATCAACAACAACAGATGATGGGATTAAGATTGAAGCCATGATATCTTTAATAAATAGAATTTCAATTAAAGCGAATGATAGATTAATATAATAAAAATAATGAAAGGTTGAGCTAGTGAATTTTAAACATCTTAAAAACGGGGATTGACCCATTCTTAAAAAAACAAGTTTATTTTACATCTCTAGACATTTCATTTTGTATCCAACGCATGATAACGGAAACAATATATTCACATTCTTGTTCTGTTAAGATATGAGTTGATTCAATATGATGCCATTTAGATAAGCACTCTCGACAGCAGGTGGCTGTTGCGTGTTGGGCAATAAAAACAGGGTGTCCTTTTGTTGGAGTTTGTTTTCCATCATTAAACAGTGATTTATCTTGCAATCTTTTGTGTACAAAATCAAAGGCATGAGATTTTATTGTATCTATGCCTTTTAAAGAAATATATTCAAAATCTTTTTGTTTTAGGTGAAAAGAATTCCTAAATTTTGAAAGACTTAATTGTTGTAAAATGTCATCAATGTTTTTCATACTAAAATGATAGCAAAAAATGTAAATTTGCAAAATTATTTTTGAAGAGTGTCATCCAAAGATGAGGAAAAATTTGTTGTGTATGGTATGGCAGGTTTCATAACGATATCTTTTCGAAATTTTGTTGTATCCGTTTTAATGTAAAAGTCATATAAGTTCAAACCTTTTTCATCTTTCAAAATTATATAGTATCTACATAAATTATTTATTGTAATTTTGGGTAAAATTGCGAAATCAGAACCTTTTATAATGTCACCTTTTCCGCAATAGGAATTATTTGGGTCAACTGCATGTTTGTTATAAACATACTCGTATTGCATATCGTTTTGCATTTTTACATCCAAAAGGCCATAGCTAGCACCAAAGTGACGCAATTCTTCGTTTGAAAAATCATAAACTTTGTTATTAAAAGCTTTTTTTAGAGTATCTGCTATATGTGTAAAATATGTCGTTTGATATTTGCTCAAATAATCTTTGATTTCGTCTAGTTTTTCATAATTTATTGTGTTGTTGTCATTAACATAGTCGTCACAGTAAGCAGTGAAGAGTCTAGACATATCACTAGGGCTTATTTCATTTGTAATACTCATATTTTCAACATTCATTAGAGTTGAAAAATCAGTTATCTTTGTATAAACATCATTAAATCCAAAAGAGTGTAATAGTTCATGCCTTATTGTATATCTTTGAAGTGAATCATCATATTCTTCTTTATCAAAATAGGTTTTGTTTAAACTTATTGTTGAAGATACACAATATTTGCCATTATTTTTGCTTTCAGCAATTAGTTTTTTGGGCAATTCATATATTGTTTGTATGTGAGAGTTGAGAGCATGAGTATTATCATCCAATACTTTGTAATCAAATTTGATTGTTGATTTTTGGAGTAATTTATCAGCACTATATTTTGCAAAATCTACAATTGTAAAATTATATTTGTTGTTAATATTGCTGAATATATTATTAAAATAATCTAGTGAATTTTCAATATTTTAGTAGGTTCTTTGAGGAATATCTTTCGCAATATACACACTTATTTTTCCATCGTCATTAGGTTTAAGCCTCACCAATTGGCCATTGTATTTTTCATAAGTCATTATATCCATATCTGCATCAAGTTTATCTGCCACTTGTGAAATTAAATCATTGTTTTTAAAGTAGCGAAATGTACTTATATATATTGACCTTGAAATTCTACAAACGGCGGCAGAGGCAAGAGTTGTGATGGTAACCAATTTTGCTATTTTTACCATTTTTTGCTTGTTCTTATTTTTTATAACTCCTGTGGATACTATATCTTGTTTGGGTAAGTTTGTTTTTGCTGAATCAAAAGTTTTCTTTTTCCAAAATTTTTTCATATTTCCATTATATATGTAATTTTTTTGTTAGTCAATATGCATATATTTATTTTTTTGATGTTTTAAATCACCGTCAAATAAGTTGACATTTTGTGAAATAATTTTGTATTCTATTTCTATGAAAAAGAAAGTTGTTATAATAACAGGGGCAAGCAGTGGAATTGGTCTTGCCACAGCAAAACTTTTTGCAATGAAAGGTTACACAGTATATGGAATTTCAAGGAATGTTTATAAAAGCAGTTTGTTTGATTCGTATGCTTGCGATGTGACCGACAAAGAAGGAATGGCACAAGTGCTTGAAGAAGTCTATCAAAAAGAAGGAAGAATTGATATTTTGATTAACAATGCAGGCATTGGCATAAGTGGGGCAATTGAGTATTTAACAGAACAAGATTTTGATAAGATATTTGATGTTAATGTAAAAGGTGTTATTCTTACAAGTTCTCTTGCAATTCCTTACCTAAGGGAAACAAAAGGTAAAATAATCAACACATCAAGTGTTGCGAGTGTTGTTCCAATACCATACCAAGCATGTTATTCTGCAACCAAATCGGCAGTTGAAAGTTTTTCTTTTGCACTATCTCAAGAAGTTAAATCTCAAGGGATAAAAGTGACTTGTGTTCGCCCGGGAGATACCAAAACAGGTTTTACACAAAATAGGGTAAAAACTGAAGTAGAGAACGATGTTTATGGAAAAAGAATTACGAATAGTGTTAAGAAAATGGAGAAAGATGAAATGCATGGGAAAAGTCCATTGACCGTAGCAAAAGTGATGTTAAAAGTTGCAAAGAGAAAAAATCCACCACTAGTTTGTACTGTTGGCTTTTTGTATAAATGTGCAAGTGTGCTTGCAAAACTATTGCCACATAGATTGATTAACTTTATTGTTGGGAAATTGTACTAATAAAAAAATCCACTTCGGTGGATTTTTTTTGATTATGGTTTGTCAAAAAATGCATACATATTAGCAAGTTGAGAAATGCACATTATAAAGTCAAAAACTTGTTTTTGAACTTCATTTTCATTCTCAAGTTCACAGCAAAGTTCTCCACCTGATATATAGAAACCATATATTTTTATCACTGACATGATACAACTTTTTACATCGTTAGACTTTAGGTCATAAACAGAATTCATATATTTTAGTGTTGATTTTCTGTCGGTTAAATACCATTTTTTGCCTTCTTTTATCAAGTATATTTCAATTGATTTGCCATTTTCAAACTTTGCACCAGTTTTGACTTGCCATTCGTTTTCGTTTTTTGTTGTGCATAAATTTATTGAGTTTAGCAAATTCACATTTATATCATTTATTGTCATAAAACACCTATAGTTTTAGATTAGCATAAATTAAAAATATTGGCAAATATTATTGTGTAAAAATTTGGTATTTTTAAGCATTTGTGTTATACATATAATATGATTAAATTATGTAAAAATTGGTACAATATTTTGTCTGACGAGTTTAACAAACCTTACTTTCAAAAGTTGATGCAAACACTTACTGACGAATATTCAAAATATACAATCTATCCGACAATGGAAAATATTTTTTCGGCACTAAATTATGTTAAGTATGATGATGTGAAAGTTGTGATTATTGGTCAAGACCCATATCATGAACCAAATCAAGCAATGGGAATGAGTTTTTCTGTTCCAAAGAATGAGAAGATTCCGCCTTCACTTGTTAATATTTTTAAAGAGATAGAAAGCGATTTGAACATAAAGTGTGAGCAAAATGGCGACCTATCTCGTTGGGCAAGGCAAGGTGTGTTATTGCTCAACAGTGTGCTTACGGTAAGAAGGGGACAGGCAAACTCGCATAAAAATATCGGGTGGATTGAATTTACATCAAGCATAATAAAAAAACTTAATGAAAGGGAAAAACCTGTAATTTTTGTCTTGTGGGGTGGCAATGCAAAATCATTGAAACCACTTATTACAAACAAATGTCATTATGTTTTGGAAGCTGCACATCCAAGTCCGCTTTCGGCATACAATGGATTTTTTGGCTGTAAGCATTTTTCAAAAATAAATCAAATTTTGTTGAGTTTAAACGAAACACCAATAGATTGGCACTAAAAAATAAGCAAGGCAAATTGCCTTGCATTTCTACATAAAAAAACTGTGCGACTGAGTCGATAAGCAACACATATATAACTCCATAGACCTTTCACTCCACCAAAGCAACCTTACATCACTTAGCACACAAGTTTAATGTTGCTACCGTCAGGTCCTCACATGGTTCGCAAGTGGTCTAATGCATAAGACCTTGATTTCAACATGAAAAATAAATAAAATTATATATGCGTGCAAACCTTGTCAGTTGGTCAACTCTACATATAGTGGATTGTAGATACAAGGAACCACTAACTCCCCGTTTAGCACAGCAAAAATATTATATACAATAAAAAAATAAAAATCAACAATATATTTGCATTTTTTTAAGTTATTTAATACAATAGTAAAAAGGGGAAACTATGGAACAAGACAAAACAAATGCAATAAGATTTATTGACGCATATAATAAAATTGACTATGCATTAAGAGTTCAAAACAACTTTAAACGAAGTATGAGTTTTTCGGATATGATTAGAAGAGCTGTTGTTGTTAACCATATTGTAAGGAAATATGAAGATGATTTAATCGATTTTGGTAGGCTTAGAAACGCAATCATTCATAAATCAAATGACAAATTTATTATTGCAGAACCACATATTGATGTTGTTGAAAAAATAGAAAAAATTGCAAGACTTGTGGCAACTCCACCAAAGGTTATTGAAACAAAGTGTGTGCACGATGTTTTTACAGTTGCATATGATGTAAAAGTTATGAATGTTATTGAAATTATGGCGCAAACTTCATATTCAAACATTCCAGTTTTTAAAGACGGTGTTTTGATTGGTGTTGCAAATGGTCAAAAGATAATAAATCAATTTGGACTTTTTGTTGCTCAAGGTGGAAGTCCGGCTGACTTTTTGGGGAACAAAACTATTGGTGAGATTATTGAAACTGAAACGGAACAACAATATTATCATGTTGCGTCTGTGGATATATCAATTGAAGAAATTATGAATATGTTTTTTACAAATCGAAAATTATTGTGTGTTATATTGACAAAATATGGAAAGATGGGGGAAACACCTATTGGCATTATTACAACAAGGGATTATATGGAACTTAATAAAATTATAGAAAATTACTAATATACACAACAAAAATCGTCACTTTGGCAAATGCTATGGTGACGGTTTTTTATATGGTTTTTGATATAATTTGTATATTATTGCTTCTATTTTTCATCAACAATGTAATTGGGCGATTGGGGAGTGCGGTTTGTTGCTATTTCATTTGAAACAGAAAATCTTGCTCTTACTCGTGCTTCAATTGTTAGGGTATTGCATTGAGAATTTTGGCAAGACGTGAAAATTTCAACTTCGTATAGGTCAATAAGATTTGCATTTTGGTACATGGCAGATGCTTTTTGTTTTGCATCTTCTTTTGCAAGGATTAAAGCGTTGTTATAACAATCGGTTTTGTTCTTTATTGAATAACAAGACCCGTAAAAACTTATGTTGTTGAAGTTTCCTAAAACTTGTATAATATCATCAACTTTGTCAAGATTTTGTGTTGTAATATTTATGTCTTGGCATGAATTGTAAGTGTATGCACCGTTGTTACTTGTTGGATAGCAAGATGAATATCTTACACAAAGATTTGCAGTTTCGTCAATTTCTTTAATCTTACTTGAAACATCTTCAAAAGTGGTTTTATTTTTTTCTTGGCACAAATTAAAGGTATCGGCAATGTTTTGAATTGTAAAGTTAATTTCCACTTGGTCGCAATTTGCATCAATTTTTCCATATCCTAAAACCGAAACAATTACATCATTTGAATTCTCTTCGGCATAAACTGCATCGCTTATAATGTGCAAATTGTTTGTAAATATAATTAAGCAAAAAATCAAGCAAAAACATAATAATAAGTTAAATTTTTTCATAGATTCTCCTTTATTTTTAAATAATTTGTGAAATAATTAAATTTTTATTACAAATTTTTTAAAATAGTTAAGGGGAGTAAATGGTAACAAATTTTTCGCTTGATAATGATAATTTATCAAAACCTAAATAAAAAAGACTTATTCATATGATAAGGGCTCAATTATGAAAGAATTATAATAATTGCAAGTTTTTTGCATTTTATTAAAAAAATGCTTGCTTTTTTATATATGATTTGTTATTATGTAATAGTCAAAAATGAATGGAAAGTTGGCTGAGTGGTCGAAAGCGGCGGTCTTGAAAACCGTTGACCTGAAAGGGTCCTGGGGTTCGAATCCCTAACTTTCCGCCAATCAGAATCGCGTTTGAACTCTGGTGAAATTTACTACATTTTCACAAAAGGAGTTGCTGGCGTGATGATTATTAGATAAGCAGATTAGGTCTGCTTATTTTTTGTTTTTCTCCTTATCTAACTTTGCTTTTGTTGTGTCTATCGTATCATAGTTCTCGTAGGAGTAAACGGAAGAAAATATCGCTTAAACAATTCAATTAAATAATTTAATAATATTATAAGACTAGGTTTTTTAACCTGGTCTTTTTTTTATTTATTATAAAGATTTCAAAGTCAATATTTTCTTCTTTTTCGTTGACTCCTACATAATGATTTTCAAATGAAATGTAATTTACCCAAACTATGCTACTTGGCCACTGCCAAAAGGCAAATTTGATAAGGAGGTTAAATAGTATGAACACAGAAGAAGAAATCAAAAACTACTACTTAAAAGAGTTCTCTTTGTTTGATGGTGAATATGATGTTACATTTAACATTTTAGATGTAAATACTGACAAAATGACCATCACTGTTGCAGTTACGAAAACTGGAAAGATATTTGTAACTGAATACGACTTAAAAAGAGATAGAGAACAAGATTTGTATTTTCAATATGGTATAGAAAATACAAAAGTTAATGTAAACGATTTTGAAAAAATTGAGGATTAAAAGGAGATTAAAAATGAACGAATTTGAAGAAGAAATTGTATTTGAAACAATTAAAGATGAATTAAAAAAGTTTAGAAATAGCAATTTGTATAAATGCCCTTACTGTGAAAAGATTATTGAATGGGATGATTCAAATTACAATCCAGAAGAAAGTATTTATTCTTGTCAAAAATGTAAACACTCATTTAATGAAAACGAATTAGAACCATTATCTATATTCGATATTATTGAGGAAATGTTTATTGCGTTTAAGGAGAAATATGATGAGTAATATTAGCATAGTAATTGGCTCTTGGGGTTCATATAACGAATGTAACGAAAGAGCTTTAGGAAGTAAATGGTTAGACTTAGGAGATTTTGACTCTTGGGAAGAAATTGAAGAAGAACTAACCAAACAAGGATTTGAATTAAATGGACTTGATGAAGAACTATTTATTCAAGATATAGATGGAATTTCTGCAAATGGACTTAATTGTGATTACACTCACCCAAAAGATTTATTTGAATTATTAAACGAAGCAGATGTTATTAGTAATGACTACAATTACGAAATAATGTCTGCTTTTTTAGAAGTTAGAACTTTTGATGACTTCAAAAATAGAGTTGAAAGTTGTGGCTCAAATTGGAATGATGATATTTACCTTTACAAAAATAAAGATTGGTATGACTTGGGTTATGACTTTATGCACGATTGCTATCAAATACCAAGTTATTTAGACAACTATATTGACTATGAACGATATGCTAATGATTTGAAATATGATGGTTTTGAGAAATACAGCGAAGGAATTATTGAAATTAGATAAGGAGAAAACATATGAATACAACAAAAGAACAAAGAAAAGAAAAAGCTATTGAACTTATGAAAAAATTAGATATATATAAACCATACATTAAGGAATTTAAAAAATCGGGGAATATATGTATTTTTGAGAATTTTGCAGGATATTGTACTTGGAATGATAAAAAATTATTTTTAAAAATTAAAGAAATTGAGAGTAAATACAATTGTACAATATTTACAGTTATACACAAATATACCGAACTAGGTGAAATATTTGATTTCCTACTCGTAAACGATTATAAAAATAATTGGAACCATATTTTAACAACCAAAGATAATTTTAACTATATTTTTGTTTATGAATGGAATAAAACAAATACGAATTTATCAGGTTTTTGTACTATTACTATTGTAAATTCAAACGGTGGTATTAGGAGAGTCGAATAAATGAAATACAAATATGGATATAAAATCAGTTTAAAGAAATTAACATACAAGAAACCGAAAATTTACCTTTTAATAAACACATTAGAGGGTGCAATCTGGAATATTAGATGGTATCAAAATAAACCAGAATATCAAAAAAACAAATATATCATACATACACAATTTTGGTTTTTAGAAAAAATAAAAGGTTGGAAAGAATATAATAAATATTGGAAAGATTGTCCGTTTAGAGATGATTTTTCACAATTAAAAAGGAGAATAAAATGAAAATAAATTTAAAAACTAAAGATGAATCACAAAAACGCATATTAGAATATCTTGAAGAAAATGCCAGTGAAATGCTAGCAAACAAAATAAACAATGGAGTTCAAGTCGAAAAAGATGGCAAGCAGTTACTATCTAAAAAGGACTTGGACTCTTTCTTTAATTATGCAAATACAGAAGCTAGAAAACTTGCTGAGAATAAAAGTTATGCGTGTATTGATGATAAAACTGTGTATGGCTGGGCTATTCACTACTTTGAAGAAGATGAAATACAAGGAAAACTTTTCAATCTTGATGGAACTGAATTTGAACCACCAAAACCAATTAAGAAAGAAACACAAAAAGTTGAAGTTAAAGAAAAACCAAAACAACCAAGTTTATTTGACTTTATAACTGAACCTGAAAAAGAAGAAAGTCAAGATGAAGAATTTGAAGAAGAAATTGAAGATATACCACCTATGAAAGAAATAGCTGGTCGAAATGTAGATACTTCAACTGGTGAAGTTATTTCAAATAACAATGAAACATTTGATAAATATATCTTAAAAACAATAGCTGTTGCCTTTGATGGCAAAGTAAAATTACAATAAGGAGTCAATTATGATTACAGATACAAACATAAGAAAAATACCAAAATATATATTAAAACTAATACAGAAAAAAGATAAAGAATTTTATCCTAAACCAGATGGTCATACACGATTTTATACTTACTATACAAAGTATAATAAAGAGTTGTGTTCTGTTACTGTTGCAGTAAGAAATAAATACAAAAAATGGTATTGTAAACAAGTTATTGTTCACGGTATTCATAGCAATAAAGTTTGGCTTCAAGATATTGGAATTACTATGGGATATTATGTTGTTGGCTGGTATAGAGAAAAACTAACATCATATCCAAAATGGTATGACTATGATTGGGGTTATAATGATGATAAATATTTTAATAAATACACACCAGTTATAAACAAAGAATTTATTCTTTCTCAACCTGAATACAAATACTCAGCACTTGAACAATATGAATATACCGATTTTATGAAATATCTAAGATTGTATGAACAATATCCACAAACTGAGTTATTAGTTAAATGTGGACTTTCTGATTTAGCAACTAGACAAACAATATTAAAAAAGTGCAAAAAAGATAAGAATTTCTGCAAATGGCTATACAAAAACAAAGAGAACATTAAAAACCACTATTACTATACTAATGCAATACTTAAAGCATACAGTCAAAACAGAAATGTTAAAGAAGTTAATAGATTAGAAGAATTAAAATATGCACTTCGTTCAAAAGATAATTACAGACACTTAAAAGAAGTATTTGCAAAAGATTTAACTAAACTTGTTGAATATTTAGTAAAGCAAGATATTTCTATACCTGTATATGAAGATTATTTACGAGCTTGTGAATATCTTGGACTAGATATGAACATAGAAAAGAATAGATTTCCAAAACAGTTTATGCGTTGGCATAACATTAGAATAGATGAATATCACACTAAACAAGCTGAAGAAGATGCAAAGATTAGAAAAGAATTGTATGAAAAATTTGCATCCGTATCTAAAAAATACATAAACCTTCAAAGAAATCTAAAAGAAAACTATATTTGCATAATTGCTAAAAGTCCAAAAGATTTAATAAATGAAGGCAATATATTACATCACTGTGTTGGAAGAATGGGCTATGACCAAAAGTTTGCACGAGAAGAAACACTTATATTCTTTGTAAGAACAAAAGATAATCCAGAAACACCACTTGTTACACTTGAATATTCACCAAAAACACACAAAGTACTTCAATGTTATGCTGAACACGATACAAAACCAACTGATGCAATACTTGAATTTGTAAATAAAATATGGCTACCTTATGCCAATAGAAAAGTAAGGCAAATTGCAATATAAGGAGAAAAGAAAATGACAAATTATTTTAGAATTACAGGCTACTGTCCAGAAGATAACTATTGCTTCATTATGGACACAAATGGATTATTTGAAAAAATGTGGCAGTTAAGTTCATACTGCATACAAAAAGGACTTAAAGTTATTGAAATATCTAATGATGAAAAGTTTTTAGATGTTAACATAACAAAAGCAGAACCAGATAATGAACATTTTATCTTACGAGCAAATGCTGATGGTAAACCAGAAAACATAACTTATGAATTGAATGGTATAACCTACAAAGCAATCAAAGTTGGAGATAAAATCTATATTCCAGATAAAGAACAGACAATATAAAAATAAGCCAGGAGTTAATAACTCTTGGCTATTTTTTTGTTAGTTTAATCCAATATATTTGGACGATGACCATTATCTATTTTATTGCTAATCCAGTCATTTGACTCGTGAATAAGGAATAAAACTTTTGTAAGAGTCTCACTCACTTTATCAAAAGGATAACTCCAATCACCAAAAAAGAAACTGTCTAAAAAATATTTGTGCACAAATTCATTTCTAACTTCAATGACAGCATCTAATTTATTATACTCATCTTCTGTAATAATTTTTGCTTCTAATAATTTCCTGTTCATTTTTCCTAAAGTTAAAAAAGAATAATCATCTTTTAATTCGATATTTAGTAATCTACACAATTCTTGAAATTCATGTTCCCACTCTTGAGAAGCTTGTAAAATTTTACCAGTTCCTTTGTAAATATCATCAATACTTTCTACATTTATTCTATCTAATTCCAACCAGTTAGAATCTATTTTCTTGTTTTTAACAATCTCTAAAAAATTCATATTGCCTCCAATCTAACAATTACATTATAGCATAAAATTAAACATTTTTTTCAAATCTCAAAAATAGTTGACTAAAAAAAATATATACCTATAATGACTATAGGGGGATATTATGAGAACATTTGTATCTGGCAATGTAACATTAGATAGTGGTAGAGGTTCATCACTATCAACAGGATTTTCTCTTACTATTGACCATAGAGATGATTTTGAGTTTAATACAAAATTACAAGAAGCTATAATGAAACAACATCCTGATTATGTAAGAATAATTAGGCTTGATATTCATAATAGAAGACCAGGTTAATCTTTATCTTTCTAAAAAGGCCGACAAAAAATGTCGGTCTTTTTTTATGCCCTATTAGTATGTTCCTTCTAACTCACTGTCTTTGAAAACTGGATCATTGAAGAAATCGTAAATTGTAATGTTCAATGCTTGACAGATATCTAAAATTGTTCTTGTTCCTGGATTTTTGCTCTTTCCATAGAAAATACACCTAATTGTAGCAGATGGCAAACCAGCCATATTTGCTAATTTATTAGGCACGATATCTCTTTCATTACATAAATCATAAATTCGTTTAGTTATAGCTTCTTCTAATTTCATAATATCATTATTTACAGAGATATATCTCTTTATTAAGTTTATCAGAAGAATTTTAAAAATATGAGAGATATATCTCTCAATTTATGCTATAATAAGAACATCAGGTATATATTTTAGGAGTTTAACATGTGGAATAAAGAAGAAACAGCTTGTTTGACCGGACATAGACCAAACAAATTGCCTTGGTTTTATGATGAAACAAAGTCAAGTTGTATTATATTTAAGCAAGATTTGCAAACACTTTTTATTGGTGTTTATGAATATGGACTCAAAAATTACTTAATTGGTATGGCAGAAGGTTTTGATATGATTGGAGCAGAAACTTTAATCGAGTTAAGAAAAACATACAAAGACATTAAAATCTTTGCTATTGTGCCTTGTAAAGGACAAGAAACTAAATGGAAACAATCACAACAAGAAAGATACCATAATATATTAAAACAATGTGATGATGTGATTACTCTTTCAGAAGAATATACACCTACATGTATGAATGAACGAAATGAGTATATGGTAAAAAATTCAAGCGTTGTCATAGCTTGTTGGAATGGTAAACCAAGTGGAACTGGCAACACAATTCGTTTCGCAAAAGAAAACGGGTGTAAGATTAGAATAATAGATATAAATAAATATAAAAAATAAAGCTCAATTAGTTGGGCTTTATTTTTTTGAATTTTTTATCCATTTCTACAATGTCGCCGATTTTATTTGCATCAACAACATAATAAATAGTTCCTTTTTGTCCCAAAGGAGTTTTATAACTATTTTTTATGAAATCTTCCTTAGTAGCAACACCAGTAATAACTAATTGAATATTACCATTAATCATATTTTTATCATAATAGTATGTACCATCTTCTTCGCAAAAAGGGACAAACTCTGGCATATATATTGGTCTAAAATGAAAATCTGCAAGATCATCTGTTGGTTTTAATGAATTACCATATGGACCAATAATAACATCATTTTTAACAAATTTCTCAACAGATTTATGATGTATATTTGATGACCTTGACTCTACTTCAAAACTATCATTATTAACAATAATTTTTAAATCATATTCATCAGTTTTATACTCAAAAGTTTGTCTTTCTAAATCATAACGCAACACTTTAAAATCATATCTATCAATTAATAAGATATGTACAAACATTTCAGCTAAGACACCTTGAGCACTTTTCTTTAATTTTGTAACACTATCTCTAGGAATGCTGGCTTGGTTTTGATTCATTGTAAATTTGGATTTCTCTTTTGCTATATGTATTGCACATTTTAACAAATCTAAATCGATATTACATAACAAATATTTGAATTCAACACCATCAATTATTTCAGTACGTTCATCAAAAAAGTTGTATCCATTTTCTTTTTTTGTTTTATATAAGTTAATAAATTCATTTTTATATATTTCAGGCATTAAATATGCTCCTTAATTTACTTTATCAATTAAATCTGAAAAATATTTATTAAACTCATTCTTTGTTAAATCATTATTATAAAGAGGGGAACCCCATATTAAATAATCATTATCATCAACAAATTTAACAACTGGTATGCTTGATTCAGATAATTCTAACATAAAGGTATTTTTCCATTTGTCTTTATCTAGTAAATGCTCTCCCTTTGGTTCAATAAACATACAGATATATAAATTATCTTTCTTTTTGTTTATTTGTTTTTTCTGCAATATTAAAACATAATCAGGTTCAAATTTAGAGCCGTCAGAAAAGGAATAGATACTAGCTTGTATTTCATTTCTAATCAAATATACTTTTTCAAATTTTTCTTTTATAGCATCAACAATAGTACTAAAATATTTTACAAATTTCTTTTCTTCACTTGTGCCATAATTATCACAATAAACATACCAATCTTTGTCAGACAAATCAATTCTAAAATCTTTGTCAACAGAAAAATCATTTTGCGACACGCCATTTCCCCATGAAGCATCGCTACTATCTCTAGTGATATTCCTAATTCTATCTGTAAATACATCCCTAATTGGATAGCCATAAAATTCATGGGTTCCTCTATATGTTATTTGAATTGTTTGAACATAATCGGAAATAAGAGCAAAAACCGCTTTACATGCTTCTAGTTTATCATCAACACTTGGCAAATCTCCTTTACAAACAAAGAATGTAATAGGAAACAATCCCAGATAATCATTACTAGTTAAAAAGTCTTTAACGCTTTTAATATTTGGAAAAGATTTTTTTAACAAACTAAATCCAAGAGTTTGTTCAAAACAACGATAAGCCTTATAAACTATATTATATGGAATATTAGATAAATTAACAGGTGGCAAATCTACAAATTTTATATCTGAAGATATTGACGAATCTTCGAATAAGTATTGAGAAATACTATGTCCATTTTTACATTTATATGAAACACCTTGTGTTCGTATTCGTTCTGGCAAACAATTAACAGTTTCTCTGCTAACTTCAACTCTATTGTTTAAGAATACCAAACCTTCTAAATATGTTTGAGTCTTTTTAAAATCATTTTTAATTTTGTAATTTACCTGTATTGGTTCATTATCTGGCAATAACCCCGTTTGCTTTAAAGCACGTTTAAGTTCAGAAATATAACTTGAGTCCTGCATGCAATGATATAAAAGTGTTTCACAAATAGAAAGGGGGTTAGAATAATCAGAATATTTTCTTTTCTCTTTTACTTGTTCATCATTAAATTGAAAAGGACAATATCTTGCACCTCTTCCTATCAATTGAGCTTCACTAATAGTGTATTTTGAAACAGCTCCTTTATGACCACCTTGTCTTGTATCATATAAACGAACTATATCATATAATGATAAAACATCCCAACCTTCAGTTAATTTATCAACAATAAAAATCAAACGATAATGATTATCTTTTTCATCTAAGTTATTAACAATGGTTTCATTTTCAGGATTAATTTCGTTCATATTTACGCTATTACTTTGAGCAAAATCAACTCTAATTAAATCAACTAAATTTTCAAAACTTAAATTCAAAGAATCAAAAAAGCTAAAGGCATTATCAAAAATATCATTTCCTAAGTTATTTAATTTAATTTTTTCAATATCACTTGGAGTAAGACTTCCAAGCTTGATATAAAAATCTTTATAAAAATTATTTGAATCTTTTATAGTTTTTGATTTAAGCAATACAACAGGTTTAATGGAAATGTTATTTTGTTCAAATATTAACTTTCGATATTCACTCAGTATTAAAGCTTGTAATGATCTTTCCCAAATAGAATTATTACTTTGCAAATTCATAAATTCTTTTGTATATCCAGCTTTTCTAAATTCTTTTAAATCAAAGTTGAATACAATTTTATCTAAATATTTGTTTTTAACATTAACATCTTGTAAATCACAAGTTGCTGTAAATTCTAATAAAACATTATCTTTATTGGCATAAAAAATACGATTAACAGTATCTTCCCAAGTTGCATTATCTGCATTTTCTTCTTTATCTTTTGAAGTAGTTGAATTAAGATGATGAGCTTCATCGGCAATCAAAACAATTTTTTCATTCTCAAAATCTTCCATCGTTAAAGAACCTTCACGAATAAGACTTAAAGAACTATGAATTCCTTGAACAGTATTAAAACAAATATTGATAGCATCATTATCTGCATCTTCAAAATTTTTAACTTCATTTATTTTAACATTTTTCCCAGAAATATTTATTGTATTTGCAAACAAATATTTTGTAGAATTTCTTTGTAAAAAATTTATTTTAGTTTTAGATACAATATTGGTTTGATTTGTAAAGAATAAAAAATTTCTATATCCCAAATTATAGTAATACAGAATATCTAAAGCCATAATAACAGTTTTTCCTGATCCAGTTGCCATATGGTAAAGAATATGTGTTTGTTTGTTTTTTGATAATTCACCATTCAAATACAAAAGCGTGCTTTTTATTGCTTCACTTTGATAATCTCTCAATTTAATATTAGAAGATAGGTTATCTAACATAAATTGAGGTAAATCAATTTTTACTCCAAATTCCTTTGCACTATTTATTTTTTCGTATAAAAACATTACTAATCACCATAAAAAGACTTAGTAAAAGTCTTATCCTTTTCATTTACATTCTTATCACCATCATCAATATCTGAATAATTGATATATAGAATATTTTTATCTAAAAATGAAATTAAAGCATGTTTTTTATCTTCTAAATTCAAAGCATTAAATAATTCAATATTTTTCATGCTTTTTAAAACTTCCACATCAAGTTTATAGTTAAGTGCAGAAGGGGAATTTACTATTTTGTTATAAATTTCTATAATATTTTTATCATTAGAATTGATTATTTCTTGAATAATTTTTTCATTTTCTTGTAATAATTCACAAAAAACAAATGAACCACCACCATTCCAATTCGCTGAAACACTAATACCATCCTTGTCTGTACCTAAAACTACATTTTTCAATCTTTCACATACAGCAGATTCGACATAATCCATTTGTTCAATACCGATGTAATGCCTTTTTAGCTTATGTGCTGCAGCAGCAGTTGTTCCACTACCTAAGAAGAAGTCAAGGACTAAATCACCTTCATTTGATGAACTTTCAATAATTCTCTTTATAAGTTTTTCTGGTTTTTGTCCTTTAAAATTTGTTCCATCTAACATAACAGTTTCACCAACGCGTGAAGTAGAACTTTCTATTGCTATTGAATCCAAATCATCCCATTTATTACAATTCCAAGTATCTTCCAATGCATAATGTTCACCACGAGATTGATGATTAACATAATCAAGAATATTATCAATATCATTGTCAGACAAATTTAACTTAGACAAATACTTTCGCAATTCTTTTTGATCCTTTAAAATAGGCTTAAAATCTTTGTTTTCAATGTATAATTTATTAAAGCACATACCTTCAGGATTTCTTGAATAAAAAAGAATTGTATCATGATTACGAATATAATTATTAACCATAGTCTTATATCCAGACAAAAAGCCCATACGCCATATTATTTCACGCTGGAAACAATCTCTACCAAAAATTTCATCCATTAAAACTTTAAGATAATGAACTTCATTATAATCCATTGATATATAAATACTGCCATCTGGAGAAAGAAGTCTTTTTGCAACTTCTAATCTATTCTTCATAAATGTAAGCCAAGTTGAATGATTAAATGTATCGTTATAACCAAATGTATCATTGCTTGTATTATAAGGAGGGTCGATAAAGATTAGTTTTACTTTGCCCTCATATCTAGGCAATAAACTATATAATGCAATTAAGTTGTTACCTTTGATTATATAATTATCTTCTTCTTTGCATACATAATTTTCATGAATATTTCCATCAAACATATAATGCAGTTTAAATGATTTAGGAGACAATAAACAATCAATATCTTCTTTGCAAAGAATTTCATTCAACATACATTCATTTCGTTTTTCATCATCTTTTGTTTGACCACCCAAAAGAACAGAATCCTTATAAGGAAAAGCTAAAACAACATCATCTTTGTTTTTTAAGAAATCACCTTTAGAATCAACTAAACCAATTTTATTTTTGTATGATGTATAACTGTCTGGCAAAAAATTTGAATTATTTATTATCCATGAAAATTTTACTTTGTCAAAAATATACACATTTTCTTTTTGTGTAAAAAATGCATTTTTCAAATCTTCATCAGACAATAACAAATCAAGCAAATGCTTATCCATATTTAAAGCTGATGTCTTCAGTTTATCTTTTATCACTTCGCCAGATTCATCTAGAAAATATGAATCAGTTTTTATTTTATTATTCAATTTGTCTATTAAAGTTATCATAAATTACTCCTTGGTCATAAATTACATTTTTTATTATATCATATAATCATCAATTCTGTATCGATTTTTGGTGAGATTTATGAAATAAATATTTTGTTCTAATTTGTTAATTTGCAACCCTGGCGTGTGCTTGTCTTGATACAAGTGGTGTCGCTTCGCTCCACCAGACAAGCACACGCCAAAAAGTAAATTTATTTGGTGGACTGAAATGGAGTAGTTCATAAACTAAAAATGGTGGCTAAACGTGGGGATTACACTGCTAAAGCTTGTGTTAATCCCTCACATTCTTTACGCCACCATTTGTATTTGTTTAAGATAATATTAAAAGTGTTTTGTAATTTTTAATATTATATTGTTTTTGTTATTTTTACAACAAACAATGTGAGTTTTATTCAAAACTTCATTTTATGAGTTTGATTTTCGCATTTGAGATATTACTTCAGGACTTACTGTTCCCATTAAGCAACCTTCATCCCAGCATTTGAAGTCATCAAAGAGAAGCAGTTTTTTATCTTCTTGACCTATCGTGCAAACAATATCGTCATCTAAGATGTCCGATATAAAATATTGTGGCAAGCCTTTTGAATACACAATCTTTTCTCCTGTCTTTTCCATATATTTCATTAAATAGGCGAGAGCATTTCCCAGTCTATTTTCGTTCTCATCAATTTCTTTGAAATCACTGCGACCAAATCTTTCATTAAAATATGAAGATTGATAGGTTGTTCTAATTTTATGTGAACGAGTATCATAATCACTGACTTCTATTATTTCTCCAGGCATTGAATTAGGTGGTATGTTAAATAGTCCATGAAAGTGAAGTCTGTTTGTATTGGGTGCTCGTTCCCAAACACCCATATATTTCCAACCTTTGCGATGACACATCATTTTGAAACAACTTTTAAGTTTTTTCTTAAAAGTGTTTTCATCATGTAGTTTATCATTATAAGTAAAGGTGCAGAAATAGTTAAAATTGGCAAGATTGGCTTTTCTTGTCATTCTGATTCTGCGACATATTAAATTTCTTAACTTTCGGTCAAAATTTATTTCAACAAATTCTTTTGCTCTATCATAATTTTCAAAATAAGACTGCATCTCATTAAGAATTTTTTGCTTTCTTTCTCGCTTTTTAAGGTCTATATATTTCATATACAAATCATCAAAAAGTTGTTTTTTTGTCATTATTTTAATGTTTTTTACTATTTTTTCTTCATTTTTTACTATTTTTTCGTTATCTTTATCACTTTTTTCAATATTTTCAATTAAACCTTCTTCATTTATATTTTCAAAAATTTGTTCATCTTCAGTATTAGAAACAGAAGGCTCACCTTCGTTAGATGAGCTTTCCATTTCCTTAACGGTAATCAATTCCTCAGGTCGTTTAGGTCGTTTTTTGGTTTTCCTTTCCGTATGAGGAATTGCTATATAATGACTTCCGTCAAAATATACTTTTGTTTCTCCAAACGGCATAAGAACCTCCAAATATTAAGTTTTATTTGCATTTCTTTTTATACTCTGGGGTATTTCTATAAAGCAAAGCATACTCGTAATTGCCATGCTTTCGCATTTCTTCTTTAAGTAGTTTTGTATCTCCACTCAAAGCGGCTTTACGAAGATTATCTTCGCTTTTATGATATCCATACTCCAAAGCTTCTTTTGAATAATTTCTGGCTAATTTCTTTTGATGCCAACTAAAAAAACCCATTTAATTTTCCTCCTTTTTAGGTTTCTTTTTGAACAATCTAGAAAAGATATTGCCTTGCTTTTTCCTTTCTTCCTTTCTAAGTTTTCGTTGATACTTTCTATCTTCTTTGTCTATTCGTTTGAATGCTTTTTTCATATTTTTGAAGATATATTTTGCAATCTTTTTATTAAACTTTTCGGGAACAAAATCTGATGTGTCTAAGGTGTGAGCAAAAGTGTCATAATATCTATCTAGCGTTGTGTTTATTAAGTCATTTTTGTTAAAGTTAATCATCACTTTTTCTCCTTTTTGTAGTTCTTGCTTGATAATATCCTTCTGGAAGTTCATCATCATTTTCAATCAAATAATTTTTGTAACCTTGCAAACTGTTTTCAAGGGGTTTACTTTCGTTAATATCAAAATCTTCACCAAAATGCCCATCATAGAATTTTGGTTTACAACTTTGACTTGAATAGAGAGCAAAAACATTGTAATTTGCAGTTACAGTTTCTTCTTTGTAACATGACTTATCTTGCTTGCCAGAAGTCATATATCTTTCAAACAAACTTGAATTGTCTATTCTTCTAATAGTCCATTTCAGTTTTTTAACTTTGCCATAGTCATCGTAGTATATCTTTAACTTCATTATCTCAACAAATTGTGCTAACTCTCGTATGTTAACATCAATGAGCATAGGTCTCTGGGTATCTAATAAGATATCCAGATTGTTATGCCCATGCTGTTCATACCACCTTGATTGCCACTCTGGGAAATACATACTCATACGACTATTAAGATATTTTTGAGCTTCTGTTATTCCTATAACTTCATAGGGAAAATTGAAATGTGTTTTTACAAACTCATTCTTAAATCCTAATCTAAAAGGGTTAATTCTTCTATTGTGTCTAGGAGAATAACCAAATTTGTGAAATTCAATATCATAATTTGAAGAAACACAATGTTTTGGAATAGTTAAGTTAAATCCATTTGCATTCTTGTTAATGATTTCGTGTCTCATTAAGGAGTTTCTTTCTTTATCAAAAGCATAAGTATTCAAACAGTGCGTCATAAAGCATGTTTTTCCCGTTCTTGGAGGGGCAAAGATGATTGTTATCATTAGATAATAACTAAGTCCTTTGTGAATGAACCATCATCTTGTAATGTGTATTTGATATAAAGTTTAGAACCATCAAGCGTTCCAACATTTGTATAAAATACACCCACTTTTAGATTTGATAGAGAACTATCTATTGTTAAACTATTAACATAGTTATTCAAATTTGCATCTAGATTAAATGAATACAAATAAGAATCTGTCATAACATACAAAGTTCCATTTTTATATTCACAATCTTTGAGTGAAAAAGAGTTTCCATTATAAAGTTTGCCATATAAATCATTTACTCTATCATAAAAATATACGAAAGTTGAGTAACCATTGTTGTTGTATGAACAATAGAATATGTCGTAGTTGCCACAATTTATTGATTTTAAAGTATATGCATAACTCGTTGAACTAGTAGATAAAGCATCTATTGTTCCTGTATTCATATCTACAACATAAATGCCATTTTGCATCCCGATAAATTTATAATTTGCAATATCTATATCACTATAAAAAGTATAGCAAGATGATGATAATTGAATTAAAGTGTTATTAGTTAAATCTAATTTCCAAATACCCTTAAATGTGGAACTATTACTTACAACATAATAAATACCATTGCTAAGTTTATAGAAAATAGGTTTGACATTACTTTCTTTATAATTTGCAAGATGAGTTAAGGTTGTTCCATCATAAATGTAAGCATCATTGTAAGAGAAAACAACTATTTTCCCTTCTAAAAGATAACAATTATTATAAGCAGAACTAAAGTCTTTAATTAACTCTAAAGTCATTGTTGTAATATTGAATTTATAAAATCCATTTCCAATGCACATAAAATATCCATTATCTGTTTTAATAAATGAATTTATTGCTTTTGTGTTATTATCCAGTATTATTTCATCTACTTGTGTTTCTGTGTTAAAACAACGGATATTGAAATGTTTTCCACTTTGACCATTTGGTGTAGTTGAGTAAGCCCAGTGAATGATATAGTTATCTAACCTCATAACATCTACTGGACTTGATTCACTTGAAAGCAAATAGTTTTCAAATCTCATTGTGTCAAAATCTAGTATTCCATATCCACCATAATAGTCAAAAGCATACAAGTTATTAGTATCAGCAGTATATGTCAAATAGCCATTTGCTGAACCTAATATATTGATTTCTTGTGTGTGGAAATCATATCTGTATAGCATTTTACTTGTCCTAAAATACAATACATTATTAAGTTTATAAAACGAGTCAAAACTTGTTCCTTTAATAGGAATAGTTTCTAGTGTTTCAGTTTCAAAATGATAGTAATACAATTTGCAACTGTGACTAGTTGAATAGAAAATAAAGTCATTATTTTCTATAACCTTAAATCCTAAACTCGTAAATACAAAGTCGCTAGGAAGTTTGATTGTTTGAAGCACTTTACTCTCGTAATTTGCAAGTAGAGAATTAAGTTCTCCAATTTGTTTCTCATATTCTTGACAATTTTCATTGTGTTCACTTTCCATAGCTTTTATATAAGCTTTTAATGTTTCTATTCTTGCATTCTTTTCTGCAAGCAAATCTGCATTTTCTTCACCCATACTTTCAATTTCTGATTTAAGTGAAGCTATTTCTGTTTGATAATTGATTATAGTTTGATTATATTGTTCTTGATTGTTAGCAAGTTCTACTTTAAGCCCATCTATTTGCTTTGTGTATTGGTTTATCATTGCAAGATATTGAGCAGAAGTATATGTTTTGTTAATATCAATTTGTCCAAGATTATCTCCTGGAGTAACTACTAAAGAATTGTTTGGAGCACTTATTTGAGGAAGTGTTTTATATAACAATGCACCACCACCAGCAAGTAATCCTAAACAACCAGCAGTTATTAAAGAAATTTTTGCGAATTTATTCAATTTAATTTACCTCCTAATTATTTTTTGTAACATTGTATACAACTTTATAGCCAGAGCTTCCGTTATATACAAAGTCAGCAATATCAGACAAATATGTTATGCTACTGTCATCTCTATCAGTAAATCTAAGTTGTAAGGTGTATTGCTCTCCAACTACTAGATTGCTTGCGTACCAAGATGCACTACAAGTGCCTGTGCTTTGATGAGTATGATTAAATGTTTCCATTAACTTTCCATCTTTGTCATAGATTACACAAGTTACAAGATATACTTTTGCACTAGACAAAGTATCTCTAATAAGAGTTACATTGCTAGAATCGCTATATAGATAGAAGTAATTTGCAGTACTTGTATAATCTTGAAGTGTTACATTAAAAGTCAAAGCCTCATCACTGCCAAGAGCATAGTTAAATAGCATAATTTTATCTGTTGTTGTGATTGTTAATTTTCCTGTAACACTTGCAAACAATAGTTGTTTTGATAGGATTGTATAGTTATATTCTCCCATTTCAACAAGCATTGATTTTTGAATATTCAAATCTGTATTATCACTAAATACAAATTGATAAGTGTTTTTATCATTAGATAAAATGATTTTTACAGGATTTTCAAATAAGTCTATTTTACTTGTATCTATTGTTCCAATAGGATTAAGTCCAACTGAAGCAATAGTAAAATTGTTCAAATAATAATAGTTAAATGAAAGGTGATTAGAGTTGCTTTTTACTGTAAATGAGCCTCTAAAATCTTCAAAGATAAGTGCTTCGCTATCAATGTAATATTCCCAAGTAGTATTCTTTGCAAGTAGCACATTGATACCTTCATTCAACTTGCTAAAACTATCAATTAACACAGTTTTTGTTTGCGTTGAATCATCTACACAAGTAAAAGTAATTCTTACTGGTGTTGTTAAAAGATTAAGATTTGAAACATCACTATTTTTTGTATCTACAAAGTTTACTGCTAGTTTTGAGTAAGTGTACTTAGGTTGCACAACTTCCACTTCAACTTTATCCTTTGTTTTCTCATCTTTTTCAAGAGTGTCAATATAGTCTTCATTTTTAGTTGTAGAGGTCAAATTTTTACCTTGAACAAAACTTAAATTTACTGCAATATTACAACGATAAACGCCATAATAATCTGCATCTCCGTATTCTGCTTTTTTACTTGCTGAAATAGGATATTTTGTTTGTTCTGCTGTTGGTATTGGTAAGCATAAACAATTTGAACCATCTACAAGTTTGATAGTGCCATATTTTTCACCTTTCATTTGTTCATATAGATAGTTGTAAAAACTATTGATTTTTATAAATCCATTATCACTAGAACCAATAAGTTCAACATCTTTGAATTTAATGAAATGAGAAGTGATATTTTTTGCAGTCAAATTTGCTGCGTTTGTCATAACATATCTAACCATTTCATCTTGATTTGTTCTCACAGAATGAGTCCACTTAACAAACTCTTGTGTTTGTCTTGAAACTGAAACCAAATCATCGTGATTGCCATTTAGTTTATGCCAATCAAAAAATGTGTAATAGTCCCAATAATATGGTTCTTTATTCAATTCTTGCACCCAACTAAAAGTACTCAAATCATAAGCTAAAAACCACTTTACACCTGTTAAAGATGCGTATGTGTTAATCATTCCATCTAAAATCAAACCATTGTTTGACTTATAGAACAAAGCATTATTGTATGTTCCATTATCTTCGTGAGCAAATACAATATATGAACCAAAATCATAACATTTTAGGTCAATAATCTGGTCCTCAAAAGATGGACATTCATTGTCATCTTGTGCCTTTTTTATTTGCTCAAAAGTGAAACCACCATTGGTGTTTTTCCAATTATCTTTAATTGTTTTGTCTATTTCTTCAATTTGTTCTTGTGGTGTGGGCATAGCATCTGCATGAACAGCACAAATATTGCTTTGCAGAAATCCACCAGCAACAGCAAAAAGAATAAACATAATTGCATACAAAAGCTTCATATTCATATCTTTGAATACTGTATTTTGCAGTATCAAAACAATTATTAAAGCAAGGATTAAACCAACAACAGCTCCAACTATCCAATTTGAAATTGTCATAAATTTCCTCCTTTATTAAAATTAAAACAAGCATAAGCATATAATTTGCCTATGCTTGAAATCCTAGGATTTTTTACTTCATAAGCATGTTAAGCAATGATTTATCTGATGCTTTGTTTGGTTTAACTTTACATTCGTAAATTTCACCATTTTCATCTACTGAACGAACAGTAAAACTATTACCAGAAATTACATTTCCTGATGCTTCATCTTTGAATTCAAAAGGTGTGTTAATAAGTTCTGCCTCGTTTGAATCACCAAACACGATATCCAAAAGTGTATAACCACCAACATCTGTTGGAACAACACTTGCACGAACTTCTTTGCCTCTCAAAATTCCTTTTACAAAGTAAGCAAAATATTGTTTGCCTTCTTTTTCATAAATTGTTCTTTCAACTTTCATTTAATTTTCCTCCTAAATTTTTATTTTTTCTTGCCAATAGTTCTTGAAATTTTCTTGGCTTCTTGCTTTGTTTTTCCTTCATCAAGGGCTTTTCTATATTTATAAAGTCCTGCGTGATCTGATTGACATTGAAGGTAACCACTTCTCATACCAGCTTCATAGTCGGTGAGTTCTTTACCTTCCTTTTGTCCATGTTGATGAACTCTTGCTTTTCTTTCACTAGCATAAGAAGTTGCTCTTTTGTTAGGAACAGTCCATCTTCTTTCTCTATTTGCCATTATTAAAATCTCCTTTATATTAAAATTTTATTGCCCGTAACCGTTAGCACAGTGTTTTAGAAAAGTCTGCGGAGGTGGCCACCTTTACCAAAATTTTGCCGCAAATTTAATCTAAAAATTAGGAAAATGGGCGAACGAATAATCTAACAATTTTTGACTAGCTGTTATTTGTTTCGAAAATTTTGATTTTGATAAAGTCATCAGCCAAATACCAACACTACAACATTTGACTTTACATTTTTCAAAATAACTAAATGCTTCATCTTTACACTTGAAATACTTACATCCAAAATTACATTCAACTCTATAAATTTTCATCTAACTTTTTCTCCTTTCTTTTTCTTTCAATTTCTTCTTTAATTTGTTGGTCATACCGATTTATCATAATTTGTGAAATCTTACGAACCAATTCTTCTTGTGTTTCTGTTAAACCATTTTTCGTCACCTCACTTACCTTAATATAAAGAGGTACATTCATAAGCCATGAACCATCTTTATTGCGTAGTCCGATGTACGCTACTTTTTGAAATTTCTCGCTCATAAATGAACCTCCATTTTTCGTAAGAATTTTTTATCCTTACACCTATAGCCACGAAAAGTGGCAAAAGTTAAGGCAAAAGTTAAAAATTTTTCAAAATTTTTTTTAATTTTCTTAAAATTAGTTGCATTCGCTGAGTTATTGCTGATTTACTAACTTTATTAAATTTTGCAATTTCACTTAGTGTTTTACCTTTATAAAAAACATCTAAAATTAATTTTTGTTGTTTAGGACCAAGTTTTTTAATTGCTTCCAAAACTTGATTTTTGTTTTCTTTATTTATCAAAGAATTTTCCAAATCAACGCTTTCATCTTCAAACTCAACACCCTTTTCTTCAAAAACGTTTATTGAAATATGTCTGCGAGTTTCTTTTCTGTCTAATCTTTTTGTTTCTCTTTCCAATTTTTCGTATTCTTCATAAAATTTATCTTCTACTTCGATGGTTTTAGTTGTTCCATCAACAAATTTGTAATTAATATTTTTCATAATCTTCTCCTTGAATTTTTTGAATCCGCAGAGCCGATTTTCCACAAACAAAAAGACGGCAAGAAAGTAGTTAAATTTACTTTCCATGCCGTCTAGCGGTCTGCGGAACAAATATTTAAATTAATTTTTTGAGATTTTACACAATCTCACAAACGTTTGTGATTTTGACTTCATTGTCTAAAAATTGAATGAGCGTCTTTTGACCTTTAATGACAATTTCCACTACCTTTGTCTTGGCATCGACACGACACAACAATTTTCCACAAGAATTTCTAATTTCCGTCATTATTCGCACCTCCATAAACTTTATAATCATAAAGAAAAACTTGACTTTTGCTAAATTTTGTTGTATAATTATCTAGAATTTTTAAACAACTAACAGCTTGTCCTTTTCTTTATGTCTTAATTTTATCAAAATGGCAAGTTGTGATTTCGTTCAACTTCAACCCGAATCGTACCAAATCGTTTAAATTATTTAGGAGCAAAAATGACATTTAGTGATTATCTTAAAAAACTTTATCCTTTTTATGGGAATGGAGAGAAAGAATCCGATTTTATAATTAGATTACTATGTTCTGCCACCACTGCACAGGATGATGGTATTTTTGATTACAAACCTGAATACTTAAAAAGAATTTACAATGGAGAAAAGAATATAAATAAAAAAGGTGCTTCATATATTTTGACGCACCTAGATAAAGAAAAATTTGATTGTGAATTTTTTAATTTATTAAGTGATGATTCTCTTGTTGAGCTCTGCAATGAATTTAAAAGTATATTCTGTAATTCTACAAAAGATAATATTACACAAAATTTAGCAGACTTATTTGTCGATATTATGAAAAGTATTGCAAATCAAACCAAATCCATTAAATCTGAATTAGCAAATCCTTCTAATGCCCTTAATATTAAAGGCACTTCAATTGCTTCCAATTTCAATAATGTATTTATAGAAGTCCAACAAGACAAAGATTTGGGATTGAATAACAACAATCATATAAAAACATTTCATTTCAACATTGCAAATAATGCGTTTTCTTTTGAAGGATTAAATAAATATTTGCTAAAAAATATTGGCAGATATATGTATTCTCGTTTGCAATTAGATGAATTTATTGAAAATGAAGAACAAGATACCATTGCAATAGAAGCAATAAAAATATTAAAACAAAAAATCAATTCAAGTGATAAATTGGATAATGAACTTGGCAATATAGTCATTTATCTTTTCTTGGAAAATATTTTAAAAGCTCCAAAACTTTACACAAGCATAGAATGTGGAGATAACACTTTAGATAAAGCAGGAGTCCACTTATTTACATTAAATAGTGAAAATCTTTCTTTTCAAATGGTTTTCAGCAAATCACATATTACTAACAATTTGAAAGATTCTATTGATAAGGTTTTTGAAGACCTAGATGTATTAAAAAAATCACAATCTAAGCATTATAAGTTTTTGGAAACATCTATTTTGAATCAAAATTTTGATGATATAACTAGCAAAAGGTTAAAAAATATAATTTTACCCCAACAAAGAGATGCAAATATTTCGGTAAATAATGCCTATGGAATACTACTTGGTTATTCAATAGATGTTGATAAAAATGTTAGTAATGAAGATTATGCTAAAAATGTAAAAAATCAAATGATTAAAGATTTGCAAGAAAACATTACTTACATAGTTTCTAAAATAAATCAAATAGGACTTCAAAATTCTTCATTCTATATTTATTTGATACCTTTTAACGATGCCGACAATGAGAAATCAATAATTATGAAAACACTAGTTGGAGGTTAATGATGAATTTTGGAAATGTAATATATGAAGATATAGAGCAAAACGAATACTTAAACGAATTGTATGAGAACTTACTTTTTAATTATTCTATATGGCTATTAAAAACTGATGATGAAATGAAAAAAGTGAATTTAGAAGATTTACTAATTTTTGCTGACATCCTTTCAAAATCCAATCATCCAACAAATTCTGAAAAACATAAGGTTTGGGGACAAGAGATAGCCTCCATTGCAAAATGTGTTTATCCTAATAATTCAACTGTAGATTGTTATTTGAATTCAATATTATCTAACAATGGAAATTATAGAGGTTTGGACTTAATGAGGTTTGATACATTTTCTGATGGCTTTTTAGGAGATGTATATAATGAATATAGTAAAAAGTTGTTAGAAATCCCGGCTGATTCAACTAAACACTTTTTTAAATCACAAAAAAGAATTTATGATCGTTTAGAAGACGGTTCATTTAGTTTTTCAGGTCCTACATCTATGGGTAAGTCTTTCATTATGCGAATGTTTATCAAAGAAAAATTACTTTTAAATAGCAAAAACAACTTTGCTATTATTGTTCCAAGCAAAGCACTGATAAATGAAATTTCTAGCAATTTAATAAATGAATTACAAAGTTTATTAGTTGAAAAAAACTATAGAATTGTAACTTCAGCAGGTGCTATAGCTTTGGAACAAAATCATAATTTTATCTTTATTCTAACGCCAGAAAGATTACTTTACACATTGATACGATATGAGAATTTGTCAATAGACTATGTGTTTATAGATGAGGCACATAAAATCTCAGAAAAAGATAGCAGAAGTGCATTTTATTATAAAGTTGTTGATATGCTCTTACAAAGAGCTAATAAGTCAAAAATATTTTTTTCTTCTCCTAACATTCCTAATCCACAAGTGTTCTTAAAAATTCTATCAAATAATGACAACAATAATTCATTAAGTAGCAACTACTCTCCTGTAAGTCAGTTAAAATATTTGTTAGACTATTCTACCGATTCGCACTATGTCTTTAATGACAAAACATCTAAATTTATACAAATACACAACACTACATCATTTGGAAGTTTATTAAAGCAACAATTTGATAATAAAATTAGCACCATTGTATATGTAAATTCAAAAGATAAAGCATTAAAAATGGCAAAAGAATTTGCTTCTATCGTAGATTTTGAACCTAGCGAAGAACTAAAAGCGTTTTCAAAAGAAATTGCATCATCAATACACGAAGATTTTTATTTGGCAGAATTAATATTGAAAGGGGTTGCCTTTCATATAGGTTATTTACCTTCAAATATTAGGCAAAAACTTGAGTCCTTATATAAAGATAGGGAGATTAGAATTATGTTTTGTACTAGTACATTGGTTGAAGGAGTAAACCTTCCAGCAGATAATCTGTTTATTACAACATATAAACGAGGACAAAAAAATCTTAGTCCTGTTGACTTTAAAAATTTAATAGGACGAGTTGGTAGAATAGAATACAATCTATATGGGCATGTGTTCTTAACAAAATTAAAGACTTCAAATGTATCAATAAACACTTACAAAAAATTGATAGAAGAGCCTGTTCCTGAACAAAATTTATCTATAGTAACAGAATTGAGTTTTGAAGATAAAAAACTTATTGTGGACAATTTACTTAATGGAATTATTGAAATTCCCAAAGGAAATATTAAACCTGAAAAATATAAACTAATAAGAAAGTTTGAATTGATTTTGCTGCGAGATATAATGAAAGATAGGAAAAGTGTTGTAAAATCGTATTTTTCAGATATCTTAAATAAAGAAGATGAGAAAAGGATTAGAATCTTATTCGAAAAAGATGAAGCAAAACCAGATGATGATATAAATGTTTCCGTTGACCAAACAAATTTATTGGTGGCAAAGATAAAGGAAGGACTACACTATCCAAATCTGGATTACAATGGAAGTGCAAATTATAATGATGTACTAAATTTTTTGCAAACATTAAGTAGCATTTTTAAATGGAACAAATATGAAGATGAATTGAGTAATCCTATGGTACTTAGTTGGTATGCTACGCTTTTATGTCAATGGATTGAAGGTAAGGGATTGCAACATTTGACTAATTCCGCAATTCAAAATGCAAAAGGAAGAATGCATACTAACAATCCTAAAAAATTATGGTTAAATGGTAGATATGAGTATTATAATGATAGTTCGTTACACAAAAATATGGTTATAGGAGAAACTTTGCAAGCTATAGAAAATGTAATTTTATTTAGTTTTGCTAATTATTTCTTAAAATTTAGCGAATGCTATAAAAAAATTCACAATATACAGGAAATGCAAAACGATTGGTATGAGTATGTTGAATATGGTACGACCAATTTGCTAACAATAACATTGCAAAAATATGGTTTTTCAAGAGAAACCGCTTTGTATATAAAACAAAATAAAAATAATTATGTTAAAATTATTAATGGAGCAATAAAATTAAAAACAACTCTATTAGAAGATTCAAAAGATAGTATTAAAAATGAAATTAGAGAAGTTATGTATAATGCTCCGGAATTATTTATTGATTAAAAGGAAAATAAAATGAAAATCAGTTATAATAAATTGTGGAAATTATTAATAGATAAAGATTTAAAGAAAAAAGATTTATGTCAAATGGCAAAAATTAGCGATGCTACAATGGCTAAACTTGGTAAATGTTTAAATGTAAATACGGAAGTTCTCGTTAGAATTTGCGAAGCACTAAATTGTGATATAAACGATATTATGGAAATTGAAAAATAATTATTTTAATAAATCTTAGGAGAAAAGTTATGTATTATAGGGACTCAAAAATGGAAGAAGCTTTAGCGGAAATTTTAGATATAAGTCTCGATACTGTTGATATGTTAAATTTAACAATAGAAAATGATATTGGGCATGATGATTTTTTCTATGGATACTATGTTGAATTCCCTCAAAAGACTAATATAGGAGAAGATATTTTATCAAATATAAAACCGTCAGATGTAGATAAAATTCCTTGGGGAGAAACTAAATATTATTCAGAAAGTCAATTTAGCAATACAAGTATTGATCCGTTTGGTTATCAAGCAGAATGGGAATATGAAAAGTATTTACAAGCACATACTCCTAGTAAAGAAAATATAATTAATCAGTTAAATAAAATTAAAGATATCATTTTTAATGAATGTGATGAAACAATAAAAAAATCATTAATTCTTTGTTCTTTTAGTATGGTGGAAAGTTATATAAAACATTTAGTTTGGGAATCTGTACCTGATAATCTTAAAGAAAATAAATCTATAATTAGAAAAATTGAAAACACTCGAGATAGAATAACTTTATATAAAAAACATACCAACAAAACCCTAAAATACATACCGTATTTTCAAAATGTTAGACACTATTTGGCTCATAATATAATTAAACCAACGATAACAAATACTCAGCTCGAATTATTAGATAAAGATAATAATTATTGTTATTATAACATTGTACAAATAATAGAAAATTTAAAGGATTTTATAGAAAATCCCATTGAGTGATAATTTCTTTTTGCTTTTGTAGGTATCACTTTGTCTAATAAAATTGCAATGGGAGATGTTTATCCCTCGTTAAGCATAAATCATCTCCTTTATCATTGCAATTTTATAGAAAAGTGATTAGGTGTGTTTGCAAAAAGAAAATAAATACTATAAGGAGTAAACAATGGAAAATTGTGTAATATACGCTAGATTTAGTTCGCATGGTCAAAATGAGCAAAGTATAGAAGCTCAAATTCGTATATGCAAAGAATTTGCTGAAAGTAAAGGATTAAAAGTTATTAATATTTATCCTGACAAAGCAAGAACTGGAACTAATGATTCAAGACCATCATTTCAAAAAATGATTGCCGATGCGCAAAGTGGAGCATATAAATATGTAATTGTTTATATGTTTGATAGATTTGCTAGAAATCGTAGAGATAGCATTATGTATAAAGAAATGCTAAAAGAAAAATATGGTATCCGAGTTTTGTCTGCCCTAGAACCTATTGCTGAAGATGAGGGTGGCGAATTTTATGAAATGTTCTTAGACTGGAATGCTGAAAAATATAGTAAGAGATTATCTAAGCGTGTTAAAGATGGTTTGGATACAAGTGTTGCAAATGGTACATATTGTGGCGGAACTTTAATTTATGGCTACAGAATTAATCAAGAACCTATTAATGGTAAACCAAATAAATTTGTTAAAAAAGTAGTCATTGATGAAGAAGAAGCAAAAATTGTTAAATTTGTTTTTGAAGAATATAGCAAAGGTGTAGTTAAAAAAGAAATTGCTCAAAAACTAAATGAGCAAGGTTATAGAATTAAAGGCAAAATGTTTACTGGTAAATCTTTTGATAAATGGTTAGTCAATAGAAAATATACTGGTGAATTTACTTTTGGTGGTAGACCTTGCAACAATATGTATCCTAAAATTGTTGAACCAAGTGTGTTTGACAAGGTTCAGAAAAGATTGCAAGAAAATAGATATTTCTTAGGTGGGACCGAATCAGCAAAAGTCCCTTATTTACTTACTGGCAAATTATTTTGTGGCCATTGTGGCTCAGAGATGGTTTCTGATGGCGGTACTAGTAAAACTGGTGCGCAACATCACTATTACGCTTGCAAGAAAAAGAAAAAAGGATTATGCGATAAAAAGCGAGAAGATAAGGATAAATTAGAGTTATATGTTACAAATTGTGTTAGAGATTTTTTAAGTGATGAAGGTAATGCCGAAGTCGCTATTGAAGAAGTCTTAAATTATTACGAAAAAAGAACAGATGAAGTCAATCTTAAAAGTATAAATGCTAAAATTGCAAAAACGAACAAAGAAGTTGAAGAACTAGCAGATGCTTTTGTTAAAGCAAAAAGTAAATTGCTTCAAAACACTATTGAAATTAAAATGCAAGAGTATGAAAAACTACTTGATGATTTGTATTACCAACAAGCACAATTAGAACTTGAAAGAGGTTATAAAATAACTAAAAAAGACCTTTTAGATTTCATTCAAGAAATACTAAAAGGCGACCCAAATGATAAAGATTATCAAAAGAAACTTATAGATAATCTAGTATCACAAGTATTTGTTAGTGATGATAATACTATTGTTTACTTCAACATAAGTGGCGGAAAATCCGTAGAAACTATAGGGTTTAAAGATATTTTTGGCTCTGAAACTTCCATAAAAAGTGTTCAAACACAATTACCACTCGCCCGCCAATAGAAACTCATACGAAACAGATTGAAAGATTTGTTTCGTATTTCTATTTATGGGATTGCTTTGGATTTGTTCTTAATTTTGAACAACCAAAGATAGATAATCCATCTTATCTAAATTACTTGCATCAAAAAATAGATAAGTTTGTCAGTTTTTGTAAATAGAGATCTTTAGAAATATCTTCCAAAAAGTATGAAAAATTGTTAAATTGTGTTACAATGAAGAAAATATTAAGTAAGAGGTATTTTTATGACTATATTTTATGGAGTTGCTTGCATATTATCTTTACTTTTTCTTGTAGGATATTTTTTTGTGGATAAAAAGCAAAACAAGTGGATAATGTGTATTTTTGTATCAATATTTGTTTGTAATTCTGGTTATTTTATTACTTCCATCTCAAAAGACCTGACACTAGCGCTTGTTGGCAATTCCATAGCATATTTAGGCAATGTGTTTCTTCCATTTTTTATGTTTATGCTTATATTAGATGTTTGCAACATAAAACATAGTAAAGTTCTTAAATATATACTACTTGTTATTGGGCTTGTTATGCTATTTATTGCGACCACTGGAGGATATCTGCCTATCTACTACAAGGAAGTATCTCTTGAAATTTTAAACGGTGGATCAAGGTTAGTAAAAGAATATGGAGTGTTACACAATTTATATTTTGTGTATTTGGCAGGATATATGACAACAATAATTGTTGCAATCACCTATTCTGTAGTCAAAAAGAAAACCAACTGTAAAATGCAAGCCATATTTTTGTTGGTAGTTGTAATTGGCAATATGCTTGTTTGGCTTATTGAGCAATTTGTTGAGAATCAATTTGAATTTCTTTGCTTTTCGTATATTATCAACGAAATGTTACTTTTGCTTATGTATGGCATCTTGCGAGAATATGAAAAGAAAATAAGCACGCACAAACAAGAAAGCACTCATTCTGTCGATTTGTCCATAATAGATTTTGACGACAAATTTAGCGAAGAACAGATTGCAATAATATTTGGAAAATGGGAAAAATTAAACAACCTCACCAAGAGAGAGAAAGAAATTTTGAAACATATGCTTCTTGGTGAAAAGCGAAAAGATATTGCAGTCAACTTGTTTATCTCCGACAGCACTGTCAAAAACAATATTACAAACATTCTAAGCAAACTTGCAGTTGCCAATCGGGAAGAATTGTGCAGAACTGCCAAAAAATTTATTTAACATATATTACAATCCAATGGCGTTATGTCGTTGGATTTTTTATTGAATAACAAAAAAATGTGGTTTATAGGACATTTTAGGACTGAATTTATGCAAAAAAGGGACTAAATAGGACTGATTTTTTATAACAAAACTTTAAAGTATATGATAAAATTACTTTGAAAACCAAAGTAATTTTTATTTTGGATAATAAAAAAGAGAAAAGGAGAAAACATGACAAAGAAAAAATCTATTTGGGCTTTTGTTTTAGCCCTTTGCCTAATCATTCCGGCGATGTTTATGATGACCG
>CAMEJD010000011.1 GCA_945919375.1 uncultured Clostridia bacterium
TATATTTATATGGTTGGGATTTTCTATTTTTTTATTCAATATGGTTGAGATTTCTTCAAAGCGAATTCTTGAAACAAAGTCAAAATGACAAAGTGTAAATAATTTTATGGAGCATTGCATAAAATATAAACAGGTAAAATATGAAAACGAAAACAATTGTATTGACTGGTGGTGGAACTGCCGGGCACATTATGCCAAATATTGCTCTTTTGGATGAGTTAAAAAAGCATTTTAATAAAATATATTACATAGGGACATCTGGAATGGAAAAAAATATTGTAAAAAAGTACAATATTCCTTTTTATGAAATAACAGCAAGTAAATTTACAAGAAAATTATCTTTCAAATTATTTGCACTTCCTTTTAAGTTATTAAAAAGTATAAGTGAAGCAAAGAAAATACTAAAACAGCTTAATGTTGATGTGATATTTTCAAAAGGTGGATATGTTTCTGTTCCTGTGGCAATTGCCGGCAAAAAACTAAATATTCCAGTTATAACACATGAAAGTGATTTAAGTATGGGACTTGCCAATAGAATTATTACAAAATACGCAAAAAAAGTTTGCGTTAGTTTCCCTATCACAGCAAATAAAAATAAAAAATGCATATACACAGGGTCGCCCATTAGAAAATGTATTTTTGAAGGGAATAAACAAAATGTTTTAAAAGAGTGTAATTTTGATACAAACAAGCCAACTATTCTATTTGTTGGTGGAAGTCTTGGTGCAAAAGCAATAAACGATTTTGTTACAGAGTATATTGACAAATTAACTCAAAAATACAATATATTGCATATTGCAGGCAAAAACACAAACGAAATAAACAAAAAAAATTATAGAAAAGTTAAGTTTGCAAACAACATTCAAGACTATTTTTCGGCAAGTGATATTGTAATTTCTAGAAGTGGTGCAAATACAATTTTTGAGTTGTGTTCAATTGCAAAACCAATGATTTTAATTCCCCTTCCCAAAGGTAACTCAAGGGGTGACCAAGTTGAAAATGCAAAGTATTTTGCAGATAATAACTTGGCATATGTTCTGCCACAAGAGAAATTAAATTATACTAATATTGTTTACGAAATAGAAAAAACATTAACAAACAAAGAAAAATTAAAGAATAATATGGAAAAATTAGACATAAAAAATGCCAACAAAAAAATTGTTGACATCATTTTGGAATATTGTAAATAGTATTAAATTTTTATATTAAATAAGGTTGAGATTTCTCTAAAGCAAGACTTCGTGGTTGGCAGCCAAAATGACAATAAAAATAAAAAAAGAACCCCCAAATTGGTATTTTCACGCAGGAGCTTACCTACGTAAATAACTGTGTGCAAATTGCCAAGCAGAAAAAAAGATGTTGTACTATGCAAAAATAAAAAAAAACCCAAGAACAAGGCTCGGCGAGTTCTTTAACGAAGTAGTTTTGTTTTTTAAATGGCTTTGTTCTAAACAAAAAACAAAAAATTTGTTAAAAATAAAAAAATAGCCCAAAATTCGAGGCTCGCTTGGTATTTGCACGCAGGAGCTTACTAACGTAAGTAACTGTGTGCAAATTGCCAAGCAGAAACAAAGAAGTTTGGTGCTATTTTTTTATTTTTTAGTTGTTGTCAGCAGACTTAATCTTTGCTGCTTTACCAGTTAAATCTCTAACATAGTAAAGTTTTGCTCTCCTTGGTGAGCCTTTTCTTACAACATCAACATGATCAACAAGTGGAGAATGAAGAGGGAATGTTCTCTCAACACCAACACCATAAGAAATTTTTCTAACTGTGAAAGATTCACGAACGCTACCGTTTTTTCTTGCGATAACAACGCCTTCAAAGGCTTGTAATCTTTGCTTGTCACCTTCTTTAATCTTTACCCATACTCTTACAGTATCGCCAACATTAAATTTTGGTGCATCATCTTTCAAATTTTCTTTTTCGATAATGTCTATAATATTCATTGACTTTTCCTCCTATATTATATTCCCAAGTGTTCGTATCTTACATAAAAAAGACAGCGGACCACCCGAAGTCTAAAATAATATACCATATAATAATGATTTAAGCAAGCATAATTTTAAAATACTTTTATGTTTTTACAAAAAAAGTAGCCTATTCGTTGACTACTTTCTTTTCTTCGGTTTTTGGTTCTTCCGGTTTTCTTATTATGGTTGGTTTTTGGTTATTATTGATAACATTTTCATCAATAACAATTTTCTCTATATCATGCTCGCTTGGGACATCGTACATAAGTTCAAGCATTTTATCTTCCATAATTGTTCTAAGGCCTCTTGCACCGGTTTTTAATTTCATTGCTTTTTGGCTTACTGCCCTTACCGCTTCTGGTTTTATTTCCAAATCAATATTTTCCATATCAAACATTTTTTCATATTGTTTTACAATGGCATTTCTTGGTTTTGTCATAATATCAACAAGTGCATCTTCTGTTAGGTCATTAAGTCCAACAACAACAGGAAGTCTGCCAACAAATTCAGGAATTAAACCATATTTTATTAAATCATGTGGTTGAAGTTCCTTAATCATTTTTGTTGTGTCATTATCAAATTTTGTAACTTGTGCATTAAAGCCTAATGATGTTTGATTTAACCTACTTTCAACGACTTTATCAAGTCCAACAAACGCACCACCGCATATAAACAAAATATTTGTTGTATCTATTTGTATATTTTCTTGTTGTGGATGTTTTCTCCCCCCTTGCGGTGGAACTGACGCAACAGTGCTTTCCAAGATTTTTAATAATGCTTGTTGAACACCCTCACCAGAAACATCACGAGTAATTGAAACATTTTCGCCTTTTTTTGCAATTTTGTCAATTTCATCAACATAAATAATTCCCCTTTCGGCTTTTTTTATGTCATAGTCCGCATTTTGAATAAGTTTTAACAAAATATTCTCAACATCATCACCAACATATCCTGCTTGTGTTAATGTTGTTGCATCGGCTGTTGCGAAGGGCACTTTTAGTATTCTTGCAAGAGTTTTGGCAAGCAAAGTCTTTCCGCAACCAGTTGGGCCAACCATCAAAATATTTGACTTGTCAAGTTCAATAAAGTTTGCATCTTTGTTTTGTTTGCCCTCATTATTATAGTTAATGCGTTTATAGTGATTATAAACTGCAACAGACAAGACTTTTTTTGCTTCATCTTGACCTACAATATATTCGTCAAGTTGTTCTTTTATTTCTTTGGGAGTTGGTAAATCAATATGCTCATATGCAGATGATGTTTGAGTGTCTTTTATTATATCTTTGCAAATGTCAACACATTCATCGCAAATATAGCAATCGCCTGTTGGGTTTGCAATCAATTTTTTTGCAACTCTTTGAGATTTTCCACAAAAAGAACATACCATTTCTTGTGTGTCATTATCTTTCATAAATGCCTCCTAATTTACTTGTTTTCTTGTTGTAAAAATTTTGTCAACCAAGCCATATTTTAAGGCCTCTTCGGCAGTCATATAAAAATCTCTATCTGTGTCTTTTGACACTTTTTCAAGACTTTGACCGGTTCTTTCGCTTAAAATTTTGTTAATGTTTTCTTTTATTCTTAAAATTTGTTTTGCACGAATTTCAATATCGCTTGCTTGACCTTGTGCTCCGCCTAGTGGTTGGTGAATCATAATTTCACTGTTTGGCAAAGCAAATCTTTTGCCTTTTGTTCCGCTTGCAAGCAAGAATGCACCCATTGAAGCAGCAAGCCCCACACAGATTGTTGAAACATCGCATTTAACATAATTCATTGTGTCATAAATTGCCATTCCTGCACTAACAGAACCACCCGGGCTATTTATATAAACAGCGATATCTTTTTCCGGGTCCTTACCTTCAAGATAAATAAGTTGGGCAACAACACTGTTTGCAGTTTCGTCAGTTATTTCACCCGAGATAAAAATGATTCTATCTTCCAAAAGTCTTGAGTAAATATCATATGACCTTTCGCCTTTGCTTGTTTGGTCAACTACCATTGGTATAAGCATAATTTTCCCCTTTTTTGTTTATTAAACAAAACTTGCCGAGTTTATTTGATTTTCTCGGCAGTTTGATTGTTAAAAATTATTAAATTAACTTGTTGCTTTCAGTTAATAACTTGAGAAGTTTGTTCATTAGAATATCGTTTTTAAAGTATGCGATATTTCTTTCACCCAAACTCTTTTTGTATTCATCCAAAGATTTTTTATACTTGTCTGCCATTTCACTAAGTTTTTTATCAAGTTCTTCATCAGTTACATCAAGTTTTTCTTGTTTTACAATTTCTTCAAGCACAAGTCTTGTTTTTACTGTTTCTTTTGCTTGCTCTCTTCTTTCATCTCTCAAATCTTTTTCTGACATATTCATTTGAGTTAAATAGTCTTCAAGTTTAAAACCTTGATAACTTAATCTTGTTGCAAAATCTTGGATAAACATATCAAGTTGATTTTCTACCATAACATCTGGAATTTCAACTTCGCTTGCCTTTACAACAGCTTCAATAATGTTGTTTTCGTCTTCTCTTTTTAGTTTTGCATCAAGATTTTCTTGCAAATGCTTTTTGATGTCTGCCTTGTAATCTGCCAAAGTTTCAAACTCTGAAACATTTGAAGCGAATTCATCGTCAACATCTGGCAATACTTTTTCTTCTACCTTATGAAGTTTTACTTTGAATACTGCTGGTTTGCCTTTTAGTGCTTCACTGAAATATTCTTGTGGGAAAGTTACTTTTACATCTTTTTCTTCATTAACTTTCATTCCAATAACTTGGTCTTCAAAACCTTCAATAAATGTGTGAGAACCAAGTTTTAGACGATAGTTTTCTGCCTTTCCACCTTCAAATTCCTTGCCATCAACAAAGCCTGTAAAGTCAATAACAGCATAGTCGCCATCGCGAGCTTCTCTTTCAACTTCAACATATCTTGCTTGACGTTCACGAGCTTGATTGATTTCTTTTTCTATTTGTTCGTCTTTTACTTCGCCTGTTGCTTTCTTTATTTCAAGACCTTTGTATGCTCCAAGTTTTACATCTGGAACAGATTGTACTTTTGCAACCAAAACAATGCCATTATCGTCAAACTTGTCAATTCTTATTTCTGGGTTTGCGACTGGGACAATTTCTGTTTCTTTTGCTAGAGCATCACTATATTCATGAGAAAATAAATGATCAATTGCGTCATCATAGAAAACTGTTGAGCCATAATTCTTTTCAATCATTGCTCTTGGTGCTTTGCCTTTTCTGAAACCTTCTATATTAAATTTACCTTTGTTTTCTTCATATGAATGTTCAACATACTTTTCAAATTCATCTTTTGAAACTGAGATTGTGATTTCATACATATTTTTGTCTAATTTTTTTGATGTGTACATTATAAAATTTTCTCCTTTCTAAAAAAACCAATTGATTATACCACAACTTTAAATTTTAATCAATCATTTTAACTATACCAATTATATTTGCTAAGTCAAGCAAGTATGACATAATTATTTCATAAATAAAAGAAAACAAACCTAGGCAAAATGTCTAAGTTTGTTCTTTTTTAGGTTTTTGTTTTTACATTGGGTTTGTGAATTGCAATACAACCAAAAGTAAAACAACTACAACTGATACCCAATATGCAACCCACCACCATGGGCTTCTTTTACCTTTAACAAAATTGAAAGCGTATACCATTGTTACAATATAAGCCAAAATTTCGCCAACACTTTGTATTACTCCTGTTACACTTGCTGTAACACCAAAAACTCCCAATAATCTTGCGAGGAGTAATGCAAAAGCGACCATACAAAGACCAAGGAATGCTAGCATACTCATAAACTTTTTCATAAATCTTGCTCCTTTTTTAATTTACTTTACTATATTATTATTTTTTTTAACTTTTTGCAACTTTTTTGCGTAGTTTATCCAAAACTGCTTCAAAGTAGTCTGGAAGTGGACAAGTAAATTCCACCCTTTTGTTATCACTTGGGCGATTTAGTTCAATTTTGTATGCGTGCAAAAGTTGACCTTCAAGTTTAAATTTATCTTTTACTCCATATGTTTTATCGCCAACAATTGGATGATGAATAAACTTGGAATGTACACGAATTTGATGTGTTCTCCCTGTATCCAAAATAAACTCAACCAAAGTGTAATCACCAAATCTTTCTTTTACAATATAGTGTGTTATTGCAATTTTGCCTTCATCATCTGGACAAACTGCCATTTGTTTTCTATCTTTTTTGCTTCTATCTATATGCGTTGTTATAGTTCCAACGTCATCTTTAAAGTTGCCATTGCAAAGTGCCAAATAATGTCTATGGCAATTTTTTGTTTCAATTTGTTTTGACAAGTTTAGGTGTGCTTTATCGTTTTTGGCAACAAGCAAAAGTCCTGATGTATCCTTGTCAATTCTATGTACAATTCCTGGGCGAACAACTCCGTTTATTGTGCTTAAATTCTTTAAATGATATAGCAATGCATTAACAAGTGTTCCACTTTCATTACCGTTTGCTGGATGGACGACAAGACCTTGTGGTTTGTTTATAACTGCAAAATCATCATCTTCATAAACTATATCAAGGTCTATATCTTCGGGGCTTAGATCAAGCATTTTTGGCTCTTGTTGTTTTACTATAACAATATCGTTTTCTTTTAGTTTTTCACCACTTTTAACAATTTTTTCATTTAGCAAAATATCACCATTTTCTATAAGCGTTTTGATATATGAGCGAGTGAGGTTTTGCATTTTTTCACAAACGAACATATCAAGACGTTTGTTTTTATCTTGAGATGTTGCTATCAATTTAGTTTGTTCCATTTGTCTTATCCTTTTTCTTTGAAAGTATTTTTGCGTCAAAAAACAGAATATGAATAACAAGCAATGCAACACCCACACACAAGCAGGCATCGGCAACATTAAAAGTAAAACTAAATATACTCATGCGAATAAAGTCACGGACATACCCCAAAAAGATTCTGTCAATCAAATTTCCAATTGCCCCACCCAAAATTAAGCCCATAGAAAAGCAATATAAAATTGACTTTTTTTTGTAAAACCAATTAAACACAATAAGTCCAATAAGAACCAATGTTGTCACAATAATTAGTCCTATTGTTTTCCCGGCAAAAATGCCATATGCTGCCCCGATGTTGTGTACCGATTCAAAACGTAAAAAATTCCCCAAAAATTCAATTGTTTTTTGGTCAGTTAATATTTTTGAAAGTTGGTCAAGAAAAATGCAAATAGTAAGTACTAATGTTGTTATAAGTCCATATTTAATTTTGTGTATTATTGAATTTTTCACTCTTCACTCACATTTGGATAAAATATAAAAGTCTTTTCGCCATTTCTTTTTATTTTTCCATTCAAAACATATATTGCACCACTTAAGAAATCTAAAGCTCTTGTATAGTTTGCTGAATCAAAATCTTGCAAGTTTACACTTACTATTTCATCATCTTTAAGCAAGTTTACAATATCTTGAATTTCAACTTGTGTTTGTGGTCTAAACTCCTTTATCTCTTCATCTTTGGGAAGATTTGTAAAGTCATACTCAGCCTTGTTTGTTGCATTCTCTTTTAATTCTTCTTGTTGTATATTTTGTTTTTTTGAATCACTTTCAAAACCAAGCGATTTCATTAACCCATTAAAAAATCCCATAAATAACTCCTATTGCAATTTTTCTACAAGTGCACTTAGCATTACAAAATCTTCTTGCGTTAATTTGTCCAAGTGCACTTTTTTTGCTCTGTTAAAAGCACTTAATATCTCTTTTGAAAGCATATGTCCTTTATCAGTTAATGTAATTTTATACTTTTTTATCATTTTACCCAATTTTTTAACATAGCCTTCTTTTTTTAATTTTTTTACTACTCTTGTTGTTATTGCCCCATCGTTGTCAACGTTGGCATTAAGTTCTTTTATTGTCATATCGCCATAACAAGAAAGTGCCATAATATAAACGGCATGTTGCATTGATATATCATACGGAAGAAGATATTCGTTTATTTCTTCTGTAATCTTTTTTAACTTTATTCTGTATGTTAGAAACATATCGCAAATCTTTTCGTATGTGAGCATATAATTCCCTTTTATTTTATGTTATCACAAAACAATATAAAAATCAAAAAAATAAATTAAAATTATAAATAAAAAAATTAAACAAAAACTCTTGAATTTTGTCAAAAAGTATGATAATATGTCCGCTCGTATGAATTAAAAGGAGAAAATATGAACGAAATATTATTTATTGGATTATTCATTTTATGTCAACTTGTAAATGTAATTCTGTCAACTATAAAAAGTGTTGTGACAATAAAAGGTACAAAAATTGTTGCATCAATTTTTAGTGCAATAAACTATGGTTTTAACACTTTCATCATCAAAGCAATTGCCGATGTTGAATTATATGTTGCAGTGATTGTTACTGTTATATGTAATCTTGTTGGCGTTTATGTGGGACTTTGGATAACAGAAAAATTAAGGAAAGAACAACTTTGGAAAATTACCGTTACAGTTCCAACTGAAAACCTGTCAAATTTAAAAAAAGATTTAAAAGACAATAACATAGATTTTATTGCCTATGAAACGAGTTGGAAAGATTATAAAGTTGTTGATATATTTTCAAAGCATAAATCAACAAGTAAAATAATCAAAAACATTTTTAAGCATTATGATGTAAAATATACAATAAGTGCGAACAGTGCAAGATTATAAAAGTAGCAATCAACAAAAATTGATTGATATTTTTTTATAAAAGCAGTTGCAATAAAAAATTTTTTATGATATTATACATAAGACTTAATAAGCCGATGTGGCGAAATGGTAGACGCACAAGACTCAAAATCTTGCGAGGGCAACTTCATGACGGTTCGAGTCCGTCCATCGGCACCAAACATACAAAGAGAAAAGCCAAAATGACTTTTCTTTTTTTGTTAAGATAAGATATATTACCCTTTGGATCTTGTGTTAATATTTTACTAATGAAAAAGTAAAAAAGTGTTTTCTATTATTACAAATGAAACAAACAATATTACCAAGTTTTATATACAAAAAAATACAATAGTTTTTGCTATTGTATTTTTTCATTATCTACATTTATAAATGTGCATTCTGCCAAATTAACATAAAACTTGTCAAGTTCGCCAACATTTACCCAATTATCTAAAATCCTATCTATTGTTCTACTTTCCAATTTTGGTCTATAAGACCTTTGCATAGATAGTGCACTTATTAAGTCACAAATTTGTAGAATTCTATCTAACTTTGTAATTTGTTCACCTTTTAGCCCTTGCGGATAACCTGTTCCGTTAAGTTTTTCATGATGATGATATGCAATCTTACAAATATCATCATCAACAATTCCTTCAAGATATTTTTTTGTTCCTTCAATATGGCCCATTCTAATTTTTGCCAAATCTTCTGGAGTACATTTCGGTTTTTCAAGCAAGTTTATATCTAGGTCAAGTTTGCCAACATCATGCATAAGACCTGCTGTGTAAAGTTTTATTAAGTCCTGTTTATTCAATTTTAACTTTTTGCCCAAAACAAGTGTTTTGTTTGCAACATCAATACTATGAGTGTATGTTTCCATTGAAAATTTTTTAATTCTTTCAAGCATAGTCAAAACATAATCTTTACAATTTTCTTTTATATATTCAGTCTTTAAACAATGATTATCATTCATATTTTCAATCCCTCAAAATATTTTCCTTGTAAGTTAATTATAATTAACAATCACGGGATTGTCAATATTGGTTTACAAAATTATATTTATGATTTTACCCGGAATAAAGATAACTTTTTTTGGAGCGTTTAAATCATATGATGTAAATCTTGAATCAGTTTTGATTTTTTCAAGCATTAGTTCTTGATTTATATTTCTTGACACCAAAATTGTACCCTTCATCTTCCCATTTATTTGAACTGGGAAATTAATTTCATCTTTAACAGTTTTTGATTCATCATATTCTGGAAATTTTTCATCCAAAATATCAGCATTGAACACTCTTTCATATATTTCACTTGTAATATGAGGTGCAAGTGGGTTTAAAACAATTAAGAATTGTCTTAACTCTTCTTTTGTTATATAGCCATCTTCTTTTATCTTTTTAATAAAAATCATACAAGCAGAAATTGCTGTGTTAAGTTTAAGGTTCTCATAATCATCACTAACCTTTTTGATTAAAGCATTAAGTTCAACTTCGTGTTCTTTTGAAATGCCATCACCTTTTATCATATCTTGCAATTTCCAAACTTTATCCAAGAACGAAACAATACCTTCTATTCCTGCAAAAGTCCACATACAGTTATCTTCATATCCCGCCAAAAAGTGCAAGTGCATTCTTGCAACATCTGCACCATATTTGTCAATTACTTCAAGTGGAGAAACACCATTGACTGATGATTTGCTCATTTTTTTACCTTCGCTATCCAAAATGAGTCCACTCCCCATTTTTCTTATAAATGGGTCACGGGTTGGAACAGCACCAATTTCATACAAGAAATTTTGCCAGAAAAATGCATACAAAACATGCCTTGTAATATGCTCTGTTCCGCCAGTATAACAATCAACACTTCCCCAATATTTCAACTTGTCAAAATCAGCTAATTTTTCACTATTATGTGGGTCACAATATCTAAGCCAATACCAAGATGAACCTGCCCAGTTTGGCATTGTGTCAGTTTCTCTTCTTGCCTTTCCACCACATTTTGGACAAGTTGTATTTACAAAGCTATCTATTTTTGAAAGTGGAGAATCTCCTTTTTCATTTGGCAAATAATCATCGGTTTCCGGGAGTGTTAGTGGCAAATCTTTTTCATCAAGTGGAACAACTCCACATTTGTCACAAAATACAACTGGGAATGGCTCACCCCAATATCTTTGACGATTGAATGGCCAATCTTGCATTTTGTAGTTGATTACCTTTTTGCCATAACCTTTGTTTATTACCATTTCTGCAATTTTCTTTTTTGCTTCACGAACTGGAAGTCCTGTAAATTCGCCAGAGTTAAGCATTTTACTATTTTTTTCCAAATACTCTAACTTTTCTACTGCATTTTTTGAAACATCACCTTCAATAACTTGAATTTTTGGAATATTAAAAAGTTCTGCAAATTCATAGTCTCTTTGGTCATGACTTGGCACTGCCATAACAGCACCTGTACCATATCCGCAAAGAACAAAATCGGCAAGATATACCGGAACTTTTGCTTTTGTTACCGGATTTATTGCATATATGCCTTCAAGTTTGCAACCGGTTTTGTTTTTAACTTGACTAATACGGTCAAATTCACTTTTGAGTGCAGTTTTTTCTTGATATTCTTTGACCTGTTTAAGATTTTTTATATTACTTGCTAATTTTTCAACCAAATCATGTTCTGGAGCAAGGACAACGAATGTTATTCCATACACCGTTTCTATGCAAGTTGTAAATATTTTTAAATCTTCAATTTTGTTATTATTTTCGTCAACTAAATCTAAATTAAGTTCAATACCTTCGCTTTTGCCTATCCAGTTGCGTTGTGCTTCCTTTAAATTTTCTGCCATATCAATACGGTCAACATTTCCAAGCAATTTGTCGGCATACTCACGCATTTTTAAGAACCAAACATCACGATTTACTTGCAAAACATCACTGCCACAACGGTCACACTTTCCACCTTGACTATCTTCATTTGAAAGAACGGTTTCACACTTTGGGCAAAAGTTGACATATCCCTTTTTCTTGTATGCTTTGCCATTTTTGAGAAGTTGCAAAAATATCCACTGTGTCCATTTATAATACTCTGGGTCGCTTGTGCAAAAACTACGAGAATAGTCAAAAGATAACCCAATCTTTTTTGACTGTTCCATTGCATTTTTCATTCCATCTTCAACAAACTTTCTTGGGTTTATACCCCTTTTTATTGCTGCATTTTCGGCAGGAAGTCCAAAGGAATCTCCACCAATTGGGAACAAAACATTGTAACCTTTTAGTCTTTTGTATCTTGCAAGTGCATCTGCCGGAACTGTTCCCTTAAGATGCCCCATATGAAGATTTCCACTTATATTAAAAAATTCATACAAAACATAATATTTGGGCTTTGTAGGATGAAAATCAACTGCTTTTAATCTTTCATCAGTTGCCCATCTATCTTGCCATTTTTTTTCTATTGCCTTAAAATCATAAACTGCCATATATTACTCCATAAATCAAATTATTTTATCATACAAAACAAATTTATGCAATTATATAAAAGACAAATCCACAAATTTATGCAAAAAAAATTCTCACATTTTTGTGAGAAATTTTTAGTTTGGATAATAATCAAATATAAAAGATATATTGTAACTGAAATTATTATTGCCAGCATTAACACCATCAAGTGAATAAATAATTTGTCCAAACTCATTTTGCCCACTTTGAACCAAATTTGCATTTGTTTGCGATTCTGTTATGCTAATGACCGACTTTTTGGTTTCGTAATAAACTTGTTCGTTTGATGCAAAAGAATAACATGCATCAATACTAAACATAATTTTAAACCTTTCTCCCGTGTTGACCGACAAGTTGTTTGTAAACTTTATCTCATTATTTTTGTTTTTCACTGCATATATTGGAGAAGTTAGTGCTTGCAAATTATCATCATCAACCGATACATTGATTTGATTTATTTTTAAGCAAGACTCACCACCTGAATTTTTGAACAAATAATTTTCTTGAACTCCAGCAATGCTTGTTGGCATAACATTTATTTTTGAAAGGCTCAAAGTCCCACTTAAATTTTCAATTTTTGTTGCTTCAAAAATTATGCCACTTTGAGACTTTGTTAAAGTAATACTGTTTGGTGAAAAAATATAGCCAGACTTTTCTGCAAAAATTGTTACAGAACTTGAATATTCATCAAAAGAAAATTTCCCATTGGCATTTGTTGTATAAAAGTATTTTGTGTTTGAACGAATAGAAACCCCATCAAGTGGAGTGTTATCAAAATATACTGCTCCTGATATTTCTAATTTTGTTTTTGTTGGATTATAGTCACAAGCAATGAATGTAAAAATAGAAAATATCAAAAGCATCAAACAAAATACTCTTTTAAATTTCATTATTAGTAGTTTATACTTTTTAAAAAAAATAATCAAATAATTTTTTTAATATTGCAAAAGCTCCACCACCAAAAGTTTTTTGCAAATATAAAATTTGTGGCAAAAAACTTTGTATAAAGCATTATATGGTTGAATATATATTCAACTTATAGTTGGATATCCCATACCTTCTTGATTATAATTATGCACTATTCCTTTGCAACATTTAAGGAGCATATGTTTTATTTGGTCAGGTTTGAAATTTGGATATTTTTCAATAATAAGTGCACATATGCCTGCAATCATAGGGGTTGCCACACTTGTGCCAGAAAGTGTTGTATAAGAATTGTCAAGTGAACAACTTACTATATCCACGCTTGGTGCAACCAAATCAGGCTTGATTTTATTTAATGCCGGACCGCGGGATGAAAAGTCTGCAATTTCAAAAAAGTTTTCATAAAATGTTTCACCAATTCTATTGTCATTAAATCCACCAACGGTTATAATTTTTGGACTTATTCCCGGGCTTTTTATTGTTTCATATCTTGGCCCACTATTTCCAGCGGCAGCAACAACGACTATTCCACTTTTCCAAAGTTTTTCTGCACCACGCATAATCGGGTCATTTATTCCAATTGGTTCGCTACCAAAACTCATACACACAACTTTTATGTTAAAATTTTTTGCATTATTATAAACCCATTCCATTGCATCTAAAATTGTTAAAGCATTTGCCTCTCCATTATCGTCAAGTGCTTTTAATGAAATAATATTGCAATTTGGTGCAAATCCACGATATTTTTTGTGAGAAATTAGCCCATTACCCGCAAGCACGCCACTAACAAATGTTCCATGACCATTATCATCATAATTCTTTTTCTTACCATTTACAAAGTCAACAAATTTTATTATTCTATTTTTCCCTAGAACGAAATCAAAATGCGAACAAATGCCTGTATCAATTATTGCAACATTAACATTGTTACCATAATATTTTACATTTTCGGTTCCCAAAATTTTTCTTGAAACATTTGTAAGTGCCAATACCTTGACATCACCATAAATATATTTTACAAATGGTAATTTTTCGATATTAAAAATTTCATTTTTTTTTGCCTTTAATGCCAAAATATTTAAAAAATGATACTTTTTTTCAATTTTTAAGCCATTTTTTTGCAAAAATGAACTAGCAAATGATAAATTATTAACTTCGACCAAACAATCAAATAATTTATTTTCACTTGATAATATTGCTACATTTTTAAATTTTTCATCTATTTTTTTCATATATAATTTTATTTAATTTTTTCCAAAATTGACAATAAATTTTTTTGTTGCTCTGCATTTAGATAAGGCATTATTTGAGTTATAGTATTTTTTATTTTTTCATAGTCAAATGTTCCATCTTTCTTTTGCTTGGCGATATTATTAAATAATTCATTAGTTAAGTCGTTTTGATTAAAATTTTTATATTTTTCATACATATTTTCAATTTTTTCTTCATTTTTTTGTTTTTTTTCTTGTTTTATATTTTCTTCACATTTATATTCACTTAACCTCATAAAATCTCCTATCACATTTATACATATGCAAACATATAATAAATAGTGCTGGAGAATATATGGAAAATGACTTTTTTCAAAATCCGTACCCAAGTAGTTATGAACCACCAAACAATATAAACAATACTCAAAACCAAAATCAAAATAGTTTGATATACAAAATTTTGCCATTATTAATTTCTGGCAAAGGTATCAATGAAATTTTGCCAAGTATTATGGGAAATAATCCACTAATTAGTTCTATTATGAGTAGTTTAGATAAAAACAAAGATTCTAAACCCCAAAAAGAGAAATACTTAACTAAAAAAATCAATATGGCTGGATATGTTAAAATTGATTAACTTTAACAATGTAATCTACATAAAATGGTATGGAGATTTATTATGAAAGATTTTCAAAACTATACAGAATCACCTTATATTGATATGAGAAATCCATTTGGTTTTGATGGAAACTTTGGCTGTGGTTGTAACCCTTGTCATAGACCACCAATTCCAAATTGCAATAGACCAATAAGACCACCTATGCGACCACCAGAAAATTGTTTTCCACCACAACAATGTTGCGACAACCTCAATGATTGTGATGAACTTTTGTACCTTTTAACAGGCATTTTGATTGGTAGAAAATTGAAATAATTTATTCGGTTAAATATTTATTCAACTAAATTTGAAGCAATTTTTATAATTTTTTCACAAAAAAATATCACATAATTTGTGATATTTTTATTATAAATTTTAGATAAGTTTTTCAAATTCATTAAGTAAATTTTTCATACTTTCAAAAACAAAATCAAATGTTTCTTGCTTTTCAAGATTTACTCCTGCAACTTTTAACAATTCAACTGGTGGCATTGTGCAACCAAGAGTCAAGAATTTTCTATAACCTTTCAATGTTTCTTTATCACCAGAAAAGATTTTATTTGCAATATAAAAAGCCGAAATTAATCCTGTTGCATATTTATATACATAGAATGATGAATAGAAATGTGGTATTCTTGACCATTCGTATTGAATTTCAGGGACAAGTTCAACATTTTCTCCAAAATAATGTTTGTTAAGATTATAGTAATATGAATTTAATGCTTCTGGAGTTGTATCTTCTCCATTTTGATAAGCAAAATGTGTATGTTCTTCAAATTCAGCAAACAATGTCTGACGGAAAATTGTTGAATAAAACATTTTAAACAAATAATCAAAATAGTAAATTTTTTCTTCTTTGGTTTGTGCCTTATTTAACAAATAATTAAGTAAAAGCATTTCATTTACTGTTGATGCAACTTCTGCAACAAAAATTTCATAACCGGCTTTTGTGCTTGGTTGATTTATATTTGAATAATATGTGTGCATACTATGCCCCATTTCATGAGCAATTGTAAACACATCGGTAAGAGTGCTCTCATAATTAAGCAAAACTACTGGGTGTTTTCCATAATAACCCCATGAAAATGCACCTGTATCTTTGCCTTCATTTGCATAGACATCTAGCCATCTTTCTTGTTTTGCCTTTTTCATTATTTCGTTATAATCATCACCCAATACCCTTGTTGCATCCAAAACAATATTATATGCTTCTTCATATGAATATTCTTTCTCAATTTTACCAGTTCCAATACGCATATCATAAACAGCAATTGTATCTTGTTTTAGAATTTTCTTTTTTAAATCAAAAAATTTATGAAAAACCGGCAAATTATCGTTTACACTTTTTATAAGTGTGTCATAAACAGATTTATTAACATCTTCTGCATACAAACTTGCATCAAGAGATGAATCAAAATGTCTTACTTTACTATAAAAATGGTCAGATTTAACATTTCCCATATATATTGCCGTTATAGTATTATTTAGTTTGCCATATGCCCCATTCATATTTTGATAAGCACTTTTTCTTAATGCTCTATCTTGAGATATTGAATATTTTGCATAATTTGAGTTGTTAAGTTCATATTTATTTCCATTACTATCAACAACATCATCAAATTTTATATCAGCAGTATCAATCTTATCAAAAATATCAGAGAAATCACCAGCAAACTCACTTGTTGCTGAAAGCAGTTTTTCTTCTGCTTTTGACAACATATGTTTACGATTTTTGATTATATCTTTAAACATTAAATCATAATCTTTAAATTTTGGGTCAGCGATAATTGAATTTATGAAATCGTCATCTAACAAATTAAGTTCACTTGATATAAATGAACAATCTTCAGAAATTTCTGTTGAAAGTTTATCTACCTTGTTTAATAAATTTAGGTATTTACTATCTTTTGAGTTTTCTTTTACTTTTAAACTGCTATAAACAGCAAGCAAACCAAGTTTTTCGCCCAAAATTTTGTCTTCTTGCAAGCAATTATAGATATTTTCTTTAGTTTTTAGATTATTTTCATATTTTAGAATTGATTTATAATTATCCTTAACATAATTATATATATTTTCCCATTCGTTTAAATCTTTTATATAATCAGTTAAATCCCACTTATATTTTTCTTCAATTTCTTCTCTTTTTTTCATAATATCTCCAAATTATAAGTTATTTAAGTTTATTTATTGAATTTTTAAACATCTCCCAAGGTTTTTGCTGTGGTGGACAAACCATGAAATGCATCGCTTGTTTTGTAACCGGATGTACAAAATTAAGTTTGTATGCCCATAATGCAAGGTTAGATTTTTCACCAATATACCCATATTTAGTATCTCCAAAAAGTGGAGTTTTTATATTAGACATTTGAACTCTTATTTGATGACTTCTTCCCGTCTTTAACAAGACTTCAACCAATGCATATTTATTTTCATAAATATCAACAACATTATAGTCAAGTTCAGCCTTTTTGGCACCAACTTCTGTTTGCGGTACGATTTTTACAATATTTGTTTTTTCATCTTTTTTTAGATAATCAATTAGTGTTGCATTTTTGTACTTTGGTGTTCCACATACAACACAAAGATATTTTTTTTGAAAATCCTTTGTTGTTATTTGTTCGCAAAGTCTTTTTGCGGACTTTGATGTTTTTGCAAAAACCATAATGCCACCTGTTGGCCTATCTAGCCTATGAACAAGTCCAACATAAGCATTCCCCGGTTTGTTATATTTTTCTTTTATATATTGTTTCACCATTGTAAGCATATCCAAATCGCCACTTTCATCACTTTGACTTGGAATATTTTGTGGTTTTATAACAACAATAATATGATTATCTTCATACAAAATATCTACCATTTTTTTACCCCACTTGCTCCACAAGGCAATATGAGATTATCTTTGCACTTTATACCAACTTCATATGCATCAATATTACCTTCTCCAAAACAAAGTTGCAAAATATTACGAAGAACTAATGGTTGAAGCCCGGTTGTATACGAGTTAATAAGTACAAACAAAGGATTATCAGATAAAACTTGTTTTGTTAATTTTACAAAATCAAATAAATTTTCTTCTATTTTCCACATTTCGCCACTTGGACCTCTGCCATAACTTGGTGGGTCCATAATAATGCCATCGTATTTATTCCCACGTCTAATTTCTCTTTCAACAAACTTTTTGCAATCATCAACAATATAGCGAACTGGTTTGCATTCTAACCCACTTAATTTTAGGTTTTGTTTACACCTATCAACCATATTTTTACTTGCATCAACATGAGTCACAACAGCACCTGCCGATGTGCAAGCAACAGTTGCCCCACCTGTGTATGCGAAAAGATTTAGCACTTTTATTGGTCTGTTGGCATTTTTTATTAAATCTATCATCATTGCCCAATTTGTTGCTTGCTCTGGAAAAAGACCTGTGTGTTTAAATCCCATAGGTTTTATTAAAAAGGTTAAATTACGCCAAGAAACAGTCCATTCATTTGACATTTTGCGTAAATATTCCCATTCTCCACCACCAGTTGATGACCTGTGATAATGTGCATGAAGTTCTTTTATTCTCAAATCTTTACCAGTATTCCAAATCACCTGAGGATCTGGGCGAAGAAGATAGTAATCTTTCCACCTTTCCAATTTTTCACCATTTGAAGTTGCCAAAACTTCATAATCTTTCCATTCTTCGTTTAATTTCATTAAAATTTCCTTTCAAAATAAAAGATTTTATCATCTTCTTTTATCTTTTTAAAATTATTTTTTTCTAATACTCTTCGTGATGCGATATTGCTTCTATAACAATTTGCCTTTACACATTTTATGCCATTATCTTTTGCATATTTGCACATAAGTTCAACTGCACTTGTTGCATAGCCACGATTTTGGTATCTTTTGCCTATTCCATAGCCTATTTCAACTTCGCCATTTTCATTTGGGCAACCTTTAAAATCTATTGTGCCTATAATATTTTTATTGAGCAAAGAAACTATAAGCCAACTTGTGTTGTATATCCAATTTTGTGGTTCTTTTTCTTGCATTTTTAATTGAAAATCAAGCATAGTTTCTAGGTCTTTAATATCTTCGCCATCATATTCAAGATTTATATACTTTTCAAACCCAGATATATCTTCTTTAAAAAATTTAAGTTCTTCGGAGGTTAATGGGAAAATTAGAACTTCACTTCCGTCAAATTCACTAATTTCTCCATCATTTTTCATATATAACATATTATGCCTTTACCTTAACAGTAACTGTTTCTCCACCAATTGTAATTTCATTTGTAAAGTCAGGATTTTCTACTTTACCAAATTCTTTTACAAGTGCTTCACTTACTATTTTATCTTTGTATTTATTTAATACTTTGTTTATTGTTTCATCGTTTGAGTCAATTTCAAGACAAATTCTTTGTTCAATTAGGTATCCACTTTGTTTTCTTATAACTTGAATTGCCCTTATAAGTTCTCTTGATAAACCTTCCAACATTAAGTTTTCATCAAGTGTAATATCAAGAACAACAGTTATATTATTTTCGGTTGATATTACATAGTCTTTTTTAGCTTTATAGCAAAGTACAAATAAATCTTTTGATAAATTATCATAACCACAAATGCTAACTGCACCTTGATTATACATATCAACAAGTTTTTTCATTTCATCTTCGCTTAATTCAAGCAAAGTATTTCTTACTTTTTGGACATCACCTTTAAGGACTTTCCCCGCTTCTTTAAAGTTTACTTGAAGATAAGCATCGTTAAATCTTGATTTATCGTGTTCAAAGACAATTTCTTTTATATTCAATTCATCTTTGATTACTGATTCATAATCCAAAACTGCTTGTTTTGTTCTTTCATCAACAATTAGATACATTGTTTTTAGTGGTTGTTTTATTTTTAATTGGTTTTCGTTTCTTAATTTTTGCCCAACTGCAATAATTTCTCTTGCTACATTTGTTTTAAAGATAAGGTCATTATCTTCAACAACACATTCTGTTCCATTTGGGAAGCCACCCATCATAACTGTCAATTCGGCATTTGGTTCAATTTCTCTTACCATATGTTGCCAAATATATTCGCACATAAATGGTGTTATTGGTGCCATAATTTGTGTTACGGTTTTTAGTGCATAATAAAGTGAATAATATGCATTGAGTTTGTCTTCAGCCTCTTCACTCTTCCAAAATCTTCTTCTGTTTATTCTTATATACCAGTTTGTTAGGTCATCAATATAACTTTCAAAATCTTTTATTACCATAAAGTATTGGTTATTTTCATAATTATCTTTTGCTCTTTTTGCAAAATCGTTTGTAGATAAAATCAACCATTTGTCTGTTATATCCAAATTCTTTGGAACGTATCCATCAATTTTTGGATTATCAAGACATGCATAAGTGTTAAAGAATATATATGCATTCCATAGTCCTAGGAATTTTCTTCTAACTTCGTCACATATTCCATAACCAAAACGGGTGTCATTTTGCATATTATTTGCGGCGAATATATATCTCAAAACATCTGCGCCGTATTTTTCAACAACAACATTAAAATCAATATTGTTTGGCCCACTCTTGCTAAATTTTGAGCCATCTTCTGCAACAAGCATAGCAAAACCAATAACTTTTTTGTAAGGTGCTCTATTTTCAAGTGCGACACTCATAAATAACAATGAATAGAACCAAAGTCTTATTTGCTCTTTCATTTCAATTACACAATCAACAGGGAAATTCTTTTTCCAATATTCTTTGTCTGTAAAGTATTTTTTTGTTGAAAATGGAGTAATCCCTGCATCAAGCCAGCAGTCACCAACTTCTGGAACTCTTTTTACTTTGTTGCCACAATGCGGACAAGTGATTTCAATTTTATCAATATAAGGTCTATGAAGGTGTGGAAGTGAATCTACCTCTTCTTTACTTGATAACTTTTTAAATTCATCAAGTGATCCAACAACTGTAAGTTCATGGCAATGCTCACAACGATAGAATGGCAATGGTAGTCCATAAAAACGCTTTCGTGAGATATTCCAATCTCCCATATTGTTTAACCAATCAAGCATACGCTTTTTGATAAATTCAGGTTGCCATTTTACTGTATCAACTGCTTCAATAAGTCTTGGGCGAATTTCATCAGCCTTTAAGTACCATTCTTTTGACAAACGGAAAATTAAAGGATTTTTGCATCTCCAACAAATTGGATATCTATGTTTATGTTTATGAACATAATAGAGTTTATCTCTCTTTTTTAATTCTTCAAAAACTTCATCTGCAACTTCGGTTGTGCTTTTGCCCGAGAAAAAGCCAAAGTCATTATAGAAAATTCCATTTTCATCAACAGGACAAACTTTTTTAAGACCAAGCCTTTCGCCAAGTTCAAAGTCTTCTGCACCACATCCCGGAGCAATGTGAACTGCACCACTTCCTTCTGTTGCATCAACATCTTCCCATGCAACAACTTTGTGTGTGAATTGTTGTTCTTTTAATTCAGGGAAGCAAGTTTCATATTCAAGACCAACGAGTTCACTTCCCTTTACTTCTTTTTCAATACTAATCAAATCATCCTTAAGTGCTTTTAGTGCGTCACTGCAAACAACAAGTTGTCTTGTTGTGCTTTTTACATTGCATATGCTGTATGTTAAGTTTGGATTTACTGCAATTGCAACATTGCTTGAAAGTGTCCAAGGTGTTGTTGTCCATACAAGCATACTTAAATTGCTGTCTTTTACTGGCAACTTAAAAAACACTGCCATATGCTCCATATCTTGATAATTATCTGCACATTCGTGTTCAGAAAGTGATGTTCCACAATGACTACACCAAGGCATTGGTCTGTATTTTTCAATTAACCAACCTCTTTTGTAACATTCTTTTAAAAAGTACCAAATGGTTGTTATGTTCTCATCACTATTAGTGAAATATGAATTATCCCAGTCCATCCATTGTCCAAGACGTTTGCTTTGTTCTGTTATTCTGCCAGAATAGTACTTTACTCTATCTCTGCATGCTTCAACAAACTTGTCCATTCCAAAAGACAAAATATCTCTTTTATCTTTGAGCCCCAAAGCCTTTTCAACATTGACTTCAACCCATAAGCCTTGTGCATCAAAGCCATTTTGATAGCAACTATCGTAGCCTTCCATACTTTTGAATTTGAGCATAATATCTTTTAATGCTCTGTTCCAAACATGGTGTAATTTCATCTCATTATTTGCAGTGATTGGCCCATCAAGAAATGGGAAATACTTTCCAGTTTTTTGATTTTTTTCACGCATTTTTTTAAAGCAATTTTCTTTTTCCCAAAAATCTAGGATATGGTGTTCCATATCAATAAAATTTGGCATACCTTGTTCTTTTTCCATTACAATCTCCTAATTCATAAATAAAAAATAGACTCTGCAAAAACAAATGCAAAGTCCATTAAAAAACAATTTGTCTATGTGAACACTTGCACCATCATGCAATACTTCTATAACGGGAAGTTGCCGACCTTCTTTACTATTGGTTCAAAAAGGCAACTAGAAAGTGATACTGTTGCAAGATTTGATACATATTTTCACCAACCATATGCTCTCTTAATCAAACACATTACACAGCGTGTCTTTCATTATCGTTTTTACACATAAAAAATACCACAAAATTACTCGTTATGTCAACTATATTAAGTCAAAAAGAATTATAACTCATATTCTTTGCCATATTCTTTCAAACTCTCCAACTTTGAAGCAATTATGCTTTGAAATTTTTGATACACATCTGCCAATTTTAGTTCATCCAAATTGTCATTCTTTGAATATGCATCCATAGAATTATTGTATGCCATTTTCATTTGGTCACTTAAATAATTTAATTGAGCAACCGGCAAATCATTTACACAACTTTTAAATTGTTTGTAAATGTTATGCAATTTGGCATTTATTGAATCTTTGGAATCAAACTTTTCCACAGCAATATCCAGTGCCTTTGAAAGCAATGGGAAAATGTTTATTATCATAATATTATTCCCCCTTAATATCGCTTATATTTTAAACTAAAAATAAATGCTCGTCAACATCAAAAAATGTCAAACAAAGTCCCACTTTGGGATATAAACAGTTCCGCTACTTTCTCTCTCTTGCACATAGCCATCAAGATTTAGTTCCAAGTATTTTGAAACGACTTTTTCATACTCTCTTTTTGTGATTTTTCGATTTATTTCAGGATATTCGCTTGCCTTTGCATATGGTGTGTATTGAGCCATTAAACTTACTTTTGTTTGTGGCAAATTTTCTTTTAACCACTCCAAAATTTTTGTACTATCATATGTACAAAGTGGCAAAATAAGATGTCTTACAATAAGCCCCTGCTTCATCATTCCATTCTCAAATTTATCTTCTTTTAGTTTACGCATACAAAGGAGTGCTTTTGATGTTTTTTCAAAATAGTCACTGCAATTTGAGTACTTTGAAGATAACATTGGGTCAATGTACTTTAAATCCGGCAAGAATATATCCACATACTTGGATAGATCTTTCAATGTTTCCACATTCTCATAACCATGAGTGTTATATACTATGGGTATATTAGGTTTGTATACTTTTAATGCTTCAATAATACCTTTCACAAAGTGTGTTGGATTGACAAGGTTGATATTTTCCGCCCCCATATTTTCCAATTCTTTAAAAATGTCTGCGAGTTGATTTGGTGTTATTGTCTTTCCAAAATCAAGACTTGATATTTCATAATTTTGACAAAAAACGCACTTTAAAGAGCATCCAGAAAAAAAGATAGCACCACTGCCTTTCTCTCCGCTTATGCAAGGTTCTTCAAACATAAAAAGCGAATATTTTGCTATCTTTATTTCATTACTCTCGCCACAACATCCCTTGCTAAAATCTCTATCAATATTACACTTTCTTGGACACAAATTACAATTCATGCTTATAGCGTAATATAGTTTGTTTTGTTTGTCAAATGTTTAATTATACAAAAGTTTGCAAAGCACACTTTTTAACTCAATTAACCTTACGTAATCATATCTTGTTAAAAGTATTTTCAGTGTCCTATGGTCTTTTGGCTTAAAACTATTTTTAATTTTGTTCACTACAATATTTTCATATTCAAAAATTTTTACATTTGGCATAACATCTTTTATTTGTTTTTTAATTAAAGAAAAATGTGTACACCCTAAAACGATGGTATTTATATTAAAATTTTTGTAATAATTCATTTTTTTATTTAATATTATTTTTGTTTTATATAATCTATTTATATTATTATCAATAAATAACGGCAAATCTCTTATATATAAAGACTTCCAACCATTTTTTGTCATTATTTTTTTGTTATATTTTATTGTATTTTTTGTTGCAAAAAATAATATTTTTTTGTTTTGTTTATCAATTTCTTTTTCATCAAACTCCATTTTATAAATTGGAATATTGTACATGGATTTAATTTCGTTATAAATTGAAAAACTCAAAGTATTACATGCAAAAATAATAGCTTCCAATTTATATCTCTTTATTAAAAAATCAATATTGTTTTTAGTAATATTTAATAGTTGTTTTTTTGTTTTGTTGCCATATGGAGCATTTTTATTATCAACCAAAAGTACATAATCATATGGCAACACCTTTGCACATTTGGCAAGGATACTTACTCCACCAACTCCACTATCAATTAGTGCTATCATACTTAAAGTTTATGCTAAAGCGGTCTTTTTAGTTCATCAATTTCTGAACTGCTCAACTTTGGATTAAAACACAAATTTAAGGAACTACTAACAATGTCAGAGCAAAAATTTATCATTTCATAATTATCCTTTGGTGACACTATTATTGACCTTCTTACTTTGCTTGATATTGATTTTAGATCTATCATAAAAGGTACACCTATTGTAATGCATTCAATTCCAAGATTTTTTTTTGATATTTCTTTTCCACAAGTTATTCCGCCACCCGGAGTTGTTCCACAAGTTGAAATTTGTATACTGTGACCTATTCTTTGGATATTTTTTGTTATAAAACTATCAATCAAAATTACCAATTTTACATTTACTAACCTTGCAATCCCACTGACTATAGTATAAGTATCAAGCCCTGTGTTCATTTTTACATTTGGAATAATTTTACAAATTTTTGAATCTGTTATTTTTTCATCCATATCATATGTCGCAAGTACCTTTTTGCATGTTTCAACCCCAAAACTATCAGCAACTATTTCATTATTGCCCAGCCCACAAATCAACACTTTGTCTGTCTTTTTTATTTTTAACTTTTCAAACAACTCATCAAAAATACCTATTATATGTTTTATCAAATTTTCTTTTTGACCTTTTGAATACAAATATAAATTATGCCCCGATAGTATTCTGTAACTTCCACATTCAAAACCAAGATTTTTATTACCATTGCCAATATCTAGTTTTGAATAAATCAAACCGTCACCCAAGTCAATTTCATTATATCCAAACTTTGAATAGTCAAAATCAGCCTCATCTATCATTTTCATAATGTTAGTATGTACAAAAAAACTGCAATTATATGTTTAATTGCAGTTTTTTGTATTATTGTTTCTTTGGTGGAGCTTTTGGTGGTATTTTTGCAGGCGCTTTAGGTGGAACTTTTGTTGGTGCAACTTTTTGCTCTACTTTTGGTTCTTGTTTTATAATTTGAGGTTCAGATTTTATTGGTGCTTTTGGTTGAGCTTTTGGAGGTACTTTTGCTTTTGGTGGCTCAACCTTTGTTTGTTCTTTCTTTGGCTCAACAACTTTCTTTGGCTCAACAACTTTTGCTTGAGTTTGCTCTACTTTTTTCTCTATGCTTGAAACTTTTTTATCATCAACTTTTAACATTGTTGGTTTTGTATCTTTGATAGATTCAGACTTTTGTTCAATATCCTTGTTTTTGAGGCCTGATTTTTGCTTTTCAGCATCACTCAAAATATTTTTCAAAATTTGTTCTTTTTGTTCTTTAGACTGTTTGTCTTTTTCTTTTTCACTCTTGTCTGATTCGTCATCAAGTGGTTTGTCAAAAACAACATTATCATCTTCTTCTGCGTTCTCAAATTTAATATCTTTTGCTTGCTTAAATATTGTTGTTGCAAGCATTGCAATTACTATGATTGATGGAACAATTATCAATGTTATACTTCCTGCAGTGCTTGAGCAAAATTGGAATAATCCACAGATAAATGAGTTACTGCTTTCATATTTTCCAACAACAAAATCTTCCATAATCCAATCAGCGTCAGCACTTGCATTAGCGTCCCCTTTTGTTTGGAAAAATTGTTTGTCATGATATGGGTCATTTTCATCAAGAGGTTTGTTAATATCAACTATCCTATGAAAAATAACTTCTGAATATGGAGCAACTCTTTTTTGCAAATCATTTCTTGCTCCACCAACTATTGGAGTTGTGCTTTCTGAAACTTCTGGCAATTCACTCTTGTTGGGATCCAAATCTGGTCTATATTTATAAAAAGCAATTACATCGCCTTCTTTCAAAGTTTTTGTGTCAACGAGTTTTACAACAACAAATTGACCTTTTGCAAATTGAGGTTGTTCTTCGCCAGTCGTTATATCTTTGCTCATACTTGATGATAAAATTTTTACAACTGAATAACCAAAAAGTGATGGAACTTCACTATTTCTTTTTGCACTAAACATAATAATTGATGCAAAAAGAACAATAATTATGATTGGTATAAAAATGATATTGCTTATTATTTTTATAGCATTAAAGAATTTACTTGATTTCTTTTCAGTTTTTTCCATAATCACCCCTTAACTGTTCTAATACTATCAAACCTCGTTTTAAGTTATAAAACAAAATATAAATTTGACGGATATTGCTTTTATACGAAAAACGCAAATCAACAACTCATAGTTTATGATTTACAAATTTCGATTTATTATATCATTAAAAATTAAAACTGTCTAATAAAATAAACTATTTTCACACATTGAGCAAAATAAATACTTGCAAAACAAAATTATAGTTATTTTAATACCATTTTAGGTTAAAAAAAAGGCAGTAAAAACTGCCTTTTATACTATTATCACTTTATTCATCATACTTCTACTTTGTCATCCAACTCATCATAAATTTCTTCATCACTAATCTTGTTTATTGAAACTTCATAAGCTGTTTTTGTTAATATCTCGCCCGTTTCAGTCTTTTTTTGATATTCTCTGGATTGTATTCTTCCAACAAGGTTTACCTTTTTGCCAATTTCCAAATTTTTTACATATCTTGCATTCCTTCCCCATGCAATGCATGGTAAATAATCTGACTTATTATATGCCCTATTTACTGCAATTAAAACATCACAAATTTCCCTTTTAAATGGTGTTGTTCTGTATGTTGGTTCTTTGCATACAAAACCTGAAATTTCAATAATATTGGGATTCATTGTTTCGTTGTATTCAATAATCTCTCGCACAAACACTGTAAGCATTAGTTTACTCTTTTCATCTTCAACTTTGTTATAACTCCTAAATTGACCTTTTATTGCAAGTTTTGTTCCAACTTGCATTTCTTTTGTTAAAAGTTTGTCTGAAATTGTAATTGGAATAGTGTCAAATTGTTCCGAAAGTCTTTTTACCTTTAAATCAATTTCATAAAAGGCTTCTCCAAAACTTTCGTGACTAAATTTGGGTTCGCTTGCAATTTCTCCAAACAAGAACACCCTGTTGTTTGATAATAATTCGTACTTCATTTTATTTCTCCTTAACTTTTTTGTTTTTGTACTCCATTTCTGTCAATGATGTAGTTTTCTTTATAAACCAAATCACCAACAGAGGTCACTTTGTATCCTTTTGAATGTAATCTATCAAGAACCATTGGCAATGCGTCAACAATATGGTCAGAATTGTTATGGCACAAAATTATTGAACCTTTTTTTGCCCCATTTAATATCCTTGTTGAAATTTCCTTGGCACTAAGTCCCTTCCAGTCAAGAGAATCAACACTCCATTGAATTGGGATTAAGTCAAGTTCATTGCTAACTTCAATAACATTGTTATTGTATGCCCCAAATGGTGGACGGAAAAGTTTGACCTTTTTATTTGTCAAATTTTCTATCATTTGAACACATGTTGAAAGTTCCAACTTTGCAGACTCTTTTGAAAGTTTTGTCATATCGGGATGAGTGTTGGAATGTGTACCAATTTCAAAACCATTTGCATCAATCTTTTTTGTCATATCTTGATATTTGTCAACCCAAAATCCAACCAAAAAGAAGGTTGCACCACAATTGTACTCTTTAAGCACTTCCATTATCTTTTCGGTTTTGTCTGCACCCCAAGCAGCATCAAAAGAAATTGCAACTTGATTTTCTTCTGTGTCCACACTATACACTGGAACAAGTCTTGCCGGATAGCCAAAAAAGACTTGTGCCGAAGCAACACCATTAAATGATATTGCAAGCAATGCTGTCACTAGTAACACTAGCAAAATGTACCTAATAGATTTTAATTTTACGACACAAAACATTAAAACCTCACTTTTAACTATAATCATTATATAAATATAAGCAAATGCGATATTTTTGTAATGATTAACTTTATTGTTATTTTCTGTCGAAATATCTTATTATCACTTTTTGAAAAATATTCCTGTCCCGCAAAATTATTCATTCTATGTACATAAAAATGTTAAGCAAAAAATTCATTTTTTCATAACATTTGCTTGTTTTTTACATAAATTGACCCAATATGACTTTTGAAAGAAAAATAAGTACAGAAATCGACAAAAAATATACTCAAAAATGATGTAATTTTATACCAATATTTGTGTTGCCAAAATGTATTATATATGCTATAATTCTATATCATACCAATTTAGTAGGAATTGAAAGGAAATTATGGAAGAATTATTAAGAATAGAAAATTTACAAACCAAAGTTTTGGATAAACAAATATTAAAAGGTCTTGACCTTGTTATAAACAAAGGCGAAGTCCATGTTATCATGGGACCAAACGGCGCAGGAAAAAGCACACTTGCCAATACAATATTAAGCAACCCAGAATATACAAAAATTGCTGGAAAAATTACTTTTGACGGAAAAGATATAACAAATAAAAAGACTGATGAAATTGCAAGAATGGGCATTTTTATGTCTTTTCAAACACCTGAGGAAATCCCTGGCATAAGCGTTTTTAATTTTTTAAAAACTGCAAAAAATAAAGTTACAGGCAAAACAATTTATGGCGTTGATTTTAAGAAAGAAATTGAAGGCTATGCTCAAAGTTTGGATATGAACCCACAACTTATTGGTCGTGATTTTAATGTTGGTTTTTCAGGCGGAGAAAAAAAGAAAAACGAGATTTTGCAAATGCTTGCCCTATCTCCAAAATTTGTTATTCTTGATGAAACTGATTCCGGACTTGATGTTGATGCAATAAGAGTTGTTTCAAAAGGAATTGATTTATATAAGAATGAAAACAATGCCGTTTTGGTTATCACCCACTCAACAAAAATATTGGAAAATCTTAAAGTGGACCATGTTCACATTTTGATTGATGGAAAAATTGTTAAAACGGGAACAATGGAACTTGCAAAAGAAATAGAAAAAAATGGTTATGAGGCATACAAAAATGGCAAAGACTAAACTTGAAGAATTAAACACAAATATTTACGACTTTAAGAATGCCGACAACTACGACTACAAAATTAAAAAAGGTCTTTCAAAAGAAATAGTTGAAGAAATCTCAAAGCAAAAAAATGAGCCAAGTTGGGTGCTTGATATAAGACTAAAGGCCCTTGATGCATATAACAAACTAACAATGCCAACTTGGGGTCCAAATCTTGACGAACTAAATATGGATGACATTGCAACATATGTTAAACCAAAGGCAAAAATTGAAAGCAACTGGAACGATGTCCCAGAAGATATTAAAAACACATTTGATAAATTGGGCATACCAAAAGCAGAAAGAGAATATCTTGCAGGTGTTGGTGCTCAATACGATAGCGAAGTTGTTTATCACTCAATAAAAGACGAACTAAAAAAACAAGGTGTAATTTACACCGATTTTGATAGTGCAATAAAAGAATATCCTGACCTTGTTAAAGAATATTTTACAAAATGTGTGCCAATTTTTGAGCACAAGTTTATTGCCCTTCACTATGCAGTTTTTAGTGGTGGAAGTTTTGTATATGTTCCCAAAGGTGTTAAACTTGAAATGCCTCTTCAATCATATTTTAGACTTAACTCTCCAGAGAGTGGGCAATTTGAACATACACTAATAATTGTTGATGAAGGCGCAAGTTTGCACTTTATTGAAGGTTGTTCTGCCCCAAAATACAACAAAGTGAATTTGCATGCAGGTTGTGTTGAATTGTTTGTAAAGGACAATGCATATTTAAGGTATTCAACCATTGAAAACTGGTCTAAAAATATGATGAACCTTAACACAAAAAAGGCAATTTTGGAAACAAATGCAAAGGTTGATTGGATAAGCGGAAGTTTTGGAAGTCATATCTCTATGCTCTACCCTATGAGCATACTTAAGGGTAACAATTCAAGCACTGAATACACTGGAATATCTTTTGCAGGAAAAAATCAAAATCTTGACACAGGATTCAAGGTTGTCCATATTGGTAAAAATACTTCAAGTGTGGTAAGTTCAAGAAGCATTTCCAAAAATGGTGGAATTGCGACCTATCGCAGTTTAGTTAGAATTTTACCAAATGCAACTAATTCAAAATGCAGTGTTTCTTGTGATGGACTTATGCTTGACGATATTTCAAGAAGTGACACTATTCCAGTAAACGATGTACAAAATAACCAAGTTTCATTTTCCCATGAAGCAAAAATTGGAAAAATTAGTGAAAAGTCGATATTTTATCTTATGAGTCGTGGACTTAGCGAAGAAGATGCCAAGGCACTTATTGTTCGTGGATTCGCAAGTCCAGTTTCAAAGCAACTACCAATAGAGTATGCTGTTGAAATGAATAGACTTATCAATCTTGAACTTGAAGGATGTATTGGATAATGATAAAAATAAATAACACAGCAATAAGAACTTGCAATAATTATTCGGTTAATGATTTTGAACTTGACGAGAATTTGGTTGCAACAACCTTGCCCGATATCACAAGTTTGTCTATTGTTGGCGAGAGAGATAATATGAAATTGGAGAGTTTTGCCAATTTTGAACTAAAACACCCAATAAATTATGTTTTGGACAAACAAGCAAAGGAAAAAGGTAATGTAAATTTGTTTTTTGAAATTAACAAGAACTTAACCACTCCCCTTTTTATTGATTTGTCAAAGAATGAAAAACTTGCAAGTAATTTACAAATTGATGTTTTGGAAAATATTTCAGCACAAGCAATTATAAAACTTCAAAGCAAAACAATTTCTTACAATAATTCAAGAGTTCAAATTAACTTGAAAAAGAATTCGCAACTTGACATTGCTTTTGTTTATGACACAAATGCATGCAATTTGGTATCAATTGAAGGCAATTTTGATGAAAATTCAAAAATAAATTTTAATTTATTTGATTTTTGTAATAATGTTAGTGTATATAACTTGTATTTTAACTTATTTGGAGATAATGCAACTAGTTCAATAAAAACAATTTATCTTGGCAAAAACAATGCAAAGATTGACATAAATTATCTAAATGAATTATATGGCAAAAAAACTGATGCAAAAATTGAAGTAGTAGGTGCATTAAACGATTCTAGCGAGAAAAACTTTAAAGGTACAATTGATTTTAAAAAAGGTTGCAAAAAAGCATATGGAAGTGAAACTGAATTTTGTACTTTGCTTTCAACTGATGCAAAATCAAAAGCCTTGCCAATTCTTCTTTGCACAGAAGAAGATGTTGATGGCAAGCACTCCACCGCAACTGGTCAAATTGATGACAAACAAATGTTTTACCTTATGAGTCGTGGACTTAACAAAAAAGAAGCACAAAAACTTATATTAAAAGCAAAATTTAATACAATAATAAATGATTTGTTTGATGACAGTCTAAAGAATTTAATATTAGATACAATTGATAGGAAATTTGAATAATGAATGATTATAAAAATGATTTTCCTTTACTAAAGGATAGTAACATAATTTATCTTGATAGTGGTGCAACTTCGCAAAAACCATTATGCGTTATTGACGCCGAAGATGAGTTTTACAAAAAATATAATGCAAACCCATATCGTGGTGCATATGATTTAAGTGTTAAAGCAACAAGCAAATATAATGAAGCAAGACATGAAGTTGCAAAATTTTTAAATAGCAAATATGATGAAGAAATTATATTTACAAAAAATGCAACCGAAGCATTAAATCTTATTGCCTACACCTATGGTCTTGACAATTTACAACAAAACGACAAAGTTGTTTTGTCAATTATGGAACACCACTCTAACCTTGTTCCATGGCAAAAAATATCAAAGCAAAAAAATGCAAAACTTGAATATATGTATATCAACAAAAATTTTGAGTTAGACAAAGAAGAAATTGACAAAAAAATAACCAAAGGTACCAAAGTTGTTGGAATTTTAAGCGTTTCAAATGTCTTGGGAACAATTAACGATATTGAATACATTATAAAAAAAGCCCATAGCGTTGGCGCAAAAGTTGTTGTGGACATTTCTCAAAGCATTGCACATATGCCTTTTGATGTTCAAAAAACAGATGCCGATTTTGTTGTTTTTTCCGGACATAAAATGTATGGACCACTTGGAATTGGTGTACTTTATGGCAAAAAAGAACTGCTTGAAAATATGTCACCATTTTTAATGGGTGGAGATATGATTGAGTATGTTTATGAACAGTCAACAACTTATGCCCCACTTCCCCATAAGTTTGAAGCAGGAACACAGAATGTTGCCGGTGCTGTTGGGCTTATGACTGCAATAAAATATATTCAAAGTATTGGATATCAAACAATTGAAAGCATTGAAAAAGCAATTTCAAACTATGCATATAGTGAATTAAGTAAACTTCCTTATATTGAGTTGTATTGTCCAAAAGACGAAACAAAAAGAAGTGAAGTTATATCTTTTAATATGAAGGGTATTCATCCACATGATGTTTCCACAATGCTTGACTTTTCTCATATATGCATTCGTGCAGGCAATCATTGTGCCCAACCACTTATGCGATATTTGGGAATTGATAGCACATGTAGAATAAGTTTTTCGTTTTACAACACAAAAGAAGATGTGGACAACCTTGTTATTGCATTAAAAGGAATATATAGCAAATTTGAAAAATATATAAAGGTGGCAAAATAATGGAACAATTTGATGATATGTACACTGACCTTATTATGGAACATTCTATGAACAGTCCCAACAAAAAAAATATAGACTCCCCAACTTGCTCACTTAAAGGTCACAATCCTAATTGTGGAGATGAAATTGAACTTGAAGTAAAACTTGATGGTGACAAAATTGAAGATATGTCATTTGTTGGACATGGTTGTGCAATTTCACAAAGTTCAACATCAATTATGATAGACACTTTGCGTGGAAAAACACTAACCGAAGCAAAAAATATTATTGCAATATTTCTAAAAATGATAAGACGAGAAAGTTTGACAAATGAAGAAAAAGATTTGTTAAAAGACAGCATTGCCTTTGAAAATATTTCAAATATGCCAGCAAGAGTGAAATGTGTTGAACTTGCTTGGCGAACTTTGGATGATATGTTAAATAAAAAAAATATCTAGCATTTGCTAGATATTTTTTTATGCTGTTTTTGTTAATGTTATGCTTGTGCCTGTTGTTGTTGGCAAAGCTGTGTAAGGATCTCCGTTGATATTGTTGACATCCTTCCATGTGCCACTTGGCAAGGAAATGTTAGTTTTTGGATTTATTTTAGGAGATTTTATTTCAGTTAATGCAGTACAACCTGTTAAGAAATTACCATATGCATCTGATGCTACGTTTGATAGGTCAAAACTACTTAAATCAAGACTAGTTAGGCTGCTACAATTTTTAAACATTCCATTGTAACTAGGATAATAGTCATAGCTCATACTTGTCACATTTGATGTGTCAAACATACTACTAAATTTCAAAGTCTTCAGACTGCTACAATTTTCAAACATACCTGTCATAGATGTTACACTTGATGTGTTAAACCCACTTACATCCAAACTTGTAAGTCCACTACATTTGAAAAACATAAATCCCATATTTGTAACATTTAATGTATCAAAACTGCTAACATCTAGACTTGTTAAACTGCTACATCCAGAAAACATACTACTCATATTTGTCACATTTGATGTATTAAAGTTACTTAAGTCCAAACTTGTTAAACTGCTACATCCATAAAACATATTACTCATATTGGTT
>CAMEJD010000012.1 GCA_945919375.1 uncultured Clostridia bacterium
TATATTTATATGGTTGGGATTTTCTATTTTTTTATTCAATATGGTTGAGATTTCTCCAAGATAGTCTACGAAGTGAAAGTCGGAATAGCAAATTTGAAAGAATATCCTCCAAGGCATAAAAAAATATCTAGCAAGAGCTAGATATTTTGTCATTTAATAGAAGTTACGTTTTTTGTATATTCCTACAAGGAAAGCACAAAAACCGGCAAGAGCCATTACTCCAAGACCTATACCTACCCAAAGAGCAACATTTTCATATGGCGACTTTTCATATATGCATAAAGTTACAACTTGAGTAACAACTTTTGGATTTTCTGCAAGAACGCCATACACTTCATAGTTGCCAGCATCACGAAATTGATATTTTAGGGCTCCTTTTGATGTTCCAACAACATTACCATTAACAAACCATGTTATCAGTGGGTCTGGTGTTGTTATATAATCTGATTCGCTGAGCAAATCAAATTCAACAACTTTGTTTTGGCTATATTGAGTGAGCAATTTTGTTTCATCAATTGAAAGATTCTCAATTGGAGCATAAATAATTTCAACATATCTTGTTTCTTCAACATTGTTGCCAAAGTTATCTTTTGCATTATATGTTATTTTATAAGTTCCCACTTTTGTTGTGTCAACATTATTAACCTTTACAAAAGAACTTGAATTATTGTCTTTGTAATAAATTTTAATTTGAATACTGATATTATTTGAACTTGTTGATTCGGTCAACACATCACTTGTTGAATTATCTGTTACAACATAACCTTGCTCAACATATTTGCTTCCAGCATAGAGTTTATAGTTATTCCCACCATTGAGTGTTATTCTTGGGACTTCATAATCAACAACATTTATTGTATAATTGAATTTATATTTAATGTTTTCATTGCTATTGTGTGTTAATTCAAAAATAATTTGATATTTACCAAAATCATTTAACAATATACCTGCACCTTGGTCATAACTTAATATTGCATTTCCAATTTTGTATGTTATTGTGAAATCGTTTTCTTCAAATTCATGAAATACAATTGGGGCAACAAACCTACTATTATATTGTTCTTCACTTGAACTTGTTGCAAGTTCCGCATTCCCATAGTGGACAATTCTAACAAATTTGCAAGTGTTTCCACTTGAATCTTTTGCGGAATATTCAATATTATATGAGCCATAGCCATTCATGTTTAACTCAGTGACATTTGGTGTCAATTCACCATCATGCCCATCAATAATTTTGCAAACATCATTTTTATAAAGGTCATTATATTGTGATTGACTTGTTATATAAACTTCTTTTTGTCCCAAAAAATTAATTTCTGGGGCTGTTGTGTCTTGGTTTGTAAATTGAAGTGTTAAAGTTATTGGTGTGCTATCAAAATTAAAAGAAAAATCAACTTGAAATGTTCCAAGACTATTTAATTGGCTAAATAAATGCCTAATATCTTTGTTATTATATTTTTCTTCAACAAGTGTTTTGTCGCTGGCAGAAAGTCCTTCCATTGTAAAAAATTCATCTGTGTATATTATGACGTCTTCACTATATTCCTTGGTTAGTGTGCTATTGGTTAAATTTATATACCCAAAGGAAACACGTATTTCATATTCTTTATTGTTTGTTGCAGGGATTTTTGATGTAATTAAGCATAATTGGTTTTGCCCCTTTTGATTTAACATCAATTTGTTATTTACAATTGTTGCCCCTTGCATTGATAAGTCAAAATTTTTTATAAAATCGGAGTATACATCTGCAACACAAACACTGTCTTGGGTTGAAATAATATTTGTTTTTTGATTTTGAATTCCTATTACACATCTTGATAAATAAGTAATGTTATCAATGTAAGAAAGGTCAAAATTGTTTTGTTGCAAAATTAGTTTTGCAGTGGTGTTTTTTGACAATATATTATTTATTTCTGGTATATTTTCATTGTTCAAATTGTTATTTGACAGGTCAATTACAACATCATTGTTTGTGTTTAATAGTTCTATCCCCTTTAACGAGTTTGGCAGGATTCCACTTAAATTGATATAATTATATTTTTCAAAATCTGATATGTAGATATAATTTTCTTTATTTGAGATTTCAAGCAATTTTGCATAAATTTTGCTATCTACACTTGTTGGTTTAATTACATCATTACTTACAACAATTTGTCTGTTAAATTGATATTTTTTGCCAAATGATGAAGTAATTGTGTAACTTACAACATAATTTCTTTGAATACCTGTTGTAAGCTCTGGTGCAACTGTTGTTACATTAAGTGAGCCATCTTCATTAACTGTTCCATAATAATAAGTTACATAATATGTTAATGGGTCGCCAGATTGAGATAATGTGTAGTTCATTTTTTCACCATTTTCATAAACATTTATGTACTTTTCTGTGTATGTTTCTCCTATTTCATACACTGTTCCTTCTGTTAAATATATAACATCAATGTCAGTTACTTGGTAATAAACCAACAAATTTAATGAACCCATTTTGCCACAATCTAACATTAATACAAAATCGAAATCTCCAACAGTATCTAATAAAGGATAATCACCAGTCATTGTTATTCCTGATAAATCAGTAAAACCATAAGTATTTATCAAAGATTTGAAATTTGGGAAATTATCTTTCATAGAAAGTTTTAGTCTATTGTTTTCTGTATACTTTGATTCTATTTTATAATTTTTAAAATTATGTGAATAAGTTTTTGTATTTAATGGACTACTGTCTTTATATTTTAATGTTAATGTACAATTCCCATAATTTTGTACTGTATAAACTTTTACAGTTGATGAACATAACTCCAAAACAATACCATTTAAACTTATAGATTCTATATCTGAATTTGAAGTGTAAAAATATTTAAAGTCTGGTAGATTATTAAGGAATTGAGTTTCTCTATCAACTAATTGCACACCCCATTCTAATGTATTTATATTAAGAATATATGAACTAATTACACTCAAATCAAACGAGTTAAATGCCAAATATACTTTTGTTACTGTTGGAATGGTTTGCATTATTTCTGTAATGCTGTTTTGTATAGAATTATCTAACAAATTATTTGATAAATCAACATAAGTAATGGTTGATAAATCAAACATATTAAAATCAAATAAACTTGTCAAATTGCAACTGCTTAAATCTAACAAAGTGTTACCAACAAAACTCTTTTCATTTAAAACACCGGGTGTTACAGATTGACTAAGCAACTTGTTATACAAATCATAGTTATTGTCAAAGTCTTTTGCTGTGTATGTTGGATAATCCTTTGTTTTTAATATATCACCACTAATTTCAAATGTTAAAATACCCAAGTCAGTATTAATATTTGTTACATTAACAACAAGTCCTGTATTTTGTTTTGATTGCATATTGTAACATATTGCATTAGTTGTTATATATTTGTTTGAGTTACCAAGACTTTGTCCTTGTTTCAATGTTGCGTACTCAACTCTTTTTGAACTTTGTCTTTGTATGTAAATTTCATAAGGTGGGCATTGTGAGTTACCATCAATGTTTGTGTTTACTGTATAAACAAGTAAACCACTTTGATTTCCACACCTTGTATCAAATCCTTCTTTGTTTGAGTTTGGATTCCTATATTCAAAATAAATCCATTCATTTGTATCTGGTATATTTATTTTGTATGCAACAACATTCGTATTGTCATAACCTTTTACAACATTTAATTTATACTCACCTGCATATTCAAGAGTTTGTATATTTGAATTATCAAGCCAATTAAATTTTTCTCTTTCATATGATGTAAAGAATGAAGCATACTTTTGATGAGATTGACACATATGACTCCATGAACCAACTGCATCTGAACTATTATCAGCATATGAATATAAATCTGGAAGTCCAAGCACATGTCCTAATTCATGACAAGCTGTAGTGTTATCTAAAATTTTGCTATCCCACTCAGATTTTGTTGTTAAATTAAACATTTCATAATTTGATAAATATATATTGCCGAATGTAAGCCCATTTGATGTTTTGGGTTGGGTATTCGCAAAATCAAAAATTCTTGACACATATTGTGAATCCATACCATATTTGCTTATAAGTGCTTGTTTTAATAACAATTGTTGATCTCCCAAGAACTTAAAATATACCATATATCTCAAATCTAATTGATGAGCCCATAAAAGAGTTGACCATTCAATTCTATATTGTGAAGCAAAATCGTTATCAATTAGTGCAACAGAAAAGCAATCAATGTATCCATCCCTATCAGAGTCAGAGTTTGCAACATTCATATCACTCTTGGCTTGTTCTAGTATGCTACATATAAGTTCATATTCTCTAAAATATCTTTCAAAAGATTCTGCCACAGTATAATTATTATTTTTTGCATATGTAACAGCATAATCATAGGATAAAATCTTATCACTTATGTCCATATCTTTTGGTGAACCTTTCAATTTGTAGACCTTAGCTATCATATCTCTGGTAGTGTACATATTTATAATGCTTTCAAGGTATGTGCTACTCACAGGTTCTGTTCCACTTATAACATAATATTCAAAATATCCATCTGGGTTTATGGTATATTTATTGGTCTTTGTGTTCCAATACATATATGGTATATAATAAGACCTTGGTTTATCTACTGTGTAAATTTTAACATTCTTTCGGTCAGATGAAATTATATCTGACTTTAAATCAAACTTTCCATTTGAGTTTGCTTTATAGTAGTTTTCAACAGAAAATTCTCCATCATTAAACATTTCATTAAATAAATCAAAAGAATTTCCATATAAACTATAAGTTTCTTCTTCTCCCTTAAATTTAATGAATACGATATTGTTTGTAAGCGTGTTACTACTATACACACTATTTTGTATCGAATTTGAAACATTTACATTTTCGGCATAAACATTGGCAGGCTTTATCGTAAATAAACTACAAAAAACGACTGCTAATGATACGAACATAAAAAATAATGTTTTTTTACTAAAAAATCTTTCTTTTTTCATATTGTTAGTTTATCAAATTAAATAAATAAAATCAATTTTATTAAACATTTTGTCAAAATGATTTTTATTGCACAAAAATTTCTAATTATAAAACCTTTCTTATTGCAAAATGTTAATTACTATGATATACTACGCTTATAGGAGAAATAAATGAAAAAGACAGTTGGAAAAGGTATATTATTTTATTTATTTGTTTTGTTTAGTATAGCCTTTGGCATTTTGTGTATTTTTGCTGGAATTCTTATATTCTCGCCTGGTGCTGAAATATTTGGCATAAGTTATTCATTTAGCAAAGCGGAAACATTTTATCAAAAAGTTACAATTGATGACAAAACAGAAACTATAAGCCAGTTGATTAACGATGGGCAAATTGCAAAAATTGTTATTGATTCCGACAACTTTAATGTTTATGTAAACAGAGAAAATGTTGTAAATGTTGGTCTTAGAGTAAAAAATAAATATTCCGGACTATCAAAGCATGAACAAAGAAAAATTGCAAAAACGACAATAGATTTTGACAGGACTACAAAAACTTACACAATAAAAGTTCTTGGACCTGAATGTATGCTTTGGTTCTCAAATTCTTCAAAAGTTGTACTTGCCTTGCCTGACACAATAGACCTAAGTAATGTTGATTTGGAGATAAAAACAAACTCATCAAAAGTTATTTTAGGAAACACCGAAAGTTATTCATACACATTCAAGAGTTTGTTGGTTAATTGTGAAAAATCAGCATTGGTTCAACTTAATCAAAAAATTGCTTTTACTAATAATATAAAAATTGTTTCAAAAAATGGTGAAATAAGACAATTTGGGACTTTGGACTTAAATAATTTTGAAATTCAAACTGACAATGCAAAAATTGTTTTAAATAAAATCATATGTTCAAATGAGTTGTATTTGATATCTGAATCATCTACTGTAAAAATAAATGAAGTTGAAGTTAGCGTTGGTGGAAAAATGACCTATGACGCAAAGAGTGGTGTAATTTCAATCAATAAAATCACAGGAGAATTTAGTTGCAGTGAAAGAGTTAATATCTCAAACATTCAAATTGGTGAAGCTTATGGCGAATTGATCCTTCCAAAAGCTAATACCTCAAATATTACAATTGACAAATTATATGCAATGGCAAGAATTAGCACAACATCCGGTAATGTAAAGATAAATAAGGCATTTTCCAGCGTTTTAGTTTCTACCGAAAGTGGAAAAATTGAAGTTACCTTCTGCCCTGAGAGTTCAGAAAGTGAAAAGTATACAGGAAACTTCTCTGATTTGCATACAAAATCTGGTGATATTATCGCAAATTATGACAATATTCTTCTTGAAAATAATGTATCAACAGAAAAAGGAAACATTGTTGTAAACTTTAACAATAATCTTAAATTTAACCTTTCATATTTTTGTGGAGAAAAAGACCCAAGACTTGCCGATGGAATTCCTAACAAAGAATCATTAGGAAGAGAAGAAAGCGACATAAAAATTGGCAATGGTTCAACTGTGAACAAATTAAATATCAAAAATGATGAAGGTATATTGGAAATAAAGGACACTTTTGAATTAGCAAAGTAAAAAAATGGCTTCAATAAGAAGCCATTTTTAATAAAAGGAACGATTATATTCTTGAAAAAATGAAAGGTTTGCCATATGAAAAAAGAGCATGCACTATTAAATGTGTTATTGCCGTTTCTTATAAAGGTATAGTTAAAACCTTTACTGGCGAATTTAACTCTCATATCTTGGAAAAGAAAATTGGAGATAACAATTTTGGATTTGATGAAATTACTGAAGCATCAAATGGTCAAAGTGTTGCTTGCCTTTGTGATGAAGATAAATTAAAAATTAACGCCAGAAGTATGGCGTTAAAAAAAGCTAGTGAATATATAAAAACTTTAAATAATAAATGAGCAAATAAGCCCACACACACTGCCAATAAGATACAATAATACCATTATTGTGATATTTGATAGTGTGTGTTTTTTATTCTTTGTAAATAACACAACAAGTGCAATTCCACTACCACTGCAAAGACCTGCAAGCATAGCACCAAAATTAATGCCACCTGCAATATAAAATTCAACCAAAAATACACTTGATGCACAAGAAGGAATAAGCCCAACAAGACCTGCAATAAAAGGTTGTACATATTTGTTTGAAGTGAAAATTTTTGATATATTTTCCATTCCTGCATAGTGAATAATGAGTCCAATTATAAATGTTGCAATAAACAAAAATCCTGCAATTTCCAAAGTATGCATCAGCGCATCAAGAAAAATGTTATCAACACAATTATGCCCTTCATGCTTATGCTCTTTGCAATTTTGTTCATTTTGTTCTTCTTGACAATTATGTATTATATGTTTATGTGAGCAAGAAGTAAGTTCGCAATCATGATTATGCTCTTCTTCAAAAACATTTGATACAACTTCCTGCTTTTTGCTAAACATCTTTAATGTTAAATCAAAGATATAACCAAAAACAACTGCGATTACAAGTTTTATACCAATAAGTATTAGCATTTCTACAATATGCTCTGGATGTGAAATCATAATTGGTATTGCTTCATCACTGGTCGCAAGCATAACAGCAACAAGCGTTCCAACAGTTATTGCTTTTTGAGAATATAAGTCTGCCATAACAACACTGAAACCACATTGGGGAACACATCCTAATGCCCCACCGATAAGTGGCCCATATTTTTTTGTTTTTGACATTATTTTTGCATATTTATTGTTTGTGTTATGACCTAAATAACTAACAAGTAAATATACCAAATAAAGTATTGGAATAATCTTTAGTGTGTCTAAAAATGAATCAAGTAACACATCCCACATTTATTTTGCCTCTCCACTATCTATTGTTTGTTGTTCGGCTTTTTCTACTTTTTGTTTTGGTTGTTGTTTTGTTGATTGTTTGCTAGGTTTTTGTGTGTATGCAATTATTGCATTACCTGTTTTTTCTTTTACTCTGCCACCAATTTGTTGGCTTATCATAGAATAACCCAAAATTCTTGAAACTGTTCCCCCCATAAGTGTTTCAATTTCACTTGAATCGCAAAGTTCCAAAACATCACCCATATTCATTGTATGCACAACACTACTTCCTAATATGTAATTTATTTTCCCATGGTTTATGGTTGTGATTTGCGAATTATCTAAAAGTCCAACAATTGTTCCGTTATTCAATGTGCCAATTCTTGCATTATTGCGAACATAAAAAATTTGGCAATTGTTGATTGTATCTATTTTTGTATTGTCTTCCAAAAATTTTATAAAACCATTATTAAGTGTTCCAATTCTTGCCTTGTTGCTTACATAATCTATATCACAATTTTCAATTGTTGTTATCCTTGCTTTATCTTTTACTCTGTTAATTTTTCCAGTTTCTATATATTCAATTTTTGAATTGTCGGCAATAAAATCAATTTCGCCATTATGCATTACCTTGATTTTTGCTTTGTTTGTTAAACTTAAAAAATTACTATCTGTTGTTTCAAGAACAACTGCGTTTCCAGAAAGTGTAACATTTTTGCAACCAAACAAAATATGTGCTCCAGTTGTTAAAGACAAATTGTCTTCAGTTTCATGAATTTGTGGTTCAATTATTTTTGTCTTTAATTTTTTAAATAATCCCATAATTTTTTCCTCTTATGTAAGTATATCATAAAAAGGAAATAAGACAAATAGTTTTTTGCTAATTTGTTGAAAGTTTTGACCTTACATTTACCTTAACTTGTACATACGACAAATAATCATCTTTGTCTTGCAAAGTGTTTAAAAACGACATTAGTTTTGAATAGTTTTCGGATTCAAAGTAGTTATAGATGTTTGCTATATCAGTTTTTTCTTGTTTTATTTTTGTAATAAGCATGGATATTTTTTGTTTTACATATTGATTTATTTTGTTGCTAATTTCATCATCAATAACAAGTCTATCTTCCGCAATTTTATTTTCATTTTTGCTTATTACTTCCATTACCTTTAATTTTAGTGCAATATTATACAAAATTTGTGGTTTGTTGTTATTTATTGAAGTACTTACTGTCAGTTTTTCCGAAATAACATCAAAGGTTATTTTTCCGTCAATTAGACCTTGTGAATTTATGTCGTTTATGGTAATCAATTTTTGTAAATTATTTTCAACAATAAAATTAAGTCCTTCAGTTTCTTCGTTTGAGAGTATGTACCTAAATTTTCCATTTTTAAAAACTGATTGTCTGTTGCTATATTCCAAAACATTATTTTGCCCACTACTGTTTTGAGAATTAGTATTTCCTTTGCTATTTTCACTTGAATCAGGGTTTTGTTCTTCGCCAGATGAATTATCGGCTTCAACACCCAAAAGTTCATTTTTTGTCAAAGAAACATAGCCCAAACTTGAAGATGCATTTGGACTGTAATAACCTTTTAAAAATGCATCAAGACTTGTTTCTTGTGCAAAATCTTCATTATACTCATTTTGTATCATTTCTCTAAATTTATATGAAGATGTTTGTTCCAACTTGCTTGCACTATCAAGCACACTTTTTGCCGAATCTTCACAAATGACAAGCGAAATTGTGTCTGGCAATTTTGTTGTTATTATAAGGTTATTCAAAATTTTTGTTATGTCATCGTTTGTTAAACTTTTTGACAAAACAATGTATCCAACATGCCCCATTTTTAAACTTCTTCCAACCTGTCGTTCTATTGAAAAAACTGCATTTGCAACTGTACTGCCTTTCCCAGAAATAACTTTTGTGGATTCATTCATATTGTTTTTTGATATGTTAGAAAGTGCCAAAACTGACATTTCAATATCGTTAGTTGTTCCATCAATGCCTATTGCCGTAATAATTTGACTTTTAAAACTTTGAGATGGCATTACAAGTGCATTCGGTAGCAAAACAATCATTATAATCATGAAATAGGTAAACATTAAAGATTTGCTACTAGCTTTTAATATGGCTTTTATTCTTCCTATCATTTTTATTTTCTCCTTTCATAAAAAATAGTAGCAAAAGCATTAGCCACAAAAATGGCCAAACAAATTTGAAATATGCCATGTAAAAGTTAATTGTAATTTCCAAATTATAGAAAATAAAATACTGTAAAATAACAAGTATAATGTCAGCAAAAATTATTGCCCATGTTGGATTTATTTCCCCAATAATTTTTTCAAAACAAATTCTCAAGCAAGACATATATATTGCACCCTGAAAATAAATTATAAATAAATAAACTAATATTGAAATGATATCAATATTTCCAACATTTCCGATATTCCTATTATATTGAGTAACATCGGCAATAGCATTTTTATGTAAAAATGCTGTATTCCTAAATAATCTAAAATAAATAATATAAAAAATAAATAATATAATAAAAACAAAAATAATTAAATTAAAAATTCGTTTTATCAGATTTTTTTCCACCTTTATTTTGTCCATAATAATAAGCAAAAACAAAAAGTCAAAAAACCATATTGATGTTGAAAATGATGATGACAAAATTTTAAGCGGTGACGATTCAAAAATTGAACTTAATTTCATAAATGATGTTGTTGTTTCAGACAAAAACAAACAAACTATAAACCCAAATATTACAAATATAAAACCAACTTCACATGTTCTTGCCGTACTTTTTAACCCCGAGTGTGCTACTGCCGAAATTACCGGCAAAAAACACATCAAAAACATTATATTAGTAAACTCTTCATCAACAATTGATTGTGTGTAAGAAACTGCTTCGTTGATAATAAAAATTAGTTTTAAAAGCAAGAAAAAGTACAAGATGATATATATTGCTTTTGCAAAAATTTTGCCAATTGCTTTGCACAATAATTCATACAATGACATATTTGGGAATTTTTGTTTTAGTTTTAAGATCAAAAACAAACCAAAAAAATCAATCAAAAATAAGCAAAATGCAGAAATCAGTCCTGATGTTTTTGCTTGTTGATATAAAATTGATGGCAAGGTTACAAGTTTAAGTGCAAGCATTGAGATTGCACATAAAGAGCCTGCTTGCTTTACAGTTATTTGGTCATTCATTATTTTTTTCAATTCCCCTTATTTCATCATTATTTGGGATACTTTTTGGTCTTTGTTTCATTTCGCCCATAGGTTTTCTATGCAAAGCATCTTTTAGGTCATCTTTGATTCTTGGTGCATAAGGTGCAAGATATGGAGTGTTATATTCATTTAATGTGTTTAGGTAGTTTACAAAATATATTATTCCGCCTACTATTCCCAAAAGTCCAAGTGTGCCACCAATAATCAAAAACACAAATCTTAATATAGTTAGTTGTGGTGCTTGTGTTGGAATTGTATACATCGAAATAAGGCTTAGTGCAATAATTATAATTCCTGGTGGTGAAATTAACCCTGCTTGCACACCTGTATCGCCAAGGACCAAAGCACCTACAATACTTGTTGCAAGCCCCAAATATCTTGGCAATCTTAAACTAACCTCATACAAAATTTGAAATAATATCAAAATAAACAGCAATTCAATTATTGGAGTAAATGGTAAATTTTGTGTTGTTGCATTTATTGTGATTATGTATTTTAATGGGACAATTTTGTAATGATATAACCTAAAACTTGCATAAAGCCCCGGCACAATGGTTGCCAAAATAAGACCAAATGAACGAATATATCTTACAAATGTTGCATAATGCGAATTTGTGTAATAGTCGTTGCTATTTTGCAAATCTTCAATAAAAACATATGGCACTGTTAAAACTATTGGCGTGCCATCAACAAAAATAGCGACTCTGCCTTCAAGCATTTTTGCAGTTACAATGTCGGGTTTTTCATTTGTCCCGAACTGCTCAAAAAGTCCGTTTGGTCTTTTTGATAAATATTCAATAAGATAGTGAGAATCAACAATCCCGTCAGTGTTGATTTTTTTAATTTTGTCAATAATACTTTTTACAATTTTTTTATCGGCGATATTATCAATATACACCACACTTATTTGCGTGTGAGTAAGTGCTCCAACAAAATAATTTTTTATTACAAGATGTTTTGATTGGCATTGCTTTCGAAGTAGTGCCAAATTGGTTTTTATACTTTCGGTAAAACCTTCTCTTGGGCCTTGTATTGTTGGAGAAGTTGGTGGTTCGTTTGGTTGCCTTGCCGGCAAAAGTTCCATGTCTATTGACAAAGCACCTTCTTCACCTTCAATAAAAATCAACACTTTATTTTTTATTATGTTTTCAACATAATTTTTATTGATTTTTTCTACATCAATAACACTTAATATTTGTTTTTGCAATATGTCAAAAGAGATTTCCCCTTTATGTGATAATATTGGCGATAAAACGGACTGAACAAAAAGCATTTTGTCAATTGTGCTTTTTAAAAATACAAGTGAAATATTTTTGTTAGATACATTTAGTTCTCTAACAGAAATATCTGGATTATTGTTTAGTTGTTTTTTTATATTTTCAATCTCAATCAAAAAACATACCACCTTTTTTGATAGTATGTTTTTTTGTTATTAAATTATACTTTAATCATTTATCGTTGCTGATATTGCAGTTGAGTCCTCAATGTATCCACTGCCAACAGCAATAACTGATATACTCGCAATTTCACTTGCGGTTTTTGAATATTTTGAAAGTATTTGAGATAAGTCAAGAACCTGACTGTCGGCAATACTATCAAACTCTTTTTCAACTGTCAAAGGGCTTGATGCAGTTGAAAAATTGATAATAATCTTAAACTTGCTTGTGTTTGTTTTGTTTTTGTCCAAAGTGATTTTTATATTTGAAGTAGATTTCTTGAAAGTTGCTGTTTTTATTGGTTCTAATTTTGTTTTGTAAATAAATTCAATTGATTTTGATAATTCACTATTTGTATAGTAACTATTTTCACCAGTGCTTGCTATTGCCTGAATCATCAAATTATAATTTCCTGCTTTTAGTTTGTTTGCCAAGTTTACAGTAATTACATCAATAGAGCTTGAAGTTGGATTGACCTGAGTGATAAATTCATTTTCGCCTGCACCATAATATATTCTGTAAGATATGGCATTATTTACTCTTGAAAATGTTAATTCATTTGTTTCTAAATTAAGTGTTGCATCATTAATTTTGTCTAATTGCTTTGTGTATGTGACTTTTTCTTTATTGCTTATATCCGAAACTGCTTTTTCGTTTTTTGAACCATATCTTGCCCAAATGGTGTACTCACCTAAACTTGATGCATCATCTTTATTGTTTAACATTTCTTTTATATAAATAAAATTGTTACTACTATTTCTTATTATTTGTGCTGAACCACCTGTTTTTTGAATATAAAACTCATAATAATCGGCATTATCATTTTCGTCAACATAAATCATTACTTCATTTGAAAGTGAATAAACTTTTAAAGTTGGCGCTTTCATTTTTTCGGTTTTAGGAATGCATAATGTTACAATTAAGACTATTGCAACCGCCAAAGCAAAAACAACTGAAGCAACAATAATTATTATTTTGCTCTTTTTTGAAAGTTGTTTTTTCTCTTTTTGAGGCTTTTCTTTTTCCCCCTTTTTTTTACTTTCTTTTGGCAGTTTGCTTTTCTTTTCCCTTTGTTCATTATTTATAGCATTTATATTTGTATTTGATTCATTGTTTGAAGTTTCCAAAGAATTGTCAAGTTCAACTGGCTCAACTGGATTTTGTCCACTATTTTCATCAACTGTGATTGTTGAAGTTTCTTCACTCTCTTGATGTTGTTGTATTGTGTCAGAATTTTGAGTGTTCAAAGCATTGTTTGAAGCAAGTTTTCTTTGCTCAAACATTTTTCTTATATTTTCTGGCATTTCTCTTTTTTGACTCATAACACCACCTATTTTAATTTTATTATATATTATATAAATTTTATTTGCAAATAAATTTAATTACAAATTTTACCTTTACAATTTATATTTTATATATTTTTTACAAATAATAAAAATAATATTAAAAAAGGGAAAAAATATTGACATAGACTGATTTAATATCTAAAATATTAACGATTAACAAAGGAGTAAAAATGAAAAAATTTTGGAATGAATTTAAAAAATTCATAAGTCGTGGAAATGTTGTTGATATGGCTATTGGTGTTATTATCGCTAGTGCGTTCACTGCAATAGTAACTTCTCTTACAAACAAAATTATTATGCCACTTATTAACTGGTTGCTTGCTGTGATAACCGGTGGAAATGGACTTGATGCAATTTACACATTCTTAAAAAAGGCATACACCGTAGATGCCAAAGGAAATCAAATTGTTGATCTTGCAAACAGTATTTATATTGATTGGGGTTCTCTTATAACAGCAGTTATTGACTTTTTCTTAATTGCCTTTATCCTATTTTGCATTTTAAAAGCATTTAACGGAATGGAACAAGGCTTTAGAAAAGTTAGGTCAGACTTCCCTACAAGACAAGAAAGAAAAGAATTGAAAGAACGCAACATAAACATAAAAGATACAAAAATTCTTTTGGAAGAAACTGCAAAACTAAGAGCAGCAAAAGCTGAAGCAGCAAAACAACAAAAAGCCATTGAAGATGCAAAACAAAGAGCAGAAAATCCAACACAAGAAGATTTGTTAAAAGAAATTAGAGATTTACTAAAGCAACAAAATACACAATCCACACAAAAAGAAGACAACGAACAAAAAGAAACAGTTAATGAATAATTAAAAAAGATATGCAAATTGCATATCTTTTTTGATGTCAAAATGCAACATTATTCCCACTTTTTCATAAAAATGAGTATGTATTCAAGACAAAAAGCGATAGAATATGCCTATGAGTTTTGGAATAAACGTAATCCAAAATTTTATAATTTTGACTCACTTGGCGGTGATTGTACAAACTTTGTTTCACAATGTGTTATTTATGGTGGAATTAAAATGGACTATTCTAATAATGGTTGGTACTATATTTCGTTGAACAAAAGAAGTCCCAGTTTTTCCGGTGTCAACGAATTTTTTAATTATGCAACAACAAATACCAAAACAGTTGGAATAAAAGCAAAAATAGTAACGATTGATAAAGTTGAAATTGGAGATATTGTTCAAATGCTACAAAAAGGCACAATATTTCATCACACATTGCTCGTGACAAAAATTGCTGGAAATATTGCAAACATAAATAATATTTTTGTGACTTGCCATACTAATGATACAAAAGATAAACAACTTTCAAACTATTACTTCAAAAAAATTCGATTTCTAAAGATAATTAGTTAATTCATTTGCTTACATGTTTTTGATATGTTATACTCTTTTTGTTATTAAAAGGAAAAAATTTATGTTTGATGTTCAACCTAGTTACAATTTGCCTACAACATTGTTTAATGTACTATTCCCAATAATCTCAATAGTACTATGTGCAGGTTTATTTTTTGTTTTGCCAAAGAAAACAGCCAAAGCTGTAAAAATTACAAAATTGGTTTTAGGATTTTTACTGATTGGTCTATATCTTGCAAAAACTTCATTTTTAATTTATAGATATACATCTCTCTTGGGAAAATTTGATTTAACTTATGTGGACAAGATGTTTGGCCTTGACCTTAACTTCTATTTTACATTTATGGCAGCATTTTATCTTATCTTTTCTGCATTCTCAAACAAGAAAAATATCTTTCTTGATATTCTAAAAAACACAATTGTCAGCATTAGTTTTGCTTATTGTGCTCTTGCCTTGTTTAATCCAAAAATGGTATTTACCCTTGCAAACTATGCATATGGTTGGTATCACTTCCCAAACATTCTTGCAATGGTTATTAACCTAATTTTGCTTGTTACAGCATTGTATTTAATAAAAGCAAATGATGTTCAAATCAGTTTAAAAAACTTTTGGCAAGGTCTTGCTGGTTATATTATGGCATTAAGTTTGTGTATGACGCTTGCTATTGTTTTGAATGTTAATATATCCGAACTATCCTATTCAAACACTTTATATGATGTTATCAAAACAAGAATTAACTTCCCTTGGTTCTTGCTTATTGTTATTCCGGTATTTTTGCTTATCTCATTTGGGATATATTGTTTGATTAGATTGATTGTATGCAAAATTTCTCACACAAGTTTTATTGAAAAGCCAACATTAGAAAAGAAAAATGAATTTTTTGATATCTACACTTTTGCAACAAAAACTGTTTGCTGTATGCAAGGAATTTTGCTTTTAATAATCATTTCAACATTAGTAAAAAAACCACAAAGAAATTTTTGGGGACTTACCTGTCTGATCCCATTCATAATGACAATTTTTTGCATATTGGCAGTAAACGAAATGAAAAAATATATCACAAGCAATAATGAATCCATATTTGAAGACGGAAATAAAAATGCAAAGAAAATTTTGACATATACTTTCCTTGGGAACTTTATTTTTGGTTTTGCATTTAAAGCTCAATTAAAAAATGAAAGAGAAAATTTAATTGAATACAAAAAGAGAATGGAAAGAAAAAGACAAAGAGAATTAGAAGCTAAAGAAGAAGAAATTATTGAAGAAAATGATAGTAATGAACAAATAGAAGAAGAAAATGAAGAAAACAAATAAAAATTTGTAATAAAAGAAGTGTAAACAGTTTTTGTTTACACTTTTTTTGTTGTATAATATTTGTATGGAAAAATATAAAAAAGATTTAGATATTTCTTACACATTTGGCATATTCCCTACTTTTGAATTGGTAAAGCACAAAACAAAATATGTTCAAAAGATAATGATTCACGAAAAATTGAATATAACACAAGACATACAAGAATTGATAGAATTTTGTAAGCAAAATAAAATATGTGTGGAATATTGTACAAAGCAAATAGAAAAGATTGTTGACAAAGAAAGCACAATGGTTGTTGGTGTTTTTTCAAAATTTGATGGCATTATAGAAAAAAATCAAAATCACATTGTATTAGTTAATCCAAGTGATATGGGAAACTTGGGTACAATACTTCGTACTTCTCTTGGCTTTAATATATCAAATATAGCAATAATAAAACCGTGTGTTGATATATTTAACCCAAAAGTTGTTAGGGCGTCTATGGGGGCTTTATTTTCGCTTAATATCCAACTCTTTGACTCATTTGATGACTATTATAAAGAAAATTCAAACAATAATATGTATCCATTTATGCTAAAAGCAACAAAGACATTGCAAACCTTACAAGACAAAAGAAGTCCATATTCCTTGATATTTGGTAACGAAGGCAGTGGACTTGATGATAGTTTTTTAAATATTGGACAAAGCATTATTATCAAACATTCACACAATATTGACTCTCTTAACCTTTCTATATCCGTTGCCCTTGCACTATATGAATTTACAAAAAATATCTAGCATTTGCTAGATATTTTTATTATTTTTAATCAAAAAAAGAAAGCAAATTGCTTTCTTTTTTTAATTACTATTCAACTACAACTGGTAACAAATCTCTATATTGTTTAAGACCTGTTCCTGCTGGAATAAGTTTACCAATGATAACATTTTCTTTAAGTCCTACCAAGTGGTCAACTTTGCCCTTTAAGGCAGCATCAGTCAAAACTCTTGATGTTTGTTCAAATGAAGCAGCAGACAAGAAACTATCACAAGCAAGAGCGGCTTTTGTTAATCCCAAAAGTATTCTCTTTGCTGTGGCAGGTACTCCACCTTCTGCAAGAACTCTTTCGTTTTCATCTTCGCAAGTGAATACATCAACAACTTCTCCTGGGAGTAAGTTTGTATCACCAGCATTTTCGATTTTAACCTTTTTGAGCATTTGACGAATGATTACTTCAATATGCTTATCGTTGATAGAAACATCTTGTGCACGATAAACGGATATAACTTCGCTTAGTAAGTAATCTTGAAGTTCTTTAAGTCCTTTGATTCTTAACAAATCAGTAGGATTTACTGAACCCTCACTAAGTTGTGTTCCTGGAGCAATCATATCTCCTGATTTAACTTTAAGATAAACTGGTTTTTTGATTTCATAAGAAACTTCTTCATCGCTATTTTTTATAGTAACAATATACATTCTTGGTTCTTCTTTTACTGTTACTTCTCCAGCAATTTCACTAAGTTTTGCTTCACCTTTTGGACGACGTGCTTCAAAAATTTCTTCAACACGAGGAAGACCTTTTGTGATATCGGCAGCAACGGCAGCACCACCAGTATGGAAAGTACGCATTGTAAGCTGTGTTCCTGGTTCACCAATTGATTGTGCAGCGATAACACCAACTGCTTCGCCAATTTGGACTTCTTTTAGTCCAGACATATCACGACCATAACATTTTGCACAAACACCATGACGAGAACGGCAAGTAAGCAATGTTCTTATTTTAACTTTTGTTATACCTGCGTTTTCAACTTGTTTTGCTTGTGGTTTTGTTATCATTGTATTTGCTTTTACAATAACTTCACCTGTTGTTGGATTTACAATATCTTCAACTGCAAATCTTCCTGAAATTCTATCTGCAAGCGTTTCAAGAACTGTTTTATCTTGAACAAGTGCAGATACTTCAATACCTTTTACTTTTTCTCCAAGTGTTTCAAAACAATCTTCTTCTGTTACAACAACATCTTGCGAAATATCAACAAGTCTTCTTGTAAGGTAACCAGAATCGGCTGTCTTTAACGCTGTATCGGCAAGACCTTTACGTCCACCACGAGATGACAAGAAGTATTCAAGTGGTGTAAGTCCACTACGGAAACTTGATTTTACAGGAATATCAACTTTTTGACCTGATGCATTTGCCATAATACCACGCATTCCAGAAATACCATTCAATTGAACGTTATTTCCACGAGCACCTGATGTAATGAACATCTTGATTGGGTTAAATTCATCAAGGTTATCAAGAACTGCTTGTTGAACTTTGTTTGTTGCATCCATCCAAATATTGATATTTGATGTAAGTTTTTCATCCATCGTAACAAGTCCATGAGCAAGCAATTTTTCGTTTTTAAGAACTTTTTCTTGTGCTTCTGCCAAGATTTCTTTTTTCTTTGGTGGTTCAACCATGTCGTATACGTTGATAGTTAATGATGCAAGTGTTGAATACTTGTAACCAAGTTCCTTGATTCTATCAATCATCTTTGATGTTTCTGTTGTGCCTAATTTTTCAAAGCAAGCAACGGCAATCTTCTTTAAATCACCTTTGATAACTGGGTAATTTATTTCAAGGTCGCAAACATCTTCTGGTTTTTCACGTTTGCAGAATCCCAAATTTTGAGGGATTGCACGATTGAATATAATTCTTCCAACCGTTGTGTTAAATCTCTTTGAATATTTAACTCCATTTACTTCAACTGTTTTTCTTAAAATGATGTCCGCTTGAACGTCAACAACTTTTGTTTTGTATGCAACAATTGCTTCATCTTCGCTTGAGAACATCATTCCCTCACCCTTTACACCTTTTTTGCATTGAGTAAGGTAATAGCATCCAATAACAATATCTTGCCCTGGGGTACAAATAGGTGCACCATCTGAAAGTTTTAGAATATTGTTTGAAGCGAGCATAAGTGTTCTTGCTTCTGTTCTTGCATCAATTGAAAGTGGAACATGGACAGGCATTTGGTCACCATCGAAGTCGGCATTAAATCCTGTACATACAAGTGGTGGAAGCCTTATTGCTCTACCATCAACCAATACTGGTTCAAAAGCTTGAATACTAAGTCTGTGAAGAGATGGAGCACGATTCAATAATACTGGGTGGTCTTTGATAACTTCACTAAGTACATCCCAAACAATTGGCTTTTCTTTTTCAATTAAGCGTTTTGCACTCTTTATATTTGTTGATTGGTTAAGTTCAACAAGTCTTTTTATAATAAATGGCTTAAAAAGTTCAAGTGCCATTTCTTTTGGAAGACCACATTGATACATCTTAAGGTCTGGTCCAACCGCAATAACTGAACGTCCTGAATAGTCAACACGTTTACCAAGCAAGTTTTGTCTAAATCTTCCTTGTTTTCCTGTCAAAATTGCAGTTAATGACTTTAAGTCTTTTTGTTTTGCACCTTGAACTGCTTTGCCACGTTTACCATTATCAATAAGGGCGTCTACTGCTTCTTGGAGCATTCTCTTTTCGTTTCTTATAATAACATCCGGAGCACCAAGTTCCATAAGCTTTTTAAGACGATTGTTTCTGTTTATAACTCTTCTATAAAGGTCATTTAGGTCACTTGTTGCAAATCTGCCACCATCAAGTTGAACCATAGGTCTAAGGTCTGGTGGAAGAACTGGAACAACATCAAGAACCATCCATTGTGGTTTGTTGCCACTTTGGATAAATGATTCAACAATATCCAATTTTTTAATTGCTTTTTGGCGTTTTTGACCTTTTGCAGTTTTTAAGATTTCTTTAAGTTCTTCGCTTTCTTTTTCAAGATCAACTTCACTTAAAAGTTGTTTAATGGCTTCTGCACCCATTCCAACAACAAAACTGTTTGCCCCATACATTTCTTGGGCTTCACGAAGTTCTTTATCTGTGATTATTTGCTTGTATGCAAGATTAGTGTTCTTTGGGTCAAGAACTATCCAATTTACATAGTAAACAACTTGTTCCAAGTCTTTTGGGCTTATATCAAGAATTGTCCCAATTCTTGAAGGAACTGATCTAAAGAACCAAATGTGAGTAACAGGGGCAGCAAGTTCAATATGCCCCATTCTCTCACGACGTACTTTACTTCTTGTAACTTCAACACCACATTTGTCACAAATTACGCCTTTGTATCTAATTCTTTTGTATTTTCCACAATGACATTCCCAATCTTTTCTTGGTCCAAAGATTTTTTCACAATAAAGACCGTCTTTTTCAGGTTTTTGAGTTCTATAGTTTATTGTTTCTGGTTTTGTTACTTCACCATAAGACCATTCACGAATCTTTTCAGGTGAAGCAATACCAACTCTTATAGAATCAAAATTATTTAATTCAAACATTATATTTTCTCCTAATATTTTCTTTATTCATCAAAATCATCAAAGTCATCAAACATATTATCTGTGTCTAATGTGCTATTGTTCATATCTTGTTCTGTTACAACATCACCATGTTGTCCGTTGTTGTCAAAATCAAGATTGATGTCTTTTAATTCTTCTTCAACTTCATGTCCAAGAGTTGGGTTATCCAAATCATCATTCGAAAGTTCTTGAAGTGAAATTTCTTTGTTGTCAGCTGTTAAAATCTTTATATCAAGACCAAGAGATTGCAATTCTTTTACAAGTACCTTAAAGCTTTCTGGAATTCCAGGTTCGGCGATTGGTTGACCTTTTACAATTGCTTCATATGTCTTTGTTCTTCCAACAATATCATCACTCTTTACAGTAAGGATTTCTTGAAGAATTGATGAAGCACCATATGCTTCCAAAGCCCAAACTTCCATTTCACCAAATCTTTGGCCACCAAACATTGCCTTACCACCAAGAGGTTGTTGTGTAACAACACTATATGGTCCTGTTGAACGAGCATGCATTTTACTATCAACCATGTGGTCAAGTTTAATCATATATTTGTAACCAACTGTTGCTGGATGGTCAAAAGGTTCACCCGTTCTTCCATCGTACAATTGGAATTTACCATTTTCTGGGAAATTATTTGAAACAAGCAAATCTTTGATTATATTTGCATCTGCACCATCAAATACTGGTGTTGCAACTTTAAATCCAAGAGTTCCTGCAACAAGTCCCAAGTGAACTTCAAGAACCTGACCAACGTTCATACGAGATGGAATACCTAATGGGTTCAAAACGATGTCAAGTGGTGTACCATCTGCCAAGAAAGGCATATCTGCTTCTGGCAATACTCTTGAAACAACACCTTTGTTTCCGTGACGACCAGACATTTTATCACCAACTGATAATTTTCTTCTTTGAGCAACATACACTTTTACAAGCATATTTACTCCCGGTTCAAGTTCGTCTTTATTCTTTCTTGAGAATACTTCTACATTAACTACAACACCACCACGACCATGTTTTACACGAAGTGATGTATCTCTTACTTCTCTTGCCTTATCACCAAATATAGCACGAAGCAATCTTTCTTCCGGTGTAAGTTCAGTTTCTCCCTTTGGTGTAACTTTTCCAACCAAGATATCTCCTGGTCTTACTTCTGCACCAACTCTAACAATACCTCTTTCGTCAAGGTTCTTTAAAGCATCTTCGCCAAGATTTGGAATATCTCTTGTGATTTCCTCATCACCTAACTTTGTTGCTCTGCAAGGCATTTCTTCGACTTTTAGAGTTATTGATGTGTAAACATCTTCTTTTACGATTCTTTCACTAATAAGAATAGCATCTTCGTAGTTATATCCTTCCCAGTTCATATAACCAATAAGGACATTTTTGCCAAGAGCAAGTTCTCCATTTTGTGTTGCATAACCATCTGCAAGAAGGTCTCCTTTTTTAACTTTTTGACCTTTTACGCAATTTGGTTTTTGGTTATTACATGTATCTGCATTTGTCTTTTGGAATTTTATTAACCTATATTCGTCTTCTTCGCCATTTTCTGCAATAACTTTGATTACATCAGCACTGACATAACTAACTGTTCCGGCTCTTTTTGCAACAATCATATCTCCGCAATCTTTTGCAACGGCTCTTTCCATACCTGTTCCAACAATTGGGGCTTCTGGTCTTAAAATTGGCACTGCTTGACGTTGCATGTTACAACCCATAAGTGCACGAGCTGAATCATCGTTTCCTAGGAATGGAATAAGTGATGCTGCAACAGAGATGAATTGTCTTGGGCTAACATCCATATAGTCAACTCTTTCTCTTGGAACTTCAACAATACCATTTCTAAATCTACAAAGAACACGTGGATGAACAAATTTTCCTTCTTCATCAAGTGGTTCAACCGCTTGGGCGATATAGTAGTCGTCTTCTATATCTGCCATATAGTATTCATAAGATTTACTTACAACACCTGTTGTTTTGTCAACTTTTCTATATGGTGTTTCCATAAATCCATAGTCATTTATTTTTGCATATGTTGCTAGTGTGTTAATAAGTCCAATTGATTGACCTTCTGGTGTTTCAATTGCACAAATTCTACCATAATGTGTGTAGTGAATATCACGAACTTCTGCACTTGCTCTTTCCTTTTTAACACCACCAGGGCCAACAGCAGAAAATCTACGTTTTTGTGTTAATCCACTTAGCGAGTTAATTTGGTCCATAAGTTGACTCAATTGTGATTGTGCAATAAAGTCTCTTAATGCTTTATTTACAGGACGAGGGTTTACAATTTGTGCTGGTGTTATTTCGCTAAGTTCCTTTCCTTGTAATGTTTCTTTTATATTTGAGCCAAGTTTTTTGATACCTGCTCTGAAAGCATTGCCAAGAAGCTCTCCAACTGATGCAACTCTCTTGTTTGACAAGTGGTCGATGTTATCAACTTCACCAATACCTTCAAGCAAGTCAAGATAGTAACTTATTGTTGCCAAGATATCATCCATTGTAAGTGTTGTGATGATAAGGTCTTTGGCATTATCTTTTATCGCTTGTAATCTCTTTTCTTTTGTTTTGTTCTCTTTTAAGATTTGAACAAGTTTTGGATAATAAACATCTTCGTTTATTCCAAGTTCTTCTTCTTTGCAAGGGAAAACTTTGCTTAATTTTACACGATTATTTCCACGAACCAAGTGATTTCTTCCGTTTAACTCGATGTAAACTTCATTGATACCACTATCTTGGATTTGTCTTGCAATATCTGCACCAATCTTTTCCCCGGCTTTTACAACAACTTCATCGTCAATAACAATGTTTTGGGCGCTCTTTTGTCCTGTTATTCTTGTTGCGATAGAAAGTTTTTTGTTCATCTTGTATCTACCAACACGATTGATGTTGTAGTAAGCATCAGTAAAGAACAATGTGTTGATATAGTTCCTTGTGCTTTCTGCATTTGGAACATCTGCTGGACGAGTTTTTCTTGCAAGCTCAATCAATGCTTCATCTTGAGTTGTTTGTGGTTCTTTTTCTATAACTTGTTTTATAAGTCTGTGACCACCAAACATATCAATGATTTCTTGATTTGTGTATCCAAAACACTTTAGGAACAAACCTAAGGTAATTTTGTGAGTTCTATCCAAAACGATTTTCAAGACTTCATTTGCACCTTGCTCAATTTCAAGCCACATACCATGGTTTGGATATAATTGACCACGAAGTGTTGTGTTATCGTCTTTATCTCTTGTAAAATAAACACTTGGAGAACGTTGAACTTGACTTACAACAACCCTTTCTATTCCATTGAATATAAATGACCCTTGGTCTGTCATAAGTGGAATATCCCCAAGATAAACTTCTTGGTCGATTGCCTCTCCACTATCTTCAATCACAAGTCTTGCTTTTACCTTTAGTGGTTGAGCATAACTCATTCCTCTTCTTCTGCATTCTCTAATGTCATATTTTGGCTTTTCAGTCATATCAACATCAAGAAAATACAATTTTGCTTTTCCACTATAATCTGTGATTGGTGATTGCTCTTGTAAAATGTCATAAATTCCATGACTTAAAAATTCAGCATAAGGTTTTTTCTGAATTTCAAGTAAGTCTGGTAATTCTGCAATTTCATCAAGTTTTGCGAAAGAATATCTTTCATTTTTACCACATTTAATCTTTTTAAGTGCTGGCATTTGGTGTTGCATAATTTCTACTCTCCTTGATTTTTCTTTTACTACTGTGTAAAATTTTGATTACATAGCGAATTTACATGAAAACAACAAGCAAAATTGCACAGATATCCCCTCTGTGATTGTTGCCTGTTATTCAGTATATTTAGTTAGAATATATAAACTTAATCACTATCTCGTATAATATTCCTTGGAAAAGTATAACTATTTTAAATATTTTTGTCAATCACTTTTAAAAAAGTTTTTTAAAGATTATCAAGAAATTTATCAAATTTTATCAAAAAAAGGAAAACAATATGTCTTCCTTTTTGATTACACCACCGCTTGAATGCTAGTATTTTTTGACAAGTCAAGTATTTTGTTTATTTCGTGCGGTGCATAAACTCCAATATTTGTGGCAATGCTTTCATTTTGTTTGTTCACCTTTTGAATATGTTGCCTTATAAAATCATTGCCCAACTTTTTTGATTTATCGGTTATAAAGTCTTTTTCGTTTAGAGTTACAAAATCATAGCCTGCAATACTTGCTTCAGCCATAATCCTTGAATCTCCATAAACTTTTAGGGAATTTATATCTCCGTCCATACATGATTCATTTTTTGTTTCCCTTGTTCTGTATTGTTCTGACAACATATCTATATCTTTTAGAGTTTTTGTTGAATCTGTTGTTAGTAATACACATTCATTAAGCAAACTATATACATCACTTGGGTTAAAGTATTTAAAGGTGTCAGAATTTGTTGCATTTTCTTTGGTGTGATTTAATATCTCACGATAAGAATCGCCAACAATAAAAAATTGAACATTGCCATTCACCATATTTTTATATAGGTTTGCACACACATTTGGTTGATATCTGTTTTTGTATTCTTCTGCAAGTTTGTCAAACAGTTCAATATTTTTTGATAGCAAATTTACATTTCTTGTTGCTTCATCAAGTTTTTCTTGCCATTGCAATTTTCTTTCTGGGGTAACTTCAATTGTTTTTACCTTTCCATCTTTTCCAACGACCTTTCCTTCCAAAAGGTTTTGCATTGAAACTATTGCCCTTTTTGCATTTGCCAAATTGCTTCTTATATATGTTTTGTAAGAATCAATGACATTTGAAAACTTTGTTTGACCTTTTTTATTGTTTTTAACAAAGTCATCAGTCATTAGTTCAGAAATTGTATCTTTTAAAGCTTTTAGACTTTGGTTTGACATATTTATATATTCTTCAAGACCATATATTCCGCTTTCCATGTAGACTTTGTTAGCTTTTAGCATATGAAAGAACACGCATGAGTCAATAATAACATTTTTCATTATTTATTATCTCCCCTTTTTCCAATAACCCTTAATTTGTGACCATGAGCCTTTGCATACTCTTCAATAAATTTTTCATCTTCTATTGCTTTTTTCATACATTCTTCTTCTGAATGAGTTGCCCAAAATTCTCCTTCCTTTTCTCTATCTTTTTCTATTTGATCTACAATATCATGAGCTGGCGTCCTTCCACTTTTTATTTCACTTTTATCAAGTTTTTTCATTCTTTCGTTAAAATCATTCATAAATTCTATAGATTCTTTAATTTCTTCTGCTAGTTTTTTTTGAAATTCTTCAAATTCTTCTTCGTCTGTCATAGGTACATCCCCCTTTTACTTGTTGTTATTTTACCACATTGTATTAAATATTTCAAGATTGTAATTAAATAAATAAAAATAAACTGTGAATTATGACAATATAAAACATATATTAAACCAAAGATACTACGAATAAACTTACATTTTTTTATGGTTGAGATTTCTCTAAAGCAAGACTTTGAAGCGAAAGTAGGAATGACCTGTTGGAATAGCAAGAAAGCCCCCAAGTTTGAGGCTCGCCTAATATATTTAAGCAAAAAGAATTGTTGTAAGTACTAAAACAAAAATAAACTCGAAGAACTAGGCTCGGCAACCAACTTTGTGCTATGTACTAAAACAAAAAAGAACCCCAAGTTCGAGGCTCGCTTGGTATTTGCACGCAGGAGCTTACTTGCGTAAGTGACTGTGTGCAAATTGCCAAGCAGAAACAAAGAAATTGGAGTTCTTTTTTGTTTTAGTTAGTCTGTAAGCCGAGTTCTGTATTAGATGATTATCTATCTAGTTGTATTGTTTCCAATACAATCAAGCGGTGTTTTTAAGTGGCAATGCGAACAAAATA
>CAMEJD010000013.1 GCA_945919375.1 uncultured Clostridia bacterium
GGTTTACTCTATAACTAATACAATATAACGTGTATTATGTTATATTATGCTACTGTAGCTCAGTTGGTAGAGCAACGCATTCGTAATGCGTGGGTCGCCGGTTCAAGTCCGGCCAGTAGCTCCAAAAAAGGTTTTAAATATGAAAATATCAGCAAAAGGAAGATATGCCGTAAGAATAATGACTGAACTTGTTGGGCACAATGATTATGTTTCTGTTAGCGATATTGCAAAAAGCCAAGGTAAGTCAATAAAATATACAGAGCAAATTGTTTCCATATTAACTAAAGCAAAGTTATTAAAAAGTTTAAGAGGAAATTCTGGGGGCTATATGCTGTCAGTTGATCCAAAGGTTTGCACAGTTGCCGACATACTTACTGCAACAAAGGATATGCCGGAGGTTGTTCCTTGTCTAAAAATTCAAAAAAAATGTCCAAGGATGTCTAGTTGCGAAACAATTGGTTGTTGGGAAACTTTAATGAAACTTGTTTATGATTATTTAACAAAAGTTACAGTTCAAGACTTAATTGATAAAACATATATTAGGAAGTTGGAAAATTGAAAAAAATTTATTTAGATAATGCTGCCACAACAGTTATAATACCAGAAGTAAAAAAGGCAATGATGCCTTTCTTTTGTGATATTTTTGCAAATGAAAGCAGCTCTCATAGTATGGGCAGAGATGCAAATAAATATGTTGAAAATGCAAGAGAGATTATTGCAAAAACAATCAACTCAAATACAAATGAAATTTATTTTACTTCTTGCGGAAGTGAATCTAATTCTTGGGCAATACTAGGTATAGCCAGTGCAAATAGCAACAAAGGTAACCATATCATAACAACAAAAATTGAGCACGATTCAATAATAAACGCATGTAATTATCTTGAAACAAAAGGCTATAAAGTCGACTATGTATCAGTTGACAACAAAGGTAACATCAATATTGAAGAACTAGAATCTCTAATTGATGACAAAACAATTTTAATTTCCGTAATGATGGTAAATAATGAAGTTGGTACAATTCAAAATATCAAAAGAATTGGAGAAATTGCCCACAAACATAACATTATATTTCACACAGATGCAGTTCAAGGTTTTGGGATGCTCAATATTGATGTAAAAGAACTTAATGTTGACTTAATGAGTGTTTCTGCACACAAAATATATGGGCCAAAAGGAATTGGATTTTTATATATAAAAAATAGTATAAAAATTGACAATCTTATCTTTGGTGGAAATCAAGAATTTGGCAAGCGTGGGGGGACATCAAACACACCAGCAATTGTTGGATTTGGAGAAGCAACAAAAATTGCATACAAAAATTTGGAGAAAAATTATACCAAAATTTCCATATTAAGAGAGTATTTTGTAAAAGAATTAAAACAAAATTTTGCGGGAAAAGTCATAATAAATGGGAATGAAAATAGTCATGTACCAAATATAGTTAGCGCAAGTTTTATAGGCTTTGATGCAAATATTTTACTAATGAAATTAGACCAAAAGGGAATTTGCGTTTCTCGTGGTTCAGCATGCACAGCGGGAAGCAGTTTGCCAAGTTATGTTTTGCAATCTATGGGGCTTGATGAATATGCAAATAGTACAATAAGATTTTCTTTAAGTAGATATACATGCAAAAAAGAATTGGATTATGTTATTAAAGCATTAGGAGAGATTTTAAAATAAGGATAAAAAATGAAGAAAAAAGAAACAGTTGTCGTTGGTATGAGTGGTGGTGTTGATAGCAGTATTGTTGCATTAAAACTCAAAAAGCAAGGGTACAATGTAATCGGATTATTTATGAAGAACTGGGAAGAATCCACAGACACTGGTCATTGTACAAGCGAACAAGATTTTGAAGATGTAAAAAAAGTATGCACAAAATTAGATATACCTTATTATTCGGTAAACTTTAGCAAGGAATACATGGATAGGGTTTTTTCATACTTTCTTGATGAATATAAAAAAGGTAGAACGCCAAACCCCGATGTTTTGTGCAATAGGGAGATAAAATTTGGCCCATTTTTGGAGTATGCAAAACAACTGGGTGCTGATTATATTGCAACCGGTCACTATGCTCAAGTCGAACATAAAGATGGACTAGTTTATTTAAAGAAAGCCGTTGATACAAACAAGGACCAAACATACTTTTTGAATCAACTTTCCCAAAGTCAATTAAAAGACACAATGTTTCCAATTGGGGATATGATAAAACCGGATTTAAGAAAACTGGCAGAAAAGTATGATTTATCGACTGCCCACAAAAAAGATAGCACGGGTATATGTTTTATTGGCGAGCGTAATTTTAAAGAATTTTTGGAACAATATCTGCCAAACAAACCGGGAGATATCGTTGATATTGATACAAATAAGGTTGTCGGGAAACATGACGGTCTTATGTATTACACAATAGGTCAGCGTAGGGGGCTTGGAATAGGTAGTCAAGGTGAAAAAAGTCAACGTTGGTTTGTTGTAAAAAAAGACTTGGATAAAAATGTTTTATATGTATGTTGTGGGCTTGAAGATTGTTTGTATTCTAATGGACTTGTAACATACAAAGTAAATTGGATACCAAAAGAACCGGACAAAAAGGAATTTGATTGCTATGCAAAATTTAGATATAGACAGCCAGATCAAAAAGTCCATGTAAAGATTGAGGAGAACCGAATTGTAGTAACATTTTACGAAAAGCAAAAGGCGATTACCGAAGGTCAATGGGTTGTATTTTATGATGAAACTTATTGCCTTGGTGGTGGAGTTATTGAAGAAAAATTTTAACAAAAAAACTGATAAGAAAACTCTTATCAGTTTTTTGTTATTATAATCTTCTCATAACTCCAACAACTTTGCCCAAGATTTGTAAATCATTTGAATATATTGGTCTATATGCATTATTTGCTGGTTGAAGTCTTACAAATTGTGGTTCACGATAAAATGTTTTAACAGTTGCATTCCCGTCAATCATTGCAACAACAACATCACCATTCTCGGCGGTATTTTGAGTTGAGGCTACAACAAAATCCCCATTATTTATTCCCATTTCTATCATACTATCGCCCTTTACTTTTAAAACAAACAATTTATGATTAGAGTTAGGGGATAGTCCAAAAAATGAACTTGAAATGGTAATTGTATCCTCAATATTTTGTTCGGCAAGAATTGGTGCACCAGCAGCAACTTGACCAACAATTGGCAACTCAATAGTTTCATGTTTTTGTTTTCCAACAATTTCTATTGTTCTATTTTTTGTGGGTTGTCTTGTTATAAGATTTCTTTCTTCCAAAATATCAAGGTAAGCCTTGATTGAATTTGTGGATTTTAAATTTACACCACTTGCGATTTCTCTATAGGATGGGCAGTAACCATTTTCATTTATATACGAGTTCAAAAAAGCAAGCACTTCCATAAGTTTTTGTTCAGACTTTTTCATTTATTATCCTTTTTATAATATGTAATATAACATATCAAAAACAGAAAGTCAAACAAATGTTCTATTTTTAATCTCTTAATTTTACTTTATTTGCAACACTACGCCTAATATCTTCGCTCATTGCTGCGTAGTGTTTTTTTGTCGTATTAACATCTTTATGGCCCAAAACTTCGGCAACAACATAAATATCTCCGGTTTCTCTATATAGGTTAGTGCCGTATGTACTACGTAATTTATGCGGTGAAATTTTTTTTAGTGGCGAAGCAATTTGACTATATTTTTTTACAAGTTTTTCAACAGCCCTAACACACATTCTTTTCTTTTGTAAAGAAACAAAAAGTGCCTGTTCATCAGATCCTTGCATAAAATCATCTCTTTGATCCAACCAATTAAGCAGGGCAGAGCGTACTTCATCCGAGAAATAAAGAATAACCTGATTTCCTCCTTTCCTTGTAATTTTGAAGCAGTTGTTCTCAAAATCAACATCCTTAACATCAATTCCAACCAATTCGCTAACTCTTATTCCTGTACCTAAAAACAAAGATAGAATGGCAACATCACGCAAAGAGGTATGTTTGTTAAATGCTTTTTGTCTATTTGTAAGTGATTGTGGGTTTTCTGCTTCATTTATCAATTTACAAACTTCATCGACTTCAAGCCTAATAATCGGCTTTGAATGGATTTTTGGTGTTGAAATTTTTAATGCAACATCACTTTGTATTTTGTCATTTTTGAATAGGTATTTAAAAAAACTTCGAATGGAAGCAAGTTTTCTTGCTTTTCCTTTTTCGCCATTTACATACTGCTTTCCGTTGATTTCGTATAAACCAACATAACTTAAAAACATTTCCAAATCTCTAGATTTCAGACTGTTTAAATCGTCATATGTAATATCAGATACAGGCTTATCAAACTTATTTTTTGCTAAATAATCAAAAAAAATTGCCAAATCTTGACTATAATTCAGCCTTGTTAAAAATGATGTATTGTTTTCCATTGATAAGATATAATCCAAACAATAGTCTGGCAAATTATCCAAATTTTTACTTATTCCATCAACACATTTTTTATTCCTATCGTTTAAAAAATTACTCATAGAAATATGTTAACAACTTTTTAATTATAAATCAAGTATTTTACGAATAATTTGAAATATCTAAAAATTTAATTGGGGAAAATTGGGGGAATATGCTATACTAAATATATGAAGAAGAAAATTTTTGATAAAAATTTAATAAATTCACTTTCTGAGCAACTTAACCCAAAATATATGTCTGTTGCTTATGATTATGTGTGTAACTCTTTGGACAAAGCATTGCAAACAATTTTAAACAAAAAACCAATTATAAATGATTATAGATATGAAATTGTAAATGAATGCAAAAACTTTGCAGAAGGTCAAAATTCAACGCTAGATATCTTTGTTGAAATAAAATCTCCAAGTCTTGAATTATATTGCTTTAATACAAATCAAAACTCATTTAAAAAGGCATTAAGGAGATTTTCCAATGCCTGGAAGGATTCTTCAAAAAAGAAAAATACAAAACATAGCAAAAAAAATACTTATCAAGTTCCAACAAATGATAAATATACGATGCTTTCTTTTAAAAATGAACTAGTAGGTGAATTGGCAAAATATTTTTCAGATGAAACAATGTTGTATGTTTATGATAATTCAATTTATATTTATTCAAAAGATGAATTAGGCGTCAATATAAACTTATATATTGTTTTTGGAATGGAAGATGAATTTAGATTATTTAATACAAAAACTTATAAATTGACAGAAATATGTTTTAAAGATAGAGAAATCAATTTTGATAAAAAAACAAAATCTACAAACAACAGATTTGTAAATATTTTGCGAATACTTAACGGTTTATATTTTCAATATTCAAAAAAGGCAATAAACCAATTGTTTATTGAGAGCATTCTTTATAATATTCCTAATGAATTATTTATTGATGATGATATTTACAATACATTTTTAAAGATAACTAATTATATAAACATTAATATAGCTAATGTGATTAACTATAAATCAATTTTAGATGAATCAAAATCAATTTACAATGAACCAATAATGAATAATTGCATAACATCATTTATAAAATTTATAAAGTACATTATTGAATTGATTTAAAGCCATAATTTAAAATTTTAGACATATTTTTTTCGCTTTTGCCCTATTTTAGGGTTATTTATTCGCAAAAGTCGTGTTTTGCGAATAAATAAAAAATGTAAATTATGCAAAAATTTGGTGTGCCCTACAAAAAATTTAATTTAATAAATTTCCAAAACAAAGTTAAAATTTGACATCTCAGTTTTAATTTGTTTCCAATTAGGCATAAATTTTGAAACTTCATTCCAAAACAATTTTGAATGATTCATATATTTGGTGTGAGTTAGTTCATGCAAACATACATAATCAATATACTTATTATCAAGCATTACAAGTCTATAATTTAGTTTAATATTCTTTCTATTATCGCAACTCCCCCATTTTTTCCTTGCATTCATTAGTGTTGCTTGTGTGTAATCCTTCCCTACAAAATTAGAAACTAGGTCAAGTCTTTTAAACAAAAGGGCTTGAGCCTGTTTTTTTAACCAACAAATAAGTGTTTTCTTTACGTCATTGCCCTTAATCTTTAATATGTTAGTACCTATAATTAAAGTCCTATCTACCTTTTTTATGTCATAAGATTTACCATTTAACAATATTTTGTTAAACATATAATAATCTTTGTTTTGAAGTTTTTTGTTAGAAATATCATTTACACATTTCTCTATCCATTGTCTTTTGTTGTTAATAATTTTTAACAATTCATCCTTTGGATACTTTAATGGGCACCTAACAAATACTTCACCATTTTCATTTATTTTTATTGAGATACTATGTCTTTTGCTTCTTATTACTTTTATTTCCATAACATTGATATTATACAACATTTTGTGTACTATGCAAAGAAAAAACAGACTATTATGTATTTGCATAATACCTATAAAAATATTGACAGCATAATTAAAGCGGTATATAATTACTATGAAAAAGGAATTTTATGGCAAAAGAAGAATTACCAAGAGGACAATTAACCAATATAATTTTATCTACCCTACTCAATGAAGATAAATATGGCTATGAGATTATTGATGACATACGCCAAAAAACAAACGATTCACTAATAGTAAAACAACCAAGCTTATATTCATGTTTGCGAAGAATGGAAGAACAAAATTTGATTTCTTCATATTGGAGGGATAGTGAAATTGGTGGAAGACGACATTATTACAGCATTACCGATTATGGGAAAAAGTATGCTGAAAAATGGAGCGTGGACTTAGATGAGTTTATTAACAAAAAAACAGTAATTTCTAATAAGCCTACCACCACAGATATTGATAATGAGCAAAACAACACATCAAATGGCAATGGAACAATTTTACAACAATCAAGCTTATTTAACATAAAAGAGCCAGAAAAACCAAATATTGAAACAAATCATGAGCAACAAAAACCACAAAACTTTGTTCAGTTTGACTTGTTTACCACTTCCCCAAAAGTTGTTGAGCCTTCGGATGAAGTTTTTGATTGTATAAAAAAATTGAGAGATGAAGCAAATGAAGACGACACATCTATTAACAAAAATTTAATTGATTTACGCAATGAGCAACAACCAAAAGAACAAACTCAACAACACACCGAAGAAATCTTGACTTCATATGAGAATTCTGATTATAAAATAAACAATCAAAATCAAGTAAAAAATGCCTTTTGGCAATTTAGTAAAAAGCAAAAGAGTTTTGCTGGGAATTTGCAGAATAATCCAACGCGATTTAATGATGCACCTTATCAAGACGAGGAAGAACCCACACTGCAAGAACAAGAAGATAATTTAACTAACCATAGTGATAATACTCAAATTACTAACATCAAGCAAGAAGAATCTAGTATCATGTCATCTTCTTCTAAGCAAAATACTATTGTTGAGAATTCTATATTGCAACCTGGCGAACAAAAACCTGACTACGAAGAACCTATTATTCATTCAACAATATTATATAACGAAACTGTTGAAGATAACGAGCCAAGTGCTGATGACTCAATTCAGTTTATTGACTTAAGCGGAAATAATGATTTTGTTACGGATGATACAAAAATTGATGATAAAAAGTCAATTATACAAGATTCAAATGCAAAAAGCGAACCATCAACAGGCGAGAAAGAAAAAAATCATAATAATGAGGTCATTGAGTCTTTAAATGTAAATAATCAAGAAAAGTTATTTGAACCAAATAAAAATGAATTAACTAATTCCCCTATTGAGCAGCAAAATCTACAAACAAAAAAACAACTTGACGATGCAGTGTTAATAACAGAGCACCCAACAATAAGTATTCCAAAGGTTAAGAAAATTGCCCCTGCAAGGTTTGAACATATAAAATATGAGAACAATAATAATATCATTGATAAAAAACTTGAAGAATTAAGACGTGAACAAAGCCAATTAAGTGAAGATACAACTCAAAGTAATACACAAAATTTAGTGAATAAGCAAGATGAATTTATACCCAATAATCATACTTATGACGATAATCAAGAAGAAACAAAAACCGATTTTGAAAGTCTTAAATCATTTTATAACAAATGTAATATAAAATTTGGAACATATACAAAGCAAAAAGGATTAAAACAGAGAAATAATAAACTATTAAAGACATCAATAATGTCGATTTCAGTATTGCTTTTGGTAATAATTGAATCCGCAATTATGTATGCATTTAACAAAGAATCTCAGCCAATATGGAATTTCTTGTATATAGTTTGCCCAACAATATTTATTGGATTTACCATCTATAATTTTATTTGTGTTACCAAAAAGAAAAAAAGTATTTTGCAAATAATAAAACTATATGTATGGAAATTTACAACCATTCTATCAATTGTACTATTGTCAATCGTACTTTTGTTTAGCTTAAACCTAATTTTTGGTATTGAATTAGATAATATATCAACCTATATTACATCATTTGTCTATTTATCTGTTATGATATCAAATTTAGTTATTATAAAAATTTTAGATATAATCCTTCCATAAATATAAAAAACTCATACACTAAAATGTATGAGTTTTTTTATTATTTTGCAAATTCAGAGAATCTACTTTCACGAATTACATTAACCTTTATTTGTCCAGGATATTCCATTTCTTCTTCAATTTTCTTTGCTATATCTTTCGCAAGGAACATTGCATCGGCATCGGATATTTCTTCAGGTTTTACAATGATTCTAACTTCTCTTCCCGCTTGAATTGCATATGATTTTTCAACACCTTTAAATGAGTTTGAAATTTCTTCCAACTTTTCAAGACGTTTTACATAAGCATCCAAACTTTCTCTTCTTGCACCAGGTCTTGAACTTGAAATTGCATCTGCAACTTGAACAAGTATTGCTTCAACACTGTGGAATTCAACATCAAAATGGTGGGCTTCAATACAATGAATTACTTCAGGTGATTCTTTGTATTTTTTTGCTAGTTCAACCCCAATTGTTACATGAGTTCCTTCAACTTCATGGTCAAGTGCTTTCCCAATATCATGAAGTAACCCGCCACGTTTTGCGACTTTTACATCTGCACCAATTTCGGATGCGAGTAACCCTGCGAAATAACAAGTTTCCAAACTATGTTTTAAAACATTTTGTCCATAACTTGTTCTATATTTAAGTCTACCCAAAATTTTTACAAGTTCTGGGTGCATATTATATATGCCAGCTTCGTCAACTGCTTGTTCACCTGCTTCTTTTATTGTTTGGTCAACATCTCTTTGACATTTTTGAACAATCTCTTCGATTCTTGTCGGATGTATTCTTCCGTCGAGAATCAATTTTTCAAGAGCAAGCCTTGCGACTTCCCTTCTAATTGGGTCAAAACAAGAAACGGTTATGGTTTCCGGTGTATCATCAACAATCAAATCAACACCTGTTGCATTTTCTATTGCTCTTATATTTCTACCTTCACGACCAATAATTCTACCTTTCATATCATCATTAGGGATTGATACCGATGAAGTGGTAGTTTCACTAGTCATATCAGTAGCACATCTTTGAATTGCCAAAGCAATTATATTTTGTGCCTTTTTATTTGCTTCTTGAGTTGCAGTATCTTCAATTTCTTTTACAGTTTTTGCCGCATCTTTTCTTGCATCTTCAACCATAGAATTTATCAAGATTTGCTTTGCATCTTCCTTTTTCAATGCAGCAACCTTTTCAAGTTCTGTGATCATATTTTTCTTAATTTGTTCTTGTTCGTCAAGTTGATTTGCAAGTTGTTCCAACTTTTCATCAACAACTTTTTTTTGACGGTCAAGTTCTTCTTGTTTTTTGTCAAGATTAAGGTCTTTTTTGTCAATAAAATCTTCTTTTTGAGTTAATCTATCTTCTGTTTTTTGTAGTTCAACTCTTCTTTCTTTCAGTTCTCTATCTGCATCTTGTTTTAGTTTTACAATTTCTTCTTTTGCTTCCAAGATTGCTTCTTTTTTTACAGTTTTTGCTTCAGCATAGGCCTCTTCAATAATCTTTACAGCATTAGCCTTGCCCTTTGCCATTTTTTTTGTATTTAATAAATATGTTAAAAAATAACCTCCAACAATGCCTAGCAATAAAGCGCCAAGCCCTATAAAAACTGAAGCAACTGTACTAATTGCACATAGTGCATTAAACATATTGCTCATTTTTGTTTCCTTTTTTCTATTTATGGCAAATTCCCCTAAAACTTGCCACATTAAATTATATAATCGACTATTATATCGTAAACTTTAATTTACAAAAATAGTTTAATTAACTTTTTGGAGTTTGTCAACAAATTTAACAATCAATCATCTCTAAATTTTCAATTGCGTTATTTACCAAATTATCAATATCCAATTTTGACTCTTCGTAAATAACTTTTTCCATTTTTGGTTTTATTACAGGGTTTTTTGGAAGAAAAACTGTACAACAATCTTCATATGGTAATATTGATGTGTCATATGTTCCTATTTTCCTTGAAATGGCAATAATATCTTTTTTATCAAATGCTATCAAAGGTCTAAATATTGGATATTCAGTTTGCGAAAAATTTGTAACAGTCATACTTTCAACCGTTTGGCTTGCAACTTGCCCCAAATTTTCACCAGTTATTATCGCCTTGCAATTTGCAATTTTTGCAACCTTTGCAGAAATTTTCATCATTATTCTACGCATTATTGTTATCATAAATTCAGGTGCACAATGTTTATGTATCTCTTCTTGTATTTTTGTAAAAGGAATCATATAAAGTTTAATGTTTCCGCAATATGGAGTAATGAGTTTTGCCAACTTTATTACTTTTTGTTTTGCCATTTCGCTTGTATATGGAAAACTGTGAAAATGAATTGCACTTATCTTCATTCCGCGTTTTGCAATCATATACCCTGCAACAGGACTATCAATCCCACCGGAAAGCAACAAAAGACTTTTCCCCGCTGTCCCAAGTGGCATACCCCCCTCACATTCTATTTTTGAAGATAAGACGTAAGTTTTTCCACTCTCTCTTATATCCACAATAACTTCTTCATCAAAATTCTTTAAACTAACCTTTAAGTTTGGATTATGCATTAAAATAATTGCGCCAAGTTCTCTTTCGTATATATTTGACTTGATTGGAAAAGTTTTATCTGCTCTTATGACTGATACCCTAAATGTTTTTACATTGAGTGTTATAGTTGCAACATACTTATCTATTTCATCCTTGTTTGTATCTAATTCAATTGCAGGAGATAATGAAACAAGTCCAAATACTTTTGTTAACTTGTCAATTATTGTTATTTCATCAATTTCATCATAATCTGATACTATATACCTTCCTGTTGTTTTTATAACTTTGCAATCAATATCTTTTAATGAATGTCTTATATTTGAAATGAGTGTTTTTTCAAAGAAACCACGATTTTTCCCTTTAAGATAAAGTTCTCCAAATCTTAACAAAATTACTTTTTTCATTATTACCTCAATTTTTCTATCAATTCAAGATAGCATTTTTTTAAAGTTTTTGAAGCAAAATCAACTTCTTCCATAGTATTATACCTAGAAAAACTTACTCTAACGCTTCCAATGATATCATTGTGATTTATGTCCAACGCTTCAAGCACTCTATTCCCAGCCTTTTTGCTTGAACAAGCACTACCTGTGCTAATCAAAATGCCGTATTGCTCCATCATATGGACAAGTGTTTCGCCTTTTACACCTTTAAAACTAATACTCAAAATATATGGCGAATTCTCATTTGTTGTATTAAAAGTGCAAGCAATTCCACTTAAGTTGTCTATGAATTTATCTTTAAGTGATCTCACATATTCAAAATGGCTTTTTATATCACCAATATTTTGAACTGCGACTTTAAGCCCCATTATTGCCGGAACATTTTCTGTCCCTGACCTTATGTTATTTTCCTGTCCACCACCAAACATAATCGGTTTTAAAACGATTCCATTTCTTACAAACAGTGCCGACACACCTTTTGGCCCAAATATCTTATGACCACTTATTGTATACAAATCAATGCCAAAGTAGTCTAAATTTACTTTTACTTTTGAAAATGCTTGAACTCCATCCACATGGAATATTGCTTTTGGGCATTTTCTCATTTTTATGTCATAAATTCTTTTAAGGTCATTGATTGCACCAGTTTCATTGCTTACATGCATAATTGATATAAAACCAACATCTTCATCAAGCATTTGCTCTAATTTTTCATAGTCTACTTGTCCATTGGTAGATAATGGGCAAAAATCAACATTTATTCCCCTATTTTTGAGTTCAAGTGCCACATTATAAACTGATGGATGTTCTTCTATTGAGAAGATAACTTTCTTAAAATTGCTTCTATAACTTCCAAATATAGCCAAATTATTTGATTCTGTTGCAGACGATGTAAAAATAATATTTCCATTATTCGTTCCAAGAGCCTTTAAAATTGTACTTCTTGCATCTTCTATACAAGCTTTAACAGAAACTCCTTCGTGATAAATTGCAGAAGGATTAAAGTATAATTCTCCTGCATATTTACTATATTCTTTTATAACTTCCGGCAATGCTTTTGTCGTTGCTGCATTATCTAAATATATCATCTAAGGACTGCTCCAAGTTTATATTTTAAGTCTTTTAGTATCTTATTTACTGTTTGGTTAATTTCTTCATCAGTTAATGTTTTATCATAACTAATAAGTTTAAATGAGAATGCAATACTCTTTTTATTTTCACCCAATTGCTCACTTCTGTATATATCAAATACTTTTGATGAGTAATAAAGTTTTCCGCAAGATTTTTTAACACATTCAAGGACTTGCTCAACAGTTACAGTTTCATCACACACAATAGCCAAATCTCTATCGACTGCAGGGAATTTTGAAAGCATTTTTACTTCATGTTTTTTAGCCTTTAATGAAGTAATAATATCCAAGTTTAATTCAGCATAGAAAGTATACTCTGACATATCAAAGTTTTTGCAAACTTTTGGATGAACTTTACCAAAACTACCAACAACTTCACATGTTTTTGTATCAATAATATCCGCACTAATGCCAGGATGCATAAATGGCAATTTTGAATATTCAAGTTTATAATCCAAATCATAATCTCTAAGTAAGTTTTCAATCATTCCCTTGAATGTAAAGAAATCATCTTCCTTATTCACACTTGCAAATGATAACATATTAACTTCATCAGGCAATTCTTTTAGAGGTAATTCTTTTGGGAAATATACTCTGCCGACTTCACTTAACCTAAAGTTTTGATTTTTCCTTGATAAATTCCTAGCAATTGTTGTAAACATGGCATTTGCCATTGTTGTTCTAACACAAGATAAATCTTCACTGATAGGGTTTTCAATTTTTATCATGTTATAAAGTTTTGTGTTTTCTTTTAACAATAATTTTTGTTTTACATCTTCGCTACAAATTGAGTAGTTAACTGTTTCGTAATAGCCATAATCACAAAGTTGTAACTTTAACTTTCTTGCTGTTTGAAGCATTGGGTCATATCTTCCAACTGTTACCTTTGCGTTTGCCAATGGTTCTTGGTCAATGCTATCATAAACACTATAACCATACATTCTTATTATCTCTTCAGCGATGTCGGCATTATTCTCTATATCTCCACGATAAACAGGAACATTTGAATAAATTGTGTCGCCATCAATTGTTGATTTTATTCCAAGATTGTTAAGAATTGAAAGTATCTTTTCATTTGGAACTTTTATTCCCAACAGTTTTTCTATTTTTGAGATAGAAAAAGTCATATCTTTGTTGGTTGGTTTTTGGTCGATTGAATCAATAACTCCAGAAACAATTTCGCCTGCTCCAAGTTTTGATATTAAATTCAATGCTCTTTGCATACCGATTTCCGGACTTTGAACGTCAACACCCTTTTCAAACCTTGCAGTGGAGTCCGTTCTTACACCGATTCTCCTTGATGTTCTTCTTATTGATGCTCTATTAAAACTTGCAGCCTCAAGCACTGCAGTTTTTGTGTCGTCAATTACACAACTGTTAAGCCCCCCAATAATACCCGCAATTACAACAGGCTTATTTGAATCACAAACACAAAGCATTCTTTCATCAACGCTATAACTATTGTGATTAAGAACTTTTATTTCTTCTCCCGTCTTGCCATCTCTTACAATAATTTTGTGTCCATCGATATAATCATAATCAAAAGCATGCATTGGTTGACCATATTCCATCAATACATAGTTTGTAATATCAACAATATTATTTATTGGCTTTATGCCAACACTAACAAGTCTGGCTCTTAACCATTTTGGAGATTTTTCAATTTTTATGTTTTTTACAACTGATGCCATATACCTTGGACAAAGTTCCTTATTTTGAACTTCAACAGCAAGATATTTATTGATGTCTTCATTGTTTGTTTTATATGACAAATCTTGTTTTTTTATTGGTTTTCCTGTTAATGCACTTAATTCTCTTGCAATACCAATAACACTCATACAATCTGGACGGTTTGCTGTTACATTTATATCAAAAATAACATCATCCATCATAAGTGCCTTTGCAATTGGTGTGCCTGCCTTTAAATCATCATCAAGTATCATAATTCCATTTGCTTCACCATCATAATCGGTTACACCAAGTTCTTCAATGGAACAAAACATACCAAGAGAATCAACACCTCTTAATTTTCCATTTTCAATGTGTATACCATTTGCAAGATTTGCCCCTGGCAAAGAAACTGGGACTGTGTGACCTTCTCTAACATTTGTTGCAGCGGTTACAATTTGTGTAACTTTGTCGCCGATGTCTACCTGACAAACAACCAATTTATCTGCATTTGGATGCTTTTCTATTTTTAATATTTTACCAACAACAACATTTTTTAAATATTTATCTTGATATATTATTTCTTCAACTTCATTGCCGGAATTTGTTAATAACTCTGCAATCTTTTCTGGAGTTTCATCCAAATCAATAAAATCTTTTAACCAATTTAATGTTACTATCATATTCTTTCTCCTACTTTAATTGTTCCAAGAATTTTGTATCATTTTCAAACATCATTCTAAGATCCGGAATTTTGTTTACAACCATCGCAAGTCTATCAACCCCTGGTCCAAAAGCAAAACCAGTATACTTTTTGCTATCAATACCGTTTATTTCAAGCACCTTTGGATTAACCATACCTGCACCCAATAATTCCATAAAACCTGTGCCTTTGCAAAGATTACATCCCTTTCCTCCACAATTTGGGCAAGTTGCATCAACTTCAACACTTGGTTCAGTGAATGGGAAATATGATGGACGGAATCTAATTTTTGTATTTTCTCCAAAGAGCATTGAAAGTAATTTTGTTAGCATACTCTTTAGGTCTATCATTGAAATGTTTTCATCTATTACAAGCCCTTCAAATTGATGGAATACAGGGCTATGTGTTGCATCACTATCTGCTCTATATGTCCTTCCAGGACTTACTATCTTAAATGGTGGCTTTCTTGTTTGCATCACTCTTGCTTGAACTGATGACGTTTGAGAACGCATTAAGATATTGTCGCTCAAAAAGAAGGTATCTTGCATATCTCTTGCTGGGTGGTCTTTTGGAACATTAAGTGCCTCAAAATTAAAATAATCATACTCAATTTCTGGCCCTTGAACAACATCAAACCCCATTTCAACGCAACATTCAATCAATTTATCAAAAATTTTATTTAGTGGATGGATTTCGCCTTTTTCTACAATCTTTGAAGGTTCGGTTATATCAATCTTTTCTTTGTTTAACTTTTCTTCAAGTTCCTGCTCTTCAAATTTTGCTTGCAAGTCGTTTATTGCGGTTTCGACTTCTTGTCTTGCATGATTGATTAACTGTCCAACTTCTGGCTTCTGTTCCGCCGGAACATCTTTCATACCACGTAAAAACGAAGTAAGTTCACCTTGTTTCCCCAAGAACTTTACTTTTAGTTCATTAAGTGACTTAATTGCATTACAGTTTTTTAGTTCTTCTTTTGCTCTCGTTAAGAACTCATTGATTTTTTCTTTCATCATAACTCCTTTAATAAAAAAACTTTGCAAACTCCTAGGGTGACAAATGCCACGGTACCACCTAAGTTATGCAAAGCACACTCATTACATCTATAACGGGAATCCCCGGTCAATCCTACTCTTTTCATTTCAGTTGACAACTAGAAAGCGAATTCACAAATCTACATCAAAGAAAACCTTTCAGCCACGAGTTTTCATCTCTACTTGACACTCAATAAGTTACTGGTCTTTCATCATCGTTTTTCAAAAACATAATGAATGTACCACAAATCAAAAATAAAGTCAATTATATTTACAAACAACAAAAAAATGGTTATTATATTATATATGGAATTCAAAGATATTAAAGTAGAAAAATCTCAAAGAAGACAAACAATCTACCTGTACCTAAAAAGTTTGGGCTATAGCGAAAATTATTTAAAAAATTTACGAAAAGAATATGGCTATATTAAAAAGAATGGTAACATATGCTTTATGAACGAATATATAAGTGATGGTGATATTATAAGTGTTTACACTAACCCAAATCCAAGAACCTGTATTATTCCTTGCATAATACCACTAGATATAGTATATGAAGATGAATATATCTTGGTTGTAAACAAACCAAGCGGGCTTGCAACAATGCCAACAAAATCTCATTTTACATATAACTTATCGGGCGGAATTATGGCATATATGCAACAAAAAGATAGTGGCTTTGTGTTGAGAATCGTTAATAGATTAGACAAAGACACTGCAGGTTTGGTTCTTGTTGCTAAAAATTCTTTAATAGCAAATTATTTTAATGAAAACGATAAAATTGCAAAAACTTACTACGCTGTTTGCGAAGGCATTATAGATAAAAACTTAATCATTGATAAAAACATAGATACACTAAAAAATGAGTATGGATACAACATACAAAAAAGAGTTATAAGCAAACATGGTAAAAAAGCTATAACCTATGTTGAACCAATAAAGACATTTAAAAATAAAACCTTATTAAAAATTACACTAAAACATGGTCGAACACATCAAATTCGTGTGCATATGGCAAGCATATCACACCCACTTATTGGTGACGAATTATATGGACAAAAGAGTAATGAAATAAGTCACACTGCCCTAGCATGTAGTGAAATGACATTTATTCATCCAATAACAAATAATACTATAAATCTAAAAGTGAATATCCCACAAGATATGATTACATTAATCGGGAATAAGATTTAACATATCATCCATACTTGTGGACTGCAAATATGTTTGTGGAATTTTTCCAACAATAATGCTTTCGGCAATCATTATTTGTGTTGTCGTTTCCACATTTTGATTTGCAGTTGGCAAAATTACCGAAACTTTTGAAGTTATGGAAAGATATATCTTATGATTAGTTTGGTTTATTCCAGCATTTATAAACTCAGATTTGAATTTACAATTTATGCTTCCGATTGGAAGCATTTTTATATTTATATTAGGTCCCCTTCCAACGAAAATTGGCATTCCAGTAAATGTACCCAATGGGATGTCAACACCTTTTGCTCCAAGTGTTTCAAGTTTTAGTTGAGATGCTTTTGCAAGTTCTCTTGCAAGCATATTTATTTGTAATGAGTTTGTTGAAATATAACTAACATCTCCATTTGCATCACGATTTATCATAATAAGCGAGTCATATAATGAGATTGAAGTACCTTTCATTGTTTCATATATTGCTTCTTCTACTGCCTTTTGCGAAAGTGATCTTGTTTTTGCAGAACTACTTTCAATAATAACTGGATTAACAACCTTGTTGAGATATACAAAAACAAGAACCAAGATTAAAAGCGTAAAACAAAAAAATATGCCTATTTTAAATTTTATAGGCATATAAAGTTTTTGTGATTTTGTGAACTTTCTCATACTATTTATATATGCACATGGCATAAAAATCTTGATTATAGTTTTTTTGTTTTTGCTTTAAATATTATACCAAATATAAAAGCAAAGAACACTGATGCAGCAATTCCTCCTGCAGTTGCAGTAAGCCCACCTGTAAATATTCCAAGTACTCCTGAAGATTTTACTGCATTTATTGCACCTTTGGCAAGGGATGCCCCAAATCCAATAATTGGAACATTTACTCCCGCTTTGCAAAATTCTGAAATAGGCTCATATACACCTATTGCCTGCAAAAATACACCCAATATAACAAATGTAACAAGAATTCTAGCAGTAGTCATTTTTGTTTTTATAACCAAAATCTGACCCAACAGGCACACAAGTCCACCAGTACCAAAAACGATTAAATAAACATACCAATCACTCATTATTATCTCCTTCTATAACTATTGCATGGGCAATTCCCGGAACCGTATCGCCTTGCTGACAACTTAATGTACTAAGCAATGCTCCAGTTGCCATAAATATCACTTTTTTGTATTCTCCACTGATTAACTTTTTCATAATAATTGAGTTCAAAACAGTTGCACTGCATCCACATCCACTTCCGCCCATCAAGACATTTTGATTTCTTTTAAATATGATTTGTCCACAGTCTTTGTAGTTTAATCCCAACTTTACTCCATGATATTCCATTAAATCAATCAAGATTTCACTTCCCAACTTTCCCAAATCACCAGAAAGAATCAAGTCATAGTCTTCCGGTTTTGTTTTAGTATCTTTGAACAATGTAAGCAATGTATCACATGCCGCAGGTGCCATTGCAGCTCCCATATTATTAACATCACTAATTCCAAAATCAACAACCTTTCCAAAAGTTGCACTTATAATTCTTGGGCCTTTGCCTTTTGATGAAATAATGTCAGCACCTGAACCGGTAACAGTCCATTGTGCAGTTGGAGGTCTTTGATTTCCCAATTCAAGTGGAAACCTAAATTGTCTTTCGGCGGTTGAAAAGTGACTTGATGTTGCACATGCAACTGTTTCAAAATGACCGCCATCAACCAAACAAGACCCAAGCGCCAAACTTTCTGCCATTGTTGAGCAAGCACCAAAAACTCCCACATACGGAATGTTAATTGTCCTTGCTGCATAGCTTGAACTTATAATTTGGTTCAACAAATCTCCAGAAAGAAAAAGTTTTATATCATCATAAGATACTCCTGCATTATCCACAGCACCTTTAAGTGCTTTTTCAAGCATTGTTCTTTCTGCTTTTTCATAGGTTTTTTGTCCAAAGAAATCATCGTCACTTACTTCGCTAAAATATTCGCCAAGAGTACCTTTGCCTTCCTTTGGTCCAACAATGGAATAATACCCAATTATATATGGCTTATTATTAAAAAATATTGTCTGTTTTTCTTCTTTTTTCATATCTCACCTAAAATATCAAATATATTAGTCCAACTATCATGCTTGCGACAGTCCCCGAAACGATTACAGGTCCTGCAATTATAAACATCTTTGCACACATGCCAAAAATTATGCCCTCGTTTTTGAACTCAATTGCCGGACTCGTTATAGAATTAGAGAATCCTGTTATGGGAACAATTGTTCCTGCCCCTGCAAATGCACCAATTTTATCAAACACTCCAATACCAGTTAAAAAGGATGCCAAGAAAATCAAAATTATAAGCGTGTATGCCCATGCACTTTGTGTTGATACATTTGGGAATATATACAAAATTAGGTCATTAAAAACTTGACCTAAGGTACATATTAGTCCACCAACCCAAAATGCATTAAATAAACTTGGCCAAGCATGTGTTTTTGCAATTTTTGCTTCGACATATGAGTTGTACCTTTTGTTTCTTTCTATCTCGTCCATAAATACCTCACATAATTTATTAACAAAAAATTTTATTTTAAACTTATTACATAAAACAGTTTTTTTTGCAAAAAATACATAAGGGAGAGTTTATGAAAAAATTTTTAGTATTTGTTATTTTTATTCCATTAATATTTATTATAACAGCATGTAGTCCAACAACAGCAAATCACAACGCAATAAAAAACATAAAAGAAACTATAAACAAGACGCAAAGTATTGTAAAAATGGTGAATGTTATGCCCGAAGACTCACTTGTAATACCGGAAATTATGGACGAAAACACACAAACTGAAATTGACGAAGGTACTGGCTATAATGGTTCAACCTTTACAAGCGGGACAAACATTTCAAAATACGTTGCAAAACTGTATACTCTTTCAAATACTGCTCAAAAATCAATAAATCTAAATAACAAAACCGAATATTTGATTTCATGTATAAATTCAAAGTCTACATCTCTAAAAGGTATTTGCGAAAATATGGAAAAAAGACAAACAAAAATATCAAAAGATAGCACATTTGCAATAACCGATTTATGTAATGGAATAACCGATAACTCAAATAAACTTAATAATTCAAAAGATGACGTAAAAAATAATGCAAATGAAATAGTTGTTTTAAAGAGAAATTACACATCAAATGTTGATAAACTAAGTGGAAAATATGACAAATTGATCAATTCTTTAAACACACGAAATCTTTACCTAAACAATATTTGTTATAATCTTGACAAAGTTTATGATATTCTAATTGGTGTTTGCTATCCAAATATCAATGGCACAAATGAGCAAATCAAGACAACTTGGTCAAATATAGACACATATAGGAATTCAAAACAAAAATATAACGAATATAATGGCTATAACACACAATATCCACAAAATAATTATGCCCCATACAATCAAAATAATCGCTATGGTTATGGCTATGGTGGGACGAATCCATTTTATAGTTATGGGATGTTAGGTGGAATGGGCGGCATTGGCGGGTATTCAAGGTATCCATATTCTCCATATACAAACTATAATCCATATATACCAAATATAGACACTTTTGGTTCATACAAAAATATTGACACATACAAGCCTGTAGAAAATGAATTTTATGATAGATTTAATGATGACAAATTTTATTCAATGCCTTTTTACCCTTACGGCAATAGCAATTTTTATGAACAATCATTGATGTTTGGAAAAGATGAAGAAAATTCTCAAGAATCTGAAGAAGTTGAAAGTACTTCACATGTAAAAAAAGTTGATGACAAACCAAAAATAGAGAAATTATTAAATGATGAAAAAGAATTGGCACAATAGCCAATTCTTTTTAACTAGAAAGTTTTTCTTTTAACTTTTCAAGAACCTTATTTTCAAGTCTAGATACCTGCACTTGTGAAACTCCCAAAACTTTGGCAATTTCACTTTGAGTTTTGTCCCTAAAAAAGCGTAAAAGAATGATTTTTTTATCTCGCTTATCCAAAGATTTTAATGTTTCTTTTAGCATTATATTATCAATTATATCTTCGTGCGAGTTGTCTTGATTTAATCTATCAATCAACAATAATCCATTGCTAGAATCGTCATCCAACTGAGTATAGATTGATATTGGCATACTTGCCGAATCCATTACAAAAATAACTTCCGATTCATCAATCTCAAACTTTTTCGCAATTTCTTGTGGTGTTGGTTTACGATAATTTTCCTTTGAGAACTCGTCAACGTACTTTTTTATTTTAAGGTTAAGAGATTTTATTGAGCGTGAAACCTTTATAGCACCATCGTCACGCATAAAACGTTTTATCTCACCTATTACCATTGGAACAACATATGTTGAGAATTTTACATTGTATGTTGTATCAAAATTGTTTATTGCTTTAAGTAGCCCAATAGTTCCGATTTGATACAAATCATCATACTCAACACCTTTATTTAAAAACCTTTTTACCAAACTTTTTATGAGTGGTGAATTTTCTTTAAACAAAATTGTTTTTGCTTCTTCATCACCTTTTTTTGCTTTTGTAATTAGTTCTATTGTTGTTTTTTGGTCAAGCACATTATTCTCCAACAACTGCTTGATTTCTTTCTCTAAAAAACTTTTGCATTCTTACAATTAGTCCATGTGAATTATTAGATTTTAGTTCAAGGTTGTCCATAAAACTTTCCATAACTGCAAAGCCCATTCCACTTCTTTCTTCATCTGGTTTTGTCGTATAAAAAGGTTCTTTTGCTTTTTCAAAATCTTCTATTCCAATTCCATTATCAATTACTTCAATATCAACACTATGTTCAAATAATTTTACCTTTATGCAAACATTCCCTTTTATTGAAGGATATGCGTGAACAACACAATTTGTAACGGCCTCACTAACCGCTGTTTTTATATCCGTAATTTCATCCAAACTAGGATTTGCTTGCACACAAAAAGCAGCAACACAACTTCTTGCAAAACCTTCATTTACTGATAATGCTTTAAAATTTAATTCCATTTCATTCAATAATTTCATAAATTCTCCCCTATGATATTTTTGGCATTATGTCATATAATCCCGTCATCTTAAAAATTCTTTCGGCATGAGTTGATGGATTACATATAAAAATTGGTATATGCTTATCTTTCATTCTTTTATATCTTCCAATAAGAACACCAATCCCGGTTGAATCCATAAAATCTAATTCAGATAAGTCAATAATAATTTGATTAAATTTTGGCATATCAAATATTTCATCAAGATTTATTCTTGCATTATATGCCGAATGTTCGTCAAGTTCGCCACTTAAAACAACATAAAGTGTATTTTCATATATCCTATGTTTAATTTGCATTACTGCCTCCTTGACAAAAAGTTTAGCATTATTATCATAAAGAAAAATGAGAGACTTTGACAAAATTTGTCTATTTAAAAGAAAAAACTTCAAGTAAATCACTTGAAGTTTTTTTACCTAATATTGAATAATTGGACAACGTTTACAAAACAACTTATAATGTTATTATTTAACAAAAATTTTGGTACAGTTTTGGGTACAGTTTTTTTGTTAATTTTCTATATTTTATTATACAAAGTGTTCAAAATCGAAGTGTTATATAATTTGAATAAAAAATGCTGGACACCTTTATTTTAAAGGCATTCAGCACATTTCAATGTTGGTGGGCAGGGATGGATTCGAACCATCGAAGGCGAAGCCGACGGATTTACAGTCCGTTGCATTTGACCGCTCTGCAACCTACCCTAACATAATAAAATTGCCCTAAAGGGCTGGAGCTAGTGATTGGAATCGAACCAACAACCTGCTGATTACAAATCAGCTGCTCTACCGTTGAGCCACACTAGCATAGAATTTAGTAGTAAACCTAGGAAAACCAATAAACCTAACTACCAAATAAATCAAGGGGGAATAATAATTGGTTTTTTTGATGTCGGTACATAGACTCCAACATCACTGGTGCCGCGGGGCGGAATTGAACCAGCGACACAAGGATTTTCAGTCCTTTGCTCTACCGACTGAGCTACCGAGGCAAACTGGCGATTCGGATGGGGATCGAACCCACGACCTCTAGCGTGACAGGCTAGCGTTCTAACCAGCTGAACTACCGAACCATATTCAATTTGTTGGGTATTGGTGGGTCTTCAGGGACTCGAACCCCGGACCAACCGGTTATGAGCCGGTAGCTCTAACCAACTGAGCTAAAGACCCCCAAATGTTTATATATGGTCGGGGTGAAGAGACTCGAACTCCCGGCCCCATGGTCCCAAACCACGTGCGCTACCAACTGCGCTACACCCCG
>CAMEJD010000014.1 GCA_945919375.1 uncultured Clostridia bacterium
AGTATTTAATATTTATGAATAAAAAGATTAAGCATTGCTTAATCTTTTTTTTATGGTTTTTTATCACTATTTTTTTATATAAGTCATTTCGACACATGCTTCAACGTGTGACTTTTGAGAAATCCCAACCGCGTCAAAACTCTCGCTTGTACTCATTTTGAATGCAGAGCATCCAAAATTTCGGTTTGCACGCTCTGTTTTTCCTTTCCCCAAAAACAACAACTGTTTTTGGGGTGCCCCAATGAGCAGTTGAGATTTCTCATTAGTTATCGCTACGAAGTTGGTATCGAAATGACTATAAAAAGCTGATGTGATTTCTCCTTTGCCCTTCAAGAAAGCGGTGGTCAAAATGACTATAAAAAGCAGATGAGATTTCTCGTGGGCAGGTTCAAAGGAGCACAACCTGAAATGACTTTTTGCTTTTAATCGGTTGGGATACTTTGTTCGCTGGGTTATGTAGTAATGCTCAATATGACACTTTTCTGTCATTCTGAACCTCACTTTATAGATAATCTTTGAAGAATCTCAACCACTTGGAAAATATGAAATTTTAACAAAAACCTTGAATAATTTAATTGACTTTTGGTCTAGGGACGGGGTAGAGTAAAATTGAATATGTGTGTAGGTTTTACTTATACTAAATAAAAGGAAAACACATATGAAAAAGTTAAAATTATTTGCCACAATATCCATAATGTGTTTAGCCCTTGCAGTGCTTTGCTTTGGAGTGTTTAGTGCAACATAAGTTACATACACAATTGGTAGTAGCATTAGTTATGAAGTAAACGATGTTTTTGCAGATTTGAAAACAAGAGTATACGCAAGTAGTTTTAAAGATAAATCAACTTTATCAACAAAGGTAAGTACTCTTGCAGAAAGTGGCGATGTTAGTGATTTAACAGATACAGCATACAAATATGACTTTGAACAACTGGAGATAGTCAATCTTTTGATAACACCGAAGGTGGAACAAAAGAGTGTATAAAAATAGAATATAACACAACAAATAAAAGGACATATTTTATTGTTGTGTCAATAAAAAATAGAACAGATAATACAATAAGTGCAAGTATATCTGGGAAAGGTCTTGCTAGTGGTGCCAACACAGTGTTTATAAAATCCAATGCAATAGCAAGTTTAACAAATTTGTTTTGCAAATTTTAGCATATATTTCAATTATGTTGGCAAATATTTTTTATTTTATAAATATATAGACTTTTTTGTCAAAATATAGTATATTACTTATGATACCTTGTAATTTGATATCTTGTTAACAAGATAGACTTTATAAGAATAAATAGAAAAAGGATATTTTTATGTGGCATGTTGATTTATATAATGTACTTAACACAATAAACACAGTTGTTTTGTACATAATTGGAATACCATTCATTTTGCAATTTATTTATATGCTTTTGTTTTGGCTTCCAAAAAAGACATTCAAAAAAAGTGAAAAGAAAAATAAAATTTGTGTAATTATCCCTGCACATAACGAAGAAGATGTAATTTATGACACAGTAAAAAGGTTATATGACAAACAAAACTATCCAAAAGATATGTTTGATGTTTATGTTGTTGCACACAATTGCAATGACAAAACTGCTGAACTTGCCGAAAAGGCTGGGGCAAAGGTATTTTCTTTAAACGACCCAGACCCAAAGCATGGCAGAGCAGCATATGCATTAAAACATGGGTTTGAGCAAATACTTGCAACAGGAATTGATTATGATTTTGTAATTCGTCTTGATGCAGATAATCATATAAATGACGACTTTTTTAGCCTTATGAATGACGCATATAACAGTGGTTGCAAAATTGCAAGACCATATGAGTCTGCACTTAATATGACACAAAATAAGTTTACAAAGGCATGTGGGCTTTATTATAGTTTTGATTCAAGGTTCTCTTCACGTGTTCGTGAAAGATTGCATATTGATGCCCATGTTAATGGACCTGGTTCAATGTTTGCTTTTGAAATAATCAAAAATATTGGTGGCTATGATACAACAAGTATCACAGAAGACACAGAGTTTATGTTTAAAAGAATGTTGGAAGGCTACAAATGCCATTTTGTTGAAGATGCAGTTGTTTATGAAGATTTGCCATCAACATACAAAGATACTTCTTCAAGAAACAAAAGAATTGCCGCAGGTAACATTAGACTTATAGCAAAATACACCCCAAAATTTATTTGGAATGCAATTATTCATTTTAGATTTTCATTCATTGAACAATTACTTACATATATGTTTAATATTATTTGTGTAATTCTTTGCACTTGGATACCTTTCTTTTATGTATATGATGTTGCATATTTATGGGCACAGGGATTGTTCACAGATGCACAAACCACTGCTGCTGGAATAACAGCACCGGGACTTTATAATCAACTTATATTAGTTGGTTCAATATTGCTTGTATTGTTCTTGATTGCAGGAATTGGCCAAGGTATGCTTTTGGTTGCACTAGACTATAAAAAACTTGGAGCAAAAAGAAAACGGGATTTAATGGATGGAGCATTGTTGTTCCCAGCATTTACTGTTGTGTATTGCTTGACAATGTGCTTGGGTGCATTCAGCAAACCAAAATGGAACAAAGTAAACAGAAACAAACAAGCACAAATTGATGTGCAAAATGTTGTAAAAATTGAAGATAACCAAAGCACTAATGAGACAACAGAAGATACAAAAGTTGCACAAAACGAATAACAAAAATTCTCACTTTTCGTGAGAATTTTTTTATTGTATAATAACTCAAAATGATATTATTTATTGAATATTTTTATTTATATATGGAAAATTAAAAAATAAAAATTTTACTTTTAAATATACTACAAAATTTTTGTTTTATATGTTTTTTATATCTCTTATGAACAAGGATAACAGGTTACTTTTAAATTATTTTGTTGACAATGATTTTTGCATGTGATAATATATTATCGTTATAGGCGAATAGCTCAGTTGGTAGAGTCGCGGTCTCCAAAACCGTTGGTCGTGGGTTCAAGTCCTACTTCGCCTGCCAAATTGACCGAAGGGTCAATTTTTTAATAAAAGGAAGGGCAAAAATAATGCAAAGAGTATTAACGGGTATAAAACCAACAGGAATTGCTCATCTTGGAAATTATTTTGGAGCAATTAAGCCAGCAATAGAAATGTCAAAAAACAGTGATAAAGATTGCTATTTCTTTATTGCAGACTATCATGCATTAACAACAGTAAAAACACAAAAAGATATGTTAGAAAATACATATAACATTGCATGTACATGGCTTGCTTGTGGGCTTGACCCAAACAAAGTTGTGTTTTACAAGCAATCAGATATAAGTGAGAATGTTGAACTCGGGTGGATTCTTTGCAACCTTACTCCAAAAGGACTTATGAACAGGGCACATGCATATAAGGCTTGTGTTGAAAAGAATGAGCAAAACGGACAAGACAAGGATGCGGGTGTTAATATGGGCTTGTATAACTATCCAATTTTAATGGCTGCTGACATTTTGCTTTATGATATAAATAGTGTTCCAGTTGGTCTTGATCAAAAACAACATGTTGAAATTGCAAGAGATATTGCAATTGCCTTTAATAAAAGATATGGCAATGCTTTTGTTTTGCCGGATTGCTCAATACCACAAGATACTGGTGTTTTGGTTGGCCTTGATGGTAGAAAAATGAGCAAAAGTTATAACAACACAATTCAACTATTTTGTGACGAAAAAACTTTGCAAAAAACAATAAATAAAATTGTAACAGATTCCAGACTTCCCGGCGAACCAAAAGACACAGATAACACAATTTGCAAGTTGTATAAGTTATTTGCAACAAGTGAAAAGTATCAAGATTTTGCAAGTCGTATGGAAAGTGGTCTAGGTTGGGGTGATGCCAAAAAAGAATTATTCAAGGTCGTCAATGAATATATTTCTCCTATGAGAGAAAAATATAATTATTATCAATCACACAGAGAAGAAGTTGACAAAATCTTGAAAGAAGGGGCAATAAAAGCAAAGCAAATTGCAAGCAAAAACCTACTCAAAATCAAAAAAATGATTGGAGTAACTCACTGATTTATGTATTACTACATATACAAAGCAAGATCTTACTTGAATTAGAACATAAAAAAACTAGAAAATGAATTTCATTTTCTAGTTTTTCTTTTTTTATTACTTATTCTTGAACCAAAACTCCAAGATAGTATTTGTTGATAATATTTGATGCTGTACTAAATTCATCTGTACTAAGTTCAGCTGAATTTGCACCATAAAGTTCGTTATATTGTAATTGGCTTGCATTTTTAACATAAACATCAATAGTTAAATCACCAGAGCAGTTTTCAATTTTTACATCCTTTGCTCCGCCTCTATTCCAACCAAGAATAGTTCCAACACTAACAGGTTTTGAGCCATAACTGCTTTCATTTGTATTGTCATTGTTTTGGTAAGCATAAACTTTTACAACACCTTTTGTTACTGTGCAGTTTTTATACAATGTTACATCTCCACTTTGTGTTTCTGCAACGATTCCACCAACGCTTAATCTATCATTAAAAGTAGTACCCTTTTTAACTGTTATACTTACATTGTTTGTATCAAGATTTTCACGAGAATAAATTTTTGTTTCTGTGTTTGCATTGTGGTCACAACCAATAACTCCACCGATATATGCTTTTGAAGCAACAATGTTTGCAGTAACGTTATTTACATTGCAATCTTTTAATGTTGTTGAAGCATTACCTTGGATACCATATGCTGATGCATCACTTTCACCCCTTGCCATAAGAGTTCCATAGTAGCAATATTTTGCAGCATCTGGTGTTTTTGATATTTCATCCATATTAACGTCAACTATGATATTATCCAATGTTAAATCATGAATGTTTGCTGCAGCAATATAACCAAAGAAACCAAAATGTATGCATTGGTCTGTTGTTTTTTGAGCATTAACTGTAACTGTTTTGTTATTAGCAAGTGTTAATGTGTATTTTGTTGAATCATTTGTAATTTTAAAGTTTGAAATTGTGTGTCCGTTTCCATCAAATTCACTGCAGAAATAGTCTTTTCCGAAAACAGGGGATATAGTGTTCCAAACTTCGCCACCAAGGTCAATATCTTGTTTTAACAAATATCTAAATGCGTTTCTTGATGATGGGGATGGGATTTCGTATATATCTTTGTTAATTTGAATAAGGTCTTCGTAAGTATTAATTTCTTTTGTGATTTTCTCAATACTTATTCTTTTGATAATAGAAATTGGATTATGGTTTTTATCTTCATATTTAACTTTTATATAAAGTACATCTCCAAATTTTTCAACAACATTGTTTGTTGTTTTTGAACTTTCCAAAACATCAGTTTTGTCTTCGTTTAAACTTTTATAGTAACCAATTTCTCTTGTGATTGCATCTGATGAGATACTTTCATTTTGAATTGAAAGTCTAAATTGTTCTGCATTATATTCAAAATATACATTATTTTCATTTTCGCTTTTTGCAACAACTGTTACTTTGTTGTTTGTTGAATCTGTGTATGTTCCTGCAATATCAAAAGTTACATTACTAAAATTAACTTTGTTGATTGTAAGTGTTGCATACTTGTCTTGTATTGGGTTATGTTTATCGTCCCCGGTAAATTTTGCAGTAACATAATAAATTCCAGCATCTTTTGCAATTATTGTTTGAGTCCTTTCTTCATCACTAAAATATTCAAAAGATACTTCAACACCTTCTGGCAAAGTGCCTTCAAGGTCCTTTTCTGTTAAGATTACAGTTGATTCTGTGTAATCTTTTGTAATATCGTTAAATGCCACACCGCTCATATCATAGTCTGTTTTGCCACAAGCAGTAAGTACTAGGGCAGATAGTCCCAAACACAATGCGAGCATAAAACTTGTAAATAAATTTCTTTTCATCTTTTACTCCTTTTTATACATAATCATCAATTTGTCTTATAATAATTTTGCTTTCATCCCAATGCGATTTCCAATCAAATTTACTCCTAAATAGTGCCATTGTGTCTAAGTATGTATTTACATTTCCACAATCAACTCCATAGGATATAGTTGACCAACCATCGCTTACTGACCAAGTTATATATTTTAAATACTGTTTTGACACTTCAAATGAATATTGAGTATCAATATATTTATAAACTTTGTAAGCAGGCTTTTGGAGCGTTGCATTTTGAGTGTAAAGTCCAAAGTTTGCGCCTTCATATTGACTGTCAACAAGTCTATAGTAAATTAGTGCTTTCACACAAGAAAGTTGTGTGCATTTGTAATAAATATATGCAATTCCGGCACATTGTTGGTTTTTGGTGAGTTCAAAAACTTCGCCACTTCCTTCTTTTGAAGATGATACTCCGCCTTCGGTTAGATATACCGAACGAATTTCACCATTATATCTTTTGCTTGACTGTTCCAAATATAATTGAATAACTTCCAAGTTGCTCCAAGTGATACATGATGTGTTCAGCGAACCAGTCATACCATCACTAGAAAGGTCAGTTGACCAAAAGGTTGGACTTGCAAGGTTAATGCCATATGGATGAATTGCAAAACCATAATCATAATTACCTTCACTTAATGTCTTTTTTGTCATATAGTCCAAAATACCTTTTGGGGAATATTCTTCAATTTTGCTTTGCCAAGCATGGGTTAGTGAAACCAAAATTTTGTTTTTGCTATAATATTTTTTTATTGCTTGATTTGCAATTCGCATTTCTCTTTCATATTCTTCAACATAGTTTTCTAATGTAAGTGATGCTTGACCACTGCCGACAATATTGTTCCAACTTGATGACATATCAATTTCATTGCCAAGAACAAAAGTTTCAACAAGACCGTATGAGTAAATGTCTTTTTTGCCTTCTTTTGAATAGTGGTCACTCAAAAATTCCATAAATGCGCCCCAATATGAAGCACCATATTCGTTTGAAGTGTTGATTTGAACATACTTTGAAGAACCTTTTGTTGCTGGATATGTCAAATAATATGGCTGGATTAGTTTGTCATCAACATTGTGCATAAGAATAATCAAAGTTACTTTTATACCTTCATTTGTATATTTGGCAATAATTTTGTCATAGTGATCCAAACTTACAATTGGACCATATTTTCTAAAATAATATACCGAGTTGTTATAAATAAATTTTTCAACTATTTCACTTATGCCATTTCTTGTTATAACAAGTTCGCCAGCATTATTTGTGCTTTCTTCATACACAAGTTGTTCAATTTGTTTTGTTTGAGAATTGTAGATTTCATTTGGAACAATCATCCCGTCAATAACAAAATTGAGGAGGGTATATTCACAACCAAGGTCACTTACTTGTTCGGCATATCTATCTTCACACATAACACCTTTTATGCCAATTGGCTTGATTACTTCTTCATAATCATATTTTGGAGTTATATCTGTGCAGTGCATAGGTCCTGCCAAAATTTCATCAGTGCTGTTTAGAACATAATATTTTAGATAAATGCCGTCATATCCATCAAAGCAAAATCTATCAATTTCAAATACTTGTTCTGTGCCACATTCATATGTATCAATAAACAATGGATTCGCATTGGTATGTTCGGAAAGTCCATTTGTTGATTCTCCATACAAATATTCGTAAGGTTTTGTTGCAACAAGTGAAGCGTTTTCTCCAATGTCGCCAATATTAGACAACGAAATATTGATTTTTGATAATGTTGATGTGACGGTAAAATCGTAATCGGGTTCAATATAATCTTCTTCGTCAAACCCGTCATTTATATCCCAAGAGAATTGATTAAGTGTACAACCAGAAAATGCCAAAACGCAAATTGTGATTATGCAAATAAAAATTGTAATAAATCTTCTCTTTTGCAATTAAACCTCCCTTTATAGTTATTTGCAATTTTCAATCAATAATAACAAATTTCGACAAATAAATCAATAAAACTAAAAATATTATTATTGAAAATATATTTATTGTGATATACTAACCTAAATAGGAGAGAGTATGCTGGAATTAAAAGGCGTGTCAAAAGTCTTTAAAACAAAAAATCAAACAGTTGTTGCCCTTAATAATATAAATCTATATTTTGAAAAGAAAGGGCTTGTTTTTATCACAGGTAAAAGTGGTTCAGGAAAAACAACATTACTTAATATCATTGGTGGACTTGATGATGCAACTTCTGGAGAAGTTGTTATAAATGGGAAAAGTACAAAAGATTTTTCAAAATCCGATTATGATAGTTACAGAAACACATACATAGGTTTTGTTTTTCAGGAATATAACCTTATTGACAATATGACAGTTCAAGAAAATTTGTCGCTTGCAACTGAACTTCAAGGCACACTTAAAAATGATGAAAACATTAAAAAAGTTTTGGATAAAGTGGGAATTGAAGATGTTTTGTCAAGGTATCCAAAAGAATTGTCTGGTGGTCAAAGACAGCGTGTTGCTATTGCAAGAGCAATAATAAAAAATCCAAGTGTTGTTATGGCAGATGAACCAACAGGTGCGTTGGATACTTCAAATGGTTTGCAAATAATAACACTTTTAAAAAAGTTGTCAAAAGAAAAACTTGTTATTGTTGTTTCTCATGATATGAACCTTGCAAACAAGTTTGCAGATAGAATAATAAATATAGAAGATGGTGTAATCACAAGCGATGTTACAATAAACGAAAACAAAAAGAACAAAAGCAAAGTTCAACTTTCAAAAGACTACTTGTCAATTCAAAGGGGAGCAGACCTAAACTCAAGTGAACTTGATGCAGTTAAAAATGCTGTTAAAAGTGGGAAGGATATTGCGGTTGTTGACAACATAAACATTCAAAAGAACAATACCATTGTAAAGCGGGAAAAAGAAGAAAAACAAACGCCATTTATAAAAACAAATCTAAAATTTGCATCAATTTTTAAACTTGGTTGCAATTTGCTAAAAGCAAAAAAAGTTCGACTTATTATAACCGTACTATTATGTGCAATAGCATTTGCAGTGTTTGGCGTGTGTGATGCAATGTCAATATATGATGAGAATAGGTTGATGGCGAATTCTTTAAAATCGCTAAACACCCCATCAGTGACAATAACGGCAAACATTTCAAATCAAAAAGGCAATTCTTTTGATATTGACGTGAACGAGGAGTTGATTTTGCAAATGTCACAAAAAACTGGCTATGCAACAAAAGGTGTTTACAACTCATACTATATAGGAAGGCTTGCTCCAGCTGAAGTAAGTAATAGCAATTCTTATTCAATGAGTAAATATTATTACTATAAAGCAATAAAAGGTGCAGTTGAATTTTCTTCAAGTGATTTGTTAAATTATGATTTTAGTATATACAAAGGCAAATTGCCAGAAAACTATAATGAAATTGCAATAACAAAATACTATGCAAATTGTTTGCTAAATTGGTGGTATTCTTATAAAGATGAAGAAGGCAAAGTAAAAAATTTACAAAGTATTGATGAACTTGTAAACGAAGAAACTCCAATGACATTAACATTAGGCACAACAGAAAAGAAAGTTAAATATAAAATTGTTGGAATTATTGATACAGGTGAAATAGATAAAAAATTTGACGAACTTAAAACAGATTTTGAAAGTCAAAGTAAAGTTCTTCAAAATGAATTTTTGAATTATATCAATAATGGATATTTTATTTACACTTTTGTAAAACCCGGTTTTTGTGACTATGCTTACAAAAACTATGGAACAATGACAAAATATATCAACAAATCTTATGTTTACAGAATGGGTGAGTTTGGCGAAAAAAGTATATTTTGCGACTATGATGATTTGGCAAAAATAAAAGAGCCAATTTTTGTTGACGAAACAAAAACAAAGTTAAGTGGCAATGAAATTTTGCTAAATATTACACAATTTGAAATTGTGAACAAAAACACAATAGAAAAGTTAAAAGTTATCGCAAATAATGATACATCGGGGCGTTTTTCCAATTATGCTGACGAGATAGATTCAAATATTGCCTTGTTAAAAAATAAAAATGTAACTATGCAAGACAAGTATAGTGCATTAAGAAATGTGATAAGCAAACTTGATGAATTGCAAAAAACTGAAGATGACATTCAACAAATTGACAGAAAAGAAAGTATTTTGGTCAAAGATGTTACTTTTGAAAAGTATGACTCAAACAAATCAACAAAAGTTAATCTTGACAATCCAAAATATAAAATTGTTGGATATTATACAGATATATCAATAAATTCAACAAGTTCTATAGTAACTTCACTTTCAGGGATTTCAAATCTTGGAATAGACACTTTTCAAGGCAACTATTCTTCAATAATTGCAACCAACTTGGGGAAAGGCAATGTTTCAAAATTAAGTAATTTACTTATGACATCAACAGGACTTTGCTATAATTGCCAAAATAGTACACTTGGAATGATTCACGCAAATCAAGACTTTTTTGAAAATCTTTCACTTTTATTTTTGATTATTGCAGGAGTGTTTGCCTTGTTTAGTATTGCAATGTTTTCAAATCTTATTGCTTCAAGCATCAAAAGTAAACAAACAGAAATTGGAATACTTCGTGCGTTGGGTGCAAGGGGTGTTGACATAATGTTTATGTTCATTATAGAAACAGTTATAATTGCAATTATAAATGCAATTTTGGCATCGGTACTTTCGTTGTTTGGGTGTATGTTCCTTAATTTCTTCTTATCAAAATATCTAAACTTTTATATATCATTAACAGCCTTTGGAATGCGACAAGTTGCAATAATACTAGCATTAAGCATTATTGTTGGGGCAATATCTGTCATTGTTCCAGTTTGGTCAATATCAAAACAAAAACCAGTTGAAAGTATTAGAAAAGCATTGTAAAAAAAAGAGCAAATTTGCTCTTTTTTTGCATAATAAATGAACAGTTTTTGTTGAAATAATATTGCGTTTTTTATCATATTAAAAAATAATTAAAATATTAAAAAATGACAAGATTTTGGGAAAATCTGCCCAAAAATATAAAAATAATACACAAAAAATGTTTAGTAAATAATAAAAAAATGCCAAAAGGCATTTAATTATTTTTATGATTTTTTATTAAATTTGCAACTTTTTCTCTATCTTCACTTTCTTCTTTTTCTTTGCAAGTATACATATTATTGTCGGCTTCGTTTAGCACATCTTTTATATTAAAACCAACATTGCCAAAGGCACACCCATATGCAACTGAATAATATAGTTCTTTATTATTTGAATTTATTATATCAAAATTCTTTTTCCAAGTTGTAATATAGGCAAAACAATCTTTTTTTGTGCAATTTGGCATAATTACAACAAACTCATCTCCACCAATACGGTAGGCACTTTGGTTATCGTTTAAAGAAATTTTTATAGACTTTGCAGTGTCAATAATCATCTCATCGCCATACATATGACCAAGACTATCGTTTGTCATTTTCAAAAAGTTGATGTCAAAGAGTATTATTCCAAGAGTTTTGCATTTTGGATAAACATTTTGCATATCTTCTTCAAATTTTGTCCTGTTGAAGATATTTGTCATTTTATCAATATTCTTTTCAATGAACAAAGAGTCTTTTTCAATAAGTAGTTTGTACTGTGTGCGTTTGATAATTACAGTTAGGTAAATAGAAAGCAAAAAACTTGAAAAGTATAGTAGTGGAAACCTAATCAAAAATGTTCTTGTGTAAGCATATGGCAAAAGTGAATTTATTGGAGTCCAAAAACATACAATAAGCAAAAGTAGGAAATAGCAACTTGAAATAAATCCTGCCGTCATATCAAACAATAGCATGGATATGCAAGGAATAAGAATAACCCATAATGCGGCGAACCCATCATTGCCACCCAATATAATAAAGGCACTAAAAACAATTGTGTATAGAATTATCGAAAGATAATCTATCCATTTTTGATTTTTTGTTTTTACACCGATAAGCATTGTGACCAAAAGGATAATAAAACTTATTCCGGTAAAATATAACATAAAATAAGATTTTTCAATAATATTAACAACAGACAACAACAAAAATACAAAAGCATTAAGAGACGCCGCAACAATAGTTTGCTTCATCAAACTTTCTTTTTGGTGCTTTTGGATATATTTATCATATTCAAATATTTTTCTAAATAAATGCAAATATTTCATAGTAGTATAATTTTATCACTAAAAGTTTTTAAGTCAAGAGAAAATATATTTTAATGTTTAAATTTAATGAAAATATTTCGATTTTATTTTGAAGTAATTTATTAATTGATCATTTTTATTACTTATTTGTAGAGTTATTTTTTATTATTTCTAAAAACATATATCTAAAGAATTCAAATTTATTACTATATCCAAAATTTTTAAAAATGCCATAAAAATCTTCTACATATTACAAGTTATATTGCGTTAGTCGTATTCACTAAACTTAATATAAGTATTACAAATGTTAATATATAATAAAACAAATTGTAAATTTTTTTAGTACTTAGCCAATGCCCATTTTTATGGGCATTTGATGTTTTAGTATATAAGTGAATAAAAAAAACGATTATGGGGACGGCAGGAAAAAATAGTTTAAAAAATAAAAGGAATGGGGAATTTTATGGAAGAAAATGTTAGAAAAAATGATTTTAGGGCAATTAAAATTGATTCAAGAGAAGATGGTATTAAAGGTGAAAGTATTTCACCAAATTCACTTCAAAGGGTTTCTGTTTTAAATCTTACAGACAAAGTTATTGCTGACAAGATTTCATGGCAAGTATGTGAGTATAAATGCATACGGGAAACAAATACATTTTGCGATGATGAGATATTAAAAGATACAAGCCTTTTGTGTATTATGTATGTTGATAAAGTGGATATTGCCAAAAATGAAATAACACAACTTATTAAAAAGGCAAGAGAAAACAATGTTGATATTTATATGTTGTGTATAAAAGATAAATCAATTGACGATGTTATTTCAACTATAAATGAAATTGCACATATTTTGTGTGGAGTAGCAGACATAAATATGAATACCAAAGAACTTAAAGGTGAGGACATTATTGACGCTTTTGTAGTTACACAAAGGAATGGAATGGACATACAAAAAGAATATATAAAAACATTTGAAAAATGTTTAAGTAAAATTTCAAATTTAAGTCAAGTTGGTATTTGCGTTTATTGTGGAAATAATACAAAACTTTGCGATTTGCTTTATTTTATTGATTTGCAAAATAAGTTGACTAAAGATGTTGATATAATTTTTGGGAGCGACATTGAAGAAATATATTCAGGGGTTTGTAAAGTTGTTGTGATATTCCAAGGAGGTGGACAAAAAACATATAAAAAACAAATGCTTGAAGAAAAAATAGAATATGCACATCAAAATTACCAAAAGGAGAAAACTGAAACCAAACAAACAAAGGATATTTATGATAAACAATTCTACAAGTCGCAAATCAAAAGATTTTGTAAACTGAAAGATGTGTCAATATCAATAGTTCAACGCTTTTTTACACTTGGATATCCAAAGGCTGCACGAATTATTGATGAGTGGAATCAGAAAGGATATATTGAGAAAAATGATTACAACTATAAAATAATTGACTCAAAATCTATTATGAAAAGTTTGAATGGAATGTTTGATTAAAGGTTTGTAAATGGTGAGAATGTGCATTTTTATGTACATTCTTATTTTTATACTATAAAAAAAGGAGAAAAAATGGAACTAGGAAGTGGAATAATAAAACAATTGGTAAAAAAGGAAGAATACGCTTGTGGTGGAATTGATTTAACTGTTGACTCAAAAATAAATGTTTGGAGTAATAATCTGCAAAAGATTGATGATATATTTGCTTTGGTACTTAATTTATTAAAAGAACAAAATTTAATATTGGAAGGCATAGAAGAACATTCTCTTTTAAGGCCGATGGGCTTTGACAGGTCAAAAGTAATTTTATTTGCAAAAAATAAGGACATTTTTGAAAGTCTAACTATGCCCAAAGAATTGATGATGGGCGAAAGGGTGCTAACCGTTGGAGATGAAGATGTGCTTAACTATTTATTGGAAATGGTTTTAATTAACTCAAGAACTGCATATGACAGAACTTTATCCAAATTTGATAAGTTAGCTAATGATGCAAACATCGGTGAAGACCTAAAAGACAAACTTTCCTTATTTTATAGTGATTATAATGTACACTATAAAAAGCCATATATTTTTGTGATGATAGAAGATGTTTCAATGTTTAAAAATGATAGAACAATTGAACTTTTAAAAAAGGCATTTGAGTTGGGGCATTCAAGAAATGTTGTGTGTTGTTTCGGTTCAACAATAAAGGATAATATTGAATTTTTGTGTTCGTTTGCAAATGCAGACGTTACTTTGATAGGCAAAATGAGTGAAAATGACAAAAAAATTTGGGATAAAGAAAATTGCTTTGGCTTAAACGATTTAACAAAGTTGGATATTATGAACGATGATGACTATTTATGCATAAAGGGGAATCTATATGACCAAGGTAGAAATTTGGGCATAAAGCCATATATTTTGACAATAAGGGACTATAAGAGAGAAAAACCACAAATAAAAGTTGGCGAAAACCGACTTTTGTCAAAAAGGCTAGATATATATAATGATGATTTTTCAACGCTAGGGACATTCCCAACAGAACTTGTTGAATACAAATATAACCTTCAAGACGAAACAATAAAATACATGTCAAATTTTTGTGACCTAAGGCGAATTGTTGTGAAAGATGTGAAGAGTTTAGTTATGGACTATTTTGAGTTTGAAAATGTTGACAATTATTACATTTTGACATTTATGAATGAAAACTTTGCAAAAATTAAAAACGAATTTAACTATAGAATAGGCGAATATATAAAAACAGAAAGTTATAGAGGTAGACATTTGAGAATGGAGAGATGTTTTTCTCTTGGCAGGAATATGGAAATAAGTGAATATATAAAATTAAAAAAAGACGACACAAAAATTCAAAATGATTGGCAAATCAATGCAATAATTTTGGCAAGGTGTATAACTGACTTGTGGAATTTTGTCAATGAAGAAAATAAAATATCTGCTTTTCATTTTTATAAATATCCAAAGGAATATAGGAAAAAGTATGGATATAATACAGAATGGACAAGTAATGATTTGATGTAGATTTTATTTTATGTTTGACCATTTTTATGGGCATAGAAAAGTTTAAGATTATAATGTTTGAAGGAGATGTAAAGAATGGAACAAAAGCAACAAATTGAAAAAGATTTTGGAAGAGTTGTAGGTTATGAACCAATAAAGTTGGAATTTGAAAGAATACTCGATATGATAAGGAATAAAAAGAAATATGATGAGTTGGGTGCAAAACTTACAAGTGGGGTGCTACTTAGTGGCGAACCAGGGACAGGAAAAACTTTGATTGCCAATTCGTTCATAAAGGCAAGCAAATTGCCTGTATATCTTATAAGAAAAGATTTGCCAGATGGCGACTTTATTAAGTTTATCAAGCAATCGTTTGAGGATGCAAAATTAAATGCTCCTTCAATTGTTTTTCTTGATGATATGGATAAGTTTGCAAACGAAGACAACTTCCATTGTGATGCAGAAGAATATGTGACAATTCAGTCATGTATAGACAGTGTAAAAGGTTGTAATGTTTTTGTCCTTGCAACGGCAAATAATATAAACAAACTTCCAAATTCACTAATTAGAAGTGGAAGATTTGACAAGCAAATAACAGTGGAAGCACCAAAAGGTAAAGATGCTTCAGCAATTGTTGAATACTATATGAAGCAAAAAAATTTTGTTAGTAATATTGATAGTGAAGAAATTGCAAAAATACTTAATGGTGGTTCTTGTGCTGTTCTTGAATCTGTAATCAATGAAGCATCAATTTTGGCAGGTTTTGCGGATAGAAAAAAAGTTGAAAGAGAAGATTTGTTAAGGTCGGCTATGTGTGTAATTTTTGGTGCACCTGAAATAGCAAACAAAATTCCACCAAAAATTGTAGCAAAAACGGCTTATCACGAAGCAGGTCACGTTGTCGTTGCCGAACTTTTGGAGCCAGAAAGTGTATCACTTGTTTCAGTTTTGGGACATAAAGGGTCAACTCAAGGCGTGACAGTATATTATCAAGACGATGAAGAATATTTTAGTTCTATTGAATATATGGAAAATCGTATAAAATCATTGCTTGCAGGCAAGGCGGCAACCGAAATTGTTTATGGCGAAGTTGACGTTGGAGCAAGTAATGATATACAAAGAGCAATTACCATTGCAGAACGATTTGTCGACAATTATTGTTGTTTTGGATTTGATAAAATTGAATTTCGTGATAACTCATCAAATGATTTATTGTCACGAAAAGAAATGATTATTTTTAATGAACTTGAAAAGTACTATCAAGAAGTTAGAAAAATGCTTATACTAAATCGTGAATTTTTAGATAAAGTTGCACAAAATTTAGTAGAGAAAGAAACATTAACTTGCAAAGATGTAAAGGCAATAAAAGCAAGATGTAATATAGTAAAATAAGAAAAAGCACCACACAAAACTATGGTGCTTTTGTGTTTTTAATTTATAATTTTAATGTATAGATTTGTTACAACAGCAATTTAATGATATAATTAACTTGTAATAAAAGGGGAAGTTTATGCCAGCAAAAGACTCAAAACCTGTTTATGAAGGGCAAAGTAAAAGATTTACTCGCTTTAGAGTGTTTGAAATTCTTAATAATTATACTAATGGAGATAAACATTTAAAACATACTGAAATACAAGAAAAGTTAAGTTCAATTTATGATATGCATATTGAGAGAAAGAATGTTCGTGAATGCATTGACGACATAAATTACCTTGGTGAACCTTATGGTGTGTATGTTAACAGCGAAAAAGGCGATGGTGCATTTTTGCTTAATAGACCATTTGAAAAAAGTGAAATTGGATTTTTAATAGATG
>CAMEJD010000015.1 GCA_945919375.1 uncultured Clostridia bacterium
AATTGAGGCTAGCCCTAAAGCTATTTCGAGGAGAACCAGCTATATCCAGATTCGGTTGGAATTTCTCCGCTATTCACAAGTCATCACCGACTATTTCAACAGGCGTGTGTTCGGACCTCCGCAGTGTGTTACCACCGTTTCATCCTGCTCATGAATAGATCATCTGGTTTCGGGTCTATACTATGCAACTGTCGCCATTTCAGACTCGGTTTCCCTTCGGCTCCGTGACTTAATCACTTAACCTCGCTGCACCATATAACTCGCCGGCCCGTTCTACAAAAAGTACGATATCGCAGGGGGTTACCCCGCACTGCTTTATCTGCTTGTAAACATACGGTTTCAGGTTCTTTTTCACTCCCCTCCCGGGGTTCTTTTCACCGTTCCCTCACAGTACTATTCGCTATCGGTCACTAGGTCGTATTTAGGCTTATGAGATGGTCCTCACATATTCATACCGGGTTACACGTGCCCTGTATTACTCTGGATACACATATGCTTTGTTTAATTTCGGTTACGGGACTATTACCCTGTTTCGTTCAACTTTCCAGAAGTCTTCACCTATTAAACTCAGTCAATTAACTGTGTCCTAACCCCAAAGATATTACTACCTTTGGTTTGGCCTCTTGCAATTTCGCTCGCCACTACTTTCGCAATCGTTTGTTTACTTTCTTTTCCTCCAGGTACTTAGATGTTTCAGTTCCCTGGGTTCCCCTCATACCACTATGAATTCGTAAGTATGATACTATCAGATTAGTGATAGTGTGTTGCCACATTCGGAAATCTACGGTTCACAGTTTATTTGCAACTCCCCGTAGCTTATCGCAGCTTGTCACGTCCTTCTTCGGCGCCTAGTGCCAAGGCATCCACCATATGCTCTTTGTAGCTTAATCTATTTCTTAGGTATATACGATTGATTCTTAGCATTTTTGCTTTCTTAATCTAACTTTGTTAATCTCTCTTTAAAATTGTATTTGTAATTATGCATATTACACATTATATTACATCCAATATTTTACTGATATTTGATTATTCTAAATTATGCAGTTGTCAAGGTACTATTTGGAAGACTAAACATCTTCCTTATCGCAAGCACTCATTCGCTAACGACACGAGAATAATAACATATAGGGGAAAGGTAGTCAACAAGTTTTTTAAAAATTTTTTAACATTTTTTAACATTTTTGCCACTTTTTTTGATTTTTTGTAAACACCCGGTGTGATGTATGGGCTTTTTACCGCTTTTTGATACAATTTATTATTAAACTTTTTTAAAAAAATTTTTATTTTTATTTAAAATCGCCTCAAATCTCCCGCAAAATTTCCACTTTTTAAAATAAATTTAAAAAATTTTTAAAAGTAGTTGACATATATTTTTGACTTTTTTATAGATTCATTTACACGCCCTTAAGTATATGCTCGCACACGCGCGCGTATGTGTGTGTACGTGCACATACATATGCGTACACATTATATAATATGATATGTTATCGCACACATCGACCTTTTTCAAATTTATCAAATAAAAAAACTTCAAAGAAATTTCTTTGAAGTTTTATCTTATTCCAATATTGCTTTTATTCTACGAAGTCCAGAACCGCAACTTTCTTCTTTTGTTATTTTAAACTTTCCAAGTTCGTTTGTGTTGTTTACATGTGGACCTGTGCAAATTTCCTTTGAAACATTACCGATAAAGTAAACAGTCACATTATCTGGGTATCTTTCAATAAATTGATGTTCTGCACCAATTTCAACTGCTTTTTCTTTTGGCATTTCTTCTTTGTAAACACTTAACCCTTGTTTTATCCAATCGTTTACAATATCTTCAACCCTTTTAAGTTCTTCTTCTGTCATTTTATGGTCGCAAGGGAAATCAAAACGAAGCCTTTCTGCTGTTATATTTGAGCCCATTTGGTGACTCTTTTCGCCAAGCACCAATTTTAATGCCGCATTAAGCAAGTGAGTTGCTGTGTGGTACTTTGTTGCCATTTCACTTGTATCTCCAAGTCCACTCTTAAATTCGCCCTTTTGAACGGCCTTTGATTTTTCTTGATGTTCGCTGAATGCCTTTTTAAAGCCTTCTTCGTCAACAGTATACCCTTTTTCTTTTGCAAGTTCAATTGTCAATTCAATAGGAAACCCGAATGTATCATAAAGTCTAAATGATGCTTTGCCATTTATTTCTCGCTTTACATCTTCCCCACTTTCTTTTGCAAATTGAATATGTCTTTCTATTCCACCGATAACTTTGTCAAATTCTTTAAGTCCAAGGTCAAGTGCCTTGTTAAATTTGTCCATTTCCTTTTGAATTTCATCTAATATATATTGTTCTTTTTCAACAAGAAGTGGATATGCAACATTGTATACCTTTTCGATGTATATTTTTGCAATTTCAATAAGTTCGCTTGAATCAAGGTTTATTTTTCTTGCATGACGAATTGCTCTACGCATTACTCTTCTTAAAATATATCCTGCTCCAATATTGCTTGGGACAATACCATTAACATCACCAATAAGCATAATTGTTGTACGCATATGGTCGGCAATTATACGCATAGATTTTGTTGTTTCTGAATCTTCATTATATTTTACATTAAGTTTTTGACACATATAGTCAATGACGTCACTAAACAAATCTGTTTCATAAACATCTGTCAAGCCATTTAGGAACATAAGCATTCTTTCAAAGCCAAAACCTGTGTCAACATTTTTGTTTTTTAGTGGTGCATAACCATTTTCCAACTTCATATATTGAGTGTAAACATCGTTACCAATTTCAACATATCTATGACATTTGCAATCTATGTTACAAGTGTCACAACACTTTTTATCCCAAAGTGGATAAAACCATTCATTATCAGGCCCACAAGGAGTTCCAACTGTTCCTTCAAGTTCCCACCAGTTGTCTTTTTTGCCTTTGTAGTAAATATTTTCAGGTCTTATTCCAAGTGCTTTCAAATAATTTGCAGTTTCTTCATCTCTTGGAGCACTTTCATCTCCTGCAAAAACAGTACAACAAATTTTGTCTTTATCAAGCCCAAATACCTTTGTCAGCAAATCAAATGTCCATTGAGTTTTTTCTTTTTTGAAATAATCACCCAAACTCCAGTTTCCCATCATTTCAAAAAATGTGCAGTGACTTGCATCGCCAACAGAATCAATATCCACTGTTCTAATACAACCTTGAACATTGCAAAGCCTTGTTTTTCCACTTGGGTGTTTTGCTCCAAGAAGATATGGCATAAGTGGTTGCATACCTGCAACATTAAACATAACACCTGTTGAACCATCACCGATAAGTGACACAGCACCAATGTCAATATGGCCACGCTCTTTATAGAAATTTAACCAAGTTTCTCTTAATTTTTTACTAGTAATTTTCATAATTTATCCTTTAACGCATAAAGTTTACTACAACTTGAAAAATTTTTCAACAAAATTAACTATAAACGCAAAAATAGAAATTTTGAAAAACTATTCTTCAAAATTTTTAAATAAAAGACAAGCACATCTTTTATGCTTGTCTTTTGTTTAATAAGATAACTCATCCATCATTTCAGGTTCACCATCAATTATCTTTAATGATTCTGCCTTTTTATCAAATTTATTTTTTAGTTCCTTTATATTGCAAACTTCATATTTTGTTTTGTTGTCTTTGTCTTGATTTGGTTGCATATCCGAATTTACATCAATAGTCCAATTTTTTGCACAGATTTTTTGCATTTGCTTTGGGACAAACCATTCAAATTGTTTTACAATTCCATTTACAAATTTTTTGGCATCTTTTAAGTCATCAATATATAAAGATTTATCACTTTTAACAAATTTTAAATAACTATCGTAATATCCATCATCAACTTCCTTTACATAATCAACAAACTTATTCCCGAACTCTTTTGTTTGATAATACATTGATATCAAGTCGTTATATGTTAGTGCTTTATCATCCAATACCATAACAGCAGTTCTATCATTGAAAACACATTTTAATGCTCTAAAAAAAATTGCAGACATGGCAAAATCATCTTTTGCTATTGCATTATATTTCAAATTCAAGTTTTTAAACAATTCTTTACTAAAAGGAATAGCATCTGCAGAGATTAAGCAACCTTCTTTATTAACCGATTTGATTGTATCCAACACTACCTTCTTGATTGCAAGCTCAACTTCCTTTTCTTGTAAATTTTCCATACTCTACTCCCTTTTCTATCTTATTATAAATCAATATAAAATCATTGTCAAGATTAAACATTTTTCATTTCTATATGTAAAAAAAGTGGCAAATGCCACTTTTTTAATATTGGATACCCCACAAAACGACATGTTTTGCATCTTTCCCACAAACAACACACTTGTCGCCATCATTTACTTTTTCGTCAAGAATGCAACGGCTTTTTGTTCCACGGATTTCTTTCATCTTTATTTCGCAGTTTTCATCTCCACACCAAGGAGCTTTAACAAAACCTGGGTGTTTTTCCATTATTTCTTTAACTTCATCAAATGTTTTTGCTGTGAATGTAAGTTCTTCCATTCTCTTTTTTGCAGTTTCAAAAAGGTTGGTTTGAATTTTGTCCATTAGGTCTTTCACTTCACTGACAATATCACAATCCTTTGAAACATTTATCTTTTCTCTTGTATCACGACGAGCAAGAGTGATTTGACCATTTTCCAAATCTCTTTTCCCAATTTCAATACGAACAGGAATGCCATTAACTTCGTGTTCTGCGAATTTGAACCCCGGAGATTTTTCTGTTAGGTCAACAAATGAAATAATATCAGCATCAAGCAATTTTTTATTAATATTTTGGCATAAAGAAATAACTTCTTCATCTGTTCCAATAGGAACGATTGCAACTTGCCTTGGTGCAATTTTTGGTGGCAATACAAGTCCATTTTCATCACTATGAACCATAATGAGTCCACCAATCATTCTTGTGGTGCTACCCCATGATGTTTGATATGCATATTCCCACTCATTGTTACGATTAAGGAATTTTATATCATATGCTTTGCTGAACTTTTGCCCAAAATAGTGACTTGTTGCACTTTGGAGTGCCACACCATTATGCATAAGTGCTTCACAAGTGTAAGTCGTTTCTGCACCTGCAAATTTTTCTTTTTCCGTTTTTTTGCCGGTAATCACAGGAATTGCCAAATATTCTTCAAAAAATGTTTTGTAAACATTTAGCATAGTTTCAGTTTCTTCAATGGCTTCTTTTGCTGTTTCGTGAATTGTGTGTCCTTCTTGCCATAAAAATTCACGAGTACGAAGAAATGGCCTTGTTTCCTTTTCCCAACGCATAACACTGCACCATTGATTATATTTTTTTGGCAAATCGCGATATGATTTTACCTTTAGTGCATAATAATCACTAAACAAAGTTTCACTTGTTGGCCTTATTGCCAATCTTTCATCAAGTGTGTTTTGCCCACCAACTGTGACCCATGCACATTCAGGTGCAAAACCTTCAATAAGTTCGCCTTCCTTTTTTAACAAACTTTCAGGAATAAGCATTGGCATATATACATTTTGATGCCCTAGTTTTTTAAACATTTTGTCAAGGGTTTGTTGCATCTTTTCCCAAATTGCATATCCGTTCGGTTCAAAAACAATACACCCTTTTGTGTTTGAATATTCGGCAAGTTTTGCTGCTTTTACAACATCTGTATACCATTGCGCAAAATCCTCATCTCTTGGTGTTATTGCTTTATTTTTCATTTTTTCCTCTCTTTTAAAATCTTTTTCATTATACCACACAATGCAATTTTTGCAACTTTTTTATTAGTAGATTAGTAAAATACAATATATGGGTATTTACAAATAAGATAATTAGTGATAAAATATTCACACTAAAATCACTTTACAAAGGAGAGAGCCTATGGCACAATTATCAAAATATCACAGAGTTCACAAGTTTCCAAACGGAGCAACTTTAATTTATTATAAACACAACAAAAATAACACAACACAATTTTATGTTGGATTTTTGGGCGGTGCACAAATGGATGTTATTCCCGGCACAGCACACTTTTGCGAGCATATGCTTATAAAAGAATCGAAAAAATACACACAACAATACATTGCACAAGAATTAAAATCTTCAGGAATAGAAAGTAACGCATTTACTTCAAACGACTATCTTATGTTTTATGGCGACTGCCCAAATACAAACATAGACACTTGCCTTAAACTTTACTCCAACTTACTTTTTAACACAAAATTTAAGAAAGACTCTATTGACCTTGAAAGAAAAGCCATTGACGAAGAAATAAATATGTATGATGGCGGAGATGACGAAGGCGATTATAATACATTTAGTGAAATGATAAACCAAATCACCGTTCCAAAGAATATTGACCATGACATTCTTGGTTCACATGAAGACATTGCAAAAATTGATGAAAAAGCTTTGCAAGACTTTATTGATAGAGATTTTGTATCTGAAAATATGGTTATGACAGTTGTCAGCAATTTAGACTTTGATACAATAAAAGAAAAAATGGAAAAATATTTTGTAGCAAAAGCAAAATCTGACCCAAGCAAAAGATATAGATATGAAAAAACAAAATATTTTGACCCATCAAACTATATTTTTAAAACAAATATTCCAAACCAACACACTGTTGAAATTGCAATCTCGTATATGTCAAGAAAACCCGAAAGAGAAACTCACCTATTTAGTTATGTAGAAAACTTTATATTCAACGACTTTGCCGGTAGACTTTTAAACGAACTTAGGACAAAGCGTGGCCTTGTTTACACTGCCCAATATTTACCTTATCTACTTCCAAACAATATGTCACTTAACTCATTCTATGCCCTAACAAGTAAAGACAAGGTTAACGAAACAATTGATGCTCTTGGAAAAATTATTACTGAAATTGCAAGCAAAGGTATCACACAAGAAGAATTAGACAAATGCAAAAATATGATTCTTGTTCGTGAAATGGATAGAAAGAACCTTACAAAAACAATCAATCCAATGACAATTTTTAGTAGATGGCTTGAAGGAACGGAAGTATTCTTTAACAACCAAATTCACAGGGTAAAAGAACTTACGTTGGACCAAGTGAATAAATACTTAAAAGACACATATTCAAACACAAATGTTATGGTTTCAATTAAAGGTGCTTTACCAAAAAATTGCTATTCAACATATGAAATCCAAAAGAAATTAAATGCAAAACTCTCTCAAGTTTATTATGACTATTCAACCGGTAAATTCTACGACTTTAAAGACGATAGCAAGATAACCAAAAAAAGAGCCTTTGAAATCTTGACAGGAATCACACAAAGAGAAAAATGGTCAAATGTATGTTTTGTTTCTGACAACACAAACGGCCATCAAATTGAAGTTACTCCAGAAATGCAACAAGCATTATATGATCAAATGTTAAACCAATTAAGCATTGAAGACAAGATTAATCTTACAAATGCGTTGCTTAAAAATCTTAACATCAACTTTCAGTTGGCAATTCAAAAGCAAGAGCCAACAGATAGTGGCGAAATGACACCAGAAGAAAACACTCCACCGGAGCAAACAGAACCTACTCAAAAAACCCAAGATAACGATGAAGATTCTGGATATGATGCACTAAACGACCCAGAGTTTAATGATTACACATATGGCGAATAATAATACATAACAAAAAAGCGCAAACAAAAGTTTGTGCTTTTTTGTTGTTTAATTGTTGTTACTTTCCTCATCTTTAAATGATGTAACGGTATAAGTTGCCTTGCTGTTTGGTCTTTGTTCTTCAACGTGTTCTATTGGTTGTTGCAATGTTGCTTCATGTTCATTTATTACTTTGCCTAAATCTGTATTTTGAGCATTATTTTGTATCTCTAAAGGGTTGACTTGTTTATTTTCTTGTTTATTATTCTCTTTTTTATGTTTCCACAAAGCAACAACTTTTGGATTAAATAAAATTACAAAAGGTACAAACACCAACATACTTGCAATCAAAATTGCCATTATATCTTTTAATTCCATCGCTAATAATTCCATATTTATCTCCTAAAATATTTTATTTTCTATTTGATTTATATACATTACTAATATAGCATAAGTACAACAAAAATACAATAGCAAGTTAAATTTTATGTAAAAATTTGCAATTTTAACTTGTTTGGCATAAAATATATGTATGGATAGCATTATGAATGATAATTTAAATAAAGTTGAAAAAATGATTGGGCATACTCCCTTAGTGTGCATTGAATACAAATACAATAACATAATTAGATATGTTTTTGCAAAACTTGAATGGTTTAATTTGACTGGAAGCATAAAAGATAGGTCGGCGTTTGAAATAATAAAAGATGCGTATAAAACTGGAAAACTAAAAGAAAGTCAACCAATTTGCGAAGTTACTTCTGGGAATATGGGAATTTCTCTTTGTTCTATTGCAAAGGTAACCCACAACCCAGTTATAATTTGCATACCAAAAACTATGAGTGTTGAAAGAATAAAATTGTTAAAAAGTTTTGGTGCAAAGATTGAACTTTTGGACAATTTTCCACAATGTTTTGAAAAAGCAAACGAGTATGAAAAACAAGGAGCATATCTTTGCAAGCAATTTGAAAACAAAAGCAACATAAAAGCCCAAACAAAAACAGCGAAAGAAATCGCAAAAAAACTTGATAATGTTCCAACTTTTGTTAGTGGTGTTGGAACTGGTGGAACTCTTATTGGTATTGGCAGATATTTAAAGAAAAAATATAACACAAAAATAATCGCAATTGACCCAAAAGAAGCAAAACTTCTTACCTGTGGCAAAAGCCAAGGCAAACACAAAATTCAAGGTTTAAGTGATGAAATTATCCCAAAACTATATGACAAAACTATAATTGATGAAATTATTGAAATTGCAAGTGATGATGCAATATGTATGGCAAAAAAATTATGTAAAGAATTGGGACTTAATGTTGGCATAAGCAGTGGAGCAAACTTTTTGGGATGTGTTTTGTCAGGTGAACAATCTTGTGCAACTGTTTTTGCTGATGATAACAAAAAATATCTATCAACAGACCTTACAAACGATGAAATAAAATCCGATTTGATAGATAATATTGAACTTATAAAATATAGCATTGTATAACAAAAGGTAGAGTTTTTTTATTACTCTACTTTTTATTTAATATTTTAAAGGCAATTAACTTTTTTGATTTTATAAAGTTAATTTCTTTTGTTGCAATTTTACACCCTATTTGCTATACTCTTTTTGCTAGGAGAAGATTATGGAAAAAGCAGAAATTAGAGAGATTTATTCTCACCTTGAAAATTTTTCAGGCAAAGAAATTGAAGTTTCAGGTTGGGTAAAAAGTGTTAGAGCAAGCAAAGAATTTGGTTTCATTGACCTTATGGACGGCACTTGTTTTAAGAGTTGCCAAGTAGTATTTTTTGCAAATAGTGATGTAAACTTTGATGAAGTTTCAAAACTTAATACTGGCTCAACAATTATTGTTAAAGGTAAAGTGTTATTAACTCCAGAAAATAAACAACCATTTGAAATTCAGGCACAAAGTGTTGAAATTTTCTGCAAAACAGACGAAACATATCCACTTCAAAAGAAAAGACATTCAATTGAATATCTTCGTGAAATTGCATATCTAAGACCAAGAACAAACTTATTCCAAGCAGTGTTTAGAGTAAGAAGTGTTGCTGCCATGGCAGTTCACGAGTATTTTCAAAGCAATGGATATTTGTATGTAAACACCCCACTTATCACAACCGCAGATTGTGAAGGAAGTGACCAAATGTTCAAAATTACAACTTTTGACTTTGATAATCTTCCAAAAACAAAAGACGGAAAAGTTGATTTTTCAAAAGATTTATTTGGAGAAAAGGCAATGATTACTGGAAGTGGACAACTCCATGGGGAAACATTTGCTCAAGCATTTTCAAAAATATATACATTTGGGCCAACATTTAGAACAGAAAACTCAAACACAAAAACTCATGCAAACGAATTTTGGATGATTGAACCAGAAATTGCTTTTTGCGATTTGGAACAACTTATGAATATTGAAGAAGATATGCTTAAGTTTGTTGTAAAATATGTTATGGACAACTGCCCTGACGAACTCGCTTTTCTTGATAGTTTTGTTTCAAAAGGTTTGGTGGAAAAACTTGAAAGATTGCTTTCTAGCAAATTTACAAGAATTGACCACAAAGAAGCCATTGATATTTTGCAAAAAGCAAATGTAAAATGGGAATTTGAACCAAAACAAGGCGAAGATATTGCAAAAGAACACGAAAAGTACTTAACCGAATACTTTAATGGTCCTGTATTTATCAAAAATTGGCCAAAAGATATTAAGGCATATTATATGAAGTTAAACCAAGATGGCAAAACTGTTGCCGCTGTAGACTTGGAAGTTCCTGGTTCTGGCGAACTTATGGGCGGAAGTCAAAGAGAAGAAGATTACGACAAAATTGTTGCAAGATGCAAAGAAATGGGTGTTGACACAGACAAAATTGACTGGTATCTAAACCTTCGTAAATTTGGCTCTTGCATTCACTCTGGGTTCGGAATGGGCTTTGAAAGGCTTGTTATGTATCTAACAGGTGTTGACAACATTCGTGATGTTATACCTTATCCAAGAACCCCAAATAATTGTCAATATTAATAAAAAAATTCCACAAATATGTGGAATTTTTTGTTTGTTATTTTACAACAATTTCATCGTTTGCAACATCAACTGTTATTGTTGAATTTGGAGCAAGGTCATTTGCAAGCATATGTTTTGCAATCAGTGTTTCTACATTGTTTTGGATAAATCTCTTTAATGGTCTTGCACCAAAAGCAACGTCATAGCCATTGTCAACAATATACTGTTTTGCCTTGTCAGTTACTTTTAATGTTATTTGTCTATCTTGAAGTCTGTTTTCAAGACCTTTGAGTAACAAATCAACAATGCTAATAATTTCGGTTTTTGTTAAAGGTTTAAAGAATATAATCTCATCAAGCCTGTTCAAAAACTCTGGTCTAAATTGCATTTTGAGTAATTTATGCACTTGTTCAATTGCTTCGTTTGATATTGTTCCATCTTCTTTTATTCCGTTCATAATAGCATCAGCTCCAAGGTTTGATGTCATTATGATAATTGTATTCTTAAAGTCAACAGTAACACCTTGACCATCGGTAACACGACCATCATCAAGAATTTGAAGAAGAACATTGAATACATCTGGATGTGCTTTTTCGATTTCATCAAAAAGCACTACTGAATAAGGTTTTCTTTTTACTTGTTCGGTAAGTTGACCACCTTCTTCATAACCAACATATCCTGGTGGAGCACCAATCAAACGAGTGACACTGAACTTTTCCATATATTCGCTCATATCAATACGAATAAGGTTCTTTTCGCTATCAAACAAGTTTGCACAAAGTGCTTTGGTAAGTTCGGTTTTCCCAACTCCAGTTGGACCTAGGAACATAAATGAACCAATTGGTCTATTTGGGTCTTGAATTCCTGCTCTTGAACGAATTATTGCATCGCTAACTTTTTCAACTGCATCATCTTGTCCAACAACTCTCTTGTGAAGTTCATCGGCAAGATGTAACAATTTGTCTTTGTCACTTTGCATAAGTTTTGTAAGTGGAATTTGTGTCCAACGAGAAACAATTTCTGCAATTTCTTCATCGGTAACTTTACTCTTTAACAAGTTGTTATTTTGTTCTGTTTTTTCAAGCTCGGCAAGTTCTTTTTGAAGTTCTGGCAAAGTTTTATATTTAAGTTCTGCCGCTTTGCTTAAATCATATTCTCTTTCCGATTTTTCAATTGCAAGATTTGTTTGTTCAATTTTTGCTTTTAAATTGTTAATTTTGTTAATATTTTCTTTTTCTTTTTGCCATTTTGCTGACATTGTATCAAATTTTTCTTTGAGTTCGTTATACTCTTTTGTAATGTCATCCAAATGTTGTTTTGAAAGTTTGTCGGTTTCTTTTTTAAGTGCTGTTTGCTCAATTTCAAGTTGTATCATTTTATGCTTAATGTCATCCATTTCGCTTGGCATACTATCAATTTCACTCTTTACCATTGCGCACGCTTCATCAACAAGGTCAATTGCCTTATCAGGCAAAAATCTGTCTGTAATGTATCTATTTGAAAGCACTGCCGCTGAAATCAATGCACTATCACTAATTTTTACACCATGGAACACTTCATATCTTTCTTTTAATCCACGCAAAATTGAAATTGTATCTTCAACCGTTGGTTCATTCACCATAACAGGTTGAAATCTTCTTTCAAGTGCTGGGTCTTTTTCAATATATTTGTGATATTCGTTTAATGTTGTTGCCCCAATACAGTGAAGTTCACCACGTGCAAGCATAGGTTTTAATAGGTTTCCCGCATCCATTGCTCCATCAGTTTTGCCTGCACCAACAATTGTGTGAAGTTCATCAATAAACATAATGATTTCACCTTCACTCTTTTTGATTTCATTGAGAACTGCTTTTAATCTTTCCTCAAATTCGCCACGATATTTTGCACCGGCGACCAATGCGCCAAGGTCAAGAGAGAACAACTTTCTGTTCTTCAAACTGCTTGGAACATCACCCTTTGCAATCCTTATTGCAAGACCTTCAACAATTGCTGTTTTACCAACACCGGCTTCGCCAATAAGTACTGGGTTGTTTTTTGTTTTTCTTGAAAGAATACGGATTGTATTCCTTATTTCATTGTCCCTGCCAATAACAGGGTCAATTTTTTGGGCCTTTGCCAAACTTACAAGTTCTGTACCATATTTTTCCAAAACATTGTAGGTATCTTCTGGATTATCAGTTGTCACTTTTGCACCTCCCCTTACTTTTGCAAGTTCTTTAACAAACTTATCCTTTGTTATTGCATATTCACGATATATTCGACTTAAATTATCGCCAAGGCAGTCAAAACTTGCCAAAAATAAATGTTCAACCGAAACATACTCGTCTTGCATACTTTTTGCAATGTTTTCTGCCATATTAAATAACTTTACCAAATTATTAGATGGATAAACTTCACTTTGTCCACTAACCTTTGGCATATTTTTTATTGCATTTAATAATGTTAATTTTAAACCATTTGTGTCAATATTACATTTTTCCAAAATCTCATAAATAAGAGTTTTGTTGTCTAGCATAGAATAAATCAAATGCTCAACTTCAATTTGTGCATTTTCATATGTTCTTGCCAAGTCACTTGATGCATTGATAACATTGGCACTTGTCTGTGTGTATTTATCAAAGTTCATAATGCCTCCCTTGATAATCTAGTATGTTAAAATATGATTTTTTAATCAATATTTTACCCATATTCTCATTATCGGCGACTATTATATATCAAAAAATTAGCACTGTCAAGTGTAGAGTGCTAATTTTTTAAAATTTTTTATTGATATTTTAAGTGCGACATCTTCGCCCCCTGTAAACGAAAATCTTATATTCTTGTAAAGGACTACAAATATTACAAGAGTTTTGCCACCCAAATAATTGTGTTAAAATTTTATATATATGGTTTAATAATTAAACAAATTTAAGCCATAGATTCTATGCTCGCATAATAAAAGCAGGCAGGAGTTTGCTGACGCAATTGACTGTCTGCTTTTTTATGCAGTAAACAACGAAGATATGACTTAATTTTTTGTTTAATTGAATTCGGCAACCCTAAACCCACGTTTTGCTTTTTCTTCTTCAATTTTAGTGGCTAGCAAATTGCGTACATACATTGGGTTTTTTATGTGCAATAATTGAAGACAAGGCGTGCTTTCATCTTTTGAATAAAGAGTTATTGTCCCAAGTCCAAACATTTTTTCGCCCAATGTTGAAGATACTGATATATCGTATATTCTATATAAGTTAACTTCTTCTTCCGTTGTAACCAAAAGTCCAGACCTTACAAAAAGTTTTGTCCATTCTGGAGAAGAGACTAAACTATATTTTGTAAAAGAAATTGGCATTCCTAATATCCTTTTTTTATCTTGCCATTCAATAACTGCGTTATGCCCCCAACTATTAGCCATAATAATCTCCTAATTTTTCTTAATTTTACTACATTATTTTTTATTTGTCTAGTATAAATCACTAAATTTAATTGTATTTAAAGTGTATTATGTGTTATATTATACTATATAGATATATATAATAGTGTTCATAAGCATATATTATAATTATAAGGAGAATAAAATATGAAAAGAAATTCATTACTAACTGCCGGTATTATACTTTCAATCATATATTCACTATGTTTTGTAGCGTGTTTATGTGTTGGAGTTTTTAGTGTAATATACTTTTTTGTGAGTGATTCAATTACTCTTGTCAACGATTTATTGTTGCCAATAATAAACCCATTTATGCCATATGGAAAAACGGTAATGCTTGTTTTTGTTGCACTTGTTATTGCCTACTGTTTGTTTATGTTGATTGCGGCAACCAGATACACAAAATATTTTAATGCTACAAACTCTATTTATAATAAGAAACGCAGTTTACTTATTTTTAACTTAGTTTTCTTTGTTATCACATTTGGAATATTTGCTTATTTACTAGCATTAAACATTTTTACATCAAACTTTGCTGATAATATAATATACAACGTTTGTTTAATTTTTATCGTCATTGCACATATTATTGCAATCGTATTTGCAATGATTGGAATAAGTAAGTATCCAAAGACATATGAAGAACCCGCAGTAGATATTCAAGTTCAAGAGAACACAGAATTAACCGACGATGAGCAAGAAAGCGATATTTCACAAATGTTAAATAATGATACAAATCAAAATGCTCAACCTACAAAACAAAACAAAGCCACACTGTTACAAACCCCAAATATTAAACCAATATACACTGCCGGACTTGACGGAGATGTTGAGGATAAGATTGAAAAAAAATTGAGAGAAGCAAATGAACTAGGTCAAAAACAAGTTAAAAAGCCAGAAAAAGATATGGAAAGCATGACAACAAAAAAACTTATTGAGACAATTGGAAAACTTGATGAAATGCGCAAAAATGGCGAAATTAGTATGGAAGAATATACAAAGCTTAGATCAAAAGCGATTCAAAAATTTGCAAAATAATCAGTATTAGAAAAAAAGATTAGAAAATTCTAATCTTTTTTTAATTTTTTACGTTCAATAAATTTTTCCCTGCCATTTTTTGATGGAACATAATATATTCTATCTTTTAATTTGTCTGGCAAATATTGTTGTTTTACGTATCCACCATAGTCATGAGGATATTTATATTTTGTTTTTGGTCCATTTGTTGATGGGTGATTTTTTAGATGATTTGGAACATTGTCATCTCTCACATTTTCGGCATCACTTCTTGCCATATTCATTGCAACAATAACAGAGTTTGATTTTTCGGCTTCGCAAGCATATATTATTGCATGAGAAAGGGGAATAAGTCCCTCCGGTACGCCCATATTTTGAATTGCCTGCATTGCACAAGTTGCAAGTAGTAACGCATTGCTATCTGCCATCCCTATATCTTCGCTTGTATGTGCGATAAGTCGTCTTGCAATAATAAGTGGGTCACAACCTGCCAAAATTAACCTTTGAGAATAGTAAAGTGCAGCATCAGCATCACTGCCACGAATACTTTTGCAAAAAGCACTCAACAAATCATAATAACTATTTTCATCAATTGACAAAACCTTCTTTTGAATGCTTTGCTCGGCAACCGTTTCGTCAACGATAATTTCTTGTTTTTCATTAAAAGGTGTAGTTTTTACTGCAAGTTCAAGAGAGTTTAGCGCCATTCTTAAATCACCACCACTTGCCCACGCAAGATGTTTTAATGCTCCGTCTGTTACAATTGCATTGTAAGATTTTAGACCCTTTTCGCTTTGCAACGCTTTTTTCATTGCATCAATTATGTCATTTTCATCAAGTGGTTTAAATTCAAATACTCTACATCTTGACACAATTGCACGAGTCATTGATGTGTAAGGGTTTTCGGTTGTTGAACCAATAAATATAATACTTCCATCTTCAATTGCAGATAAAACACAGTCACTTTGCGACTTGCTCCACCTGTGACATTCATCAAGCAATAGATATGTTTGTTTGCCAAATAGTGTTTTATTTTTTCGTGCTTCGTCAATTATTTCTTTTGCATCGCTTACACCACTTGAAACTGCATTAAGCTTTTTAAAATTGCCATTAAGAGAATTTGCAATAATATTTGCAAGGGTTGTTTTCCCTGTTCCCGGTGGCCCATAAAATATGCAACTACCTACTTCACCCATTTTTATTGCACGACGAAGAAGCATATTTTCTCCCACAATATGCTTTTGTCCAAAAAAATCATCCAAACTGCTTGGTCGCATTCTCTCTGCAAGCGGTACTCTTTTTTCCATGTTTTTATATTAACACACTTAAATAAATTTGGCAAACAAAACAAAAAATCTTAACTTTAACATCAAAAAAAATGTGACAAAATCTTGTCACATTTTCTTTTGTTATTCTGTCACAATTGTTCCATCTGTACAAACAACATTAACACCAGCTTTGATATTTGCACTAGATTTACTAATATCATTCCACTGTGCTTGTGTTCCAGTAAAGTTTATTGTTGTAAGGTCGCTACATCCAGAAAATGCACTTTCTCCTATACTTGTTACACTGCTTGGTATGGTGATACTTGTAAGGCCGCTACATCCATAAAATGCCCTATATTCTATACTTGTTACACTGCTTGGTATGGTGATACTTGTAAGGCCGCTACATCCATCAAATGCACGATCTATACTTGTTAATTGACTACCTTCTTCAAATGTTACACTTGTAAGGCCGCTACATCTTTCAAATGCCCAAGTTCCTATACTTGTCACACTGCTTGGTATGGTGATACTTGTAAGGCCGCTACATCCATAAAATGCTT
>CAMEJD010000016.1 GCA_945919375.1 uncultured Clostridia bacterium
TGCAATATGGTGAATCAATTGAACTAATTGAACCTGTTTCAACAAGAGAAAAAATAAAAGTTATCATAGATAATATGGGCAAAAAATATATTTTATAGCAATAAGATAATAAATATCAAAAATGCGAAGTTTTTGACAATATATACATTTTAACGTACATATCACTTAATAGAATTGATTTACAAAGGAGGATTATAATATGTCAACGCCTGTAATGAAATCAGCAAATTGGTGTGATAATAAGTCTTTACACAGGACTTCGCATTGGCGAGCTTTTGGCTTTGAAATGGGAAAACATTGATTTTACAAACAAAGTGATGACTGTTACTTGCACTGTCTGCGATATGTTTTTTGAAAACAAGTCCTATCATTTGGAAAGCACGCCCAAAAGTGATAGCAGTATGCGTGAAATTCCACTTACAAGCGAACTTTTGGGACATTCTAGTCCAGCAATTACACTAAAAATTTATGTTCATACTGATTTAGATACCAAACGCAACGCTTTAAACAAAATAACAAAAAAATATAGGCAAAATGTCTAAAAATCGTTACAGAAAACATTCGCCTAATATTACAAAAGGTGAATGCTTTTCTTCAAATTTATATAAAAAATCTTTTTTCAAAATTTCTTTCGTTTTTCGCATTTCAAATGCGTAAATGTTTGCCTTTTTGCACATAATATGATAAAACTTATACATCTAATGCAATATTAGGTGAATGTTTTTTTGGAGGGATAAATTAAATGACAAAAAACAAAGAAAAGGACAAAAAAATACCTTTTGCAGTTTTGCGTAAGGGTGCGGTAGGTTTGGCTCTTGCTGGTGTTATGGCTTTTACACCAATTATGCTTGCAGGTTGTTCAAATGGTCAAGATGGTAAAGATGGTGCAAAATGGTATTCTGGTATAGATTACTCTGTTGACTCAAGTGCAACCAACGCAAAGGTTGGAGATTTCTATCTTGATACTGATGATTACATACTTTATCAAAAACAAGCAGATGGAAGTTGGACTGTTATAATGCAAAACTTTGGTAAACCGGGACAAGATGGAACCAATGGAACAACACCAGTTATAACAATTAATGATGATGGTTATTGGGTTATTAATGGCGTTCCTACAACAACAAAAGCACAAGGAGAACAAGGAAATCCTGGTGATGATGGAACAACGCCTACAATTTCAATCAACGAAGATGGTTATTGGGTTATCAACGGAACTACAACAAATGTAAAGGCAGAAGCAATTAACGGAACAAATGGTAAAGATGGTAGTACATGGACTGTTGGAACTGAATATCCTAGCACTCCAAAGAGTGGAGATATTTTCTTAAATAATACTACTTGGGAAATTTATCAATACAATGGTACAACTTGGGAAAGCAAAGGAAATATCAAAGGACAAGATGGAACTAATGGTGCCACTTGGCTTACTGGAACACTTGTTACAGGAAAGGGCTCAAGCATAACTGCAGAAGTTGCTGGTGCAAAAGTTGGAGATTTGTATTTCAACACCACAACTTGTGATATTTATCAATGCACAAGCACAAACACTTGGAGTTGGATTTCAAACATCAAGGGTGAGCAAGGCGATAAAGGCGATAAAGGCGATAAAGGCGAAGACGGCACAAGTGTTTATGTTGGTTATGATGGATACGTATGGAATGGCGCAGAAAGAACAGAATTAAATTTTGGCGTTAGTTTAGATGCTAATGTAGTTGAAAACACAATTGGTATTGAAGGTTCAATGAGTAAATATTTTGCTGGAAGTTATATTGACCTTTCTTCAAACTCTATTGCTCTTATGGCAAATTACAAACCAAATGCAAAACTTACACAATACAGCGGTTCAAATGTAACCGAAATTAAAGTTGTTTCTGAAAATGTTGGAACATTGCAAATTGGCACAGCAAAAGTTGCTGATATTGTTACTGCAAGAACAACAGGCACAACATATTCTGCAAGCACAACAAGTTATGATTTAGTTGCTGGAGCAAATACAATTGCTCTTGACCTTAATGTAGCAGAAGATGAAACAATTGTTCTTGGTGGCAACGGTTCAACTGCAAAACTTTATGTTGCGAATGGAATTCCTGTAACAGATGAAGCAGGTAACTTTAGTTTGATTAATGGACAAACTAACAGCGATGTTATTTCAAAAACTGGCGATTATGCCGACACTTTGGCTGTTCAAGTTAAGGCACAATTTACTGAAGAAGAAGTTGCTATATTTAGTGATATAAAATCAAATATAACTAATTTAGCAATATCAGATACTGTAAAAAACGATTATGCTCCTTTTGTTTATACAAATCTCACATATTTTGCAGGAAAACATATTACAAGAATTGATATTCCAGTCAAATCAGTAACAACTGATACAAACCCAACCTTTACTGTAAAAGTTGTTAAACAAACTGATGTTGCAAATAAAAGCTCAACTATTGCTTCTATTAAGGCACAAACTTTGACATTTACAGAAACAGTTGATAAATCTACTTCAAACAAATGGATAACAGCAACTTGTGATATCTATGTTGGCGAAGATGAAACCTTACTATTTGGTGATTCAAAAGACACAATAATGTGGGGATATATTGAACGTTCATCAACAACAGCAACTTATGGATTTTATTATAAAGTTGGAACATCCAGTCAAGGTGGACCTAGTAGTTCTAGCATTTATTTTGATATTTACGAGTCAGTATCTACAACTCTTGATGAACACTTGGCAGATTTAGAGCAAGCCGAACAAGATGCACAAGATACACAATCAGAAGCTCAATTGGCAAGTATTTTAGGTGGTAAACAACTTTCGATTTTGGGCGATAGCATATCAACATTTAAAGGTGTATCAAACAATAGTAGCGAAGGTTTAGGAGATAATGCAATATACTATAACACTCAATTAAAACAAGAAGACACTTATTGGCAACAAATTATATCTAAATATAATATGAATTTGTGTGTAAACAACTCTTGGTCAGGTTCTTATGTAAGTCAACATAGACCAAATCAAAATGCAGAGAAGGATGCTAATGGTAGTGTTTCTTCAGGTATGGCAAGAGCAGATAATTTGGCAAAAACAGATGGCACAACACCAGATTATATTTTGGTTTATATTGGAATTAATGATTTAAATGCAGGAGTTTCTGCAGACACCATTGCTACTGCATATAACACAATGCTTAACACAATAACAGCAACTTATCCAAGTGCAAAAGTTTTCTGTGTAAATATGCCAAATAGAAACACTGGAAATTCTCCTGTGGCTTATAACACAGCAATTAAAAACGCAGTAGATAGCCACGATAATGTTTATTTGATAGATTTATATTCAAGCGAATATAGCGGAACAACATATCAAGCAAACGCTCTTGATAATTTACACCCAAATGCTGTTGGTATGGATTATATGACACAAATAATCATTGATGGAATGAAAACTGTACTTTTGGCAGAAAATAATTAAATGATTTGTTTTAAAACTCCCATAAATATTGATAATATTTTGTCATAAAGTAAACATTTGAATTAATTATGGCATAAAAATAAGGTCAACCTAAAAGTTGACCTTATTTGTTTTAACTAAATTTTAGTTTGCCACATTCAACACCAATCAAAAGCCCTGTTTTGAAGCCATTGATGTATTTTTCTTCTGCAAATTTATCTAATCTTTCATCATATAATTCTAAGTATTCTTTAAAAAGTTTTAGGTCTTCTGGTGATAAGTTTTCCTTTAATTTGTTATATAATTTTTCTTCTTTATTTAATTTTTTAGTATTAAACTTTACAGTTCTTGATATTTCAGGCTATATTGCCATAGTATAATTCTTTTAATATATTCATTAGTTATTCTCCTTATAAAGTCATCTTTCAAATTCCTTTGAAGTGCAAGATATTTGTTCGCAACTTGTTCAAATTTTGTGTATAACTCCTTTCGTTCTTGCTCATCTTTTAATGCTTTTGCAGTGTGATATTGGTCTATTCTTACATTGTGCCAATATTTAAAATTGTGTGGATATCTGTTTTTATCTTCATTCATATCTAAACCCAAATACTCACAAGCATCTTTGTAATCTAAATAACTTGCAATATTTGTATTTTGTTTTTCGATATAATGAAAAAATTGTTCAATGTTGCCATCAAACAATTTCTCTATTTCTTGAAATCTTGTATTATTTTTTATACTTCGTTTGTATGCAAATATAGAACTTGCAACATTCAATGTTTTTTGTGGTTGTATGCGTATAGAATTGCTTGAATATCATAACAATGATGTGCAAAATCTTCGGCATTGTTTATTACCCATTTTCTAAATTTTTTGTCTTTTGTAAGTTTTTTAAGAAGCATCACACTTGTGGCATAATGGGATAAGTTGAGTTTTACTAGATATTCAGTTGCTGGATATTTTTCATAAGTTCTTAAATACTTAAAAATATTGTGTTGTTTGTATTTATCTCGTTGGCTATATTTATACTGCTTAAAAGTCAAGGCAAATTCCGGATTTACAACTGGTGCTATTGGATCATAATATTTATCATCAGCCCAACACCAATCTTCGTATTCATATATTTTTCTGTGTTTTTGTAATCCTTGTTCATACCAACCAACAACATATCCAACTGTTAGATAAAACTCCATATCTTTAACAAAGCATTTGTCATTATGTATGCCATGCACAGCAACTTGTTTTATATACCAGTCTTTATAATGTTCCTTTACTGCAACTGTTACTTTTGCAAGTTCGCCATTAAATTTAGTTAAGTATGAATAAAATCTTCTAACACTAGAATAATTTGGGTTTTGTTTTTTATCTAATTGTTTTATTCTTTATTTATTTTCCATAATTAACACTCCAAACTTTAATTAAATAGTTTTTGAATATTACTCATTTTTTTCATCTCCTTTGTATAATGTTTCTTCTTTTAGTAGTTGTAAAATTTCTGGCATTGCACTTTCTTTTGTTTTTCCAACACAAGCAAGAGTTAGCAAGTTTGTATTGCTATCAAAAATACGACTGAAAGCATATCTCAATATTTTATCTATATCTTCATCTTTATTTCCTAAAAAGTTGATACAGTATAGGGCTGTAAGTATAAGTTTAATTTCTTTTGTATTTCTCATTATTTTATCTCCTTTATAATTCCATAAACATCATCGACATAGTAATAACAATTAAAAATCGCAGTGCATATAACACCGCGATAATTTGCTTTATATTGTCCGTTTATTAATTCTTCTTCAATTTCTTCCCAAGAGTCAAAATCTCCTAAGTCTAACCATTTGCTTCCTAAAGCTCTTTCGTTACATTCGTTACATGAACCCCAAGAGCAAATTACAATACTAATATTACTCATCATATTTCTCCTTAAACGCAATAAACATTTCTTCAATAATATCAAATATAGATAATGCCTCTAATTCGTTTTCATTAAATGTATGTTTACATTTTTGACAAGAATAGGCACTTTCTTCTGGATTATAATTTGCATCATCCCATTCAATAAATTTTTCACAGTAAGAGCATTTATACAAATTACTATTTCTAAACTTTTTTAATTCATCTTTAATTGTTTCATATAAAATTTCTTCTTCAAATTCATTCATTTTAATCTCCTTTTAATCTTCAATTTTTTCAAAATCATTTACATTAACTTTTGTATTTTCTATTCCATATTGAAAATACAAACCTTGTTCTCTGTCTCTTTTTAAGTCGTATTCAGTTACAAATATCTTTCCAGCTTTTGTAACTGCAACAGTGATGGTCATTTTGTCTGTATTTACATCTAAAATGTTAAATGTAACATCATATTCACCATAAACAAAGAGAACTCTTTTAATTAGTAGTTTTTGATTTCTTCTTCTGTTTTCATACTATATAAACTCCTTATCAAATTTGCCTTTTGGCAGGGTTAGACTAGCACTGTTTGGCGCATATCTTTTTTGATAGAATTTTAGTCAGTAGGAGTCAACTAAAAAGAAGAAAATATTGACTTGATAATTTCTTAAATATGACTAATTAACCTAAAACACAAATTAAAGATTTTTGAACAAAAAAGACCAGGTTGAAAAACCTAGTCTTGTGTGATATTATTAAGCTGTTAAATTAAATTGTTTAAGCGATATTTTCTTTCGTTTACTCCTACGTAAACTGTGATAGAATAACACAACAAAAGCAAATAGATAAGGAGAAAAATTTTGAAAATTGCTTAAAATAATTTATAGTTTCTTTCTTAATCTTTGCTAGAAGATTGAAGGGAAACTTAGAATGAGTAATGAATATGCAAAAAGCATGACTTAAATTTAAGTCCTTACTCGAAAGCTATACACCCCGCCAGATAAAAGTACTAAATATAGTGCTTTTTTATTTTTTTAGGGGTTTGATACTAGATATTGTGATTAGAGCACCGCCAAGGGAGCATCAGATTTCTTGAAAACTCACATATTTTTTTCTAACAAAATTTGAATATTTCTAACAAAATTTGTTTTTTTAGGTATCAAAGCGTCAGTTTTTTGTTCTAAAAATTTCTAACAAGATTTTTTGCTATTTGTTAGAATAATGTTAGAACTTGTTTATAATGCAAAAAAAAGTGAGACTAACACATCTCACTATATCTTTTTTTTAAGCAAAGCTTCTTTTTTCTTTATCTATCTAGTTCTGCCAGTTTCTCATCTATGTTTGGAATAGTCTGTTCCCAAGAGTTTTAGTGTTATCTCTATGTTTGTATGTGTTCATATGTCTTGGTTTTGGAGTGTCCAGATTTGACTTTGAAGAACGAGTTTTTGCTTGTTAAAAAACAGCCAGTTTATGATTGCTTTAGTGTGTAAGGCAAAGGAATCTTATCTTTTCTACTCTCTTTATAAAGAAAGAAGGATACCGTCATCTTGACAGTCAACTAGAAATCTTTGAAAGTTTACCGAAAGAAAGATGACCATCGTCTTAAATACAACAAGGAGCGTATAATTTGTTAGAAGAAGCTTTTACATTTGAAAAATTATTCGACGCACACAAAGAATGCAGAGTTTTTAAACAACATAGGGAAGATGCAGTCCCCTTTAAAATACATTTATCACAAAATTTAATTAGAGAATCTAAAGATATTTTTATTAAAAAATACAAAATGGGCAAATATAAAATATTTTAAATATTTGAACCCAAAGAAAGAATTATTGAAGCACTTCCATATTAAAGCCCATTTATGCCATTCAAATTCAAAAAAATTGATTATAAAGCTTAGAACAAAATCCAAATATAAATTTATATTGTTTTAGTATTGCAATTACAACAAAATTGTGCTATCCTTACATCAAAGGAGTTAAATATGGCAGAATTAAAAGATTTTATCGTTAGAACACGTCTTGACAACACTGATGAAATTCAAAAAAAGGGTAACTCTGCGTTTGATACGCAAGATTATGTGTTCTTTGAAAATTACGACGAAGTAAAAGATATAAAGTCTGATAAACATTATTTTTACGCTTCAGATTATGCTGTGATGAATGGAGCCTTACTTGGCGGACAAAGAAAAGGTCCTAAGGATAGACAAATGACTTGGCATTGGCTGCGCTCGGCTGAATCTAAGAATAATGTTTACAACCTTGATTATGACGGCTTGCTCGTTTATAATGGTGCATACGAAGAGAGCGCTGGGCTGTGTCCAGCTTTACACCTTAATCTCTCATCTGTAATCTCCGCGCGACGTACTTCGCGCGACTTTAAAATTGAGCCTTTTAAGGATAAAAGTGGCAAAATTTTATATTACACTATTGAATTTGGTTCTTATCCACAAGATAAAGCAAAAGAAGCAAAAAAATTAGAAAAATTATATAATGCAAATAAATTAACTCCAACCGGAAAAACTTATACCGGATATATGAAAGAAGACGGCAGTTTCCAACAGAACCAAGAGTTTGAATATGGTGGGAAAAAGTATGTTAGAGTTATTTCAACAAAATATGACAATGATTCTGAATACACAGATAAAACAAAGGCACCAGAAAAAGGAACTCCTATGTGGGCGGAAGTTCAGCCAATTAAATGGAAAATAAAAAATTGGGACGAACTTCCAAAATCTATCAATCCCAACGGAAAAGGAACTGCCACTACCATTTATGTTAGATCTGAAGAAGGAATTATGTCTGGAATTCCTTTCTATCCAAAACATGGCAAAACAGAACATACAATGTGGCAAAACAGTCCATTACGTGCATTTTTTAATGGTTATGATTTACAAGAAGAATTAAACAAAGGTAATGGAAATAAACGTTACAAGGCTGATAAAAACTACAATTTCAAAGGTAAAGGATTTTTGCAAGAAGCGTTTTATGCTTCTCCAGAATTAAAAAAGTCAAATGGACAAATTGAAGAGGAAGTTTCTGCAATACAGCCAAATCCTTATGGTTTTACGTTTGAAGAACTTGATAATGATAAATTACTAAAGCTTTATGTGCAATCAAATGCTGCAATCTTTTTACACGGACCTTCTGGTGTTGGTAAATCAGGCAGAGTAAAGCAACTTGACCCAACAGCAACAAGAATAACATTAAGGCCACAAATGAATCCAGAGGAAGTTGATGGTACGCTTGATAGAGAGACTGGGAAGTTTATTCCACCATTATGGTATACACAACTTTGTGAAAAATGCAAAGCGGAGCCAGAAAGAAAACATGTTTTGTTTATTGATGAACTTACCAATGTTAAACCAACAGTTCAAAGTTTAGTTTATAGTATTGTTCTTGATCGTGCAGGCAAAGACGGACTATGGCCACTTCCAGAGAATGCGGTTGTTGTTGCAGCAGGAAATGAAAATGCTGACAACTTGGCTGCATATCCACTTACAAATGCATTGTTTAGAAGATTTTCTCATATTTATTACGAAGTAGATAAGAATAGTTGGTTAGACTGGGCAACAGGAGTTTCCAAAATTCAAAAACAAGAGCATGTAAAAGTTGACAAGACTGAAAGAGCAAGAATTCATCCTGCAATAGTTGCCTATATAATGAGTCGTGACGAAGATGTGCTTAACCAAGACTTAGATGAAGAAAACCCACACATAGTAACAGACCCTCGTAAATGGGAAATTGCAAGCAATGTGCTTTATACAACAAAAAATCCAAATGCGTTGAAACCTGCCATTGGAGAAGAATTAACAGCCGATTTCGTAGACTTTGTTCAAAATATTCAATTATCCGTTGATGATGTAATCAAAGGCAGATACAACGCGAGAGATTACGATGAAATGGACATTTCAAAGAAACTTTCTACACTTGTTGGACTTTGTTTGGCAAGCGAAAAAGAGTTGCCAGTGATACGTGGATTTGTCTCAAATACAATGGGAAAAGAAATACTAGCAGTATACGATTCGCTTTGGATACGAAATGACCCAGAACGTGCTGAAATTATTGCTGAATGTGATTTAAAATTGTTAGAGGAGGGAAAAGACAATGGACTTGAGTTCTAAAATAAATGAAATTAATGAACTATCAAAAACCTCACCAGTTTTGGCAGTGGGAATTCCTATAGAAATGTTTGAAGAGTCAACAATTATTGAATCCACTATTCCGTCGAAGAGTTTGGGCATTCTCAACACTGCCAAAGGGTTAAAAGCACCTTCATGGTTTTATGGTATTGTAAAAGGCAATGGAAGTCATCAAATTATAATCAACAACATTGATTCTATTGACAAAGAAAGCCAAGAGAAGTTCTATGAATTATTGAAATATAAGGCTATAAGTGACGTAAAACTCCCTACTGACTGCAAAATTATAGTGCTTGCAACGGATCTAAATAAAGTGTCTGAAACTATTTTAAGGTTATGCCTTTTGATTAAATAGGTGAATTATGGCAGTAATAGGTTTTGATATAGATGTTATAAAAAAGAAGATGCTTAGAAAGTATCCTGCTTTTGGTTATACAATTTCAAGCGTCAAATATCAAGTTGTTGGAAACAATCATCCAGTAAAAACAGCTGCGACCGATGGAAAGACCATTTACGTGAATGCTGATTTTATGGCGAGTTTACCAGAAGATGAGCAAGTGTTTACAATGGCTCATGAGGTATGTCATATAGCTTTAAAACATATACAAAGAAGCAAAGGAAAAGATCAGAGACTTTGGAATATAGCAACCGATGGTGTTATAAATCAGCACCTTAAAAAAGATGGCTTATCGATGCCAGAAGGCGGAGTAGACATTGTAGATGCGCTTAAGTATGATGCAGAAGAATTGTATCAAAAACTTTTAGCAAAAAAAGAGCAACAACAGCAAAAACAGAATGGTCAAGGTAAACAGAATGAACAATCTGACCAACAACAATGCCAAAATAAAGAGCAACAAGGTTCTGGTCAAGGCCAGTCTCAACAAGATAAAGATAGTGCTCAAAGTAGCGGTCAAGGTGCTAAAGGAGATTCACAAGTTGGACATGATGACCATTCAATGTGGGAAGAAGCAGTAAAACAACAACAAGAAAAGCGTGAAATTAAAGGTTCTGGCTTAGGTAAACAAAAACAATCACAAGACGAGAAAGAAAGCCAAGGAATAAGCGAAAAAGAAGTATTTGAGAAGAATGAAGAAGAAAAAATAAAACGTGCTGAAGAAGTGATGCGAAAAATCAATGGAACAAGACGTGGACTTGATGGACAGTATCAAGAAGTTTATTTTGATGATATAGGGAAAGCCACAAAACCAGTTACAAACTGGAAAAGATTGCTTATTAGAACTTTAGAAATTGAAGATGAAGCTTGGGGACATAAATTTTCAGATAGAGCAAGTGGTTATGCTGCAAGAATTGAAGATGTTGAGTATGATGAAAAAGCTGAAACAGAAATTATTCTTGATACAAGCGGTTCTATTAGCGTTGATTTATTAAAGAATTTCTTAAGGCAAGTAAAAATAGTGCTTAAGAATTCAACGATAAAGGTTGGGACATTCTCAGACGATTTTCATGGTTTTGTAGAAATTAAAAGAGAATCTGATATTGATAATCTTAGGATAAGAGTTGGCGGAGGAACTAATTTTGATTCTGCAAGCAAAGCGTTCACCAAACGAAAAGATGTAAACAAAATTTGTTTTACAGATGGTCGTGATGATGGAGATGCAGGAATACAAGACAAAAGAAAAGATATTATTTGGATTAGTTTTGAAAATCCAGACTTTAAGCCAGATAATGGAAAGGTACTATTTGTTCCAAAAAGTCAAATAAATTTGCAAAGAATACATGACGAGCCAGAATTAACTATGTAATGAAAAAAGTCAGCATTATAAAATGTTGACTTTTTGTTTTATTCCTTTTGTTTTTTGCTGTAAGTTCTCTTAATCTTTCATTCTTGCACTTTAGGTACGAATTAGAGAAAATGAAAGTTGAAAGCAATAATCAATTAACAAATAGTGTAGCTAGTACATTTTTAAATTCATTTTTAACAAATCCAGCTTCTTTTAATGATTTTGTATCATTAGCAGATAAATTTAATAAAGATAAGAAACAGTTGCCGTGAAAGGTTCTTGACATGAGAAGAAATGATATAGACATATTGCCAATGGCAAGAAAAGATAATTGCTTGCAATTTCTTTCCTTTGACCGCATGTCATAAAATTGCCATTTTGAGGAGGCTCGTATCAAGAACACCATGGAATAAATAGCCACGATTAAACATAATATTTTATATAAATGTCAAGCATATTTGGTTTTTCTTGTTTTGAATATATTGTGGTAATTTAGAATAGAAAGTGAAAAGAAAAAAGCCCTGATTTTTATCAGGACTTTTTTGTATTGTAGTTTTAGATTTTTCAATATGTATTTGTCTTTCTAATTCCTCAATTTGATTTTCAAGTTCTTTCATTCGTTTGTTTGCTGTATTATTGACAACTCCTTGCTCAACTGCATACAAAAATCACTGTGAGGGCAAACTTATATCCATTAATCTAAAATAATATTTTATTCCATCGACTTATACGAAAATTTTGTTTGAGTTAGACACCAAAAGGCAAAATGAGGTATAAGGACAAAAAGGAAATAGCCGAGTGTTAAAAAAAGAGGTTCGCTATTGGTTTACCATGCGACCTCTTTTTAACTCGGCTATTGTTTTGCTAACGAATTTAGTAAATATTTTTGAATTTAATAGTTATATTTTGACTATTTCACTTGCATAAGTTATTTGTTTTACTTCAGTTTATTTGTATTGTCTTTATTAAGTTCATTGATTTAGTTTTTTTCTACGTGTGCTTGTCTTCGGTGGAGCGAAGCGACACCGACTTTTATCAAGACAAGCACACGCCAGGGTTGCAAATTGAAAAACTTGACTATCTAAATTTTTATTTTATAAACCTAAATATATAAAGAAAAATATTTATTGTTCAATTGTTATATTTTGTCAACTTCTTTTTTTATATATGCTTCGGCATTAAGAGAAATGACTATAATTCCAACTATTACAAGTGGCAATGCAATGAATACTCCAACAAAGGCATTCGTTATTGCAATCACAAAGCTAGATATTGTAAATGATATAATATAAATTAAGATATTTGAAATGAATAGTAAAAAAGAGTTTTTTATGTTTACTACTTGTTTTAAAGGTATTTTTTTATATCCATGAATAATGTAGGCTTCAAATAAAGAAATAAAGCCATATATTATAATACCAACAAGGCTTGTAAATATAATACTTGGTTTCCAGAGTAAAGTCAGCCACATACTCAAAGTAGCTACACCTATGGTCAAAACACTATCAAGCATAGTAACCAAAACAAATTTCCAAAAATTTCTTTTAGCAATGTTTCTCCTAATCAGAAATTTCGTTAAGAAAAATCCAGATATAAATCCAAATATCGCACAAATAACAAAAATAACTATGTATTTAATATAACCAGATACGGCATTTACAACAGCATTTTCAATATCGCTAGCATACAGTTGGTAGTTATCTATCGTGTTGGATATGTTTTCTTTTAATGTTCCATTTAGCCATTCGCTTGAAGTAATTAATTTTATTGCTTCAATTGGGTCTTCCCAAGGCACATCTGCAAAGCTTTCTATTACACAATCTTTTAAGTCATTGATGCTAATGTTTGTTTCCTGAGTTATCATTTGAATTTCAGTTGTTGCTTGTTTAACTTGCACCTTAAATCCTGAATACAAAAAAGATACTCCAAATATTAAACCTAAAAACAATGTTCCAAGTGGAGTAAAAAAGTATTTTAGATTTCTAAAAAAATTAATTACACTTTGTTTAATCATTTGTTTTTTCTCTTTCAATAGTAATGTTGTTTATTGATTTTGCAAGGGTTTTCATAGCCCTATTTTCGAGGTTTCTTTCTATAAATGCCATATAAGAGCCTTCCCAAGCAAACAGTGTGCCAGTGATGTTTATTAGGTCAAACCACAATTCATTGTTTTGACTACGCAAAAAATAACTTATCAATATAATTATTGCACCGACGCCAATTAAAGACCACCCACAAGAACGCTTTTTGCTACTTTCCTTAATCGCTTGATAAGCGGTAAGTTTTACATTTTCGATTATTATTTTTTCACATTCTTCTTTAGTATATTCGCCAAAATCTTTTATAACAATATGTAAATTGAGCTTAAATTTCTTAGGGAGTAAGGATACCGCTTCTTTTATATCAGAAAATAACTTATCGTTTAGTTTTTCTATTTTATCATCTCCAAAATTCGGATTGATTAGTTCAGAAAAAGTGTCATATACAAGTGTTAATGTAGCAATATTATTTTCAACAGTAAAATAATTTTTTAATATTTCAAGTTGTATTTCTTTCTTTTTACTCATTTTTGTCTTTTCCTTTGTAGTTTATATTATATCAAAATATTTATAAAATTACTAAGGTTTAACAAAAAATTTATACCAATTGTTTTATTTTTTGAATTGCTTGTTCGTAAGTTAAAGGCTGGCAAGGTGTTTTATCACTCTTTAAAGATATACAATATCCAATTAAGTAACACTCAATTCCACAAACAGTTGCTGGCTCATAATCTTCGCTTTCACTATTTCCAAACATAATAACTTCGTCCGCTTTTAAATTATTGTTATCTAAAATTTCTTGAAAGTATTTCGGATTTGGTTTTGAATGATGAGAGATTTCATAACTTGAAATATAATCAAAGTCTTTTTCGGTTAGTCCAACAAAGCCAAGTCTTGTAACCATTCCGTCTGAATTGAACCTCCTAAAGTTGTCTAACCTTGGGGGTTCAATTCAGTTGGTAGTATAAAAATAGAAATAGCTCTATAAATTTAATAGATTTTTAACAAAAAATAAAACCCTTGAAAGTGCCCGATTTTACAGGGTTTTTCAAAGGTCTGTGATTGGAGCTGGTGACGGAAATCGGACCCGTGACCCCCACCTTACCAAAACAATCAACCTTTTGAATAAGGTTCTATAACTTATGCTGTTTATATAATAAATAATCAAATAGAAAAAATAAAGAAAGGAGAATTCTAAAATAATTAAATGGGGAAAGCCATGTTTGGAAAATAATGATAAAAAGATAAAATAAAAACTAGAGAATGCACGATATGTAGATTGACTTGTTTTTTTAATAATAAAAGTCGAGAGTCCTATCTCGACTTTTGTTATAATAAAAATTATAGAATTTTATTAAAAGTGTAATTGTTTTAGGATATGAAAATTATTTTGCCTTCAATAATTTTTGCTTGAAAAGTTTGTATTTCACCGTTTTTATTCAAAGAAATTTCAAAAATTTCATTATCTGCTGACTTGATTTTGTAAATAGTCTTTTCTTTAATACCAGAATTTATGTTTACAAGCTCAAATTCAAGTTCAGTTTTATTGTTTTCTTTTTCAAATTCAATTTCGATTTCTTGAACTTTTACTCCCTTTTCGTAGATTTCATACTCATATTCAAATTCATTATTTTCTGAACTTTGTTCAACAACAACATAATTGTTTTCGTCAAAGTAAGTTTTGAACTCAATTGAATATTCTGTATTATTGTCTTCGGTTTCAATTGTTTTTTTGCCTTCAACTTTGAAATGGATTTCATTTGCAATTAAAACGCCTTCTAATGTAGTTGAAATTTCAGTTTCGGTTTCTTCATCTTCAATTTCAACTTGAGTTTCTGTAGCAATTTCATCATAATAAAGTTTATAGGTGTTTGTATTTGATAAGTGTGGAATGGAAATTGTCATAACAAAGTTGTATTTTTTAAGCTCTTCTGAAGAATCTGTATTTTTTTCAACTGTTTGAGTATAACCATTATTTTTTATAACATCTCCAAACATTGTTAGGCAACTTTCTATTCCTGTTAACTCTTCATCAGTAATGTTTGCAGGCTTGTCTGTTTGTGTAAGTTCTAATGCTTTCATACTTTTTACACTAATTTGTTTTTGCTCTTGTTGTAGATAAATTGCACTTGACATAGCTGATAGTGCATACATTTCTTTAGAATTTGTATTTGCTTGTTTTTTTGTTCCTCCACATGCTGTCAATATAAGGGCGAGGGGTAAACATAATGTTAATACTGCAATTATTGCTATTAACTTCAATTTTTTTATTTTTTGCATAATTTTTCTCCTTTAATTTATTTAGCAAGACTTCTTATATTTTCTTGTCTTCGTTAATATAACAATTCAATTGGTCTAATTTGTTGGTAATTTTTAATTTTTTTTAAAATTTTAGACGTTTGATTGTTTTTTTATTATATGATACAATAATGACGTTAGATTGTTAAAAATTATTTCAACAATTTTATGTGTTAGTATTGTTATAATAAATGGAATGGAATATGGATTATAAAAAGCTTGAAAGAAAAATACAAAATTTGAAAAAGGGAGATTTAAAAGCATTTGACTATGTTTATGATTATACAAATCACATCGTCTATTTTTCAATATTAAAAATTGTGAAAGATAAAACATGTGCTGAAGATATCTTACAAGATACTTTTATACGAGCACTATCTTGCTTATCTCAATATAAAGAGAACACCAACTTTGTCGGGTGGATATGTACAATAGGGAAATCATTGGCTATGAATCATTTAAAGAAATATCGACATGAAATTAATATTGATTTTGATTTGGAAACATATGATTACAATTCTAGAGAAAATGAACTGCCATATATTTTTGATATAGCAACAAAGATTTTATCAGAAGATGAATACAAAATTATAATGCTTTGTCATGTTTTAGGATATAAGCGGAGAGAAGTTTCAGTGATGCTTGACATACCAATAGGTACTGTTACATGGAAAAATAATGAAGCGTTGAAAAAATTAAAACAATATTTAGAAAAGGAGGATATCAAATGAAAAACATAAAAAAACTTTTATCACAACAGGGTCATGAAATCATGCCAGACAATTCTATAAAAGATATTATTAAACAAAAAATTAGACTTGAACAAAAGCAGACTTCGCTTGTTTATGCACAAAATGAGCGACAAAAAGTTGGCAATGTTTTTAAAACAAAGTTGCTTGCCTGTTGCTCATTTGCACTAATACTGATGTTGGTTGTGGGAATATTTACACCAATTTTATTAAATAGAAACGCTGATAATAATAAAAGCCAAATTTATAATAAATTTGCACAGGTTACTAATGCAGAAACATTTTTTGCTTATA
>CAMEJD010000017.1 GCA_945919375.1 uncultured Clostridia bacterium
AAGCAAATAAATTTGTTTTCGCCTTGCTTCCTTGTTATACGCCATTGCCAGAACAGGCAGTTGGTATTTTTAATTTTGACTGCCAACTACATCGATTTACTTTAGCAAAATCTCAACCATAAGAAATAAAGTACAAACAACTAAAGCTGTTCTTTTTTTTAGTTTTCAACACAAGTTTCACTTGTGTGATTTTGTTTTACAAAATTGGCAACGTCCTTGAACTTCGTCAGCCTTGCGAAAGCAAATAAATTTGTTTTCGCCTTGCTTCCTTGTTATACGCCATTGCCAGAACAAGCAGTTGGCATTTTTAATTTTGACTGCCAACCGACTAACCTTGGAGAAATCTCAAACTTATGAAATATAAAAAAGTTGGAGATTATTGGGTTTGTATTATAATTTTTACAATAGCACAAACTTATTTTTTTCAAAGTCGATTTGTTTATCTTTTTTCATTTTGGAAAGAGTTAAAGATAAAGCACTTCTGTCAACTGCCAAAAAGTCTGCCATTTCTTGTCTTGAATATGGCAACATAATATATTTTGTATTTTGTTCTTTTGCTAAATACTTTAATAACAAAAGGACTTTTTCTCTTGTTGACCTTTTGGACAATATATTTATAGTTTGTTGTTTTTTTTGTAGATTATTTGACATATGTATAATAAGATTATTTAAAAAAGTTTTGTGTCTGTAACAATTGTTTTCACAAGGGGTATTTACAATATATTTATTAAGGAACATAACTTCCGTTTTTCTGGTTGCAACAATTGTGGCATTGTATGTTGCAGATTTTGAAAATAACTCAATATCGCCATAAATTGACCCAGTTGTTAATTTGTCTTGCAAATTTGTGTTTCCATTTTCCATATATGACACGATATTTGCTTGCCCTTGAACAATTAGTATTAGGTTTTCAAATCTATCCATATTATTTGCGATTATATCGTTTTTTTCAAAGACTTGAACTTTTGATTTAAAACAAAAAGTAAGGGCTTTTATGTCATTTTTATCAAGTCCTTTAAAGATATTAAAATCGCAAACCTTGTCCCAAATATTCATAAAATCTTTTTATTTGGTTGTAAAAACAACCAAATTTTCAAGAAAAGTATAGTAGAATACTACCGAAATGTCAATCATTTTGGGAGGAGTTATGAAAATAATCAAAAGAAGTGGACAGGAAATGGAATTTTGTCCAGAAAAAATTAAGAATGCAATAATAAAGGCAAATTTGTCAATTTTGGAAGAGCATAAAAGACTAACAAACTCTCAAATTGAGAATATTGTAAACAATGTGACAAAAGAATGTGAAGAACTTGGCAGAGCAACAAGTGTTGAAGAGATACAAGACTTTGTTGAAGTTGAAATTATGAAGTGTGGGGCATATGAAGTTGCCAAAAGTTATATTACTTATCGCTACAAAAGGGAACTTGTAAGAAAGTCTAACACAACTGATAAACAAATACTTTCATTGATTGAAAGCAATAATGAAGAAGTCAAGCAAGAGAACGCAAACAAAAATCCAACAGTTGGAAGTGTTCAAAGAGATTATATGGCAGGAGAAGTAAGCAAAGATATTACAAAAAGATTTTTGCTTCCAGAAGACATTGTAAAAGCCCACGAAGAAGGACTTATTCATTTTCACGATGCCGATTATTTTGCACAGCATATTCACAATTGTGATTTAATCAATCTTGAAGATATGCTTCAAAATGGGACAGTTATTAGTGGTACAATGATAGAAAAACCACATTCATTTTCAACAGCTTGTAACATCGCAACACAAATTATTGCACAGGTTGCAAGCAGTCAATATGGTGGTCAAAGTATTTCACTTGCACATCTTGCACCTTTTGTGGATATATCACGAAAGAAAATACTAAAAGAAGTTGAAAAAGAATTTGAAGAAAATGGTTTGCAACGTGACGAAAATAAAATAAACAACATTGTTGCAAGAAGATTAAAAAATGAAATAAACAAGGGTATACAAACAATTCAATATCAAGTTGTAACTCTTATGACAACAAATGGTCAAGCACCATTTATTACAATATTTATGTATCTTGGCGAAGCAAAAAACGAACAAGAGAAAAAAGATTTAGCGCTTATGATAGAAGAAGTGCTTAATCAAAGAATCCAAGGGGTTAAGAACGAAAAAGGAGTTTATGTTACACCAGCATTCCCAAAACTCATTTATGTTTTGGAAGAACAAAACATTCATGAAGATTCGCCATATTTTTATTTAACCGAACTTGCTGCAAAATGTACGGCAAAAAGAATGGTTCCTGACTATATTTCAGAAAAGAAAATGCTTGAATTAAAAATAGACAAAAATGGCGAAGGACATTGCTACACTTGTATGGGGTGCAGAAGTTTCTTAACGCCTTATGTTGATGAAAATGGCAAACCAAAGTATTATGGAAGATTTAATCAAGGTGTTGTTACTGTAAATCTTATTGATATAGCACTATCAAGTGATAGAGATATAAACAAATTTTGGAAAGTATTTGATGAAAGAATGGAACTTTGCCACAGAGCATTAAGATTAAGGCACGAAAGGCTTAAGGGTACAAAATCGGACATTGCACCAATACTTTGGCAATACGGAGCACTTGCAAGACTTAACAAAGGCGAAAAGATTGACAAACTTTTGTATGGTGGTTATTCAACTTTGTCGCTTGGATATGCTGGGCTTTGGGAAACTGTTTATGCACTTTCCGGCAAAAAGCTGACCGAAAAAGAAGGCAAAGAACTTGGACTTGAAATTATGCGTAAACTTAATGAATACACAAAAAAATGGAAAGATGCCGAAAATATTGATTATTCACTATATGGCACACCACTTGAAAGCACAACATATAAATTTGCAAAATGCTTGCAAAAAAGATTTGGAATAATTGAAGGAATTACAGACAAGAACTATATAACAAATTCATACCATGTTCATGTAACCGAACCAATTGATGCTTTTAGTAAATTGAAACTTGAAAGTGAGTTCCAAGAATTAAGCCCCGGTGGTGCAATAAGTTACGTTGAAGTTCCAAATATGCAAAACAATATTAAAGCGGTTGTAAAAGTTATGCAATATATTTATGACAACATTATGTATGCAGAACTCAACACAAAAAGTGATTATTGCCAAGTGTGTGGTTTTGATGGTGAAATTCAAATTGTTGAAGAAGATGGTAAACTTGTTTGGGAATGCCCACAATGCAAAAATCGTGACCAGTCAAAAATGAATGTTGCAAGAAGAACGTGTGGATACATTGGTTCGCAATATTGGAACCAAGGCAGAACACAAGAAATAAAAGACAGAGTATTACACTTGTAGGAAAAAATATGAACTATTCAGTAATAAAGAAAACAGATATAGCCGATGGTGAAGGTGTTAGAGTAACGTTGTTTGTTTCTGGATGCCGAAATATGTGCAAGGGGTGTTTTCAACCTTGCACTTGGAATTTTGATTATGGTCAACCGTTTACAGACAAAACTGTAGAGGAAATTTTGGAAGCATTATCTTTTGACTATATTCAAGGACTAACGCTTTTAGGGGGTGAACCCTTTGAACCAGAAAATCAAAAAGACCTTTTGGAATTATTAAAAATTGTAAAAGAAAAATATCCGCAAAAAGATGTGTGGTGTTTTACTGGATTCCAATTAGATAAAGAGATTTTGGGAAAAAGTAGGGCAAACACAAATACAGCAAAGGAAATGCTAAAATATATCGATGTATTGGTTGACGGAAGATTTGTTGAAAGCGAAAAAGATTTAACACTAAATTTTCGTGGCTCAAGAAATCAAAGAATTATACTTGTAAAAGACACTTTGGATAGTGGGAAAATTGTTTTAAGTAAATTAAATTAAGATAATAATGTATAAAAAAATTCGCTAAATATTAGCGAATTTTTTGTTTTTATTAGTAATTATTGATTATCTGTGTCATTGTTATTATTGTTGTTATTTTTAATCAATCTTGTTGCATTTTCTGTTTTTTGGAATTTACCATTCTTCTTCTTTACAGAAATGTTAAGTTCTTGGTTGTCAGCGAGTCTTGTTACAACTTCCATTGCTTCTTTTTTTGTTTTGCAACGTTTTGAAGCTTTTTGAGCACCAGTCTTTTTTACAACCCAGTCTTTTTTCTCTTTGTCATATATTACCATATATTTTTGGGCTTTTACTTTTTCTTCTTCATCAGCAGATAGTGTTTCTTCACTTTCTTTCATGTCTTCTTTTTCTTCCTTTGTTTCTACATTTTCTTCTGTTACAACAGCTTCTTCTTTTGTTTCAGTTGCTTTTGCATCTTCAGTTTTTGTTTCTTCGGTGGTAGTATTTTCTTTTGACTTTGCTACTTTTGTTTCTTTCTTTGCCTTTTTTGAAGATTTCTTTTTTGGTTTTTCTTCTACCTTTTCTTCTTCGGTTTTTTCTTCGGTTTTTTCTTCGTTTTGTTCTTCAACTTTTTCTTCGGTTGAATTTTTTGTTTCTACTTCTTCAGCCTTTTCTTCTTTTGGCTCATTTGAAGATTCTTGATTATTTGCTTCATCTTTTGTTTCATTTGAATCTTTTGTGTCAGGTTTATCTCTAAATACAATCAAAAGAACAACAACTGTAATGATAAGAATTGCACATACAATCAATGTCCAATAATTTTTTAAAAATTCTAACATATTCATTTCTCCTTTGTTTATCTTGATTAGTATACACCAAATATGTTAAATATTCAATATTTTTTTGTTAAAATGTTTTGCGTTTTTGTAATAAACCGTTTCAAATATGCGAATAATTTAAAGAATAATTTTATATTGCTTGACTATTGTTATTTAATTTATTAAAATTATATCGTAAAAGTAGTAGATTTGTTTCTATTATGAATTGAGAAGTTTGGAGGCGCATATGCGTAGAAGGTTTATTATAACATCATCTATTGCAATAATATTATTTGCAGTGTGTCTTTTTGGGATAAATGTATATGCAAAAATGAACCAATCGTTCTCCATCTCAAACACAATTGCATTTGAACCATCCGAGTCCGTTTATGTCGCTTTGGATTGTTCTGTGTCAGGTTGCACACAAGCAAACCTAACAACTCCACCCTCGGGGTATGAATCAATAGAAGCTTATAGACAAGCAATAGGACTTGTTCGCAAGGTTGATTTTGAGGAATCAATGCGTGGGCAAAACTCCCAAAGTCTATTGAGCGATTGGAACATTGCAGAAAGTTTGACATTTGTTAATGCGTCAACTCCAATAGTTTATCAAATTGTTGTGTACAACTATTCATTAGTTGCAATAAGAGTTTCGTTTGTTTCTTTCAAAAATAATTCGGAGTTTATTTCAAACACAAAATCTCCAGATGGCGAAGATGGAATTGTTCTTCAACCTTATGGTGGAGAGGGGTCTCAACCGGATTCAAAGGTTATCACTTTGACAACAAGAGTAAAAAGAGTAGATGTTGGGTTTAATGACGAACCAAACGATTTTACAATAAAGTTTGACCCAATTGTAGAATAGTATTGACACAAAAATTTTTTAATGATAACATTTAGCAGATTATAAGGATTTTTATTTATGAAAAAAAGTATTAAATATGTATTAGCACTTGTATTGTGCCTATGCTTTGTTTTGGTAGGCTGTACACCAAAACTTGAAATGCCAAAAGGGAACATTGATTCCAACGGTGGAAGTGTGGTTATGGTAGGTGATTATGTTTACTATGCCAACACATTTGTTGATTATAGTTCTCTTTCTGGCAATGCCAATGAAGATAAAACAATAAATCAAAATGCGCTCTATAGAGTAAAAACAGACGAGTTTGGTTACACAACAAGAGATGATGATGACTTTATTGAAAACATAGAAAAGGTCACAACAAAGATCTCTGGATTCAATAACTCAAATATGTTTGTTGTTGGAAACTATTTGTATTTCACATCACCAAATGCTCACAAAAACAAAAAAGGTGAAGATTTGTTTAAACTAACAACACTTTTTAGAGTTAAACTTGATGGAACAGGTAGACAAGAAATACTTTCAACAGAAACAACACAAGGTAAATTTTTCTTGGTAACAGAAGAAACTCCATATTTATTAGTTTTTGATAATAGCAAAATAATCAAATTAACTATTGGTGATAAGTTAGGAAAAATTGAAACACTTGTAAGTGACGTTTTGGATGTTGTTTTCCCAACAAACTATGGGAAGTTGGATGCATTCTATTACACAACAGATATTAGTGAACAAGACAAAACAGCAGGTCTTTCGGGCAACTATTTGCACAAATTTGATTTGACAAACAATAATCAATCATTAATTTCAAGAAATGAAAGAGAAACAATCAGTTTGGTCGCTTTTGAAGATGGAAAGCTTTATTACAAGAGATTAGATGCAGAAACAAAAGATTCACTTTATTATTCAAATACAATGCAAGAGACATTTGAAAATGGCGAAAAGGTTTTAACAGCTGTTGGTGAAACAACTTCAAAAGATTCGACAACTGATGTAATTTCAAAATTTTCTATAATAAACGAAGATAATTATGTCTTTGAATATAATAAAAAAATTATGTTAAACACAGAAACAACTCCACTTGTTAATGAAGAAGCAAAAATTGAAAAAATATATGGTGATTATGTTTACTATTCAACAAGCAAGGGTCTTTTTAGAATTAGTTACAAAGATAAAAAAGTTCAAACAGTTGCAGAAATATCAAACATAAAACAAGGTGAAGGAGCTGTTGATATTGCAGGGGAATATGTATACTTTTATGCAAAAACAGCAAATAACTCAACTGACACATATTATTGCCACAGAGCAAATAACAAAATAATTGAAGATGGTAGAACAAAAGTTGAATGTATTGCCGAAGTTTTGGATGAAGATATAAAAGAAAACAAATAATAAAAAATTAAGAATGTAAAAAACTTACATTCTTTTTTTAACAAATATTGAAAATACTTCATTTATATTAGTGGAGTATTTTTTATGAAAAAGAGAATTGCTGTTGTTGGTGCAACGGGGCTTGTTGGACGAAAAACAATTGAAATGCTAAAGGAATATAAATTAGACGACAATGATATATTTTTGTTTGCAAGCAAAAATTCGGTTGGGAAAGACTTTGATATAAACAGCAAAAAGGTTATAGTTCAAGAACTAAACAATGATATACAAAAATATAAATTAGACTATGCACTTTTTTGCACGCCAGAAAGCGTGTCAAAAATTTATGCAAAGGTTTTGGCAAGTCAGGGGACAATCGTGATTGACTTTTCCAGTTTGTATAGAACAGACTATCCGATAATTATACCAGAAATAAATATGAGCATGGCAAAGGGGAATATTGTTTGCAACCCAAATTGTTCAACAAGTATTTCGCTTATGGCACTAGCTAATGTGCATAAGTTATTTGGATTAAAAAAAGTGGAATATTCAACTTATCAATCATTAAGCGGAGCAGGGCAAATGGCACTACTTGACCAAAAAGAAAAAGACTGCAACAAGTTAAAAAAATTGGATTTTGTCATTGATAACAACCTTATTCCATATATCGGCACTTTTGATGAGTCGGGATTTAGTAAGGAAGAAAACAAAATGATTTACGAAACAAAAAAGATATTAAACGACAAAAATATTCAAGTGTCGGCAACTTGTATAAGAGTTAATGTTGATGTTTGCCACAGTATAAGCATAAATTTTGAAACAAGAAAAAATGCCACAAAAAAAGACATTATAAATTCCCTCAAAAATGCCATAAATGTTGAATATGTTGGTGACGATTTTTCAAAACTTCAACCAAGTTTTGTAAAAGACAAAAAAGACGTTTATGTTGGAAGAGTAAGGAAAACTGAACTCGGCAAAAACACGTTTGCAATGTTTGTTGTTGGTGACAACTTGCGAAAAGGCGCATCTCAAAATGGTGTTCAAATATTGGCTGAATTGATAAAAAGGAGTGATTTATGATTTTTAAAGGGGTCTGTACTGCACTTGTTACGCCATTCAAAAAAGATAAAAGTATTGATTTTTTGGCACTCGAAAAGTTAATAAAAAATCAATTGGAAGCAAAGGTTGGGGCAATTTTAATTTTGGGAACAACGGGCGAGAGTGCGACAATTGATTACTATGAAAGGGCAGAGATTATAAGATTTGCAAGAAAACTCATAAAAAAACCGACAAAATTTATTGTTGGGACTGGGGCAAATGATACAAACTTGGCAATAAAAAACTGTTCTCAAGCAAAAATGCTTGGTGCTGATGCTGTTCTTTGTGTAACACCATTTTACAACAAGTCAACTCAAAATGGGTTGGTGGAATACTACAAGAAAATTGATAGTCAAAACATTCCATTTTTAGTTTACAATGTTCCGTCAAGAACGGGACTTAATGTTTTGCCGGACACATATACAAAACTTGTAACACTAAAAAATTTTGCTGGGATAAAAGAAGCAAATGGGAATATTGAACATATTTTGGAAGTCTTTGATAAACTAGACAGTAAAAAAATTTATTGTGGTAACGACAATTTAAGCCTTATATTTCATATGCTTGGGGCAAGTGGAGTTATAAGTGTAACATCAAATGCATATCCAAAAGAAGTTGCTTATGCGTGGAAAAATGTTAATACGCACAAAAAGTATGCGAAAAAATTTTATCAAATTAACAAAGATTTGTTTGTTGAACCAAATCCAATACCGATAAAGTATTTGCTTTCAAGGCAAGGTCTAATAAAAAACGCATTAAGAGAACCTTTAACAGAAATTGAAGAAAGTAATAAGAAATTATTGAATGGAGATATAAAAATTTTATGAAAATAATTTTAATTGGTTCACAAGGTAGAATGGGAAAAGAAATGCAAGTTTTTTTATCTCAAAATGGTGTGCAATATTGCCCAGTAGATAAAGATAATGTTAATGATCTTGGAAATATGACAGGAGATGTTGTTCTTGATTTTTCATCTGCAAGTGCATTAGAACAAAATTTAACTTTTGCCAAAAATAGGAATTTGCCAATTGTTATTGCAACAACAAATCATACAAAAGAAAATATTGATAAAATAAAAAATCAAAGCAAGTATTTGCCAATTTTTATGTCGTCAAACTTTTCAATTATGTTTAACCTTTTAAATCGAATGATAGGAAATATAAAAAAGCAAACAAATCAAGAAGTTGTTTTGGAAGAGATACATCACAAAACAAAAAAGGATATTCCGTCTGGTTCGGCAAAGATGTTAATTGCGACCCTAAAGAGAAACAATGTTGTGCCAAAAGTAGTTGCCCTTCGTGTTGGAAAAGTTATTGGTACACACAAAGTAAAAATATATGGTGATTTTGAAACCTTAACTTTAACTCATAATGTCGAGAATAGACAGGTGTTTTGTCTTGGTGCTTACAAGGCATGTAAATTTATTTTATCAAAAAAATGTGGTTTATATAATATGGAGAATTTGATTGATTGTATGTAAGTTTGGTGGGGCATCAACCACAAGTGTAAAGTCAATTCAAAATATAAAGTTATTAAAAGATAAAAACTCCAAAAGACAGGTTTTTGTCTTTTCTGCAATTGGAAAAAGTCACAAGGGCGATAAAAAAATAACTGATTTATTGATCGAAATATCTCAAAATAAAAATGTAACAAAAAATAAAAAAATAATATTAAATAAGTTTAAAAAATTACAAAAAATATTAAAAATAAACATCAGCACACAAAAATTATTAAACAAATTTTATAACAAATTTTTGTCAACCCAAAATGCCGATTATCTCATATCAAGAGGTGAATATTTAACAACTTTATTTATGTCAAAATATCTTGGTATTAAATTTATTCCCGCAGAAAAGATTATTTTCTTTCAAGATAATAAAATAAATTACAAAAAAACAAAAAATAAATTAAATGATTATATAAATAAATACAAAAAAATTGCAACTTGTGGATTTTATGGTATTGATGAAAATAACAAGATAAAATTATTTTCTCGTGGTGGCTCTGATATAACTGGGGCGATAATTGCAAAATGTTTACACGCAAATGTGTATGAAAATTGGACAGATGTTTGTGGAATAAAACAAGTCAATCCAAAAATTACAATATCAAAACAAATCAAAAAAATGTCTTACACCGACTTGGATATAATGACAAAATGTGATGCAAATGTAATTCATAATGATTGTATAAGAATTTTGCAAGGCGAAAACATAAAACTTAAAGTTGGAAATATATTTAAAATAAATAGCAAAAAAACTGTGGTGGTTGACAAGTGCAGGGAAGTTAGATTTATCTGTTACAAAGTTGAAGATTCCAAAGTTTTTGTATACTACAAAGATAAAAAATTAAATTTTATTCAAAAGATATGCTCGCCCCAAAATTTCAAGGAAAAAATTTTGCAAATTTATAAAAAACTTTATTGAAAATCTTTCAAGTATGTGATATATTTTAGGCAAGAGGTTTTCTTATGAGAGGGAAAATTTTAGTAGTATATAATGATGAAATAGGTGATGAGTTTACCTTTATTGAAAAAAATAAAATGCTAATTGATGCTGCCAAAAAGTTCAACATTGCACTTACTTTTAGGTCAAACACTCAACTATATACCTACATAGATAACGACGAAGTTAAATCTCATGAAAGTTATGGCACATATGACTATTGTTTGTTTTTTAATAAAGATGCGCACCTTGCCAAAAACTTGGAAATGATGGGCGTAAAGGTTGTTAATCCGTCAAAGGCTCTTGATATTTGTGAAAACAAAGCAAATATGTATCAAGAACTAGCGACAACAAATGTAAACATTCCAAAAACTGTAATTTTTCCATCAATTAACCCAAATAATCAAAAAAGTATTTATGATTTCATTCAAAATGCAATAAGTGATTTAGGGTTGCCACTTGTAATAAAAGATTTTTACGGTGCATCCGGCGAAAATGTATTTTTGGCACGAACAAAAGAAGATATCTACAAAATTATTTCGGAGCATAGTTACAGCAGGCTTTTATTCCAAGAATATATAACGGAATCAAGTGGAAGTGATATAAGAATTTTTGTAATAAAGAACAAGGTTGTTGCATCGCTAAGGCGTCAAGGCAGTGGAAATGATTTTAGGTCAAATGTTGGTCTTGGTGGGTCAATGTCTGCATATATACCAACCTATAGCGATGAACAACTTGCAATAAATGCGGCAAAAACTCTTGGTTGTGATTTTGCAGTTGTTGATATTTTAAGGAGTATAAATGGCCCGGTTGTGTGCGAAGTTAATGCAACTGCTAACATAAATCATTTTTATGATGTTTGCAAAGTAAACATAGCAGAACTATTGTTTAAACAAATAAAATAAAAAATACACTTTTGAGTTTTACTCAAGAGTGTATTTTTTTGTATTTTTATCAACCTTGTATGTATTCTTTTTGTCCCTTTTTGGTGTTAGAATGTTTATATATGCTTGTAACAACTCTCTTTTTTTGATGCCTATAATATTGTCAACAAGTTGCAATTTCTGATTTGGAATGTAAACAACTTTTTTTTGAAGGGATTTCCCAAGATTTATTGTATTAACATCTCTTATTACAAATTTAACATAATTAAGTAGTTGTGGTTTGTCTTTTGCATAGAGAATAATTTCTCTTGCAAGTTCGTTATTTTCGCATCCAATTATACAGTTGTTGTTTAATATGTTAAAATTGTATGGTGAAAATCTTAAGTTTAAATTTATAATACTAAAAATATCTTCAAAATTCTTTATGCTCGTAAATCCAAAAGATAACTCATTGTCAAACAGTGGTGCAACTTTTAGTGTTGGGATATCTCCATTATTGTCCAAAATAAATCCAAAATTGCAGTCATGCCTGTCTGATTGGCAAGTGAGATAATCAAAAACTATCATTTTAAATAAATCAAATTCAATTTCTTCTGTGTCAAGATTGCATTCGTTTTGTTTTTTAAGTTTTTCAAGATTTCTAATGATACAACACAGCCCATCATTAGCTCCAAAGGAATAGGTGGCACAAGCAACAAAAGACTGGTTGTTGTTTACAAAATTGTTTGAAACAAGGCCTTTGTAGGTTATGTTGTCGTGCTTTAGTTCTGCCAAATCGTATTCAACACAATTTATTTTCATTCGTTTTGCAATTTCATTGCATATAAGTTCGTTATATCGCAAATCTTCACTTTCTTGGGTCTTAAAATAAATATATTTTCCGTTATAGAACAATTTGAAATGTGGTGATTTGTAACTTCTGTTTATGCGAAAGTCAGACCTTAAGTTGTCTATGTATTTCTGTTTAAGTTTTTTATATTTTGACCTATTCTTCAAAAGTCCCATTACGCCTAACATCCTTTTATTATATATATGATATGACAAAAATACGGGGTTGTCAATATACAAAAAAGGACAAAATGAATAGAATAAAAAAATGGTTAAAAAATTTTTAAAAAGTCGTTGACAATGCTTGAAGTATGTGGTATTATCTTGTTGTTATCACACAGAAGTGTGGTAGCAAGAACCATAAAAATTAAATATTGTACAAGAATAGTAAAGGTTAATTGTTTAG
>CAMEJD010000018.1 GCA_945919375.1 uncultured Clostridia bacterium
CAATAGATACAATGACCTTAAAAACCAACTCGCACTTGCATATGCCCAAGACTATGACGCATTTGAAAAGAGTTTGGATACAAAGAGCAACATTGCAACAATATTTAGAAATGCACAAGCAGTGTTCAATGATTGGAGCAAGAGACCACCAGCAGAAAGAACAAGTAAAGACTTAATAGATGGTCTAAGCATTGACTTCAAGATCCTGCTTGACAGTGTCACAATCGCAAGAAGTAGAAAGAACATTGTTAAGTATTACAACATTAACAGCATCGGCAAGTTCCCAGACAGATTGCCACCACAATCATACTTCCCAGAATTAACAAAAAGGACAGATGTCCCTGAATATAAAGAAATATACCAGCACATTAAAGCGATGAACATGGCAGTTTATGGCTTATTTGACTATGTCCTTGATAGCAAAAAAGAAAAGTATGAAATGAAATACGACATTGAAATGAAGAAAAGTGGACTTTCAAGAAGTGGTCGTAACACAGGTATCAAAAGATTGATGACCGTAAACCTACTCAAGAGACTTGAATCAAGTGTTGAGTCATTTAGATTAACAATGAAAGGTATGCTTTACCTTAACGAAGCTGAACTAAGAAGATTGCAATTATATCAAGATGGACAAATTAGACCTGATGCAACAGCAACCAAAAAAGTATTCAACTATGAAGAGTTTGACCAAGATGAAGATGGAAGCTTGAACTTGATACAAACCGACAAGGGCAAGGAAGTGGCAATTGAATATGCCGACATTGATAGACTTTCTTGGAAACAAGCAATGGAAGAAGATGTTGAAATTCTAAAACATTTGCTTACAGAACTTGATAAAGTCACACCGGAACACGACTATAAGTTGCAAACCTTAAAGAATATCATTGATGAAAAGATTAAAAATCCGATGAACGAAGGCAATAGAAAAGTCTTGATATTCTCAGCGTTTGCAGACACAGCAAACTACTTATACGACAACCTACATAAATGGTTAAAAGAAACTTATGGGATTGAAACAGCAATGATAGAAGGTGGACAAAACAAGTGCACCTTGAAACATTGTCCAAAAAAGACTGACACCTTGCTTACAATGTTCAGTCCAATAAGTAAACATAGAGATGAAATCTTCGGTTGGATTCCAAAAACGATTGAGAGCTATAACGATCCAAAGATCAGATGGAGTCCAAAAATTGATAAACACGAGTACGATGATTGCTTCAAAGATATAGACGTACTTATTGCAACAGACTGTATCTCTGAAGGTCAAAACCTGCAGGACTGCGACCTTTGCATAAATTACGATATTCACTGGAATCCAGTGCGCATTGTTCAAAGGTTTGGTCGTATAGATAGACTTGGAAGCAAGAATAAAGTAATAAGACTCATCAATTTTTGGCCACCATTGCCACTTAATGAATACATCAACTTAACAGATAGGGTAAAGAGCAGAATGACAATTGTTGACCAAACAGCAACAGCCGATGACAACTTGCTTAACCCAGATGATCAAATGGATGACTATCGTGAAATCCAAATAAAGAAACTTCGTGAAGGCGAGAACATTGACCTTGAAGATCAAAACAATGGTATTTCAATCTCAGACCTTGGACTTAACGAGTTTAGAATGGATGCCGCCGAATTCATTAAAAACTATGGCGAACCAAAACGAGTGCCAAAGGGAATGCATTGCGTTATTCCAGCAGATGAAGAAAAGGGTGTTGTTCCAGGTGTTATTTACATTTTGAAGAACCAAAACAACAATGTGAATATCAACAGGCAAAACAGGTTGCACCCTTACTATCTCGTTTATGTTGGTGTTGATGGCGAGATTATAGATAACCACTTGGAAGTAAAACAAATTTTGGATGTACTTCGATTGTCTTGCAAAGGTCAAATTGCACCAATTCCAAAAGCATATAAAAAATTCAATGATGAAACAAATGATGGACTGGATATGCACAAATACTCAGAACTACTTGAAGAAGCTATAAAAAGCATAATTGAAGTTAAAGAGCAAAGCGATATCAATGCACTTTTCAAACAAGGAAGTATGGTGTTAACGGGTGCAAAGATTAAAGGACTTGATGACTTCGAATTGCTCGCTTTCGTAGTAGTGAAATAATCAAAAGATAAGGAGAAAAGATGTTTATATACAACGACAAAACTGCTGTAAATATAAACTTTAAGATTCTTGAACTTTTCAGAACAATAAAGGCAGATAAGACAATAAAGACAGATGCTCAAGTTGTTTCAAAAGTTGTTTTAGCAAACACATTATCACCAGATAGGACAAACCTGGAACCAAGTGAAAATGTGAAAGAAATCTACATAATGGACATTGTGCTAAATAGTGCAAGTGTTCCAACAAAGTTTATTGATACACTGAATAAATACATAAACTTCCAAATACTTTTTAGATTGCGATATGGAGTAGATGTCAAGTATATCACATCACTAAAAGTATTCACTGAAGATAAAATCAAGGTTTTGAAAACTTGCGAAAGTGATTGGCAAGAAGAAAATAAAGAAGCATTTCCAACCACAAGCAAACTAGAAAATGTTTTCAAAGCAATGGTAAGTTACATCACGAAAATAAAGTTCAGACAAGATGAAAGTTTTGAAGAATACACAGACCGAACCAACCAAATAAAAAAGCATAAAACAGAGATAGAGAAGTTGACAAAAACTCGTGATGCAGAAAAACAACCAAACACAAAAATGGCTATAAACGACAAGATTAAAAGCTTTAAAAAAAAATTAACGGAGCTGGAAATATGAATAAAACAAGAACCACTTATATATTAAACATTTTTTTAATTTTACTAAACATTGGGGTGTTTATTATTTTTGCAATAAAGCATGGAGCAACAACATCAACCGATGTCAATTTTATAGATAGTTTTGTAAATAATTTGCTAAATTATTTAATTTGTACTTGTATTGTAGATTTATTGCTCAAAAAAATATTGACTAAAAATAAACTATTTAGTCACGTGTTAAGTTTTATTTTTAGTTTCACATTATCTTTTTTCTTTAATTTTAGTTTTTCATCTTTAGACGGCATTAGTATTGTTTTTTTGATTTTTAGATTGTTGAGTATAGTTATGCTTTTTATAAATATGCGACTTGAAAAAAATCAACAAAAAGCCATATGTGAGATAAAAAAAGAATTAATTAATTTTCAAAAAGATAACAAGGAGAAAAATAATGGATAAATTACAAATGCAAAGCAAAAATTTGGTAGATGAAAACATTGAATTCATCGCAAAAAGGTTTCCAAATTGTGTCACAGAAGCACTTGATGAAGAAGGAAAACTAACAAAATTAGTTGATTTTGATATGCTAAAACAGGAGTTGAGTCATGTTGTTATTGATGGAGACAAAGAAAGATACACAATGACTTGGCCTGATAAAAAACAAGCAGTTCTTACAGCAAACGCACCAATTGCCAAAACACTTCGCCCTTGCAGAGAGGAAAGTGTTGACTTTGATAGTACACAAAACCTTTATATTGAGGGCGACAATCTAGATGTCCTTAAACTTTTAAGAGAAACTTATCTTGGCAAAATTAAAATGATATACATCGATCCACCATACAATACGGGAAATGATTTTGTGTATAACGATGATTTTGCTGTGGATACTGATGAGTATTTGGAAAGAAGCAATCAAGTTGATGATCAAGGTAATCGTATGGTTGTCAACAACGATAGTAATGGTAGGTTTCACACGGATTGGCTAAATATGATTTATCCAAGACTTAAACTTGCTAAGGATTTACTATCCGATGATGGTGTAATTTTTATTAGTATAGATGATAACGAACAGGCAAATTTAAAGAAAGTTTGTGATGAGATTTTTGGATTAAGGAATTTTATTTGCAGTATACCAAGAATGACTAGTGCACAAAGACCGTCACAAGAAAAATATGTTTCAATACAACATGATTATATACTTATGTATGTTAATGGAAAGGATGAAAATACTCATTTTGCAAGAACAGTCAAAAGGACTGGATTGGAAAATGCAAAAAGTGATGAAATAGGATTGTACTTTGATGGTGATACATCACCAATCCTTGCGTCATCTACTCAAGGATACTCAAAAGGTGGTGACTATGACTTTGAATATAAAGGCGTAGTATATAAGCCAATAGCAAACGATGGCACAAGAAGAAGATGGTTGTGGACTCTAGATAGAATGAAAGCGGCTGCAGAGTTGGGAATTCTGGTTCCGACAAAAAACGGTCTTCGTGTTAAAAATTATATTAATAAAGAGTTTCAGATCAAAACAAACAAAATGGTTAACAAAGATCCGAGCTTGATTTTGGCATCTTATGATTTTATAAATGCAAAATATGCCAATAATCATGGGACATCAGTGTTAAATTCCATGGGTTTAAAATTTGATTTTTCAAAACCAGTTGAATTGTTAAAAGAGTTGATAAAATTAGAAGAAAATAGAAACTTCATAATTTTAGATTTCTTTTCAGGTTCTGCAACAACAGCTCATGCTGTCATGCAATTAAATGCAGAGGATGATGGAACTAGAAAATTTATAATGGTACAATTACCAGAAAATTGTGATTCAAATTCAGAACCATATAAAGCAGGTTATAAAAACATTTGCGAAATAGGTAAAGAAAGAATTCGTAGAGCAGGGAAAAACATAAAGGATGAAAATCCTGGCAAAAAAATTGATATTGGATTTAGATGTTTAAAACTAGATAGTAGTTGTATGAAAGATATCTATTATTCACCAAATAAAACAACACAGGATTTGCTTACTCAATTTGAAGATAACATCAAAGAAGATAGAACCCCAGAGGATTTACTATTCCAAGTAATGCTTGATATGGGAGTGTTGCTTTCAAGTGAAATAAAAACCTTAGAGATCAATGGTAAAAAAGTATTCAATGTTAACGATGGCGACTTGGTGTGCTGTTTTGACAAAAATATAAATGATGAAGTTGTTACAGCAATTGCAAAAATGCAACCATTGTATGCAGTATTTAGAGATGCAAGTATGTCAACTGACAGTGTTGCAGTAAACTTTGACCAAATTTTTGAAACTTATTCGCCAACCACAACAAGGAAGATAATTTAAGGAAGAAAATTTATGAAATTTAGATTCAAGACACAGCCATATCAACAGGAAGCTGTAAGTAATATCAGCAAGGTATTCAAAGGACAGCCAAAGTTGGATATGGTTAGATACACAAGAGATTTGGGTATTAAGAAAAAGACTGAGCAAGTTACGCAGGCTTCACTTTTTGACGCATATGACGAAAATGATGATGGTTTCGAAAATGCTAAAATATTGCTTGATGAAACTGACATTTTGCAAAACATAAAGCATATTCAACAAGACTGCAATTACAAAGAGTCAGAAGAGTTGGTTAAAGGTCTTGGCAAATGTTCTCTTGACATTGAAATGGAAACAGGAACAGGTAAAACCTATGTGTATATCAACACCATTTTTGAACTCAATGAAAGATATGGTTGGAGTAAATTCATTGTTGTTGTTCCAAGCATTGCTATTCGTGAAGGTGTTAAAAAGTCATTCCAAATGATGGAAGATCACTTTATGGATCGTTATCACAAAAAGGCAAGATACTTTGTTTACAACAGCAAAAGACTTTCGGAACTAGATAGTTTTGCTTCAAGCAGTGATATCAATGTAATGATCATCAACACGCAAGCATTCAACGCTCGTGGTGCTGATGCCAGAAGAATTGATATGGTGCTTGATGAATTCCAATCAAGAAAACCAATTGATGTTGTGGCAAAAACAAGACCAATACTAATCCTTGATGAACCACAAAAGATGGGCGATGAAAAGAGTGCAACACAACTTTCACTTCGTAAATTCAATCCATTGTTCTGTATGAATTTTTCAGCAACACACAAAAAGCAACACAACCTTGTTTATTGCTTGGATGCAGTGGATGCATACAACAAATGTTTGGTTAAAAAGATTCAAGTCAAAGGCTTTGAGATTAAAAACTTGCGTGGAACAGATAAATACCTATACTTGCAAGACATTGTGCTTTCACCAAACAAACCACCAATGTGTAGATTGGAGTTTGAAATTAACTATAACAAATCAATAAACAGGGAAACAAGAATTCTTAGTAAAGGCGACAACTTGTATCACAAGTCTAACCAAATGGAACAATACAAGAACGATTACATAATCTCGGACATCAATCCATTTAACAACACAATCACTTTCCTAAATGGACAAGTATTGCATATTGGCGAAGTGCTAGGAGATGTCTCAGACAAAGACCTTAGGAGAATACAAATAAGAGAAACAATTCGTTCTCACTTTGAAAAGGAAGAGAAGCTTTACGATAAAGGAATCAAGTGCTTGTCATTGTTCTTTATTGATGAAGTTATAAAGTATAGAGATTACAACGAGCCAGATGAAAAAGGCGAGTATGCAAGAATGTTTGAAGAAGAGTACACAAAAGCACTCAACGAAAAGATAACATTATTTGAAACACCTTACATTCGCTACTTGAAAGGCATTGATGTTAAAGACACACACAAAGGTTATTTCTCAATAGATAAAAAGACCGGAAGAATGATTGACTCAAAGGAAAACAAAGGCGAAGGCTCAGATGATATCTCTGCATACGACCTAATACTAAAGAACAAAGAGAGATTGCTTTCAAAAGAAGAACCAACAAGATTTATATTCTCACACTCAGCGCTTCGTGAAGGTTGGGATAACCCAAACATCTTCCAAATTTGCGCATTAAAACCAGGTGGCGACAGCGCGATTGCCAAGAGACAAGAAGTTGGTCGTGGACTTCGTATTGCTGTAAATATGCTAGGCGATAGAACAGACCTTCATTATTTCAAGAATGAGAGATCATCGTTCCATAATGTGAACACTTTAACAGTTATTGCAACCGACAGTTATAAAGACTTTGTTGGTTCAATTCAAAAAGTGCTTAAAGAAAACCTTGCAGACAGACCTACAAGAGCAATAATTGAGTATTTCCGTGGCAAGTTCGTTAGCGATGGAAAAGAGAGAATTCAAGTGGGTAGCGATATGGCAAGTGATATTCAAAGTTATTTAAGATTTAACGGTTATGCTGATAAAGACAACAAAATCACTCAAAAATACTTTGATGACAAAGCAAATAACACACTTGTGGCAATGCCAGAAATCCTTGCACCATACACTGAGAGCGTGCATAAACTTGTTGAAAGCATTTACAATGAAAAAGCACTTGATGGTATGTTTGAAGATGCTAACAAGTCAACAGTAGAAAGCAATCCACTTAACGATAACTTCCACAAGGCAGAGTTCCAAAAACTTTGGAAGCAAATCAACCACAAGTATACATACAAAGTTGACTTTGACAGCGAAGAACTTATTAAGCATTCAATTGAAAGCATAAACAAAGGATTGTTCGTTGCTGAATTAAAGTATGTTGTAACAATCGGTCAGCAAAAGAAAACAATGGATGAGAACGCATTAAAGCGTGGTGATTCGTTTAGCACAACCGACACAAGAACAGAGACAATCCGTAGTGGTGCTGCAGATAATACAAAATACGATCTTATTGGTAAAATTGTAGACAATACAACTTTAACTAGAAGAACAGTAGTTCGCATTTTGCAAGGTATTACAAGAGAAAAATTTGAAATGTTTGCTATCAACCCAGAAGAGTTTATAACAAAAGCTTCAAGACTCATAAACGAGCAAAAAGCTTCAATGATTGTTGACCACATAACATACAATAAAACCGAAGGCGAATACGACAGTGATATCTTCACAGGTAACCAAGCAAAGATTGACTTTGACAAAGCATATAAGGCGCAAAAGGCAATTCAAGATTATGTTGTAACCGATGGAAGTGCCGAAGAATCAATAGAGCGTAAGTTTGCAAAAGAACTTGATGTGGCAAATGAAGTTTGTGTATATGCAAAACTTCCAAGGTCGTTCCAAATTCCAACGCCAGTTGGAAACTATGCTCCAGACTGGGCAATAGCATTTAACGAAGGCAGTGTAAAACACATATACTTTGTTGCTGAAACAAAAGGTAGTATGGAATCACTAGAACTTCGTGGAATAGAAAAAGCAAAAACAGATTGTGCCAAAAAACTGTTTGACCAACTTCAACTTGCAGGCAATGTAAGATACGAAGTGGTGGATAGTTACGAAAGTTTGCTAGACAAAATGCAATCAATAGATTAAAATGAGGTAAATATGGGTGGGTTAATATTTTTTCTTTTAATTCTAATTTGTAGCATTGTTGCTGGAATTGAACAACTTACACAAGGTCGGATAAATGGACTTTGGTATATTTTAGTTCCTGGCGTAATCATAGTGGCTTTTGTGATTGCTTTAATAAAACAATATAATAAAGATAAAAAGAAATATTTGCCGACAAGTATTAAACAAAAGATACAACCAAAAAATGATTCGTTTTATGATTATTGGAATCAAATGAGAGAAAAAGCACTGCACGGTCCACTTGCAACAGAGGAATTATATGAACACCTTGCAAAAGTTTTTGAGGAGGGACACTATTCGAATGTTGAAGATGTATCAAAACAGGGGATAAAAATACTAAAAGGAACAAATAAAAATGGGGAAAAATATACATTTTTTTCTCTTGAAGATACAGATTTGGATTTTGACAAGTTGGCAGATATTTCAGAATTTATCCAAACGGAAAAATTGTCTGGTTCAAAAATAAACTATGTGGCACAGCAAGTGCCGAAACAACCATATACCAATTTGTTTAAAAAGTGTATGATGGGAGAGGGTGTCAAAGTATACGACACAATCACAGTTTTAGATGAGGCAAACAAAATGCTTGGAATAGTGCAAGCACAAAATTTATCACAAGTAAGTGAGAAGAAAGTCGCAAAAGTGCAGAAGCCAAAGTATGAAAAAGTGTTCCCACACATGATGAGTTCCGATGATGATCCAGAAGAATTGCAGGAACTTGATGATATGATGGTTATGGATACTCTAGATGAAGATGATGATATGTTTTAAAAGGAGATAAAAATGGAAAAAGAAATTATCATTCCACAAGGGTTATATGAAATAGGAGTAGATTTCCCAGAAGGATCATACATTTTTGATTCAATGAATAAATATGGAACTCTTGAGATATTTGATCAAAAAAAACTTCAAAAGAGCAATTTGGATGATGATGACTACGATGATGACGATGGCATTGAAAGATATTTTGTTTTGGGTACAGAAAATGGTTTTCAATGTAAAGTAGTATTAAAAAAGAAAAATTGTCTAAGAATAAATTTTAGGGCAAAAGTAAGCAAAGCAAAAAAGATTTCATTTGAAGATTAAGACAAAATAGACTAGGCAAAAGACATGGTCTATTTCTGTAAAAAGTTAAAATAAATATTTCAAATCCTATTTTTAACTTTGGAAATTTAAATTTTTTTATACAGAATTGAAAATAACATATTATAATACAAACATAGTTGCAAAGAAACTCTTAATTCTTGCTCCACTTATGCAACTTAAAAATAAAAGGAGAATTTTATGACAAAAAGAAAATCAATTTGGACATTCGTTTTGGCTTTCTGCTGTATCCTTTCTGCAATGTTTGTTTTGACTGCTTGTGGTGGGGACAAAGGGAAAAAGATTGACAAAATTGAGACAGAAAGCGGAATTGTTGCAATTGGTGAGTTCAATAAGGGCGATACTCTTATTTGTAATCCAATTAACTCACAAAGCGATGAAGGAAAAGCCGTAATTGAAAAAATCAAGTATGAAGATTACGACAAAAAAAGTGACGTATACATTTATGATATACACATAAAGAATGGCGATGTTAAAGTTAAACCAAAGGGACAAGTAAAAATCACAATGCCAGCTCCTACAATTAGTGCATATGGTTTTACTACCTTTCATATTATGCCTAATGACATGGTTGAAATTATGTCAACAACCTATAATGATGGAAAAATAACATTTGAAACAATCGATTTCTCATATTTTATCGTGGCAAAAAATGCACCGAGATATGATTTTACAGCAAAAGTTCAAGGTGAAGGTGGCAATATTTGGTGGGGACACGACAACAAAGGCAAACTTTTTGAATACAGACTTAGAGAAAACGATGATATTTTAATAGAAGCAAAAGCGGATGCTGGTTATCAATTTGATGGTTGGTATAACGACAACGATGTTTTGATTTCCACAGAGAGTGAATGTAGTTTCAAAATGGGCACAAATGGGAAAACCGTTATTGCAAAATTTAAAGAATTACCTGCAGAATTAGTGTCTTTGCAAGTCAATGTTGGAAAATCTGGATTAAAAGCAAGTGGAAAAACGCTTAAACACAAAGGAGCAACAGAAAAAGACCTTAATCTTGATAAAGTCGTTGTAAATGGAGTGTTGTCTGACAATTCAAGCATAACATTGACAAAAGATACTGACTACACGGTTGACCTTGGTGGATTAGACTTAAATACGATTGGAACATATACAATCACTTTTGCAAGTGTTGCAAACACAAATATTAAACAAACTTTTGAAATCGAAGTGAAAGAATATGTTATTGAATATACATATCTTGAAAATGGTTATGGCGAATGCTTGAACAAAGAATATGACGGTGGTGCGTTGTTTGTTGCAAGCAATGCAATCATAATCAATGGCAAATCATTGAGAGAAATAAATGATGTTGTTGCATTGGGTAGTTCAGCAGACCAAGAATTGCTTGCAGTTTGCCAACCACTAAAAGATAAAGTTTCGTATAAATGGGTGAAAAAAGGAACAAACACCGAAGTTCAACCTGCAAACGATGTCACAATGCCGGGCAAATCTTATGCATATAACAGAAGAGCTGTTGGTGATGAACTTGTGGGACCGGCAACTGTTGGAGAATATGAGTTCATATTTAGTTTTGAAATTGATGGCACAGATGTCGAACAATTTAGACGTGAAGGTAAAATCACCGAAAGAAAATTCAAGAAGATTATGAGTGCAGACGAGTTTACAACTGACACAGGTGGCATTGGACTTTTTGCAAGTTTGCGTTATTACACAATCGTTGGCATGGTTGACGGTCAACCTTATGTTATGCAAATGCCAAAAGACATTTTGGAAACAACAGGTTTAGAAAATGTTGAAGCAACAGCAAGACTTGCAACAAGCGATGGATACGAAGGAATTTTGCTTGGAAGCAGTTATGACACTGTTTTTACAAAATATTACTATAATAGTCTCGTGAAGAGATATTATCCTAAAACCGGAAGTGACCAAACACAACTTTGGGAATTTGGCACAGGACATTATGGCACAAGGCTTGAAAAATATTCTGCAAATTTTGCTTATGACCTTTTTGGAACAGGAACAATGAGATTGAGCGGAAATAAAATTGTGCGTTCGCTTGATGTAAATATTAGTGGAAACGAAGGTGAAGACACCGGACTTATGTTTAAATTTGCCGAAGATGGCGCTGTTACAATTTATTCCCCATATCTAGACAATGAAAACTGTGCATTAAGACTTGTTAAAAATACAGACGGAACATTTGCTTTCACAGGAAAAGACAAAACAACAGACACAAGAGAAAGTTATAAAATCTATATTTACTCATACTATGTTCCAATCACAGAAAGATATGAATTTGTGGGCGATAAATCACAACTTCAAAAAGAATATGACGGAAACGCAATCACATTTAATGCATACAAAGATTTTAGAATTTTTAATGAAGAAATCAGTGATGTTGGCGGACTATTGAAAACTGGAATGCGTGGAAATAATGGCGGTCAATATAGGTTTGCTTATGCAAATAGTGATGACGGCAAAGGCGGAAAAGGCGGTAAAGATGAAGTGCTTGTCGAAATGACTGTATCGCCAGATGGAACAATTACAGGACCTTCTGCAGTTGGAAATTATATGTTGTATTTTCAAAAACTTGTGACCGAAAAAGATGGTTCAACCTATTGGCAAATAATGGGATATGGCTCACTTTGCACATTTACAATTTACACAATTTCCGCATAAATTACTTATTCTTAAAATAATTTTGCAAGTTAGAAAAAAAGAAGGCTAGTGGGCCTTCTTTTTGTGTAGGAAATTGATTAGAACATAGGCG
>CAMEJD010000019.1 GCA_945919375.1 uncultured Clostridia bacterium
CAGGATATACATGATACGGACTATATCAATTGGTGCAAGGATAAACTGAATCTTGATGTTGAAAAGGAAGTTAAACTGAAAGTTAAGGTCGATTTTATTTGAGGAGATGAAAGAAAATGAAATATAAAATAAATTTTAGCGGATTTGCGTATATTGAAGCCGTTAACGAGGATGAAGCTGTTGAAAATTTCACAGTTGATGAATTATATCGAGAAGAAGAAATTGAATGTATAGAAGAAGTTGACGAATTTGCAAAAAATGTTGGGTTCAAGAGGTGAAAGAAAATGAATAAATGCAGATTTTACAACAAAGATAAATCAAACTGCTCAATTTTAGCAAATACAAAATGTTCTGAAAAATGCAAATTTAGAAAGACCGATGCTGAATTTTATGAAGGTATAAAACACGCCGAAAAAATCCTTGAATCAAAATGTCTTGCACCATGTGTTGTACATACTTCAGATAAAGGTGACATCATGACAACAATGAAAATTAGATAAAGGAGTGTATAAAATGAATTATGAAGTTATGGCAACAAATAAAACAGGAATAATAAAGCACTATAAAGAATATAAATATCCTTTTGTTGCATTCAAAGAAGCCAATAAACTAAAAACAAAATATTATAATATCGCAGTAGTATGTGACGAAAACGGTATAATTTATAATATAAATGGTGATTATTTTCTGAAAAGCGATAATCAGTGCAAAATTGAAATCACAGGAGAAGTAAAAAACTTTTGGAATTATAAAATAGTGGACTATAGAAGGGGGGTGTAAATCATGGCTAAATCGTCAGAGGGTTACAAGGCAATCGACGCTTTTAATAAACAGCTCACAAAAGCCTATAGACAATATGGCGAAAAATCCGCAATCTATCAAAATTTGTTGGCAACAGTAAAGGGTATAGAAGTTAGATCTGGTATTAAAGTGCCAATAGGTAGAGTATCTTCAAAAACAGGAATTTTCCAAATTTCAAAAGCCAAAAACATACAAACTTTTTTCACTTCACAAGATATTTACCGTGAAAAATTAAGAAGTACTCAAAAAGTAGGTCAATACACAAAAAAAGTTAAGCAGTATGAAAAATTAAAATTAAATTATCGAAAAAAACATAAAACAGGTACGGACACATCAAGTAAGAATATACCGTCATTTGATGAAATGACAGCGTACATATTTGCAAATAAAGAAGCAATATATGGCTTAATGGGGCAGGACGATATAAAACAAATTTATGATGAGGCACGTACCGGAGATATCACGGAAGAAACGTTTGAAAAAGTTATTAATATAATGTCTGAATCTGATGAAATGGCAGACGATACTATAAATTATTTTAGAGGTTTATAAAAATGACTGGCTATGTTTCAGAAAATGAAAAACAAATAAAAAGAATCATATCTGAAACAGTACACAACGCGAAAAAAATAATCACAAAAAAGAACCGAAAGAAAATAGTGTACTATAAAATAAACATGGGATTTGATATTGAAACAACAAACATTATAACGGAAGAATACAAAAGAGCTTATATGTACCATTGGCAAATGTCATTTAATGATCACGTTTTCATGGGTCGCACATGGGAAGAGTTTACAAATATTATTGAATTTTTACAAGGTATAAAAGGTAAATGTAATTTTCTAATATGGGTTGCAAATTTGTCTTTTGAATTTCAATTTATTTGTCATAGATTGGAAATAACAAGTATTTTTGCAAAAGAGGAACGGCAGATATTAACATTATTTTCTAAAAATCTACATTTCGCAGAATGCCTTTCTATTTCCGGTTCTAATCTTGCAAACCTTGCAAAAGACTACTGCAAAACTCAAAAATTGAAAGGCGATTTAGATTATTCTATAATAAGAAATAGTTGTACACCTTTAACTGACGCTGAAAAGCAGTATTGTATAAATGATGTTGTAATACTGTCTGAATGGGCAGATTATATGTGGAATTTCATTGAAGAATGGCAAACAGTACCATGTACAAAAACGCAACAGTTAAGAATGGAATTAAAAGATCAGATACAAAATATCAAGTCTGTAAATACCATGTGCAAAATGTGCTACCCTAAAAATCAAACGGAATATAATGCGCTTTTGCATAATTGCTTTAGGGGTGGTTACACTCACGCAAACGCCTATTATACAGATGAGGTACTAAAAGACGTGGTATCATATGACTTCACGAGTTCTTATCCTGCCGTTATGAATCAAAAATACTTCCCTGTTTCACCATTTTTGACAATAAAAAATCCTACTATTGATATTGTTGAAAAGTATGTTGAAAATAAATGTTGCTTAATTTTGGCTAAATTTGATAACATAAAGCAAACAACATCACATAGTATAGAGAGTTTCAACAAATTATTAAAATATGAAAATGTATCTTTAGATAATGGCAGAGTAAGAAAAGCAGATTCTATAACAGTATATTTAACAGAGTTGGACTTTGAATCATACAAAGAATTTTATACATGGGAAAAAGTTGAAATATACAGTCTGCAAATTGCAGAACGTGGAAAACTACCAAAATACGCTATAAATGTAATGAATAAGTACTATAAATTAAAATGTGACTTGAAAGAAGCCGGCAAAAGTGATACCATTGAATATCTATTATCAAAGCAAAGAGTAAATAGCAATTACGGGATGATGGTCACAAGACATAATATTTATGAATATATTTTTAATGAAACATGGAAAAAAATACCAAATAAAAAAACATATGAAGATTTCCGGAACAAGGCTTTTTTATTACCTCAATGGGGTGTATGGGTGACAGCACACGCAAGGCGCAATTTATTGAAAACCGTTTTTAAAATCGGTAATGATTGCATTTATTGCGATACAGACAGCATTTATTTAATTAACCATGAAAAACATAAACACATTTTTGAAGAATACAACAAAGAAATTATAGAAATAAATAAAACATTATTTAATGATAAATGTTTTTATGATTTAGGGTGCTTTGATTTTGAGGGTGTATATCCACGTTTTAAAACTTTAGGCGCTAAACGATACATAAAGGACAAGTACAACAAAAAATCTGGAAAATATGAAACAGTACAAACAATTGCCGGTTTACCTAAAACGGCTTTTGTTGACTATTGCAAAAAGCATAATCTGAACCCATATGAAGAATTTAAAAACGAATTAACACTAAAAAAGGCAGATTCAACAAAAAAGACAACCTGTTATAACGATGAACCACACGGCGAAAACGTGATTGACTGCAACGGCGTAAGTGAGTTTATGTTTGAATATAGCAGTGTGGCAATTTATGATATACCCTTTAAAATGTCGCTATCTGAGGACTTTGTAGCACTTTTAAAATTTTTTGAAACTATGAAAGTGAGATTGAAAAATGAATAACATAAAAGATATAAAGAAGCTGTTTAAAAAATTAAAAACGCCAAACGATGTATACAACCCGGCTGTACTGCCTTTAGATGCTTGTACATGGTTTAACTTACTGTCCGATAGAAGCAGAGGAAAAACCACACAGATTATTTTATTAGGTATGTGTGATAATGCTATTAATGGCACTAAAATAGAGTATGTACGCTCACGTGAGGAGTATATCGCACCTAAAGTTATTATAGATATATTTAGTGTAATAAAAAATCCGGAATATAAATATATAGAAATACTTACAAACGGTAAATATAACACAATTGTCTATAAGTCAAGGCGTTTTTATTACGCAACAATTGACGAAAAAATGAATATCACAGATACAGCACCGGAGTATTTTATGCACATTTGTAGTGTAGATAAAGCAGAATCGTTAAAATCTGGTTATGCTACATCAAACAGCGATTTCATAATATATGACGAATTTATAGGCAAGTATTATTATAAAAATGAATTTGTACAATTTTGTGACTTGCTTAAAACTCTTTTGCGTGACCGTTCCGGAGCTAAAATATTTATGTTATCTAATACGATTGACAGGCATAGCCCCTATTTCGAGGAAATGCTAATAAGTGATGATATTTTAAGTATGCAACAGGGTGATAAAAAAATAATAACGACACCGAAAAATACAAATATTTACGTTGAAATATTAGGTAAAAACATAAGTAGAAAACGGCATTTTCTGAATATGGAATATTTCGGTTTTGATAATCCGGCTCTTGCAAGTATAACAGGCGCTGAAACATGGGCTTTTTCAAATTATCAACACCTGCCCGATGATATAGAAATAAAAATTCTGCATAGAGGTATATATGTAAAACATAATAATGTATTGATTGCACTTGATGTTATAAGAACTGACAAACACGGAACTTGTATATTTTGCCATAAAGCAACAAGATATTACGATGACAGTATTATATATAGTTTAGGTGACAGAGAAACAAATAATTTTATTTATGGATTAGGTGTGACCCCTTCACAAAAATTAATATGGGAATTATATAAACAAAACAAATTTTATTACGCAACTAATGAGGTTGGATATACTGTTGAAAACTATGTTCTATCTGCGAAAAAAAACAGGCTTTAAAAGCCTGTTTTTATTTATTCTTTTAGGGTGCCGTGGTATGTTTTGCCGTTAATTTCAGCAGTTATTTTTATTTCTGTTTCTACTTTTGTTTCAGTTTTTGAAAATCCGTTAAAGCCTAATGCCTTGATTTGTGATGTAAAATCTGTTGTGCAGAAATCTATGTCAACATCACCATTAATACCGCTGATTTTACCTTTAGCAGTTCTTTGCCATATGCCATAGTTACAATACGGCACATTGCTATCCCAGTGAGCAAGCCATAAAGTAAAACGACTTTTCACAGTATCATTTATAACATTGTGTAAAAAATTAGGATTGCTGTAAAAGCCGGTGAAATAGCCGGCTTTTTCAACCTTTTCGCAGAAAGCTGTTATAATTTCCGATACTGCTTTTTTACCTAACTTAAAAATATCATATTCTTCTACATCGTAATAGGCCGGAAATTCAAACTGTTTGCCCTTTATAGTTTTTAAAAATATTTCTGCTTCTTTTTCTGCTTCATTTTTTGATTTTGCGTAGCTGTACCAGTAGCAACCCACAGGGATACTACGCTTTTTACATTCTTTATAATATTCCTCAAACTTTTTGTCAATCTGTGAAAATTCTTTTCCGTATCCTGCACGGAGTATTACAAAATCAACATTTTTTGCAACTTCATTCCAATTAGTTACGATGTTGTGCTGTGACAAATCAATTCCATTCATTTTTATACCCTCTTTTCTAACATTTTCTTAATTGATTCTGTTGTATTTCTTAAAGTTGTTAATGTTGTATTTAATGTGTTCATAAATTTATTGTCACGATACACAAAATATAACAACAAACCAATGCTGACGCCGTTATTTGTTATAACGGATATAATCTGTTCAATACTCATTTTCATTCTCCTTATTAAGCAAAAAACCCAGTATTTAAAATTTTTGCAATTTCGTTTTTTTCTTCTTCCGGTGCATTTATTGTTGATACGTCAACGTTATATGTTTGTGTATACCCTTTGCAATCTGAAATTTTAGCTTTGTAATTACAAGCAAAGCCAATGTTATGACCGTAATCTTGTGGCATATCAACGATAGGTCTTCTTATAATAAAATAGCAATTTTGGGGTTGCCAAAAACCACATGACGGAGAAGAAGAACCTATTGTCTGGATATTGGCATTATTAATTGACAACGCAGTATTAACCAACCCCATTGCACTATTAGCAGTTTGAGCTACATTTCCTGTTGTTGCTCCTGCTACTGTATCAACTGCTCCAGAAATTACACCGCCCAGTATTCTACTTGCGTAGTCTGCTGAATTTGTTGCAGACATTGGCACGTCAATGCCTATGGCTCCATTTTTGTATAAATATGGTATACTATCGGCAAATACAACGGCTGTACAAGCGCCGGTTGTAACATCTACTATAAGTTTAGTGGATATTGTTTTTCCAACGAATTCAGCGGTCGGTATGGGCACAACGCCGCAATAAGGAATATACAAACTTGCACTTGTAAAGGGTTCATAATCTAAAAAGTTTTTAAAATGTCTGTGAAATGTACAAGACCCTAAATCAACTAAAGCTTGTTTTCCGTGAATTGGTACACCTGTAATTGGTGATTCAGTGCGCCCTAATTTAATAGCTTGTGCTGTTCCGCCGCCTTCTAATGATGAAATATCCAGAGGATAAAGCCTGCAATTGATAATTGATTCAATAGGGTTATCTCCCATTAGTCCCAATCCTTTTATTATTTGTTCAAAAACTGTTTCATCAGCATTCCATAGCCAATTGGCGAACTGCGAAAGATTTGATTGATTAATTGCATAAACTCTATTAAATGCGCCAACACTTGATATTTTCGGTGTATTTAAATCTATTTTATTAGTGTAGTCATTAGGGTCCTCCCAGTCAATGTTAATATCATTCGAATCATATTCTTTATCAAATAGAGGATTTTCGTTGTTTTCTGTACCCTTTGTATACTTATCTTGATATACACCGTCATCATTAAATACACCTAAATAAACAGTGCTGTCATTTAATGGCTTTGTCGCAACGTTATTAAATGACGTAGTAACATAAAATCCAAATTGGCAAGCAATTCTTAAAATTTGGTCTGTTGTTGGTGCGTGTCTTAATGCAACCATACAGCTCTGCAATTGATAAGCAGAGTAATAATAATCTAAATAGTATTCGCCTAATTCTGGATATGTTAAAATATAATCGTTACCTGTTTTTCCAGAAAAAACGCCGTCACTAAATATTGGTGCTTGTATTCTATCACCATAGAAAAATGTTATATTTAAAACTCTATTTGGCAAGCCAGGATAACCCTTATTACGTTGTGTACTTTGTGAAGGATAACCATAATATGTTTTACCATTATAGTTGCAAGAACAGTTATGCGTAATTGTTGGTAAAGGATAATTTGTACCGTTATTTCTTTGTGATGTTGGAAAGTTTGAAGAATAATAGCCAACCATACCTATAAAGCATATTTTTTTATCTTGATGACTTGCTATATAAGTATCCCAGTCGTAAACTGTAACATCAGGTTTTCCACTGGTTGTTGTGTAAACCCCAACCACAATAACATATAATACACCACTCCTATTAGTAGATGTGATTACACCAACACTATTAGCGCTACTCCAACTACTATCTGGTTTCCAGCATTGAATTGCACTAAGGGTTGAACCTGTGTTGCTATCATAGTCGCAATTAAAACCGTTCCACGGATCATAAGTGGTTAGTACAAAAGTTTTTTGTGTAGGTGTCCAAGTTGCTATAGGTTCTATATTTATTGTTGATATATTTAATTTAGCATATATAAACTCCGGTAGGTATTTTATTTTATAACTATAAAAAGATTCTGTTGGGTCACCACCGGCATTAGGTGTATAAACATTTTGAATTGATTTAGTTGTCCTGTACCCATAATCAATTTTAACAGGTTCTCCCCAAATATTAGTATTAATTGACATTAAGCCCCACCCCCTGCAACCTCAAGAACAAAATTATAACTACCACTGTCAGCAATATGCGTATTCAATTCACTTTGCGAAAATTCGATAACAGCTAATTCCTTTTTATTTAATAATGGCAATTTATCATCTATAATGTCATTTATACCTATATTTTCTTGACGTGTAATAATAGTGTTTAAATTTTTTATACCGTTTGCATACGTCATTAATACGTCAACTTTTAATTTCACAACATACATACCACTGCGCCCAACCGAAACAGATTCAACAAAGTAATAACGATTATAGTCTTCAATATATGCATAATTATTATTGCTTATTGCTCCTGTCGCATTAGCTATTATTAAAATAGGTGCTGTTATATTATAATCAGTATATGGTTTACAGATAAATGTATTATACCATGTTACATTTTTAATAAGTGTACGTTTATCATCAAAAGTATATCCGAATTTAATATTCATTATCATCACCCACTGTATACATATATTTTCTAACAAAAAATTCAATTAACCAGTCTGCAATAGATTTTTTGCGCAACTCTATTTCTGATTCAATCATCCGTTGACTGGTTGTTACACCAATATTACCAGAGCGTGATAATTTTCGTATTTCTGCATTATTAAAATTGCCTTCAATGTTATCTATAGTTTGTGTATTGTTAGGTGTAACTTCAGTTGTCATATTTACACTATTTGTTATTTCTTCAACATCTCTGTATGCTGTATCGTCAAAAGTGGTTGATTTATTTGTTTGAGTTGTGGTTCCTGTAGGTGTAGTGACTGTTTTATCAATTTTTCTGCCTATCGACTCATTTTCTATCATATCATAATTATGTAAAGGGTTATAATTAGAATATAAAGCGTCATACATTTTATCAATAGAATGCTGCCACTCTTTTATATAAGTTTGCCATAGTGATATTAAATTTTGTATTGTGCTATCATCTGTAAATACAGGAAAGCTCCAAGAATTAAACATAGTCACAAGATTTATACAGACATATGTACCATTTACAAAAACATTATTATTGACAGTAACATTAAAATATGTACTAAACTCAGAATTAAGAAGGTCATTTTCAATCGTTTGTATTTTCGCCCATTTCATTCTTTTCACCCTCTTTCACAAAATTTGTTTTTTCTTTTTTCCATACTTCTGAAAAATCGACAGTTATGCTTGTACCGAAAATTTCATTTACTTTTTTTATTCCCTCTTTCCTATGCTTAAGCATATTTTCTGGTATTACCCATGCAATAGAATCCAGACCATGTATCTCGTCGTTATTTGTCTGTGCGTGTTTTGATGTTGTTTGCATACTGTGACCACGCTTTAAAAAGAAACGTTTAAGCAGCTGGTCACGGTATTCGGACAAATACTGCAAATTTTGTATGTTTTTTACATCTGAAAGTTGCAAAACAGGTGGAGTTAAATTTCCCTGCAAAAGCTCCGGTATTATGTTTTCAGATACAACAGTATCTGGTTTACCATTTTTTATATTTTCAAAAGCTGTTTCAAGTGCGTGTTTTGTTTTTTCGTCATGTGCAAGCATGAGAGGGGCAAGCCGTGACCATGTAACATTGTTTTCAATAGATATATCACATTCTGTAAATAAGTGGGCGTACTGTAGTATGTCAAGGTCTGGGGATTCTGTTGAATTGTTGCGTATAATTACACCGTTTTTTCCGTCCTCAAAAGTGCCGGAAAAATCCGGACACGCCCACGTGTAATTAGTACCTAAAGAATAAGGATTTATTGACCCACAACGTCCACCAATTACAGGAATTAGTTCCCCTTCAATTTCAACGATTCCACAATTGCCATTACAGAGCAAGTACTGTTCTATGTAATCATTAAATAAATTGTTAGGTGTATTTTTATATTCAAACATCTGCACACAAACATTTAACAAAGTTTTAAAATACATAATGTTTAAATAATTTTTTTCTTGTTTTGATTTCATTCTGTCAAAAGGATTCCACAAATTCATTCTTATCACTTCTTTCTATACTAATATACCCCTCTTTTGATTGAGGGGTACATTAGCGGAGGTTTTATGTCATTAGTAAGTCTGCTTAATCAAGGACAAAAGCAACAATTGGGAAGTTGCTGTCAAGTATGTAGTTTGTAAGCTGGTGGTAGTAGTGATTCCAAAAATCTGCAATCGCTGTATAGTTGCTCGTTGTCTTTACCTTATAGGGGCAAATACCCATTGCTCTTTTATCGTATACAACGCCGATAACGTTTGACTTTGTAAATGCACTTGTTCCAATACCCAACTTATTATTTGTATCGGCGGCAATTTTAATTGTACTGTTTGTTGCAAAATCAAAGTTTGCTACAGAAGCGTCTTTAAAAGCCTGCCATGCTGATACCTCATCATAGTCACCAAAGCCCAGGAGCTTTTCATTGTAGGTATTTGCACGAACATTGAATTTGCAAGCGTTTGCAAAATCTGTAAGAAAAGCGGCCTTGTTGTCGCTTTCGGAAGTGAATACAGGTATTGTACCGTTGTTGAACGCTGTCGTGTAGCGCTTCATATACTTTCTGACTGTTGCGATTCTTTTACAAGCAAATATCAAAAACTTTTCGTTCTGCATTGCTGTAACTGCTGTTTCGTCTGTAAGTATACCAATAGCTTTAGCTTCTGTTATAAGATGTACTGCTGTAGATGTTGCCGCACATGATACTGCAATTCCGCAAGAAATAAGCATATGCGCGTAAGCTTCAAGTGCAAGTTCGATTGTGTTTGATACGTTTGTATAAATTCCAGAAATAAATGCGTTCATCTGTTCCCAGCCGGTAAACGCCATTTCCATCTGGTCACGTGCGATAGATATGGGGCACATGATAGTCTTAGCTTCTTCAAAAATCTTTGCAGAAACGTTGGGTTTATAGAACTTATGGTCTTCATATGTTGTACCATTCACAAGGTCGTACATTTCGTCTTTTATAAGGTCCTGCGGTGAAAAATAAACACGTTCAACATAACCACCCCAGTCGAAAGAATCTACGAAAATAGAGGGAATATCTGCGGTATAGCGTTTTGATTCAATCACCATTTTGCCTAGCTGTGTAAGCAATGACTTTACGTAGCTATCAACACTACCAGAATCTAGCACATCCTTGCCTACGTCAACAAGCTTAAAAGATTCAATAGGTGCAATTTTGCCGTCCTTTTCAAGGTATGTTGTGCCCAGAGTCTGGGCAACTGCTGTCTGTGTAAGTGCTACCACATCTGTAAATTTCATTTTTATTACTCCTTTATTTTAAATAATTTCTACTGTGTAGAATGTGCGCCCTGCCTTTGATGTTGCAGACTTAAAGCAGATAGTACAAGGATTTTCCTTTGATATTTCATTGTCTGCCATAAAATCGCAAAGGTCGCTTATTGCTTCTACAATAGCTACAGCTTTACCACCGATAACGCCGGAATCTGTCGCAATGTAGAAAATGTTTTCGGTGATACCGTCTGCATTAGTGTCCTCTGCTACTGCGGCAGCATATGCGCTAAGCTGTACACCCAATACTGACTTAATGTCAACGCTACCATTCTTTGCGTTGAAAAGTTCCTTTGCACTCATGTTGTAATTGTTTGTGATTTTCATTTTTTCTTACTCCTTTGTTTTTTTTTTGTTTTTATTTATAATAACAGTATTTGTTATTACCTTAATTATAGCACGTTTGACTCAGTTTGTCAAGTTCAATTTTTCTGTAATTCAATTAATTGTTCAGCCATTTTTATTAATTTTTCATCGTTGTATATGTGCCTTACAGGTTTGTCACGATAATCAGCTTTTGCAAATTCCTTTGCTTCTTCCAGATTATTGAACCACATTCTGTGTATTTTGTCAGAACCCAAAATCATATAATCTACACTGTAAAATACCTTTTTCATTCGTCATCACCACCATTCAAATACATCCAGTTTTCTTTTACATACTGATAATACTTTTTCTGTTCTTCTCTCTCTTGTTTCAACAGTTCTTCGTTATGCTTTTTAAAAGTGTAACCCATTGACAATGCAACTGGCAATAGAATAATTGTTGTAATTTCAAATATGGTCATTTTGTTTATCACCCTTTCACTATTTACCAATCAATATCCACATCGAGGATTTCAGCGGCTTTGTATACTACGTCCTCAAAATTTTCACTATCAGCATTAG
>CAMEJD010000020.1 GCA_945919375.1 uncultured Clostridia bacterium
TGCAATATGGTGAATCAATTGAACTAATTGAACCTGTTTCAACAAGAGAAAAAATTAAAGTTATCATAGATAATATGGAGAAAAAATATAAATAAAAACTAACTGGGTTCAAAATCTCGCTTACAAAAATAAATTTTTAACGCTCGCTTTTATAAAAAGAACAGGTGTCTGCATTACCAAACACCTGCTCTTACAATTTAAAATCTTTTATGCTATAATCTTAAAAAAGGAGAAATACATGATTGTGGGAAACAAATTAAAAGAATTAAGAATAAGTAAAGGGTTAACCTAAGAAGCATTTGCAAAAAAATTTTTTGTTAAAGAAAACACTATTAGCAATTATGAAAAAGGGGTTAGAACACCTAGTGTGGAATTTTTAACGCAAGTTTGTAAAGAATTTGGGCTGACATAGAACTATTTTGAAGAAAAAGAATGTATAGAGAGCAATCCTCAAAATTTTGTGAAATAATAGAGTGTTGACAAATAAACAAAAAACTTATATAATTAAATTAGAATACAATACAAAAATAATTGAAATTTTGTCATTGCTTGACAACAAAATAGAAAATAAAATTACACTTAATCATATTAAAAGAAAACTTGAAGACTTGTTAAATAAATTGTTTGATTAAATTAAGATAAATAAAGATAACCAAACAAATGTATATAATAAAGAAGGAGAATTTATATGTTAACATTAAAAGAAAATCAAAAAATTTATGTATTAAAATCTGATAACAAATGGTTTACTTGTGTATCGGACAATAATGGATTGATTAGTTATAGTGACAATCCATTCCTTTTTGTAGATAAAGAAAGAACAAAAATCAATATGGACTCTTTTCAATCTTGTTATAATGAAATTAAAAATTTTAAATTAGGAAAAGAAATTGAAAATCTGAAAACGGTAGAATCTTATAGTAAATTAGTTGACAAGATTATGCATTTGCAAAATGTATTATTTGATATGTCCGCATTTGGAGAGTTTATAAAAGAATCTAAAATGCCAGAAGATTACAAAAAAGTAATAGCTTTGGCTTGTGATTACGCAAAGAAGCGCATTGAAGTAATTGAATCAGTATTTCAAACTGTTGCAAAAAATGTTCCGTCAAATTGGGCATACGCAATGTTTCCAGAAAGCAGTTGGACGGGCTATCCATTTTTGGTAGAAAAACACCAAATTGCATGTGGTAATACAACAAGATTTGCTGAAAGTTATGGAAGAACTCTAAGCGATGCAAAAGAAGTTGATAAAAATAAACGTAGATTTAATGAAGCATTAAAACAAGATATTCACAAAGAAGAAAAGAGATTTTTAGATTTAAAAGAACAAATAAGGATTAAAGAACAAACAGAAGATAGAATTTTATAGTAATATGAAATATGAGCAATATTGAACTTAACAAAAACAAAATTAAATATTTTAATTTTACTTCCACACAGTAAAGGACAAGTTCTTCAAACGGAGGAAAACTAATGGAAAAATACTTTTGGCGTGAAAAAAAACGCTAATAAGTTTATTGAAGAATTTACAGTTATAAACCCAACAAAACAAGAACTTTTAGATGAAATTGTTAAAAAATTTTATGAAAAGTTAGAAATGATAAATGTTATTTTTGACAATGCAAAAAGAAATGAATATTTATCAAAGAAAAGTAAGACTATATCCGAAGGAACGCCAGAAATAGTAATACAACAAAAAATTGGCGTTCGCTACGCTCGGCAACAGGGACACCCTGATGCAACATTTGCAACTTTGCATGTTGCTTTGCAACACAAGGTGGGGTGGACACAAAAATGCACCTTATATCTTGCTGACACATGATATAAGAACTGGGGTCTTTTAGCATTGTGGTTCTCGTCATCATGTAAACAAAAACTTGCAATTTGCATAAATGCAAATTGCTTTTTTCTTTTCTCAAAAACTCGTTTGCAAAAAATTTGCAACTCATTTCGGAAAAAAGAAAAGCATTTGGCTTTCGCCAAATGCCTGCTTTTGGTTGGAATGAGTGGACTATGGTCTATCGACCCCCACCTTATAATTTTTCTAGCGAAAAATTGGCGTTCGCTACGCTCGGCAACAGGGACACCCTGATGCAACATGAATGTTGCCAATGCTAACGCATTTAAAGGTGTCAGTACAAAAAACAAAAAGAGTAGGTTAATCCCTACTCTCATTGGTTGGAATGAGTGGACTCGAAACCCTTGGGTTTCTTATATTCCACTCTGTTTCATATAAGGTGGGTGTTCTTCTGAAAACAAAAAAATCACTCTGTTTGAGTGACTTTCTCTGGTTGGAATGAGTGGACTCGAACCACCGACCCCCACCTTATCAGAAAAGTGTATGTTTTTGAGTGGGTTTATACGCATACCCTTGAATGTGTCTAAAATAAAGGCTTTTGGGCACATTAAAAAGTCTTTTGATGTCAAACAAAAATGCACACTTGACATCAGTTGACATCAAATGTGCACTTTTTAGTAAAATTATGTGGTCTAAAACTATATAAAACTGTCTAAAACTTTTATAACCTTTTTAATTTACAACACTGGAAATTCTAGTGTTTTTTTAATCTATATCTAAATCTTCATCATCAAACATTGGGGAGTTAAAAAATTCAGCAGTAGTAACACCCAATCCACGAATGACTAGTAAAACGGTTTTTAGATTTACACTATTATTGTCCGCTCTCATAAGTGTTTGCATTGTGTTGTGAGACATTGCTGTAATTTTTTCTAAACGATAAATTGACATACCTTTTTCATTTAATATCTCTTTAATTCGCTTTACGACAACTTCTGCAACTGTGTTCATTTTGACTATTTCCTTTTTGTATTGTTTTCACAATACTATTGTAGCCAAACACTTAAAAATTATAATATTGTAGAAACAATAGTAAAGGCTTGTATTTTTTATTTTAATTATGTATAATATTGTTTATACAATACTATTTTGAAGGTGTTAAATGAATGTTGAGTTTAAATCTTGTAGTTGTTTTGGACATAATAAAATAAACGTTTCTAAACATTTAAAAGAAAAATTAATGTCTATTTTTAAAGAACTTATCTCAAAAGAAAATGTTAAGTATTTTTATTTTGGTGGATTTGGTGAATTTGATGATTTATGTCACTCAATAATAACTGAATTAAAAAATGAATACCCTGAAGTTTATAGGATATTTTGTTTATCAGACCCACGACATCAAAGATTATCTAAAAGACCAAAATGGTTAAAAGATGAAGATTATGAAGAAATTACATATTTAGACTTAAATTTTGACTATTGGTATACTAGAATTTATTTCAGAAATTGTGAAATTATTGACCATAGTGATTTTGTTGTTTTCTATGTAAATCACACCGAGAAAAGTGGTGCTTACAAAGCACTTCAATATGCTATAAAAAAGAAAAAACAAATAATAAATATTTGTACAAATTTATAAATATTATGATATAATGTAATTAGTTTTACAAAGGAGAATATTATGGCTGTTTCATACTCTGCGGAGCAAAAATTAGAAATTTTAAAGTATGCTGAAAAGTATGGCGAAAGATGTGCTTCAGAAAAGTATAACTGCACTGAAAGGTCGATTTTTAGATGGAAAAATATTTATAATGGTTCTCTTGAAAGTCTAGAAAATAAGTATTGTGCACCCTATACACCACACCCAAATTCACACACAGAAGAAGAAATAAGAAACATAAACAAAGTTTTAGCAGAAAATCCGTATATTTCACATAAAGAATTATATAAAAAATTAAACACTGAATATGGCTATAATAGAAACATTGGCGGGCTATATAACTATTTAAGAAGACACAACCTCTTGCCAGAGCCAAAACTAAAAAACGATTATTCGACTATGTTTGATAGTGAAGCGGTTAAGAGAATCAATTATAAATTTCTTTTTAGCAATAAAGAACATTTACCATATTATGTAATAGAAATAAATAATATTGGAATTTATATTGCCAAAGAAGAGGCTAACAATCCTTGTAATTTAACTGTTTATTATTCCACTGCGTTAAAGTTTAACAATAAAAGTGAAGCTGTAAGTTTTATTAAAAATATTCAAAATACATCAAACTACAAATTAAGTATAAAAGAAATAAACCAAGGAGAAATCTTATGAAACAAGCAACAAAAGTTTTTATATGGATAGGTATGATACTACAATTTTTTCTTATTTATCCAATTGTTGTTGGTATTTTTGCGTTAAAAAAGCTTAAAGAAGCCACTTCAAAAGATGATTTAAAGTCAATGGGAATAATTACAACTTTGTTTTGTAGTTTAATTGGTGGAATTTGTATGCTAAATATAAAAGATGAAGAATTGGTAACAAATAAAGACACTCAATCTAATACAAAACAATTAGGTTTATACACAAAGAGAAAAGTGTTAGATGATACACCACTTGATGAGAAACTTGTTTCACAAAGGAAAAGAATGCAAGTTAAATTGAATATTATTTTATTAACCATTATTTGTGTACTGCTTGCTGTTTCATTTGTTTTTTCACTAATTGGACTAGTAATGTTTGAAGCATTTATTCCTTTAATCACTAACTTGATTATTTGTGGAATATATATAACCATACTTGTTATGTTTTTTAAAAATCAAAAAGCACTTAACAATAAGATTTATATTTTACTATTTATCTTTTATTTACTAAATATTGCACAAACCATTTTATCGGGATTATCTGTGGAGACAATTTCTTATGGTGAATACTGCTGGACTGGTTGGGTTAATTTTGGATTGGCGATAGCATTAACAGTCTTTTCAATTTTAGTTGTTATCTCAAATATAACAATCAATCATTCTCTTACAAAGAAAAGATATAAAATTGTTGTTGATAATAACTTAGAATTAGAGCTAAATGATATAAAAAGATTATTAGAAGAAAAAGTTGTCACCGAAGAAGAATATAATAAAATGAGAGCTTCCGTTATTGAAAAATATTATAAATAGATAATACAACCTTAATTGGTTGTATTTTTCAATAAATCAAAATAAAAAAGTACTATTTAAAATAATTCAAAGATAACTCAATTTTTGTTGGGTTATTTTTTCTTGTGAAATTTTTTTGAAGAGTTCAAATGTTGAACTCTAGGTGTTGATAAAATTTTTATATAAAAATATTTCCCGAGTGTTCAAATGGTGAACACACAAGAGTGATATATTTGAAATAGCAACAAGAAAATTAAAAAAGTTTTGTCGTTGAACACCATGGGTGTGTAACGGGAATTATATAATTGTCTTGTAAAAAATTTTTAAGTGGCAATGGAACACTCTTAGGGTTCCGACTGTACGCCACCCCGCATTATCACTAAAAGTCTCTTGTAAGGAATACTTTTTCTTTTCTTAAAATCCATTTAATTTTCAATACTTTTTGGGTGCTATTTTTTTATTGCTACAAATAGTAAACATTTTATGTAGCAGTTTGTAGCAGATGTGATATTTTATAGCATTCTAATCGTTTTTGAGATGCCTAAAACCATTTAAAAAGTTTTAAAGATTTGATGAGTTTTTGAATTTATTCCAGTATCTATTTGAAAACTGATTAAGAATATGGTATACTTAACAAAGTAAAAATTCCTCAAATTAAAATTAAGGAGAGATTTAAATGGAATATTTTGATGTTTTAAATGAACGTGGAGAGTTTACTGGAGAAATTGCATCTAGAGATGATTGCCATAAGTATGGATATTGGCATAGAGCCATTTATGCCTTTATTTTTAATAAAAATGGGCAAGTGCTCTTACAGAAACGTAGTGGCAATAAAAAATTGTGGCCAAATAAATGGGATGTTACAATTGGAGGACATGTCTTAGCGGGAGAATTAGGTAGGCAGGCGCTTATTCGAGAATGTAAGGAAGAATTAGGAATTACAATAGATGACAAAGATATTGTATTTTTAGTAGGAACAACATCTGTTTATAACAAGAACGGATATGTAAATAATCATTATGACGAATGTTATTTTGTTACAAAAGACATAGATATAAATGATTTGTACTTGCAAGATGAAGAAGTCTCAGATGTTAAATTTTTTTCAAAACAAGAAATTATTAATCGAATAAACAACAATTACGATGGATTAACGGAAAAAAACGAATTCTTGGAGTATTTTCAAAACGATTTTAGAATGTGAATACATGAAAAAACGAGGATAAAACAATGGACTTAAATGATTTCGAATGTATGGAATTATCAATTACCAAAGCCAATGAAATAAAAACTGAAAAATTACGTGTTTGTGTAGTAATTCAATTATATAATAAACAAATTATTACTGCTGTATCTACTAGAGAAGACTCATCGAACTGGGTAAGTTCCGCAATTCAGAAATTGAAAGCGTTGCACATTGATAAGGTTAAAGGTATTTATTTAACCATAAATACTCTATCAAACGATGGAGATTTTGATTTAAATTTACTTTTGCGAGAATTTGATTCAATGACTATTTATATTGGTCTGCCCGACCCTCAGCTTAATAATTATAAAGTAAGTGATCCAATTTTGGTAAATGACTCTATAAAAAGATATCCTGACTTTTTACAAAGAAAAATTTTAAATCAAAATTCAAATATTTATTCAATTAGTAAACAAAGCATACAATTCAGTCCCTATTATTCAGAAATACGAATAAGTAAATTAGTTTTAGACAAATTTCATTCCAACAACATTAATATAACAGAAGAAGAAATAAGAGCAAATAAAACATTGGAGAAGTTAATAGTTTTTGTGTCACAAAAGTACAAACTTGATATTAATAGTTCAACTGATTTGGTAAACAAAATATTATCTGAGGCCTTTAATGAAAAGTATGGACACTATGATTACAATCAAGATGCTCGTTCTATATCTGATAGTTGGGTCAAGGATTTTAAAAGGATACTTGATATTTGCAATATTTCCGATTTATCGCTAAAGAAAACAATAAATCTTGGAGTTGGTTCTGGAGAAGAGGCAAACTTTCTATTCTCTAATTGTAAAAATATAACCTTTGTTGATATTGCTCCAGATGGTCTAAAGAATATTAGCAAGACATTGCCTTGGGCAAAAGTATTACAATCAAGTGCTGAAAATTTAAACTCTGTACAAAATGATTCATTTGATACATACATTTCTTTGCGGACATACAATTCATCTTTCTTTGATACGTCTTTAGCATTATCGGAGGCTTATAGAATATTAAAAAATGGTGGAATAATAATTATTTCAATTGCCAATGGTTTTCGTTGTATAACCAACTCTATTATTCCAGGATTAATTTTACCGAATTCAGAGTTTGTTGATATTTATAGAGGATTAAGTTTTGCTAAACAATTAAAAGTGGAATATGAAAAAATTGGCTTTTCATCAGTAGATATTTATCCAACCAATACTGAAATATACATTATTGGAAAAGTTTTTAAATGATTTAACAGTAAAGGAGAAGTCTTATGGAAAATAAAACAATTGCTAATAAAATATTGGAATTTAATTATAGTTTGTCGCAAACGCATATAGAACTTCCAAAACCATATCGTATTTTGAATCCGTTTCAAGGTGAAAATTCAAAAAAAGTATTTGAGATATCTAAATGTTTTTACTACAAATTTTACAATGACACAAATAAAAGATTTATGATTATAGGGAGTTCTCCTGCACGTAGAGGTACTGGGTTGACAGGTGTGCCATTTGAGGATGTACAACATTTATACAAATACACTAACATAGAACTAAAAGGATTTCATGTAAACAAATCCTCATCAAATTTTTTATATGATGTTATAGAAGAATTTGGCGGACCGGAAAAATTTTATTCACAATTTTATCTTAATTTTGTTTGCCCGTTAGGTATAATTAAAACGAATGATAAGGGAAAAGATCTAAATTGTAATTATTACGACAATAAACAAGTCCAGACATTATTAGAGAAATTTATTCTAAAAACATTACATGAGCAATTATCATTTAATATTGATAGAACTCTTTGTTTTTGTATTGGCAGTGGAGATAATTATGTATTTCTTGAGAAAATTAACAATCAATATAAATTATTTGATTTGATTATCCCATTAGAACATCCTCGATTTATTATGCAATACAATTCAAAAAACAAAGATAAATATATTAAAAAATATTTAGATGCTTTAACTTTAAGCAAAAATAAAGGAGAAATTTATGAAAACAAATGATTTGCAATACATTATTTACTTTACAACAAACTATACTTATTTTTATAAGATAGAAAACTGCAATGTGAAGTTAATTGAAAAGCAACAATTATTTTTTAATGAAACATTGGTAAGTGACGAAATGTTAAATAAAATAAGAAAAACATTAGAAGATTTTAAACAAAGATATATAGGTTTAAATAATACCAATGTGAGAATTTTTGCAACAGGTATTTTTCAAGAATTATCGATAGAAGAAAAAATACAATTAACAATTGATGTTTTTGTTCGCTCTGGATTATTATTTAATATTATTCCTATTGATTTAGAGTGTTTTTATAGAAATGTTGGGAATGGAGATGTTGTCAACGGTATAAGCAAACAAGAATTTAGAAAAGTTGTCATTTGTGGTAGCTTTCAAAAGAATATGAAAGAAATTGAAGATTTGATGAATCTTTGCAATGAACACAACATAGAGGTTCTTAGTCCGTGGACTAAAGAAATAGTCCCAGAAACTATAGGCACAGATTTTATCCTATTGAAAGGACAAGAGTTATATAATGCTCGAGATTCTTGGAGGCACAAATATGACCATATGCAAAAATTTAAAAAAGCTGACGCTATTATTATTTGTAACCCTGATGGTAGAATTGGTAAAGGTACGATGTTTGAGTTTGGATTTATGGTTGCATTCCACAAGCGAATTATTTTCACTAATGAACCAGAAGGACTAACTATCCATTTCCCATATGAAGTTGGAATTAAAATTAATTAGATTAAGGTAAGAGTCCTAATAAAAATTAAAAGAAATAGATTATTATATAATGCTTATTTGTATCCGTATAATGCAAAATAAAATGCAACCATATAAATATTGTCGTATTTTTTAAAAAGATATTTATAATTTTGTTTATATGTTTATACTTAACAAAAGGAAACGAAATCTATGTGGTATTATGATGATGGTTTGGATTATCGCAACCCTGCTGATAGAGAGAGTATAGAAAAACGAAAGCGGTTGGAACGAGAGGAACGAATAAAATATATAAAAGCTCAAAGACGCTCGTATCTTAAAGGCAAGCGTGGCGTAAGGCTTTATTATGATAGAGATTATTTCGAAGATGAAGAAGCACAAATCAAGTGTGTTTTCACAAGAGATTTGCGTAGAGAAAAATTATTTGCGTATCTCAAATATTTGAATGGTAAAAAGGTTTTTGTTAGAGATTTAGCGTGGAAATTCGCAGTAACAGAAAGAACAATACAAAGTGATTTGAAGTTTTTGATAGATAATGGTTACATTGAAAGGCAAATAAACAAAACTTTCAAAGGCAGACAAACAAAAAACTCATACATAGTCCACCCTGAAAAACAAAAAGAACTTGCCTATGGTGGCAATAAATCAATTATGCCAATTTTTGTTGCAAAAAAAGATGATAATTATTATGTTTGCGTTGAAATGGGTTTTATTCCCAATGATGATATTAAAATTGATGATTATGACTTTTTTCTGCATGAAAGACTTTTAACTGACAAACAAAATCCAGAGAAAATTACAAAAAAGTTATCCAAGGAATATTTCAAGCAAAAAGTAACTGGTAAGTATATGGGTGTTATTTGTGATTATTTAACTCGTGGCGAATACTATGACGAAGATGAAAAAAGAAATCGCAAATATAGAAATAAATATTTCTTTACACTAACCATTTTAGATGAAATGTATCCAACTAGAACATTCTCAAAATGGATTAGTTTGAAAGTTGCCCCAAGACGAATTAAGAAGTATTACATTAACAAAGGAATACATCAAGCGATGAGAGTTTTAGGGGTGAAATAACCCTTAAAAATGTATGCTATTTTATAAAAAATTAAAAATTTTTTGAAAAAAATTTTGAAAAGTCCAAAATATGCGATAAATAAAGAAGTATAGGCATATTGTCTGGACTTTTTTTATTATAAAAATCATTAAATCAAACAAGAAAAATTAAAAAAACGAGTGCAAAAACAGCCAAAAAACCTATATAGGTGTAGGAAAAATACAATGTTTTGTCCCCATATTGTATTTTTGTTTTTGAAGAAAGATAATAATTTCTAACAAAGAAAAATGACACCAACTTTGCGTTTCTAACCAGCAAAATTGAAAAACACAATTTTATATCTAACAAAGGAAAAATGGTTGCCCACCCTTGTATATATAATAAATAAAAATATATATTTTTCTTGTTTTGTTAGATAAAGAAAGAAAATTTGATAAAGAAAGAAGTTTGATTGAGAAGTCGCAAGTTTGATATATTTTTTTTCTTGTTAGAATTTTAGTAGAAAGAGATAAAACGAAATATTGCCTATTACCCCGATAGGTATTTTTTCGTGTAAGCAAATTCAAACAAAAAGGAGGATTTTAGCAAAATGTAAAAGCAAACGAAAACAATCATTGCCCCTTTAATTAGAAATAGAAAGAGATGTAGAAAGACTAGAAAATAATTAGGAGGCTAAAATGGCTAGAATTAAAACAAAAGATTTGAAAACTCAATATATGATTAGAGTTTACAATCAAGATGAGTATGAGATTTTTAAGCGAGCGCTTGAAAAGTTTAAGGACAAGTTTGATAGTCTAAATGATGCTATGAAATATTTTGCGTTGCTTGGTGCTGACAAAATGCTTGGAGATAACGCACTCAACCAAAGCATAAATTTCAGCGAGATTAGAAAGAACTTGCAAGAGATTAACGACAAACTTACAACCATATCTGCAAACCAAAAAATGGACTTTGTTGACACTAATGCAAATGTAAGAATAAATCAGGCACTGCTTAATTTAATTACTAAACTACTCAACAAACAAAGTCCAATAAACCTAAATTCTTACTCGCAAGGTTGGAAATATGACCCACTAGATGAAAATGGCATTGACACCGAAAGAGATAGGATTTTAAGGGAGCTCATAGATGTCAGATAAAGTTCCAAATGTGATTTACAAACAAGAATTCTTTTTGCCTAACTACAAAGATAAAACCAATCAAGACAA
>CAMEJD010000021.1 GCA_945919375.1 uncultured Clostridia bacterium
TGTTTGTATTTCCTAATCTTTTAACAAAATCAAAAATTTCTTGCATCTCTTTTATTGTTTCCAATTTTGCATTTTCATCTTCATAATCATCACGATACACTTTGTGAAACAATTCTATAAAAACCGTTCCCAAGTCCAAAAGATAGCCATCATATAATGAATCACAAGAAAGATTATATTGTTTATTTCTGTTTATAAAAATGTTTTCATCTTTACATAATCCACTAAATAATTCAGCAAAACCATTTTCATACGCTTCTTTTGCTCTTTTCTTTTTATACTCATATACTTCATCCCAATGCAATAGTTCGTTTATTTTTCTATTAACTTCGCCAAGCGATACTTCGTGATTTATAGTTACACATAGTTCTTTTGTCAACCAATTAGTATACCTTATAACAAATTTTGAGAATCCTTCTTTATCTAATTCTTTTATATTTATTTTATCAATACAATCTTCTCTTTCTGTGTTTTTAAATAAATTATCTACTCTTTTGTTATACCAATTGACAGCTAAATTTATATTTTCCTTAATACATTCTTTGGTGCATTTAAGCAGTTCATTTTTAAGATATTTAAGTGTTGGCGTTTTGCCTGTTTCTTTAATAATGTTTAAAAAATGAATAGTAAAATATAAATCTAGTTTATAATCTTCATAATCATCAATATCCCTACAAACAAATAATTTTAATAAGTCAGTGTAATAATGTTTCCTTACCCAGAAAAACTCTTTTTCCATATCTTGCCTTGCAACGATTTCTTTTAGTCCATATTTTCCATAATGCATAAAATATCTCCTTGTATACATAATATTATTTTCAATGCCCGCAATACATATAATTACTTTATGTTATTGGACAACTCTTTTTGTGTCATTTTTTACGTTAATCCCATAAATTGTCAAAATATTTTATAAACATTTTAAGTGCTTCTTTTTTGCACTTTGTTTTATATTTGTCAATTTCACCTTCCTTTTCAAAATATTTTTCTAATATATTTTTGTATTCAGGTAATTCACTCATACTATGATTGGTCAAGTTTCCAGTTTTTTTATCGCTTTTGAGTTCTTCTTGTGTTCTTAATTTTTCACCAGAATATCCATATTTTTTATCAAAATCTTTACGAATTTTTAAATATTCTTCATAATATTCGTTTTTCATTGTGCATTTTTCATCATTGCACTCATCAAACAAGAAAACCATTTTGTTTAAAATTTCTATCCACCTATTGTTACACCATTTATCTGCTTCATTATATAAATTTTCATAATCGTTATAATAAACATGGTTACAAAAATCATTTTTTGATAGCGAAATGTTTTCTTTGTTTAATTCATAATATTCTTCAGTTAAAATGGTTGGAAAACCAAAATGATGGTCTCTTAATCTTTCAATCATTCTTGGCATAATGTGTAAAAACCAAGTATCAATTTCCCAAACATCTCGCCCGCAAAATCCTAACTTTGCTCTTTCTTTTGCTTGTTTTCTATTTTCCCAAAAACTACAACACTTGTTATAAACATTCAAATAATCATCTTTTTTCATCAATTTCTCCTATAATATTAAATCTATTTTAGACTAGCTTGTTTTATATCCATAAAAATGGACATTTGATAGAATATAATCTATGTGATGTAAAATTTTAAGCAAGTTAAAATTTTCATTTACTACCGCAAATTCTGTGATAAATCACAGCATCACAGATTTGATTAATATCAGTTGCTAGCAAGTATCCCTACGGGCTGTTTACTGACAACTTCCGTTAATATAATTTATTTATAATAAATATTAAGACTTTTTAAATAATTTTGTTATAATGGAAAAAAGGAGCTTTATTATGTTCTTTAGCAAATCAAAATATTGTGGACTGTGGCAATGTCCTAAAATTGCATGGCTTAAAAAATATAAGCCGGAAGAATACGTTATTGATGATGGCACAAAATCAAGAATGGATAATGGAAATATTGTTGGCGACCTTGCAATGCAACTATTTGGAGATTATAACGAAGTTACCACTTACACCAACAATAAAATTGATATTTCAAAAATGATTAAAAAAACAAAACAATATATGCTTGATGGTCGTGACAATATTTGTGAAGCATCTTTTAACTATAACGGACTATATTGTGCAGTTGATATTTTGAGAAAACAAGATAATGGTTATGCAATTTACGAAGTAAAAAGTTCAACTCACGAGGATAATTATGTTTATATTGTTGATGTTGCATATCAAAAATATGTTTTAGAGCATTGCGGTGTTAAGGTAACAGGTACATATTTAGTTAATATAAATAGTGATTATATTTTTGACGGAACCTTGAAATTAAATGAACTATTTAAAATTACAAATGTTTGGAAATTTGTGGTTGACGAGCAAAAAGAAGTTGAAGAAAAAATCAAAATGGCAGAAAAATTGCTGGAAGATAAAAATGAACCAAATATAGATATTTCTTGCAGTTGCAACAGTCCTTATAAATGTGGATTTTGGAAGTATTGCACAAAGCACCTACCAAAACCTTCTGTTTTTGATTTGTATAGGTTGAATTTTAGCAAGAAAATTGAATATTACGATCGCGGAATAATATCTTTTGATGATTTAGAAAAAACAGGTTGGTTTTTAGGAGATATTAGAAATAGACAAATTGAATATGCTTTGCACGATAAAGGGGTTTATGTTGATAAAGATAATATAAAAAAGTTTTTGGATACACTTTCATATCCCCTATACTTTTTAGATTTTGAAACTCAACAACCAATTATCCCTTTATACAAAGGCACTAGACCATATCAACAAATTCCTTTTCAATACTCACTTCACTACATAGAAACCAAAGGTGGAGAATTAAAACACAAAGAGTTTTTGGGAATATCGGGCGAAGACCCAAGACGCAGTTTAGCAGAAGCTCTTTGTAATGATATTCCGGCTGGTGCTTGTGTTCTTGCTTACAACAAATCTTTTGAGTGTGGAAGAATTGGCGAATTAGCTGAAACATTCCCTGACCTTCAAAAACATTTATATTCCATAGAATTTAGCATTAAAGATTTATTAGACCCATTTAAATATGGTTATTACTACAAAAAAGAAATTGGTGGTTCCTTCTCAATTAAAAGTGTTTTGCCAGCAATGTTTCCAGATGACCCTTCTTTAAATTACCATAACCTTGAAGGTGTTCATAATGGAGGCGAAGCAATGAGTATCTATCCAAAAATAAAAGATATGTCACCAGAAGAACAAAAAATAGCAAGACACAACTTGCTTAAATACTGTGAACTCGACACTTATGCTATGGTAAAAATCTGGCAAGAATTGGAAAGATTAGTTAATGAATAAACTCAAATAAATAATAAAGTTTGTTTGGCAAAAAAAATATATATATATATAATATTTAGTATAAACAAAATCACAAAGGAGAAATATACATGATTTATAATTTAAAAAAGTTCGATCCATCAATAATAAAAGAAAAAATAATGGGAAAAATTCAAAACAAAATGCCATTTTATAATGAATATCATTTTCAATTTGAATTTGCAATGGCTATAAAGGAATATTTGAACGAACAGAATGCTGAAAATATCGAAATTGTTTTTGAAGTATATTACCCAACTAGTAAAGCAACAAACAAAGAGTCTAATAAGCGAAATTACACAGATATAGTTATCTATGATAAAACCAATGGAGAATATATAGCACTCGAACTTAAATACAATTTAAGAGATGGAGACAGAAATAAACGTAATAGATATTACTATAACAATGGGGAATATAACATATCTATCGCGATGAAAGGTGCTACTGACAATTGTCGTTATGATTTTTTATATGATGTTTATAGATTAGAACAATTAAGAGCAGGTGGTAAATATGAAAACACCAATATAAAATCATTTGTTAAAGGTTATTCAATTATAATATCAAATGATGAAGTAATGTGGAATATTTCTTCTCCACATCAAAAAAATCAAGCAAACCCTTTATTAAAAATAAGCAAAAATAATGATCAGAACTTTTGTATCGGAGATAGAAGTTTAACAATGGAAAAATGTTTTTGGACAGGCGGTAAAAATTATAAGAATCCAAAAACAACAAGAAAAGATTTCATACTAAAAAAATCATATGAATGCAATTGGAATGAGGGATTCTATTTTGAAGATAAGAAGTTAACTGACAAGAGTCCAAATTTTAGATATTTAATAATCGAAGTTTAAAAACAACAAAAAAATTAAGGCGATTTAACATAAAATTGTCTATTCAACATTCAATTTTGGTTATAATAGCAAGTTTGAATTTTTTGAAAATATGTTTTTAGATGCGATATTAAATCATGAAGGAGCCAACAATGGATATTGATAAAATAATAGAACAAACTGCAAAAAAGATATTGGAAGAACATTTAAGTGCATTTAAGGAACTTGCTAAATGATAAAAATTGATTTTAATAATACATTAAAACTTCACAAACTGTTAACTGATTTTACTGGCGGAAGTAATGAAATAAGAGATTATTCCCTGCTGGACTCTGCATTAAATACAGCATTTCACACATTTGAAGGCAAAGAATTGTATCCAACAATTGAAGAAAAAGGCGCAAGACTTGGGTTTAATCTTGTATCTAATCATGCTTTTGTTGATGGAAATAAAAGAATTGGACTGCTTGTTATGTTAACATTTTTAGAAATCAATGGAATTAATCTAAAATTTACCGATGACGAACTCGTTAAGATTGGTCTATCTCTTGCAAGTGGACAAATGACTTATGAAAATTTATTTGATTGGATTAAAACACATGAAAAAACAGGTCTTTAAACCTGTTTTTTTATTGTTCTAAGATACAATATTTTCAATATATTAAAACATCATAAGTATAGTTATCGTTTCTAAACATCCTTATTTTTGTCTATATTGTGGCATATATTATGATTCTGCTGAAATTAAAATCTATATTTTGCTCCAATGTTATTTAGAATTTGCATATATGCATCTTTTAATCTTTTGCTGGTTATTTCTGGTTCAACACTCCCACAAGCACCGCCAAAAACTGGAATTACTATACTTTTTATATTATTCTTTAATGCGCAAATGAGAGTCGATCTCATACAATAATAAACCATCATATCATCTAAAATTTTAGACGGATATTGCATCGTTGGTGTGTGAATTAAACTCAAATTTGGAATATCTGTCTTAATAATAAAACTTGTTCCCACACCTTGTTCCCCATAAAAATTTTCTTTAATATAATCTTGAACTTTATATTGAAAATCCCAACCAAGTATTTCTGAAAGTGCGGCGTCATATCCACCTGTCATCATTCCAAAAGCATTTGCAGGGCTAACTAAACAATCTATTTTATCTTTGTTTTCTCTATAAAACCTCTTTATATCTGAGTGCACAACTTGAACATTTGAAATGCCACAAAATTGTTCTTCAACTTTTCTACAAGTGTAACTATCCATATCAACAATATAAATTTTCATATCTTTTAATTCTTCCATAATTTTTCTCCTTATATCCAAAGTTTTTTATCACACATAATGTTCCAAAAGACTGAATTTTATTTAATTTTCACAACATCTGCATACAAAATTCTTGTTTTATTTATCTTTTCATCTATATGTAAATGCCCGCAAAACCAAAATTTGTATTCCACTTCTTTTATCACAAAATCTAGCATATCTGAACTTTTTGTAGGTACGATTTTTTGTTTAAGATAATACGGAATATCTTCCCCACACTGTGTAAGTATTTTTACAAATTCGTTTAGTGTTTTTGTTGGCGGTGTATGGGTAATTACATAATCCACTTTGTAATTTACCTTTTCTAAATTTTGTTTTGCTTTATTTATGTCATCATTAGAAATTCTTTCATCACTCCACCATGAAATATGTTCTTCACGATATCCTCTGTCACTTGAATCAGCACCACCAATGGTTAAAAACTTTTTGCCACAAATATCAAACACTTGTCCTCTTAACAAATGATATATATGTTCACTAATTTTATGTATTTTGCCACCGTTCCAAACTTCAACTGGATATTTATTTAACATATCAAAATTTTCATGATTGCCATCAATAAACAAAATATTACACCCAATATTTTCAAAATATTTAGTATGTTCAAACAGTGTTTCTTTATCCCAAACAACCCCGCAATCACCACAAACGATTAGATAGTCGCCATAATCTAATTCTTCTTTCATTTTTAATTGCTCTATTTTCCCTATATCTAATGTTCCATGTGTATCGCCACAAATAAAAACTCTATTCATATTTTCTCCCTGTATATTTTATTATACATAAAGCGATGTCCATAAAATGGGACATCGTTTTGTTTTTTATTATACACCATCATCTTTTTGCATTCATATAAAAGCAAAATTGATACCAAATGTTTAACTTTCTAATAGGTACTTATATTATCAAAAATGACTATATCCTATTCTTCTATGAAAAATAAAGGCAAAATTGGACGATATGTAGTTATTTTTTAAAAAATTTCAAGAATAATGTTGAATTTTGTTTAAAAATAACAAATATGGTGATATAGTTTATAGTGTGAAAAAGAAAATCATTTTATGGTCAATTGGCACTATTTTGTTTGGACTTGCTATTGGCTTAGTAATTTATGTATGTTTCCCCAATAATAATACCAACAGCAATTCAAATATTGACAAAGAAAAAGACAATGAGATTATATCTATTGAACCAACATTTAAACCTATGTTGCGTATAGAAAAAATTAAAGATATTCAAATACATAATGATGACGAACCATATACAATAGATATAAAAGTCACCTGCAATGAAGATTACACCATCACAACAAGTGCAAATAATGACAATATTGTTGTTAATTACAATATTGTAACTCCAATCAAAGTAGGCAAAAGTGTTGTCCAAATAAAAGTTAAATCATCATCAAATGAAGTTATACAAAATGTTAATATTGAAGTTTTACCAAGTGAAATAACCGCAAATTTTTCTATTCTTAAAAACGATACAACCCCCACCCACCTATTTGTTGGTGAAGATTATATTTTGCAATTAGATTTGTCTAAAAAATCGATATATAATTTTGATATTTTTTACTCTGAAAATATAGAGAATTTTCAGTTAATTAAAAAAGAGAATACAAAAATAAAATGCAAATTTAAAATAAAAAATAATGGCGAAATTAAATTTGATTTCAAATATAAAGATTACACAAAATCCTTTAAAAATACGGCATTCGACTATGTTTCAAATATAAATATAACATTTTCAAGAGAAATAAAAAACAACATAATAAATCTATTTTTATTTAATAATAATTATACAAATTTGGCAGCTGATAACGATATCTTTAATGAAATAGAATACACAATAACAAATCAAGAAAATTTTGTAAATAATTATTCAACAAGTGTTGAAAATTCTAGCATTGCTCAAGTGTTAAATAACAAAATATCGGCACAAAATGAAGGTACAACAAATTTTGTAATTCAAGCAAATGACGGCTCAAATTACAAACAAACTTATCAAATAGTTGTGAAGAAGATTAAGATACAAAACCTAGGTGTCCAAGACGAAGAAATAACACTCAATATAAAAGACACCTACCCCATTCCACAAATTACTTTTTTGCCTGTTTATGCAATTGCAAACATCGTTTATTACTATGATAACAATGAATACACAGGCAACATTCTTACTTTTGAAAAAGCTGGCACTCACCGACTAAAAGTTGTTGACACAATTTCCAATTTAAGTGCAACAATAACGCTTATCATACAAGAAAAAAGTGAAAGCGATTTGAGTATCAAAGTTGACCCAAATTTTTTGCACAAAGAAACGGCAGTTTTTGATAACGATATTCTCACAGTTACCACAAACGAACCTGAAATTGAAATCAGTTTTTCTTGTGTACTAAAAGACAATGCTGGTGGAACTGAAATAGAATGCACTTTGCAATCATTCTCCAATACAATTACAATAATTTCAAAGCAATTATACAATGGTTATGTTATCACTCTAACCGGCAAAGGCATTGCTCACTTTACTCTAACACTCAAGAAAGATCCAAGCATAACTTACTCATTTGATGTTGTAATAAATTAATTGATTCACAACATATTTTAATCTTCCAATACAAACAAAAAACAGATAAAACATTCTTAATGGACAACACGAAATCATGCCAAATCTTCCACTATACTTTGGTAAAAAATGGCATTTGCAATTCCACACTGTATAAGTCAAACTAAAATTGTTTTTAGATTTTTTCATGTTATTTCTTTTTTTGCATTTTGTTTGGGTTAAACATATATACCAAACGGATAAATTTGAAACTGATAACCGACAAACATAAAATCAACTATCAGACTATCTGGTAGTTTTATTTTTCTAAAAAAGCAGACATCATTTCGTAATTGTAGTCATTACTAATAACATCTGCTTCGCTTAGCAATTAGAATAAATCTTTTGGTGGATATAATCACAATTCATATCTTTTGCGTCAACGCCATCAATGTCTTGTATAAACAATGCTTCATCAATGCCATTAAGTTCAAAGCCTTCTTTGGTTAGTTCTCTTCGATTTCTTTAAAGCTTTCAAAATCTTCTAAATCTAACCATTTACTTCCTAAGGCTCTTTCATTACATTCATTATATGAACCCCAAGAGCCAATAACAATACTAATATTACTCATTGTTTTTACTCCTTTGATACCATAAATATATTTCTTGTATGTAATCTACAAAAGTTATGCTTTGTAATTCATTTTCATCAAAAGTTTCTTTGCAAAACGGACAAGCGACAAACTTGTTTTGCGTAATCTAGACTGGGCAAAAGTAAGGTATGTGGTTATAGAAACTTTACATTTTGAGATTCCGAAAGGTGCATAGCACACTTTCGATTTGACTAATGTCAAATTTCGACTGCACTGCGTTTCGCTTTAGAACTGACATCTATAAGGTGTACGTTGGTTAACAAAAAAGTATAGCAGAATAAATTGCTATACTTTGTTTATTTATCAATTAATATTAGTCAAATTAAACAGATTGAGTAGAATCTTTATAAATATTTAATTCTAGAGATTTTAAAAATGTTTTCTTTTTGTAAATTTTCTATCTCTTTAAGCTTGTTAGAAATCAGTTGATTAAAGTTGGCACCTTTTAGAACTTTTTTAATCTCTTCAATAGTAAAACCTATTTGGCAAAGGGCGATAATTTTAGATAGTTTTAAAAGTTTGCTTGTTTCATAATATCTATAGCTATTTGAATCAACTTTACTAGGAAAGAATAAACCAATTTTTTCATAAAATCTTAAAGTTTTTATCGTTGTTTTAACGAATTTTTAATCAAAAAAAGATGTTATTTTGCTTTAAATCTCATCTCTTTTGTGTTTTTAAGTAAGATTAGATTAAATAAAAGTTTAAATTTTGTCAAAATGTGTAAATTTTAATTTGTTTTTGTCTTTATTTATGTTATAATCAAGTTATAAAATCAGGTTATTAATTAATTAAATTAAGTTGTTGACGTATATTATTTAGGCTATTTATTTTTTGTTTAAATTAATTATCAAATAGATTTTGTAAAATGGTGTTTAAGGAGAATTTATGGAACATTTAAATCAAAATATAAGAGTTGCAATCGATGCCGACAATCCTTCT
>CAMEJD010000022.1 GCA_945919375.1 uncultured Clostridia bacterium
CTTTGTCAAGACCATATGCAAGGGCAGCGGCTGTTGGTTCGTTTATAATACGAAGAACTTCCAATCCTGCAATCTTGCCTGCGTCTTTTGTTGCTTGTCTTTGAGCATCGTTAAAGTATGCAGGAACAGTTATTACTGCTTGTGTAACTTTTTCACCAAGATAACTTTCTGCATCTTGTTTTAATTTTGAAAGTATCATTGCAGATATTTCTTGTGGAGTATATTGTCTCCCGTTTAATGTAACTTTTTTGTCTGTGCCCATCAATCTTTTAATTGATGTAACTGTGTTTTCGTGGTTTGCAACGGCTTGACGTTTTGCAACCTTTCCAACCAATTTCTCACCATCTTTTGTAAATGCAACAACTGATGGAGTTGTTCTATCTCCTTCTGCGTTTGCAATAACAGTAGGTTTTCCACCTTCCATAACTGCAACACATGAGTTTGTTGTTCCTAAATCAATACCAATAATTTTTGCCATAGTTTACTTTTCCTCCTTTAATTTGTTAACTATAACCTGACTATATTTTATTATTTTGTCACCCAATCTGTAACCAGCCTGATACTCATCAAGTACAACATTATCTGGTTTTGTTTTATCTTCCATAACCATCAAACAATGATGTATATTTGGGTCAAACTGCTTGCCGATTGTTTCTATCTTTTCAACACCCAATTCCTTGAGTGACGAACGAATTTGTGTTTCCAACATCTCGATGCCTTTTCTCGAGTTGTCGTCAGAAATCATTTCTTTTGCCTTTTTAAAAACATCAAGGCAAGGGATAAAGATTTCAACTGCTTGAGTTATTCCATCAAGTTTGGCTTGTTTTATACTTTCTGCCGTTCGCTTGCGATAATTATCAAAATCGGCTTGAATTACTCTTGCCATATTAAGATATTCATCTGCCAAATTCTTTTCCGGTTGTTTTGTTTCAACCTTTGGTTCTTCTTTTTTGTTTTCTATATTCTCCTGCTGTTCCTTTTGCTCTTTTTCTGGGGTTTTTTGTTCCTCATCTTTCACAAAAGGCTCAACAGTGTAATCTTTCTTTTTTTCTTCAGGTTTTGTTTTCTTGTAAGCCATCAAATTCTCCTATTCTCTTTTTAATTCACTCATAACAATATTCAAGGCTTGAGCAATGTTTGCATAGTCCATTCTATCTGGACCAATTACTGCAATAGATGCAACCGGTGTACCTTTTATCACTATTGGTGCAGTGATAAGTGCACAACCTTCCATTTTTTCATCTTCATCGCCAATCTTTACTGTTATGTGGTCGGCTTTTGTGTCAATTTGATTAAGTAGTTCTTCCTTGTCGCCAAGAAGTGTTAATATTTTTTTTGTTTGCTTTACACTTCGCTTTTCATTTTCATCAAGAATATTTACTGCACTTTCTCCACGAATATCAATGTTTTGTTTTGTTACAAACTTTTTCATGCTCTCAAGGAGTCCACTTACAAGTGATTGGAAGTTTTGAACTTCGCCCAAACTTTTTGCAAGTGTGTCACCCGAAAGCATTTGCCCTATTGTTTGACCATAGAACTTTCTTGTCAAAAATGCCGATGCATCATCGCAAACCTTTTCGCTTGCATTTGTTCGCATAGAATTTTTAACAATTCCGCTTTTTGTTCTAAACAACACAAGTGCTTCATTGTCAATTAGTGGAATTATTTTCACTTCTTCAATAACCAACTTGTCATATCCATTTGTAACCATTACTGTTGGATAATTTGTTGCTTTTGAAATAATTTCTGCAATCCCTGACAAAATTTGTGTAAGTGAAGACGTTTCATTGTCAAGCATTGCTTTAACTTTGTTTAACTTTTCTTCACTAACCTCAAAATCTTCAAGCAAAGTGGAAACATAATATTTATAACCTTCGGCTGTAGGAATTCTACCACCAGAAGTATGAAGTTGTTTAAGATATCCCATACTTTCAAGAGCATTAAGTTCATTTCTCAATGTTGCAGTGCTAACTTTTGGCACATAACGTTCTTGAACATTTGCACTTGTTATTGGTGCAGCATCTTTAATGTAGTCTTCAATTACGCTTGTCAGTATAAAATGCTTTCTCTCGCTTAACTTCATTGCTTCCCCCTTTTAGTAATTTTTGATTGCTAGCACTCTCCACTTGATTGTGCTAGCACTATTATATGCATAGTCTTTTCATTTGTCAACTACTTTATGCAAAAATTTTTAATTTTTTTTAAAAAATTGTTTGCCCCATACCCACTTTAGCGACAAAGGAGAAATCACAGCAGTCTACTTTAATTGTCATTTCAACCATTGATTCCTTGACGGGCAAGGAAGAAATCTCAATCGCTTTAATAATCCCAATATTTATTAAACAAAAATTTTTGTATATTTCCATTTTTTCTCCACAGAATAGACTTGGAGGTTAAAAATGGAAAAATACAAACCAGGTGAACAAGCACCAGAATCAGGAAATTACGATTGCTATGACAGTGAATGTTATTGTGGTGGCAGTGTTTATCTTGAAAAGGGTCAAAGATTTCCTGCTACTCAACATAGTGGAAGTTATTATTGCAAATGTGAAAAAACAAAAAATTAACTTACAATAACTTCGTTTACTGACAAAAAGCCACCACAGTCATTTAGGAAACTAAACTCCTGCGGTGGCTTTTTTGTCGAGCCTTGTTCTTGTAGTTAATTTTATGTTTTTTGTTCTATATATCTCAGTTCAAATACCAACCGGGCCTCACTCTTGGGGTTCTTTTTTAGTTATTTTATCTTATAATATTGTTATTGTAGTTAATTTATATTATTTATCGTAACCTTAAACCTTTGCCCACTTTGACGGACAAAGGAGAAATCTCATATATTTTTTAAATAAACATTTCAAGTTAATAACATACTTACAAAAAATTTCTTCTACCAAAACTACCTTATTTTGAATAATAGTATTTCATATTGCCGTATCTGTTAGTTGAAGCATTTTCAATAAATATTTTAAACATATAAGTATCTTTGTTTGTATCATACTCATATCTTATTTCAAATGAATATACTGCATCCTTATCAAAATATCCATATTCATCAACTGTTGTATCAGTTATATAATACCATTGATATAATTTGCTTGGATTTGTGTCATCATAGCATTCTTGCAAAGTTATATTTGTTTTAATTCTAAACCATGTTTCTGAATTATCAAGTAATGAGACTTTTGACATTCTTTTTCCAAAATTTGAATCATACTTTTCCTTAAAGTAGTCAAAATATGTGTTTGCATTTTGAGTAAAAACATCTACACTTGGACATTCTTGATGAAATGAATACCCATTATTAAACCAAGTAACACTTGAACTCATATCACCTGTACAACCGGTTGGTGGTGGCAAGTCTTTCAAACCTTTTACTTCCAACTCTTCTTGACTAAACCATTTTGAATCATCTCTTGTGCTACCAATATGTATGTCGCCATCATCCACACAGGCAACCAAGCAAAAGCAACTCAAAAGGCAAAACATCATACAAAATATACTTTTTATCACTTTTTTCATTTTCTATCTCCTTTTTACCTTGTAAGTATACAAACAGCCAACGAATATATCAACAACAATAGTAGCCTATTCGCTTATTTTTTTTGTGCCTTATAATATGTATCCCAATAATGCCATTATGCTTCTTAATAATTCTCTAAACCATTATAGTTTATTTTGAATTAGTAAATAATTGCATTCAATCTACTGGCTAAAAAGCAATTCTCCATTTTCTCCTATGTGAATTAAATCTTCAAATATACCCATATCATATTACTTCTCCTTTTTTAATGCAAAAAGTTGGAGAACATTACGTTTCTCCAACCTTTTACTTGCATTCTATCATAATATTTTTCAAAATCTATACTTATGTGACACACTTTTTACATCTCAAAATCTTTTTCTTTTCTCCCGCATATGCGTTCTTGCAATTTCTCAAGTTCACAAATTTGGCATTCTATTTCTTCATCAGATAAGTCATCATCAATTCCTTGCTCAATTTCTAGTTCGTGCTCTTGAATTTTCGTGTTTAATCTATCAGTCGCTTCTCTTACATATTCACTATTAACTGAGTTGTAAACCGTAATTGTAGTAAATACGAATTATAGGCGGTCGCGTTTTTGTTTATTGCATTTAAAATCTATGCCGTTTTTATTGTCTATGAGTTTATAGTAAATATGGATTTTTCGGGGTTCTTTACTTCCCTTAGTAAATTTGTCTATGGTTATAAATTCAATCAGCTCTAGTGCCATTTCTCGGGTTAAAACGGGCGAATTTATGTATTTTTTTACTCTCTCTATAAACTCATCAACATTTTTCGTGTTTTGTTTTACTTTTTCTATTCTTTCAGTTATTTGTGAAATTTCATTTTCTAAAACTTCTTTTTCTTTTTGGTAATTATTAAGTAGAGATATGCAAATATCTTCTGGAATTTTGTTTAGAACTTTATCTTCATAAGTCGAACGAATAAGCTTTGTCACTTCATTAAGTCTTTTTGTTTTGTCTTGCAAGGTTTTAGTATCAAACAAAAGATTTTCTTTTTGCTGGTTTTCTTGTCTTTGCAAAAACTCTTTTCGTGCTTGTTCTTCGTTAAAATTAACAAAGTTTGCTTTTGCTTTAATGTCTTGCAAAACAATGCTTTCTATATCTTCAAACTTAATCATATGACTTGTGCAAACCCTTGTGCCAAAAACTTTAAAACCACCACAATTATAATTTGCTTGGCGATAAATTCTTGGACCTTTTCGTGAATGTCTTGTATTGTTCCAACCTATGTGCATTTTGTTGCCACAATCTTCGCAATACATTAGTCCAGAAAGTGGGTGGACTATTTGATTACCTTGTGCTTTGCCTTGACTTACGGACCTTTCAATTTCTTTAACTTTATCCCAAAGTTCTTGTGAGATTATTGGTTCATGCGTGTTGTAAACTATTACTTTTTCTTCATCTGGTCGTTTTATCTGCTTTTTGTTTTTGTATGAAATATTTGTTGTCCTAAGTTGCACCAAATGGCCTAAATATGTTGGGTTGCGAAGAATTTGTTTTACAACATCACAAGTCCAAAGATGATGACTAAACCTATAAGCTGTTATTCCAAATTTTTGAGTTCTATAGTCTGACGGAATTGGTATGTTTTCATCATTAAACTTCATTGCAATATGTTTTGGACTAATTCCGCTTGCTCGCATTTCAAATATTCTTTTTACATTGCTTGCAGCGGGTTCGTCAACAATCGGCAATTTCTTTTCATCTGTGCCTTTAACATATCCATATGGTGCATAGGTTGTCCTATACTTTCCGGCTTTAGCATTAGCTTCAATCACTGCTCGAATTTTTTTGCTGGTATTTGCTGAGTGCCATTCGTTAAATATGTTCATTATGGGCATCATATCCATTCCAGCAGAGTTATTAGATGTATCTACATTATCATTTAATGCGATAAATCTAATGTTATACATTGGAAAGATATAGTCTGTATATTGTCCAACTTGAATATAGTTCCTACCGAACCTAGATAAGTCTTTGCAAATGATTGTGTTGATCTTTCCACACTTAGCATCTTCTAGCAGTCTTTGAACTCCGGGTCTATCAAATGTTGTGCCGGAATATCCATCATCAACATAAGTTTCAACCAAATTCCATCCTTGTTCTAACACATATTTTTCAAGTATTAGTTTTTGATTTTCTATTGATAAAGACTCGCCATTCCTTTCATCATCTCTTGATAATCTTGCATATATACCTGCTTTAATTTCTTGTTTTGATTTCATTTGTCCTCCTTTTTAGCGAAATCAAAACACTGAAAGTAAATACATTTTGTATTATATCACAAAAAATATTAAACTGACAGTGTTTCTTCTCACAACTTAAAACATTTCGCTATATGCTTGTTTTTGAGCAAGTTTTATCAATATTTCATTTATATTTTTGTTGCCAACAAAATGACTAACAACATTATATTTTTTATCATTAACAACATATTCGTTTTGACTTGTTGAGAAGTTTGAAAATGCTTGTTTTAATTCTTGTAGTTGTTTTTTCATTAAATACCCTCATAGTTTAAAATCTCCTTTTCTAAATTTATTAAAATCTATCCGCATTGAGCGTAATAGAAGTGGTGGTTTACCACCATAAAAACGAAATTTGGTTTCCAAATTGTCGTAAATTTGGGGCGAGGCAATTTTGAATCTTTTGATTTTTAAAATGTCCCAATAAAAGCACGATTTTTTCGGGCATTTTATGGGTATTTTTAATCAAAATAGCCCACGCCTTATCCTGCTCGTTAAATTATCTTAATATCTTTACCAAATTCGGCATCAACTTGTTTTGAAATTAGGCTTCTATCATCAGCAAAACCTTCTGGCTCGTCATCTTTAAAGCCAGCGTCAAAAACTCCTTTAACATCTTCTTTATCTGACAGATAAAATATTCCGTTATAAATACGATATAACAATAATCTGAGTTCGTAAGCAAGTTTTATCATGTCTTTGTATTCGTCTGTTTGAGATTGTTTTATGTTGCTCAAAACTTTTGTCATATCTGAGATATTGTCGGATATTCCTTGTGCCTTTGTGAAATATGTTTTAGCGTCTTTTTCAAAATTGATTTCACTATCAAGCCCGGCGAATATCAAACTCACCAAAAACTCGTTCATATTTTTGTATTCTCGTTTGTGCTTTTGATAAAAATCATTCAGTTCTTCTAAACGATTTATCTGATAAATTCGTATCTTCTTTTCAAATACTTTGTCTGATTTAATTTCTTTCATAATTCCTCTTAATTATTATCTTGCCTTTCTATTCACATCTCTTTCTATTTCTAATTAAAGGGGCAATGATTTTTTTGTTTGCTTTTACATTTTTAAAATCCTCCTTTTACTTAAATTTTGTTTCCGCCTTTTTACATTTCAGCACCTCCTTATTTATATTCTTACATAGTCGTTCGGACACATTTGTCCGTTCGGGAATGTTATTTATACTAATATCTTACAATTCTCGCATTATCACCATTTGATAATGCGGTATTTATTTTTCTTAATTTATCAGTGTCGATAGTTCAACAGGTGATATATCGGAAAATTATTTTGTAGTTTTATTTTATCAATCTCGCTTTACCACCATTTGGTTAAACGAAAAAGATTTTTTACAAGACAATTATATAATTCCCGTTACACACCCATTGTGTGCAACGAGAAAACTTTTTAATTTTCTTGCTTCTATTTCAAATGTATCACTCCCGAGTGTTCACCATTTGAACACTCGGGAATATATTTATGTAAAAATTTTATCAACTTCAAGAGTTCAGCATTTGAACTCATCAAAAAAATTTACAAGAAAAAATAACCCAACAAAAATTGAGTTATTTTCTATATAAGTTATTAAATTTTATATACCCTCATATATGTAAGGACATTTTTATTTAAAAAATTAAGGCAGTAAATTGAAATCGATTTTAATTACCTATCCTCATTTGTTAGTTTTCAAATTGTTTTAACCAATCCTCATAAGAAATGCCCTTCTTTTTTAAACTCTCAATTAGAGCAGTATTAAATGCAGTATCCTTGCAATTGTTTTCATCATGTTTTATATACTCACCATGTTCATTAATTTCTATTTTTAACATTTTTGACAGCTCTTCAATTGTTATCTTTTTTATGTCCTTATTGTTATCTTCTATATTATGGTCACAAGACAAATCTCTTTCACCATACTCATCTCCCATAACAAAATATGAACAAATTGATACTTTATTTCCATAATTGTATCCTGCATTAAAAATAGCTTCAATCAGTCTTAATCTTCCTTCTGTTGTTGTTTCTATAATAGAATCCGACAAACAAATTAAAGGCCAATTATCTCTTTCTGGATATTTTTCTGCAATTTTCTTCAATTTTTTAGCAAATTTTCCTGTTTTTTCGCCAATCTTATCATTATTTTCTTTATTTTGCTTTATTGAAGAAACAATAAAGTTTTCTGTCCTATCCTTTACATTAGGACACAATTCAACCATTTCAAGAAGAGAAAATCCAAGTTTATTAAGTATTTCCTTGAACTCTATCATTGTATTGTGGGCGTCAACTTCAGCGTCATGTTCACCCTCTTCGCCCTTTAATTCAAGTTCTTCCAAAATGTTTAATACTGATATTTCTTTTCTAGTATTCTTGTATTCTTTATAAAACAATTTAACATCGTAAAAATCAAAATCAATACTTGGTAAATTATATCTTTTACAATCATCATTTAATGCCTTGGCGTCATTATTTAGCGAGTGCCCTAAAACATAATCACAGCTTTCTATTATCTCCTTAATTTTAGGATAATATTTATTGAAAGTAAGTCTTTCTTCATACTCCTTTTTAGTTCTTGTAAGTATGTGTTTTAATGCCCACCAATCCCATTCATCATTAGATATGTATGGATTGATTATAAGATTATTCCTTTCTATTATTTCAAACTTTTCATTAGTTATAACATACCCAAATTCACAAATCTTGCAACCATTTTTACAACTCGCATATTCTAAATCAAAAAATAAAATTTTCATTAGTTATTTTCCTTTGCTATATTTTATCACCATTAAAGATAATTCCATTTCCAACATTTATTTCTTCAATTA
>CAMEJD010000023.1 GCA_945919375.1 uncultured Clostridia bacterium
TCAAACTCAATAACTTTTATTTTCTTTTCATTTTTCAGCGGCAAAAAATTATCAACTATGAAATTAATACCGATATTCTCTTGCCGAGTTATTAAACAATTCATTTGTAATATCTCTGCTGAATATGTTTGCAAAACATCTTCTTTCATCAGTAATAAAATCCTGTTACCAGGCATATATGTGATATTTTCGATAAAATAATAAATTCTCCGGCCGATAACTAAACTTGCATAATTGCACAATGTTGATTTATTTGTAAAACTATAATTGGAAGTAAATTTTAAAATAATTTTACATTCTAAATCTGAGATTGTCATTTGTTCAATCATTGTGCCGTTGATTGTTTTTATTGTATTAAAAGTTTTTGTAATAGCGTTTTTTCTATTATCAGTTAACGAATAAAAAGTGATATTCATTTTAAACCTCTTTTCAATTCACCCCACAAAACAATGGTCCTGTGGGGTGTTTGTTTAATGTTTCACGTGGAACATTTATGCATCAGCAACAACAAAAACAATACAGTTTTCATTTGTATCGTTAATATACGAACAATCCCACTTGTGAAAATAGTTGATATATTCGCCTTTAGCGTTGTACTGACTTGTTGTTCGCGGGTTTGCGTTACATACAGCACAAGCGTTTTCATCAAAAATAGTGCCGATAATGCCTGTCTTTGTGATGGTTGTACCGCTTGCTGTTTTAACATCAATCTTGCTTATCTCATTAAAAGCAAAATTATCATCATTGCCGCTACCCTGCCAATATGGTACTGTTGTATATCCGTTAAGCTGAACAAAACTGTTATGAAAAGTGTCAGAATAGAGATAAAAAGCGGCTGACTTGTCAAATTCAGAAAGCATAACAATCTTCTGTTTGTCTTTCGGTGTAAATGCTACATATCCCTTGTCATTGAAAAGCATTGACGCCCTTGTCATATAGTCGCTGTAAAGGTTTATTTCCTTGCAGGCATAACGCAAAAATTCCTTGTCGCTCAACGCTTTATCTGCTGTAAGAGTTGTTGAAAATTTTGTGTTGTAGTTTGCAAGTAAATTGATAACATTGTTGTTTGCGGCAAATTTCTCTGCAATAAGGTTGTTAATTGTTCGCATAATCATATTGTCGGTACAGAGTGTCATTTTCATAATAACTCTGTTTTCAATCATTGCAAAAAATCTCGACATCTCGCTTGCTGATGTGAAAGCAGACTTTATCTGTTCTTCAACAAAAGATATAGGGATTTCAAATGTTGTCTTGCTGTTGAAAAATTTAGCTTTTACCGTAGGAGGATTGAATACAAACGGGTCGTAGCTTGTTCCCTTTGTCAATTTCCACGAGGGGTTTTCTGCAACATCAGGCAATTCACAACGGATTTTTTCCATAATTGAGCCGAATTCCCAACTATCCACAAGGATATTCGGTGCAGTTGAATTATATGTCCTATCCCAAAAAACTACCCTGCCGATACGGTCAATTAATGACTTTGTGTAGTTTTCAATATCAACAGTACCGAGGACTTCTCTGCCTACATCAACGATGTTAGTTAAATCTTCATTAACTACAGCCGTTTCACCGATAACCTCTTTGTTGACTGTGTTTAGAATTTCCGCAATCTGTGTAACTTTCATTTTTCAAAATCCTTTCTTTTATAAATTTAATATATCGAAAAATAACAGTTTTGCTACATCTTCAAAAAATACTTTAACGGTTGAAAAATCCGCAACGGTTCTTTCTTGTTCAAGCATTTGTTGAGTGGTAGTAACTCCAATATTGCCTTTTCTTGTCATTTCTCTTTCTGTTTGTTCTGTGCCTGTTTCATTAATAGTGACATTTGATGTATTTGTTGATGTGTTTTCTCCTGTCACTGTTGAATTGTCTGTTATTTCATTTTTAGCATTATTATAAAATGTGGTACTGTCAAAACTTGTGTTGCTGTCTATTGATGAATTAGTGCTTGAATTTACAACGCTGTTTGTGTCATTTTGATTAGCTGTGCCTTGTGATGTTCTTGTTAAGTTCGGTGTTCTGTTTCCTGTTTCGCTTTCCGTCATTGAATAATTTTCAATGGGGTTGTATGTAACAATCTCAGTATTTACAAGTTTAATATACTTGTTCTTATTGAGATTATAAACAATTTTTGCCCTTTTGTAATAGGTGTTATAATCGGGGTTGTTATTACAATCAATAATCATATAACGATACTTGTATAATTCTAAAAACATATCGGATAAATCATTTGTTGTAATATTTAAAGGTGATGTAATTTCGGTTGCATAATCAAAAAAATTACTGAAATTATCTTTATTTTTTTCAGCAAATTCTCCGAGCGTTTCAAGTTCTATTCCTGCATATCCCCACAAGGTTTATTCACCTCACTTTCTAATGTCTGTTGTTTCCATTCATCAGACAAGCTAACATCACAAGACAAACCATAAAGGGAGTTAAAAGCCACCACATTATTTTTCCTCATTTCTAACATTGATTTAATGTTGATTTCTGTTGCAGTATCATTAATTGCTATCTCATCACTGACAAGTCTTTCTTTCTTCATATTGAAGTTAGAATTTATGCCGATAGCGTGGAAAAACTGTGCTAAAAAATACTGCTGAATATCTATCAATGTTTGCAATGTCGGACTAACCGAGCCGCCACCAGTAGCAAGGGGTGAAATAGAAATTGTACTTGCAATGTCACTTTTTGCAATAGAAAAGCCTTCGCCGTTGTATATTTTCTTGAATACTTCTGATGTGCTCTTAAAAGCGTTCTCGGTGTCTGCTGTTGCGAAAGCAAAAAATCTTGAATTTTTTTGAGCAACATTGATTGAACATTCATTGTCAGACAATAGAATAGCCGTTCTGTAGATAAGAGAATATAAACCGCCTTTTGCCACTGTCATAATAGGAAAATCATTATATTGTATGTCTTTTGCTGAATTATAAAAAATAATACAATCTTTACCGATTTTCAAATTGTAACTACCTAAAACAGGGTTAGCAATTACATATTCAGTAGGTTGGTAGTATTCGTTCGGTTGCCCTGAGAAATTACCGCTTGCTGCATAAAAAGTGTTGTTTTTCTTAAAAATTGCACAATGCCCTTTTAGAAATAAACATCTATTCAAATAGTTAATATCAATGCTTTTTGGTAAATTATCCCATATAAACATATTTGATACTTTGTCATAAAGCATATTAAAATAATGTGTAAAACCGTCAGCCGAGGTCAAACCCCGACTGACTTCATTTGTAATTTTCGCCATTATTCTTCACTCCTTTTGTTAATCTGAGCAAGAACATCTTTTAATTTCTGCGGTATAGGTAAACCAATCTTTGCTGAATTTTCAAGGATTGAAATTCCCTCATTTGCAAGATAGAAAAATATAATTGCTGTTCTTAATGCACTACCCTCTTGAAGTATGAACAAGTCAATTAAATTTGCAATTCCTACAAGTGTGAATATTAAAACCTTTTTGCAAATTCCTTTAAATCCGATTTCACTTGATACTGTATGCAGGATAAATGCGTTTATCAGTCCTGTTATATAGTCAATAATTACAAAAGCAATTAAAGCATATAAAAATCCGTCATCACCGCCCAAGAACCAGCCGAAAAAAGCACCGAGTGCGGAAAAAGAAATTTGTATTGCAGACCAAATATCCCTCATTTTTATTTTACCTTTACAGCAAGGTAACGATTGCCTGTCTTGCTGACCCCGTATGAAAAATAAAAAACAAATTCGGACAAAATGCTTTCATCTTCTGCAACATCTGCAACAATGTCTGAGATAGTGTCAATTACAACCCCCGAGCTTGCAAGATAGTATTCGGTGTTGCCGTCTGCGTTTACCGTTTCAAAAATTACAATTTCTGCAATGTCTTTGTTTTCATCATCGGTAATAATAGTAATTGATTTAACATTGCCGATTGCAAATCCGCTTTCGCTGTTCTTCGTAAGTTCTGCTATTGAAAATGCGTCAATGTTCTTTAACTTAATTTTTTCAACTGCTGTGAGTTCGTGTGTTGATGTGAATTTCTTTGCCATAATTGTTTGTCCTTTCTTTTTGAAATTTTGAATTGTGTGTCTGCACTACTTTTTTGAATTTGAGTAGCTAACAAATCCGCTTGAACATATCAGAATTATTATAATTCTGTGGCGGCGGTTTTATTTTAATTTGCAACCGCTAAACAAATTATATAAACTAAATGCATTTAGGGAAATTTGCTTTCAATCTGAAATGCCCTATCAATTAATAGTTCTTGTATTTCAAGCAAGTCAGCCATAATTCTATAATATTCGTGTCTTTTGCTGTTGTATCTGCAACGGTCTGTATCTTTCAAATAATCAATAGTTTTTTCTATTTGTTCTATCTCTTTGGAATACTCTTTCGCCCATTTTAGATATTTCTTTGAATACTCGTTTGTGCTAACTGATATATACCAGTCAATAATATAATTATTGTCTTTAAATTTATGTATTGTTTTCGAATTACGCATTGTGTATCACCTATAAAAGTATTGTGCAATCGCATATATTTTCCCTTTAGCTGATTGCAAATGTCTACAAACCGTACTTTCAGATATTTGCAATTTACTTGCAATTTCTTTATTTTTTAAGCCGTTAATGTGATTTTCAAGAATTATTCGCTGTTTGTCTGTTAAGTTATCAGATATAACCTTGTTTACAATTTCGTCAAAATCTCGGCGGTAATTGTATTTATTGTTTTCGGACTTCTTCCTCAAGTAGTCCATATATTCAATTTGTTGTATATTTTCGTCTGTTAGATAAATCTTGACAGGGTGTTTATTGTTCATATATCGTCACCTTTCTTTATTATTATACAGTAATAGTCAGAAAATTGCAATAAAAAAGTTGCACAAAATTATACAATTTTTTTATGAAAATTGACAAAAAAGACACCCACCTAAAATAGATGGGTGTTAAAGTTATTTATTAGATTTTAATTTTTCTTTTATGGCAATTTCTATAAAATTACTAAGTTTATAACCATTTGCTTTACAATAGTCTTTTAAAGACTCTAATAAGTCTTTGTCTATCGTTATTGTAATTGTTTTACGCATTAATTCTCACCGCCTTTTGTTATATAATCGTGTAGTTCTGAATACTGTTTATTAAGTATTGCCAAAATCCTGTCATAGCGTTTTGATGTTTCGCCTAATGCTAACTCGTACCTCTCGTTTCTAAGTTCGTATTCTTCAATGTTATCTAACAACTTATCACAAGCAAGTTTTAAAACCTCTATATCAGTTATTGTATTAAATTTAGCCATTGTGTTATCTCCTTTCATTCCAGTATTTAATATCGTGATTGCTTGTAACAATCATAAAAAATTTAACTGTGGTGTTCTGAGCGTTAAACCCTAATTGTGTTAAAGTGTTGTCATTAATCTGTGACGGTAAACCTACTGTTACAAGCTGTGTCTTGTTACCGTCTGTAACATCATATACAAATGCTGAACCGTATGTTTTTACACAATAACGCACTTCAGTGTTGGACCCCATAAGCAAAACCCACAGCTTTCTTTTTTGTCTATTGATTTCCTTTTTTGATAACATTATAAACAACCTTTCTTTTATTAATTGATAGCTCTATTTCTATCTTGATATTATTATACTACATAATTATTTAATTGTCAATAGTTTTATTTAAATTTATTTAAAATATTTTTTCTTCACCACTTTACCACATTAAAATACTAGGCAAAGGTAGGTTTTAGCACTTTAGCAAACTAAAATCTACCTTTTTACTATGTTTT
>CAMEJD010000024.1 GCA_945919375.1 uncultured Clostridia bacterium
GCCGATAGAGATAATGCAGACAAAGTTGTAAATAGTATCACAAATAAAGAACAGATAAAACCAGCCGAAGAAAAGAAATATCCGCTTGAAGTTCGTGAAAAAGTTTTGGCAGATAGAAATAATGCGGACAAAGTTATAAATGGTATCACAAACAAAGAACAGACAAAGCCAGCCGAAGAAAAGAAATATCCACTTGAAGTTCGTGAAAAGGTTTTGGCAGATAGAGATAATGCAGACAAAATTGTAAATGGTATCACAAACAAAGAACAGACAAAACCAGCCGAAGAAAAGAAATATCCGCTTGAAGTTCGTGAAAAGGTTTTGGCAGATAGAGATAATGCAGACAAAATTGTAAATGGTATCACAAACAAAGAACAGACAACAGAGGGACAAACAAACAAAATTCAAACAGCACAAGATACCCCAGAAAAAGCAAATAAAATTGCAGAAACCACACCTGCTCCAACAGAAAAAAAAGAAAACAACGAACAAGAATCAAAAGACAACTCTTCAAAACCTGCCGAAAGCGAAAAGAAAGAAGAAACCAAAAAAGACGATGCAAAAAAAGATGATGTCAAGAAAGATGATGCACCACCAAAAAAGAAAACTCTTAATGTAAATAAAAAATTGGTAGGATTCCTTGCCCTACTTTGTGCAACTGGTGCATTCTTCCTTGTAAGTCCAGTTTTAATGTTTGTTGCACTTATGTTATTTGAAGCATCACTTGTTATGCAGTCAATTGAATACAATGAATTTAGACCAAGAAGACATCCAATGACAAGAAGAGAAAAAGGAATGTCAAAAGTTGCAAGACTTGAAAACATTTTAAGCAAGAACCAACTTACTGATGAAGAGATTAACTTACTCAATAGAAGAAAAGATAAGGACTTGACACCAGAAGAAACAAAAGCACTTAAATTAGCAAAGAAAAAACAAAGAAAATTCAACAAAGCTTCAAGACAATACAAAAACAGTCCTTACACTTCTCAACCTACCGAAGATTTCTTAAAAGAAAAAAGATTAAAAGATAGTATAAAAGTTCAAAATGATAATTTTGGTAATGATAAAACACAATATCTAAACAATATTCAAACAAAAATCAATAATCGTAAAAACTTGTTAAAAAATATTAAGGAAAATAATATTCAAGTTGATGAATCACAAATCAATATCATAAAAGATGAAATTAAAAATTGCGAAGATTATTATGCAAGCATAAGAGATAAAGTCAACAACCAAGAATATTATCAAAATCAAAAGAATTTGGGGTACTATCAAAGGACAATGGACTCAAGTTTCTTGAATAATATAGAAATCAAGTCAACTTTTGAAAGTGAAGTTAATAATTCAAAGATAGAAACACCAAAACTTAACAAAAATGTATTCCAAACTTTACAAACAGCAATAGATGCACAAAAAGAAAAACAGGCAAAACAAAAACAAGCAGAGAAAGACAATACAAACAGCATTGAAACAACACATCAATAAAAAAAAACAATAGAGAAAATTTCTCTATTGTTTTTTTGTTAACCTTTTAAAATTTTATAGACTTCGGCAAGTTCTTCCCTACTCATAAGTTTTGGAACAGGATATAATGGATTTGCTTCACTGTCTGCCTTTTGGGACAAATCAAATATATCTTCTTCTTTTATTGCTTCAATGTTTTCTGGAATATTCATTGACATATTCATTTCCTCAATAAAATGAATAAATTTTTCACAAGCGAACTCGTTTGTATCATACTTGTTTGCAATACCAACATATCTTGCAAGTTTTGCCAGTTTTTTTTCACAACTCTTGCCATAAATTCCCAACATTTTTGGCAAAATTATGGCATTTGCAAGTCCATGAGCAACATTATACTTTCCACCAAGCGAATGTGCAATTGCATGAACATAGCCCACATACGACCTTGTAAATGCATTGCCCGCCATAAATGATGCCTTTAACATATTTTTTCTTGCTTCAAAGTCTTGACCATTTTGATAGCATAAATATAAATTGTCAAAAATCAATTTTACTGCACCAATAGACATTTTTCTTGTGTATGCTGTTGTGGAATGTCCGATATAACTTTCCACTGCATGAGTTAATGCATCCATTCCCGTTGTTGAAGTAAGTCCTTTTGGGAGTCCAAGGGTCGCATGAACATCAAGCACAGTAAAGTGTGGAATAAGACAAAAATCATTGATTGGGTACTTGTAATGTGTTTTTTCATCAGTAATAACTGCCGCCAATGTTGTTTCACTCCCCGTTCCAGCAGTTGTTGGAATTGCAATCAAAAATGGTAATTTTTTATGAATTTTTAAAAGACCTTTCATCTTTTCAATGCTTTGCTTTGGTTTTACAATTCTTGCCCCCATAACTTTTGCACAATCCATAACCGAACCACCACCAAAAGCAATTATTCCTTGGCACGAATTTTCCAAATAAAACTTTCTTGCATTTTCAACGAGTTCAATTGTTGGATTTGGTGTTACTTTGTCAAAAATTGAAAAGTCTATACCATTGTCGGTCAATGCCGTTGTCATATCGTTTAATAACCCAAACTTAACCAAACTTTCATCGGTTACAATTATTACCTTGTTTATTTTTTGCTCTTTAATTTTGTTTGCCATATCAATGTAACTATTAAATAATTTTGGTTGTCTGTATGGCAAAATTGGTAATAATATCCTAAATATAATTTGATACATTCTGCACCAAATTTTGCGAACCAGACTCATCTTTGGAACATTATATACTTTTACGTAAGACATAAAGTAAATTGATGTTGCAAGCACTATTTCTGCAGGATAATATAACGCCAAACATAAAATATCAAATACCCTTGCTCCTGTTCCAAAAACATTAAACATAAGCATAAGGTCTGATAAGAAAAACATAAGTGTTCCCACAAAAATGTACAATAATTGCTTTGAACTATAATTTCTGTTTTGCAATAAGTTTGAAAGCGATTTCCCTAACATATTAGATATTATAACCGCATAAACAATTACAAGTGGCAACATCTTTCCAAAAGTAAGACCATTTGAAAGCAAAATTACGCATAAAGAAATTCCAATTATTACTAGTGATATTATTATATCCCAAATACTAAATTTATTTAAAAATAAAAACGCAATAAAGAAAAATATATGTCCAAGTGCAAATAAACCTGCACCAACCGTAAATTCAACACCAAGAATTATATCTCCAAGCATTGCAAAAAATAGGCCAATCGTCAAAAATAAACTATATTTTTTTATCTTTTCGCTTTGATTTCTGAACATCAAACATAAATTAACTAGCCCACAAACAAAAAATAAAAGACTTGTTATACCTTTTACAATAAGATTCCCACGAAATACCAACATATATAAAAGATCTCCAACAATAACAAGTGTTGACATTATGATATTAAACCAATTCAAAAATTTGTTCTTCATTTTTTCCTCTATGATAGTATCATATAACAAAATTAAAAATTTAACAAATAAAATACAGGACATATGTCGTCATTTCGCCAATAACCGCATTAACTAAAAATAAATAGATTTCTCCAAGAAGTTCTATGGGGTCATGGTTGAAATGACAATGTAATGTATACAAAGGCATAAAAAAAAGATTAAGCAATGCTTAATCTTTTTATTCATAAATATTAAATACT
>CAMEJD010000025.1 GCA_945919375.1 uncultured Clostridia bacterium
TATGAAAATGTTAAAAATTGGTATTTTATTGTAAAAAATTTATAGAAAACAACACATAATACGAAATTATGTGTTATAATGTATCTCGTATAAGTATAAAACAAAGGTGACTATATGAAATACGAAAGTTTGGTTGAAGAAAGTATTATTACTTTATTACAAAATTTAGATTATGAATTTATTGAAGAAGATTACTCTTGGATTCAAGATAGAACTCTTGATAAGTTTATCAACGAAGATTTGTTGTATGAAGCCATTTCTAATATCAATAAAACAACAGATGAGAAAATTATAACTCAAGCAATAAACACGATTAAAAGGATTGATAACCCATCATTATTCGAAAGAAATATGAAGTTCCATAAATATTTAATTGATGGTATTACTATTGAATCAAAAGATTACAAGGTAAACCCTTTAATTAAACTTATTGACTTTGACAATCCTGAAAATAACACATTCCAAGTATGCCACCAAGTTAAATTCAACGAAGGCAGAAGTACTAGAATACCAGATGTTATTGTTTATATAAACGGTTTGCCACTTGTTGTAATGGAATTAAAGTCATTTGATGAAGATGAGACTGAAGCAACTTTGGAAAAAGCGTTTGATCAATTAGGCGGGAACAGCAAAAATTCTGGTTACAGATATGATATTCCAACATTATTTAATTACAACTCATTTTTAGTTATTAGTGATGGCGTAACAACAAAAGTTGGTACTCTTACATCAAAAATAGATCGCTACAACGAATGGAAAAGTGTTGATGGTGAAAAAGGCTATGATGACACTTGTGTTGATAAACTAGACATAAATATCAATGGCTTATTTAGAAAAGACAGAATACTAGATGTTATTAAAAACAACATTTTCTTTATACAAGACAAAAATGACCAACCAATAAAAATTATGGCTCAATATCATCAATATTTTGGTGTTAATAAGGCATTAAACGGTGTTTTAAGAGCACTAAAACCAAATGGTGATGGAAAAGCTGGATTGATTTGGCATACACAAGGTAGTGGTAAGTCATTTTCTATGGTTATGCTTGCTCATAGATTATTGCAAGATAGGCGCTTAAATGTTCCTACCATTGTTGTTTTAACTGACAGAATTGACCTTGATGATCAATTATATAAAACATTTTTCAGTGCCAGAGATTACCTTAAATGTGAACCTATGCTTGCAGAAAGCCGTAAAGACTTGGTTGGAAAACTTGGAGATATTGAACAAGGCGGCATTATATTCTCCACAATAGGAAAATTTGATAAAGAGAACTTGCCTGAAAATAAACGAAGCAATATTGTTGTAATGACAGATGAAGCACATAGAAGTCATTATGGTTTGTATGAGCAAGTGCATTATATCAAAGACAAAGAAACACAAGAAATGGAAGCTGTGTTTAAGTATGGTGTTGAAAAATACATAAGAGACGCTTTGCCTAATGCTACTTTCATTGGTTTCACTGGGACACCAGTAAATACAAAAGAAAAACAAACAACAGACATTTTTGGTGATATTATCGACACTTATGATATGACACAATCTGTTATTGATGGTTCAACTGTTAAGCTTTATTATGAGTCGCGTCTAGCCAAGGTTTGGGCAGATGAAGAAGTAGTAAAAGAAATTGATGCATACTACAACGATTTAGAAAAAAGTGGTCAAGCAAGTAAAGAAGCCATTGAAAAATCCAAAACTGAAATGTCTAAAATGAAGCAAATTCTTGAAGATGATGATTTGATAGATTTGCTTGCAAAGGATATTTTAAGTCATTATAAACAAAGAAAAGACTTCTTAAATGGCAAAGCAATGATTGTTTGTCAAACAAGAGTTGCAGCAGCAAAACTTTATAGAAGAATAATTGAACTTGAACCTTCATATAAAAAATCCACCATTCTAGTTGTTACGGAATCAAACAAGGACTCTGAAGAAGATAGAATTTTGTTCGGTGATAGTAAATATCGCAAAGAATTAGGTGAAGAATTTAAGAAAGATACTTCTAAATACAAGATTTCGATTGTTGTTGATATGTGGTTAACTGGTTTTGATGTGCCAGACCTTGATGTTATGTATTTCATAAAGAAATTGAAACAACATAACTTAATGCAAGCAATAGCAAGAGTAAATAGAATTTATCCCGGCAAACCTTATGGATTAATTGTTGATTACATAGGACTTGGTAAAGCATTAGATGAGGCTTTAACTGACTACACAGATAGAGATAGACAAGAAAATTGTCAAGATGTTAAAAAAGAAATCTACAATATCTTGAAAGAAAAATTAAGTATTTTAAATGAATGGTTTTATAAAATTGACAAATCTCAATTTTTTGCAAGTAATTCACTGACTAGATTTAAGGCAATTCAAGTAGGTGCACAATTTATTCTTGAAGATAAAAAGAGAGAAGATTCATTTATTCAGGACCTTTCAATTTCAATAAAACAAGCATTTGTTGTCTGTGGTGGTATCCTTACTGATGAAGAAAAGAAAGATGTTTATTACTACTTGGCAATTAGAAGTTATTTAATGAAATTAATATCAAGAGTTGGAACTGTTTCTATTGGAGAAATGAATGAGTATGTTAAAAACTTGCTTGCAGACGCAATTAAAGGTGATGAAGTTAAAGTTTTAACAAAACATGACGATTCAATAAATGTAATAGAATTGTTGAGCAAAGAGAAAATTGAGGAATTAAGACAGAAAAATCCACCTCTTGTGTTTGTTGAGATTGTTAAAAAGTTATTGGAAAGAGCTATTGCTGAAAGTAGAAAAAACAACTTTTTCAAATCACAAGAATATAGCAAAAAATTAAGAAGAATATTGGAACAATACAATGATAGAACTGAAAATTTTGTTGCAGATACAACTATTGTTCAGTTGGTAGATTTTGCTGGTGAACTTGTAAATGATGAGAAAAATGCTAATAAGTTAGGTATTAGTGGTCGTGAAAGAGCGTTCTATGATGCCTTAGTGAGAGATAAATCTGCTCAAGAATTATTGTCAGATGAAACATTAAAACTTATAGCAAGAGAGCTTAAAGATGTTGTTGAAGAATATGCTTCTATGACAGACTGGTATTTGAAACAAGCAACGCGCGCTAAAATGAGAATAAAAATCAAAGAATGTTTGAGAAAATACAACTATCCACCTGAATATCAACAAGAAGCTATTGATGATGTTATTAAACAAGCTCAATACATAATGAATGAGTAAAAACAAAGACGAGAGATTAAACTCCCGTCTTTTATTTTAAATTTTTATTCTTAAACTAGAGGTGAATTTAGATTTTGACAAAAAAATTTTAAAGAAATTTTTCAAAAAGTGGCAAAAAATGGGCAACGATTTTAGAAAACGA
>CAMEJD010000026.1 GCA_945919375.1 uncultured Clostridia bacterium
TTTCACAAAATAAATAAAAGGAGAATAAAAAATGACAAAGAAAAAATCTATTTGGGCTTTTGTTTTAGCCCTTTGCTTAATTGTTCCAGCAATGTTTATGATGACCGCTTGTGGACATAAACACACAGCAGTAACAGAATGGTCAAGTGATGCCACATATCACTGGCATGTTTGCGAAGATGAAAAATGCCAAGAACAACTTGACAAAGCAGAGCACACTTGGGACGCAGGCGTTATTACAAAAGAGGCAACCTTTCTAGAAGATGGTGAAAAAACCTACACCTGCTCCGTTTGCAAAAGAACAAAAACAGAAGCAGTCGCTTATAACTATGTCGACTTAAACTATGTGGAAAAAGAAGACACACAAACTTACACTAAGTTTACAGTAACCGAGGCGGGCACCTATTACTTCCGCTATGAAGTGAAGAATTGTGGTTTCGGAAACGGCTACTACTGGATAAATATGAATAAAGTCGGCGGCGATTTGCAACAAACAGATACAACCCACGCACAAGCCAAGATTTATGATGCAAACAAAAAACTTATTAAAACTGGTATGGACACTCGAGCAGCTGGTCAATTTGGGGCGGTGGAAACCTCGAGCGACACTCCAGAAATCGTCAGAGAATTGATGGAAAATGGCGTTATGTCGTTGGATTTTTTATTGAATAACAAAAAAATGTGGTTTATAGGACATTTTAGGACTGAATTTATGCAAAAAAGGGACTAAATAGGACTGATTTTTTATAACAAAACTTTAAAATATATGATAAAATTATTTTGAAAACCAAAGTAATTTCTATTTTGGATAATAAAAAAGAAAAAAGGAGAAAATTATGACAAAGAAAAAATCAATACTAACATTTATGTTGACAATTTGCCTGATGATTCCAGCAATGTTTATGCTTTCGGCTTGTGGACATAGTCACAAAGCAACAGAAAAATGGCAAAGTGACGCAACATATCACTGGCATGCTTGCGAAGAAGAAAATTGCAAAGAACAACTTGACAAGGCAAAACACACTTGGGGAGAATGGACAGAAACTAAAGCTTCAACCTGCACTGAAAAAGGAACGGAAGAAAGCGCTTGCTCTGTTTGTGGACACAAAGGAACAAGAGAACTTGAATTGGCACAACACGAATACACATATACATACAATTCTTCTACCTGCACAATTATTGCACCAACAGAGGAAACCGAAGGCAAAATGTTATTAAAATGCAACAATTGTGACCACAAAGAACAAATATTTGTTTACCCAGTGATTTCTAACGAAAATTACGTTTATAATTGCACTAATGTCAATAATAATGGCTGGAAGTTTTCATATACACTAAAAGATGAATATTATACAAATAATCAGGTTAGCAATGATATAAAAGTTATGACACGACGATTTGACATTGATGTTGACCTTTTTGAAGACAACTCAGGTTGTAACCTTATTGAATTGCGTGAAACAGAAACTAATGATGAAATGAGTTTTAGTTATAACTTCACTGCACCAGGAAGATACTATATTGCTATGAAAGATTCGTCAACAACTAAAGCATTCCAATCAATTACATTTACTTCTGCAACTGGCGCAACTTCCCTATCATCTATGTTTGTATATAACGAATCAGGTGCAGTACCATCAGATGACAACAACGAAACAAATATCTTTGCGTGGTCAGCACAATATGCGTCAAATATGATAACAAACGATACTGCAACCTTTTTGATTGTTGTTGATGTTGAAACTGCTGGCGCAGGAACATTTACAATTGGTCTTGCAAAATAAAAAACTTAAGAGGCAATATTTTTGAAATACTCAATCAACTTTTGCCGAAAAATAAGCGAAACAAAAAATCATCAGCCCGACTGATGATTTTTTTAGTGTTTTTTTAGATAATTAAAAAATAAGAAAAAAACATAATAAAAACTTTTATTTGAGAGAATAATATTGTATAATGACTAAATCATTATAACTTACAATTTTACTGATTCGACACCAATAAAAACTCGTGATACAATGTTAAAAGAAGTTGAATAAATAGAATATGAAATAAATAAGCAGTTAGATACTGCTATAAAAAATGATAATGTTTCGTATAAAAATTCTTGCCTTCCGCCAGTGGGAGTCGCATTCTAACAGTAATGTTGGAGTGCGATTTTTCTATTTCTGCATTAAAGGTGTTGCAGGGTTTGTTGTACCCACTCAAAAGATAGAATATACTCAAACTCATTACTTAATCCAGAAAAGAAATAAATTTGGAGATTTTTGTAAATGATAGCAAGAATTCACTATATTTTATAATTTTTATTTTAAGCTCACAATAATTTGTGGGCTTTTTTAAAATATTTTTGGAAAATCAATACAGATTTTGAATAAGTGTGCTATATTTTATGTATGGGAGATAAATGCATGAAAGATGCAATTAGAAACGCAGTATCTTTTGGTGGAGATACTGATACTATAACAACAATTTGTTCTGCAATTAGCGAGGCATTTGACAAAATTGTTATACTCTTAGTCTAAATGTTTATTTGTTAATACATAAAGA